>JAAFKE010000012.1 GCA_013298215.1 Cytophagales bacterium | reverse complement strand
GTCAAAAGAAAATTGGGCCGCTTTTTATGAACTATACTACGGCCGGATTTTAGAGGCTGCCGGTAAATCAGAACTGGCCAGTGAAAGGTACGAATCTGCAATAAAAACTGATTGGGGCGCATCGCCCGATTTTTATAAAGAACTCAGCGACGAGTTTAGAGAGGTACAAGACAACAACAACGCCGTGAACGCGCTGCTGAAAGGCAGAGAGGTAGCCAAAAACGATGCGTTGTTTAAGTTTGAACTGGCGCAACTGTACCAAATTACCGACAGGTCAGATTTGATGATCGAGGAAATGTTGTCGTTGGGGGTGGCCATTCAAAATAAGGAGGTGGTGCAAAACTACCTTGGCGACTTTTTGAGGGATGAAAAAGAGCAAGCTAAGTTTGAAAAAATATTGTACAAAAAAATACAGCTGAACCCAAACGAAAATTTTTATCCCGAAATGCTCATTTGGTTGTACGTGCAGAAAAAAGACTTTGGGAGAGCGTTTGTGCAAGAAAAAGCATTGGATCGAAGGCTGCGCTTCGGCGGCGAAAGGGTGTTTCAGTTGGGTAAACTGACGCTCGAAAACCGCGATTTTAAAAACGCTGTCGGTATGTTTGACTACATTGTGAGGGAATACCCCCGAACGCAACTCTACGAAACCGCCAGGAGATACGCTATTTTCTCGCGCGAAGAACAAGTAAAAGAGGCGTATCCTATAAACCAGCCCGCCGTTAGAAGACTGATCGACGAATATAAGAAGTATTTGGCCGAACTTGGAACAAACGCCCGAACCATGGAGGCGGTGCGAAGCATAGCTAACCTGTGCGCTTTTTATAATAACGATAAGGATACGGCCATTATAGTTTTGACCGATGCGATAAGAGGAGCCCGCAACGACCCTAATTTTATAGACCGCTGCAAGTTAGATTTGGGAAATGTGTACCTGCTAAAAAACGAACCTTGGGAGGCATCGCTGTTGTATTCGCAGGTTGAAAAATCTCAGAAAGACGACGTGCTTGGGTACGAAGCAAAGCTCAGAAACGCCAAACTACATTATTATAAAGGAGATTTTGCGCTATCGAAAGAAATACTCGATATTTTGAAGCAGGCAACCACCCGCGAAATAGCCAACGATGCCAACGACTTGAGCCTGCTAATTATGGACAATACGGGGCTGGACAGCTCAGAGGCTGCCATGCGGGCCTATTCGGCGGTCGAGTTGCTGATGTACCAAAACAGAATAGAGGAGGGACTATCTGAAATTGAGCAACTTATCTCGAAATATAAAGACCACCCAATTGCCGATGAACTATATTTTATGAAGGCAAATACGCTCCTAAAATTAGACGATGTGGATAAGGCTGTGGAAAACTACCAAAAGATTGTTGATAACTACCAGTACGATATTTTGGCCGACGATGCCCTTTTTGCCATTGCCAAAATTATGCAGGAACGCAAAAAAGAAAAGGAAAAAGCCATGGACTTGTATCAATTGCTACTGGAAAAATATCCTGGGAGTATTTTTGGCACCGAAGCCCGCAAAAGATACCGCCAGCTCCGGGGAGATTTAATCTGACAGATCTAACAAATATTTTCTTTAAGATTTGTCAAATCGGTCAGAAATTAGGTGGTGTAGATTTTTTCAGCTGGTTGCACGATACATCGGCGCGTTTTTTATTCTTTTGAAAGAAACGAAGCGTTATTACACGCATTGAAATTGCCTGAGTCTACAAAACCCTACGTTGAGCGTTACTCCGAAAAAACTTTTGGATTAAAGTTGCATAGAACCAGAAAGAATCCTAATTTTGCAATTCTTTTTTAGAAAGCATTCATAGAAATTAGTAACAAATATAGAGATGGCAAACCATAAGTCAGCATTAAAGCGTATTCGTGCCAACGAAACCAAGCGTTTGAGAAACCGCTACCAACACAAAACCACCCGTACATTTGTTCGCAAGCTGCGCGACACCACCGACGGTGCAGTAGCCGCCGAGCTCTTCAAGACCGTGGCAGGAATGTTGGACAAATTGGCCAAGAATAACGTCATTCATAAAAATAAGGCATCTAACCAGAAGTCTAAACTGGCCAAGTTTGTAAACCGCCTCCAAGCGGCCGCATAAGCCAGCTTAATTTTAAAAAACAACACAACAAGCCTTTGAGAAATCCTCAAAGGCTTGTTGTGTTAGCGGTGTACCCATTTGATTTGAAGAACGATTGACATTGATTATAGGACTAAAATAGCACCCAAAGTGATAACTAAAATAGTTAAAACCGACCAAGAGTGGCGCACCCAGCTAACCGCCGACCAGTATGAGGTGACCCGAAAGAAAGGCACCGAGCGGCCATTTACTGGCCAATACTGCGAAAGTAAAGCTCCCGGCATCTACA
The DNA here is from genome assembly GCA_013298215.1 of Cytophagales bacterium. Taxonomy (GTDB): domain Bacteria; phylum Bacteroidota; class Bacteroidia; order Cytophagales; family Spirosomataceae; genus JAAFKE01. The sequence goes on along the minus strand of JAAFKE010000012.1, from coordinate 86,423 downwards.
ACTGCGTATGCTGTGGCACCGAACTTTTTGAGTCTACGACCAAGTTCGACTCTGGCACGGGTTGGCCCAGTTTTACCGACCCGCTGAATGCCGAATTTGTGCGCGAACACAAAGATTATAGCTACGGTATGACCCGCGTTGAGGTGCTCTGCAACGTTTGCGATGCCCACCTTGGCCACGTCTTTCCCGACGGTCCGCCGCCATCGGGAAAACGCTACTGCATCAATTCGGTGTCGCTGGTGCTAAAAGCCGACGTGTAAGAACCAATAAAAGCGGGTCAATGAGCGTTTTAGAACCATTGGCTGGCACTGTTGGCTGCTGCGGTTGCGCAAAATACATCCTAAAAATAACTTCAATGATTCGTAGTCGGAGAGTGGTGCTTGCTTACAGTGTTTTACTGACGCTGTTTCTTTTGGCGTGTCAGAATGCCGTCGATGCTCCGCCAAGGTTGCAGATAAACCATCTGGAGAACTTGCTTTTTGGGTGTAAAACCCCGCAAGAAGTAGCCGCTTTTTTGGGTAAAAATCCCGCCATTGAGCAAAAATATTTTGGTCTACCCGTTGGCGCCTCAGACTCGCTGTTGGCGCAGGCTCTGTTCAGCAACACCAGTAGTGCGGCTTTGCAACAGTTTAAAAATCAAATAGATAGCATTTATTCTGACGGTGCTTTAGAACAGCAGCTGGCAGACGGTTTTGCCAATATTAAAGTCAATTTTCCTGATTTCGTAGCACCAAAAGTAGTAACGATGGTCACTGGTTTTTTGGGAAAAGACCTGTACGTATCAGATTCGTTGGTCATCATTGGGCTCGATTATTTTGGGGGGCCAAACGCGCGATACCGCCCCAATAATTTGTACAATTACCAGCTAAAACGCTACGAAAAGGCATATTTGGCCGCTTCAATTATCTTCGTGCTGTCGGATAAATACAACAAAAATAACCCTACCGACAAGACATTTCTGGCTGATATGGTTGCCTACGGAAAGGCTTTTGAGTTTACGAAAAACGTGCTGCCGAGCGTGGCCGATAGCCTTATTTTAGGTTATTCGCAGACGCAGTTAGACGATGTTTACGCGTCGCAGGCTGACATTTGGGCGTATTTTTTGGACCGAAGACTCCTCTACCAAACTGACCCAACCGAAAAATCTAAGTTTTTGGATCAGCGCCCCGCCACGCCCGAAATAAACGCCCGTTGCCCCGGGGGAATTGGCCGCTGGGTAGGCTGGCGGGTGGTTAATAAGTTCAGGGCCGAAAACACCGACGTATCCCTCCGCCAATTGATGCAGAACGCCGACGCACCCGCCATTTTTGCTGCCTCAAAATACCGTGGTCAGCCCGACCAATCGCAGTAAAGCAAACGTCCCTTCAACTCTTTTGGCGGTAATAAGGTCAGTCTTGTTAATTAAACCGTAACTATTTGATTATAAATGCTTTAATTATATCTTTGCTATCAACCCGAAAAGTTAGACAAAGAACTTATTTTGCAAGCGTTAGGCTTTGATAAAACTTGGATAACCGTAGAACAAGTATAAGTCGGCTTTTGTAGGCCAATATATGCGGTACGTGCCTCCCCAACACTTCAAAAAAACTATGATCTTATGCCAGTAGCCTGGAACCTCGCAAACGCCAAACACCTGCTGTCGCGGAGCTTGTTTGGGTATACCCGCAAAGACCTCGAAACGGCACTGTCGTTCAGGTCTGCCGAAGACTTCGTCGACCGCCAACTGCTGGCCGACGCGCCCCTGCCCGCCGCCCCTGGCCCGTGGGTTTCTGAAACACCCATTGCCAACAACAACGCCGTAGATAGCGCCCGCCACACCGCCCTGACCTACTGGTGGTACGACCTGATGCTGGCGCAAAGAACCAGTATGCGCGAAAAAATGGTGCTCTTTTGGCACAACCACTTCGTTTCAGACCGCAATAAGGTGGTCTATCCGCAGCACATGTACGTACAAAATGACCTTTTTAGGAAGTTTGTTTGGGGCAATTTTAAGGACTTTACCAACGCCGTGACGACCAACCCCGCCATGCTTATTTACCTCGACGGCAACAATAGTTTTAGGACTACCCCCAACGAAAACTACGCCCGCGAGCTCATGGAACTCTTTACGATTGGAATTGGCAACTATACCGAAACCGACGTGAAACAGTCGGCCATTGCCCACACGGGTTGGGTGGTTCGGGGCCTTACCTCCGTATTTGATGCCACGCGCTGGGCCAACCAGAACAAAACGTTTATGAACCAAACGGGCAATTTCAAGCACACAGATATTACCGACATTATTTTTTCGAAAGAGGCCACCGCCGAGTACATCTGCCGAAAACTGTTCGTGGAGTTCGTTTATTACAAACCAAACGAAATCTTTATCAAACAAATGGCCAAGGTTTTTCGGGACAACAAATACGAGATTAAACCCGTGCTAAGGTTCATGCTCACCTCCGACGAGTTTTACAGCGATCAGTACAAGGGTGCAAAAATAAAAAGCCCCATGGAACTGACCCTCGGCACCATAAAGGCGTTTGAGCAAACCAAACTGGTCGATGCCGACTGGGCGTATTTGTTCGATGCCACCCGTGCCTTGCAGCAGCAGATTCTCAATCCGCCAGACGTGCGCGGTTGGGTTGGCCAGCGCAACTGGATCAGCACAACGACTTTTGCCCAACGCGCTGGCTTCACAGACGCTATTGTGAACGGCAAGCGGCCAAACGGGCAGGCGCTGATGCTCAAAATAAACGCCCTCAACTACGCCCGTTCGTATAGCAGTGCCGAGGATGCCGCAAAATTGGTGGACGACATCGTGACTACCTTCGTGCAGTTTCCAGTGGGTCGCCCCAAGAAAGCGTTTTTGGTAGATACCCTGCTCGACGGCACCATTGCCAGCAACTGGTCTACAAGCACACCCATGGCCGACCTTAGAATTCAGAAACTCCTGCGCGCCGTTATGCGGATGCCCGAATTTCAAATGGGTTAAAACCAATCAGTTATGAAACTCGCACTCGTTCAAACCGACCTAATTTGGGAAAACCCAACGGCCAACTTGGCCACCATCGAAGAACAAATTGCTGCCATCGACCAATCGGTAGACTTAATCGTGTTGCCCGAATTGTTCACATCGGGGTTTTCGATGAACCCCGCGCTGGTGGCCGAGCCAATGAACTCGACAACCTTTAAGTGGATGAAAATGATAGCCGCTCAAACTGGCGCGGTGGTGGCGGGAAGCTACGCCGTCAAGGAGCGTGGACAGTTTTTTAATCGGCTCGTTTGGATGCAACCCGACGGCACTTTCGACTACTACGACAAGCGTCACTTGTTCAGAATGAGCGGCGAGGACGCTGTTTATAGCCCAGGCAACCGCAAAATTGTGCAACAGATAAAGGGCTTTAACATCATGCCGCTGATTTGCTACGACTTGCGGTTTCCGGTTTGGAGCCGCAACCGCAATTTAGAATACGACCTGCTGCTGTACGTGGCCAACTGGCCCGCCACCCGCAGCGGCATCTGGAAAACCCTGCTGGCCGCCCGCGCCATCGAAAACCAGTGTTTTGCTGTGGGCGTAAACCGCATCGGTACCGACGGAAACGGCGTGGCCCACGCTGGTAACTCTACCATTATCGACTACAAAGGAGAGGTGATCTCAGACGCGCAAGCCACCGCCAGCGTGCACGTACAAGAACTCCACCGAGACCAACTGAGCCATTTCAGGCAGGTGTTTCCTGCCTATTTAGACGCAGACGCGTTTACATTGGACAAATAAAAATAGCCGAAGCAATGCCTCGGCTATTTCAATAATCTGACACCAATATGAAATTTTAGAACTAAAACCTCATTTTCTCAGTCGCAACCCATTCGTGCCGTTTTTTATCGTACACGAGCATCGAGTCGGGCCACTCTATATAATGTTTCATTTGCAAAAGATGATCGACGTTGCCCTTTTTGACCATCTCGCTAAACACGTAGTTTCCGCGTGCTTTTATGACCGAGTCTGATTTAAAATGCGGCGAACACCACAGCTCTTCGTAATTTTGGGGCATCAAACTACCGTTTTTCAGCGTAAACTTGCCGCCCACTCCGCGCTTATAATACCCTCCTCCCACTGGTCGAACGATAAAAAAATAATGCGTTGAGTCGGGCGTTACCTCGTATTTTTCTAACTGGTACTGCTTCAAACGGCTCGCGTACTCAGCCCTAAAACGCGGCTCAAAGCGCGTAGCATTGTCGGCTCCATGCGCGTATTGGCTCGTATAAGTCACAATATTCAGCAGGAGTGTGTCGCGCTGGGCAGGACTCAAATGCCGCGCCGTACTGTCTGAACTTTGACAAGAAACGAGTAATGCAGATGCAATTGCCAAGAAACAAAGACCAATTTTTGCCATAATAAAAGAACCTTGTTGGGGCAGCGAACCCCAACAAAGTTGCATTATTTACTTAGAGTAGTCGGTAGTTTGTGGAGCAAAGTTGGCCCAACCCGCAGTCCAATCGGTGGTTTTGAAGGCACCAACGAAGTCGGTGGCCGTAAAAAACGCACCCGTTGGGGCTACTCCGCCAGTTGTGAGGGTGTTTGCACCCGCTCCAACGGTGAACATTGGCCGACCCGATGAGAACAATGTAGCACTAACACCCGTTGTGGTCCAATCGGTAATTACTTTATTACCTGGTTGAGCGGCAAACCAAGCCGATGGCGTTTGAGTACCGATATTTGGCAACGCAGCTGGAGTCGTGGCCGTGTTTACATCACGAATAGAAAAACCATTTGGAAGGCCAGCACCCGCCCCAAAGTTGTTTGTTCCCCAACCTGCTACACCAGATACAACCACATTGTTCATGACCAACGTACCTTTTGTAGCATTTTCTAATACCGATACACTACCCGTTGGGTCTAAGAAAATACCGTTAGGATAGCCCGTCACAAAAGTGTTAAAGATCTTTGGCTGCGGACCACGGCGAATGTGCATACCGTTCTGAAACAATGGATTGATGGCCGTTGAGTTATTTTCTTTGGCTCCAATCAGCGAGAAGTTCGACATCGTAGGCGCGGTTATGGGCGTATTTGCCGTTCCTGCTCCATCGTTGTCTATTTCAAAACCGTTCGAGCCCGACTGGTCGGCAATGGTTGCTCCGCGAATACCAATTCCAAATTGCAAGTTACCAGTGAACCCGTTGTCAATATCAAAATCATCGTCAAGGCCACGGTAAGCCACCAAGTATTTGGCGTTTGCCGAGCCGCCAAACCACTCAAACGAGTCATCGCCACCGAACGAAGCCTGCAAGTATTCCATTGTGGTGCCATTGCCCACCGAGCCGAACGTAAACGAGTTTACCTCTTGGTTTGGGTTAATCGGAATACCCGCGTACTCAACGCGCACGTATTTCAACGAACCTGAGTTGTCGGCTGTGTTCGAGCCACCGTGGAATGCACCGTAACTACCTTCCAACTCGCCGACACCCTGGGCAATAACCGCCAAGTTGGTCAAAGCGCGTCCGCATATTACCAAACCACCCCAGTCGCCAGCTTCGCGCTCGCCAACGGCGCGCTCCGAAGTGAACACGATTGGCTCGGCGGCAGTACCGTTGGCAATAATCTGGCTGCCACGGTGAATAATCAATGTGGCCTTAGAAGCACGGTCGCCGATAATGACCGTACCCGCTTGGATGGTCAAAACGCCCGTTTTGGTAGGTGCGGTGTTTTGGGCGCGGAGGTCTTCGCCCAAGCGAACGAAACCAATCAGTTTATAAATTTTATCTTTTGTCCAGCTAATGTTGCCTTCGAGCACACCCCGTACCTCCACAATTTGCTTGGCCGGAATGGCCGAAACCGTAATTACCTGCGTGGCCAAGGTAGAAGTTTGGTTGCTATTGTCGGTGGCTTGAAACGTAAAAGTAACTACCGAGTTTACTGGCAACGCCTCCACGGTGTAGTCTTTTGTATAGGCAACGGATGCCTCGCCAGCAAATGCTTTACTTTCAAATACTTGGCCATTTTTAAGAACGGTCAGCGTCTTCAAACCACCTGGGGCGTTGATGGTAGCCGTTATTTTGACTACATCGCCAACTTTACCGTTGGTGGCAGCACCAGCAGTGAGCGTGGGAGCCAACGGGAGCGGGTCATCTTTTTTACAAGCGTTGAAAACCAACGCCAAAGAAAGCAGCGCAGAGATTGTGCGTAAGGCTTTCATTGATTTGAACATTTGCATAGTTGATTAATTGGTTGATTGGTTATTTACGGATTTGCGACAAAAAATTGGTTTGTTGTTATCTAATGCGGTACGAGAAACCCAATTGGATGGTCTGCCCGGGGCGGAACCGCTGAATTAATTGGTCGTTGGTGCGGTCAAACTTACCATCACGGTTGCCGTCTTGGAGCAGCACGTTGGTCTGGTTAAGAATATCGGTCACACCACCTTTCAGTATCCAGCGCGTACCAAGCTCTTTCGAGAAAGTTATGTCGAGCACGTTGCGGGGCATTTCGTAAATGTCGGGGTAGCCGTCGAAACCAGCCGCAAAAATCCGCTTGCCGATGACGTTATACAGCACATTGACCTGCAAGTTGGTCTTTGGGTTGTTGTAGTTCAGGCCAAGGTTGATGATGTACGGCGACTGGCCCTGCAAAGGGCGGTCGTCGGACTGGCCAAGGCCGATTGTACCCAAATTTACCCTACTAAAAATGAACGCAGCGTTGAACAGCACGCTTACGTTTTTAAGAAACGGCGACGACGTGTAGGGAGACAGCCCCTTGCGGATTTCGAGTTCTAAACCCGAGCTAACCGAGCTGTTGGCGTTGGCAAACGTGAAGGTTTTGGCCCCGCCCGAACCAGCGCCTGGCACTACAATAACCTCGATGGGGTCGGTAAAATACTTGTAAAAACCCGCAATACTCACCACCTCGTTGGGCGTTGGATACCACTCGTAGCGAAGGTCGAAGTTGTCGATGTTGGCCGTTTTGACCTCGGGATTTCCTTTGTAAACAATGTTGTAATCAAAATCGTAGAACGCAAACGGTGCCAATTCCCTAAATTCAGGACGGTTGAGGGTGCGACCGTAGGCGGCGCGAACCAAGCTCTTTTCTGAGAAATTATAGGTTATATTTAGCGACGGCAGCAGTTTGTTCACTGGAAAATTAACGCGAACGGGTGTGCCGTTTAGCTCCGCCGAGTTGAGCCTCTGCGTGTTGGCTTCGTAGCGCAAACCCGCAATCATATTTACTTTTTTGGCCAGCGGCACGTTCACCGAACCATAAAAAGCCATTAAATTGTTGCTCGCGTCATACGAATCGCTCGGGTTGGTTTGCTCGTCAATCCTGATTCCGTTGGTGTTGTTGATGTTTTGGGGTTGAAAAAGCTGGGTAATCGTACCCTGCAATATCTCGGGGTTGGTGCGGCTTGTGCGAACGTAGCCCAAGTTGCGCGACACAAACTCGCGGGTCTTGTCTTCATAATACACGCCCGCTTTAAACTCAACGTCCTTGCCGTTTTTCAAAGTGGCCTTGTGCGACAGGTTCACCCCACCCGTGAGGGCGCTTTCGTCCATGCGCGACGAGAAACGGCCCAGAAAAAACGCCGCCGCCGCGCCCAACGGCACGTACAACACGCGGGTGTTGCCATCTACGTCCGACCTGTAGCGGCGGTAATCGGGCTGGTCGCGGTAGGCGTAGTTGTAACCCGCCACCCAATCAACCACGGTTTTGTCGTTGTTAAACTCGTGCTTTCCAGTGAGTTGTCCCGTGTAAATACCCCGATATACTTGGTCGAAAGAATACGTATCGGGCGAGTAGGCCGACTCAAAATTGCGGCCAGTACGGTTCACATAACTCGAATTGCTCAACTGGTTGAACAAGTTTTTGAAGTCGATGCTGTGGTTTTCATTCAATTTGAACGACCAGTTGTGGAGGGCGCCCACCCGAATGTTTCGGTTCGACTGAGCATCGTCATAGTCGTAAATGACCGACTCCTGCCCGTTGTTGTCGTTGAAGTCTCGGCGGTTAATTTCAAAAGCCGTTCTCGAGTCACTATAATTTATGGCCGTCACGTTGCCAGCGCGTACCCTTCCGAGGTTGAACTTAACGCTGTTGGTGAGCGAATAACGCATATCTGGGGCGGCGGTAACGTTGTTGGCAGTCCAGTCGTTGCGCAGCGCCCTGCCTGCCAGTTCTAAGTCAGCGGGCGAAACAGTGTTTAGGTTTGCCCTCGGAAAATTGGTAGGCTTGCCTTGGTAGCCATTATTAAAACCCGTCCAGTAGTTTGGTCCCTGCTCGGGCTGCGCGAAAGCCCCGAACGTTGTTCCCAGGCGAAACGCAACGCCATAATCGAAAACAAGGCTGTTTTGGTCGGGAATACCCTTGGTGTATATTTTGACAACGCCACCCGCAAACTCGCCTGGCAACTCGGCCGACGGACTTTTGAAAACAAGCAAGCGGTCGATTTGTGAACTGGGGATAATATCGAACGAAAACGATTTCACGTCGGTCTCCATCGAGGGCGTAAAAGCGTTGTGAAGCATGACGTTGTTGTAGCGCTGGTTGAGGCCACGGATATTTATGAAGCGGTCGCCGACGATGGTGATGCCTGGCACGCGCTTAACGACCTGCGCCGCGTCGCGGTCGAGCGAGCGGGCAATTTGCTGCGACGAGATACCACTCACAATGTTTTGCGAAGCCTTGATTTCGGAGATCACCGACACCTCGGTGTTGGTTTGGCGCGCGCCTACAACCTTCACTTCCTGCAAAACGGTGGCTTCGTCGTCCATTTGGGTGTTCACCTCCGTTACTTTCTCGGCTTCTACCGTTACGTTGGGTATTTCCTTCTTTTTGTAAGATACATAAGTAAGTATCAGTTTTACCTTTCCGACTGGCACTTTTGAGATTGAGAAAAAACCGTTCACGTCCGTGGCCGCGCCCATGGTTGTACCTTCAATGAGTATGGTAGCTCCGATGAGGTCTTCGTTGGTTTTAGCGTCTTTGATCGACCCTCTGATGGTGCCCGTTTGCGAAAAGGCGTGGGAGATTAATGCAATTTGGAGAAGAACTAAAAATAAAATGTGTTTCATGTTGGGGGTGTCGTTGTCTGTCTAAATTTGACAGTGCAAAAGTACCCCCCCAATGTTAAGCCAATGTTAAGTCAGTGTTACGACTTAGTTATTATTTACTACCTCAGTGGGCTGGCCTACACGATTGGTAGTCGTTTTTGGAGATAATTACTCAGAAATACCTCTTCCACAATTTTTTGAGGTGCTTTGAGCCAACCGTGGAGCAGCGTTGCCAACACCTGGCGGTAGTCGAACTGCCGGTCTTGGAGCTGAAAGCCGTTTTGGGCGGTTGCCAGCGACAGATCGACGTTTTGGCCCGTAATGCCCGCGTTCACTTTGTTGCCAAACACAAAAAGTGGGGCGAGCGTCCCGTGGTCGGTTCCCGAACTGGTGTTTTCGATGGCACACCGGCCAAACTCCGACAGCGTAACCACCGCCACGTTGTTGCCCAGGCCGAGCGCGTCGAGGTCTTTCAAAAAAGCCACCACCGACTCCGACAGCGTTCTGAGCAGTTCGGCGTGTTCGCCCAGGTGGGGTGCGCTCCGGTAGAGCTGCGAGTTGTGGGTGTCGAAACCGCTCAAACTACACAAAAAAAGTTTTGTTTTTGATCCCCCGTGCAACAGCCTCGCCACCGTTTTGAGCTGGTGTGCCAGGTCGTAGTTGGGGTAGGTTAGTTGGTTTTTACCTTTTTTTATGACCTCCGCAATCCGATCGGCGTAGCGCAGCGTTGCCCTTTCGACCGAGCTCACGTAGCGCAGCCCCCGCCCGTAGTCGTTGGCCGGAAACCGCGCCAACGGCTTGCCGCCCCACTGCTGGGCCTGCATAGAATAATAGTTGGTGCGGGTGTCGAAGCCCAAGAGCGCGTTAATGTCGGCGGGCGTTTCGGTTCTGAACCCCAGCGACGGCGCGGTGTCGCCCAGTTGCACACTGAGCGGGTCGGCCTGGGGAGCGTTTTGTCGCAGTTGGTCGGCGTAGTTGTTTTGCAAAAAGCGCCCCATCCAGCCCGTTTTTAGGTTGGACCGCGCGGGCGTGCCGTCACCGCCAGTGAGCCACAAATCCGTTGATTTAAAATGCGACAAGTTCGCATTCGGATACCCCACCCCTTGCACAATGTTCATTTGACCATTTTCGTAGAGCCGCTTAAAACCCTCCAATGCCGGGTGCAGGCCAACTTGCTGGGCGGCGGGGCGGTTTCGGTCGAGTTCGATGTAGGCACTCGCGCCTTTGCTGGGCAGCCCCAAGTTGGGTCTGAGCTGCCGGTACAAATCGTACTGGTTGAGGGGTAAGATGGTGTTCAAACCGTCGTTTCCGCCTTTTAGTTCGATCAAAACCAACGCGCGGTCGTTGGCTTTTTGCAACCCAGTTAGGTCGATGGTCGCCGCCGATCCGTTCAGTAAATCGCTGGTAATGACGGGCATCAGCCCCGAAAGCTCTAAAAAGGTGCGGCGGTTCATGGATTGGTGCTGGGGGTTTTGTCGTTCAATATTACTAACTTTGCGTAGCGTTTGATTCGTATTTTACCAAAAAATCACTCAACATGACCGAAGTACTTTGCATAAATGGCACCTTTGCCGCCGACGTTTTAGAATTTTACGCCGTCCACGGGGTTCAAATACCAGAGAAAGACAAAATTTATACTGTCCGCAACGTGATCCGTCACACCAATTTCAAAACTGGTTTTTTGTTGAACGAAATCCAGAACCCCGAAGTACCCATTGGCACGGCATTTGGGCTCATCTCGCGCGAGCCAACATTTGACATTAAACGTTTCACGACGCTGCTCGGCGACCAATTAGAAGAAAAAGAGCTTATCAAGGAGTTTGAAACCAGCAAAGAACCCGAACCAAAAACGCCCTTGTTCTGACGACATGATGCCAACCAAACCGACGCTCAACGTCATTAAAATTGGGGGAAATATCATCGATGACCCCGCCGCCTGCAAGGCGTTTTTACGCGCCTTTGCCAGTGTGGCGGGAGCCAAGATTTTGATCCACGGCGGTGGAAAAATTGCCACCCAAATAGCCGAAAAACTACACGTCGAAACCCAACTCATCGACGGGCGGCGCATTACAAACCTCCCTATGCTCGACGTGGTGACGATGGTGTACGGCGGCTTGGTCAATAAAAACTTGGTAGCACAACTGCAAGCCCATCTTTGCCATGCCATCGGGCTCACCGGCGCGGACGCGGGCATCGTTAAAGCCATTAAAAGACCAGTCGGCGCGGTTGATTACGGTTTTGTGGGCGATATTGAGGCCGTGGACGCACCACAAATCGGCCGTTTTTTGTCCCAGGGCCTCGTGCCAGTCATTGCGCCGCTCACCTACGATGCCACGGGGACAATGCTCAATACCAACGCCGACACAATGGCTTCGGCGGTGGCGGTGGCATTAGTGGGCGATTTTAACGTAAATTTGGTCTATTGTTTCGAGAAAAAAGGCGTGCTGAACGACCCCAACGACGACGATTCGGTGATCTCAACGCTCGACTTTGCCCATTTCAAAACCCTCAAAGCCACGGGTGCTATCAACAAGGGCATGATCCCGAAGTTAGACAATGCCTTCGGCGCACTCCAAAATGGCGTGGCCAACGTGACCATCTGCCACGCTCACCAACTTGAACAAGCCACCCAACAACTGGCTGGAACGACCCTGAAATATGGCTAAGATCCTTATAGTCGAAGACGACAAACGCATCTCCAACAACGTGAGCAAAGGTTTGCGGGAGAAAGGCTACGAGACCGAAATTGCCTACGACGGGCTGATTGGCCTTAAATTGGCCCTCAGCCACGAGTACGACCTGATTTTGTTGGACATAAACCTGCCGTCGATGAATGGCTACGAGGTATGCCGAAAAATACGCGAACACCGCACGTCTGTACCCATCTTGATGCTGACGGCCCTGGGCGAGTTTGACGATAAAATGGAGGGTTTTGAGACGGGGGCCGACGACTACATCGTGAAACCGTTCGATTTTAGGGAGCTACTGGCCAGAATCAGGGTATTTTTGAAACGTGCCTCGGGCGCAGAAAACGATGCCAACGTTCGGATATTGAAGGCGGCCAATCTCGAAATAAACCTCGAAAACAAGGAAGTGCGCCGCAACAACAAACTCATCGAACTCACCCCCAAAGAATTTGCCTTGTTGGAGTACCTATTTAGAAATAAAGGCCGCATTATTTCTAAAATAGAAATTGCCGAACACGTTTGGGACATAAACTTTGAAACCAGTACGAATGTGATTGAAGTATATATCAATTTTTTGCGCAAAAAGATCGACCGCGATTTCGAGCCAAAGTTAATTCACACCAAGTCGGGAATGGGCTATATTTTTAGGGAAGAATGAAAATTAGAAACAAAATAGCGCTGCAATTTTCGATCTGGGTGGCCCTGATTTTGGTGGTTTTTTCGGTGGTCATTTTTTCGCTTTCCGAATACAACCGCCGCGAAGACGTGTACAGACGGCTGCGCCAAACGGCCGAAAACGCGGCGCGGGCTTGGGTGGAGACATCGAACCAAAACGTAGGCGTAATGAACACCTACTACCAATACCTGCCCAAAGAAGATTTTGAGGATTTTAAACTGCTTATTTTCAACGAGCAGCAACAAACCATGTACGCCAAACCCAAACCCGAAGGCGAATCTTACAGCGGCGAGGTGTTCTCGAAGGCCGTCCAGAAGGGCTACTACGAAGCCTTTGCTGGCGAAAACGAAATGGTGGGGCTACTCTACCAACCCGACTCGGTGAAGTTCGTCGTGCTGCTGTCGGCCTACGACGTTGTTGGCAAAACCAAGGTTCAAAACCTGCGTAAGGTTCTCATTATCAGCCTCCCTATTGGCGTGGGCATCACTATTTTGGTCGGCATTTTTTTTGCCACGCTGGCGTTGAGGCCGCTGTCTCAGATGAACAAACAGGTCTCGAACATCACCGCGCAGAGCCTCAAACAGCGCCTCGACGAGGGAAACCGCCAAGACGAAATTGCGCAACTGGCCATGAACTTCAACCTCATGCTGGAGCGCATCGAGCAGTCGTTCGACATTCAGCGCAGTTTTGTGTCGAACGCCTCCCACGAACTCCGCACGCCGCTGGCTGCTCTCAAATCTGAGATTCAGGTGGCGATGCAAAAAAACCGAAGCCAAACCGAGCACCAAGAAATTTTACAAACCCTGCTGCAAGACACCCAGCAACTCATTGCCCTCACCAACGGGTTGCTGCAACTGGCGCAGTCGGAAGCCAAAGAAAAGGCCATGACCTTTGTTCCGCTGCGCATCGACGAACTTATATTCTTGGCACACAATGAGTTGGAGGCTCAACACCCGTCCTACCGCGTGCTGATCGACTACACCGAGATTCCCGAAGACGAGAACGCCCTGACCGTTTCGGGCAACGAAACGCTGCTCCGAACGGTGTTTTTGAACCTCATGGACAACGCCTGCAAATACTCGCCCGACCACCGCGCGGAGGTAGTTATCGGGTTCGATGTTCACCACTGCCGAATTGACTTCAAAGACCACGGCATCGGGATTCACGAGGAAGACATTGGGAAGATTTTTGAGCCGTTTTACCGCGCCCGCAACGCAACCAACCACAACGGCCACGGCATTGGTTTGTCGATCTGCAAACGGGTCATTAAAATGCACCGGGGCCATATAAACGCCACCAGCACGCTCGGTGCGGGGAGTACGTTTTCGGTATTGCTACCCCACGTCTAAGGTTTCCAGAGCAAGCCCACGTTGAAACCATAATTGTACGGCCTCACTTCGAGCATTTTACCACCAACAAACTGGCTGGTTAGTCCGTAAGTAAAGGTAGGCCTTATACGTTCAAATGAAAATGCGGATCAATGGGCTTTGTCATGCCATAACTAACCCTTAAAACGGCACTCCCACCCGCAGTTGTGGAGGCCAGGCGCACTGGGCATGATAGAAGCCGCCAACAAGCTGGGTTTTCGGGCCAAGGGCGTAAAAGGCACCCCCGAAAGCCTCGCCAAAATCCCAAAACCAGCCATCGCCCATCTAAACACCTCGGGCGCATTGCTTACCGCAACGCCAGTCGGATGAGCTGCTCGACGGTGATGCTGTCGCCCTCGCGTTTGAGGATCGTGTCGATACTTTTTTCGGCAATGGGCTTGGGAATACCCAGTGTGACCAGTGCCGAAAGTGCCTCCGAACGCACTTTGCTGCTCGATGCCATTAATACATTTGGCTGCGGCGATAGTAGATTTTCTTTTTTGATCTTGTCTTTCAGATCGACGATGACGCGCTGCGCGGTTTTAGTGCCAATTCCCTTGATGCTTTGCACCACCCGCACGTCTTCGGTCACGATGGCGTTTTTGATCTCGCTCGACGACAGCGAAGACAGCATGACCAGGGCCGTGCTTGGCCCCACCCCCGACACACTCACCAGGTCGAGAAACAGTATTTTTTCTTCGAGTTCCGAAAAACCGAACAACACGTGGGCATCTTCCCTAATATTGAGGTAAGTGAAAAGTTTGCAGCGTTCGTTTGGATTGGGCAACGCCGCGAAGGTCTGCAACGAAATCTTGATTTCGTACCCTACGCCGCCCGCGTCTATAATCACATAAGCGGGATCTTTGTAGGCTAACTTTCCGTCTAAGTAGGCAATCATTGGCAGTTAAGTAAATGTACTATTTATTTTGTGATTTTTCGCTGTTCCTCAAAATCCCGACGCTTGTCAGTGGAGATGATTGTCAGTGGAGACACTGACAATGGCGCTGACACTGACAACAACGCTGACAACGGCGTTGGGTGTCATTCAACCAATAATCAGCTTCTGGCCTTTTCTCACGGTGTTTCCTCTGATGCGGTTAAGTTTTTTGATGCGCTCCACCGAAATACCCCCGTAGCGTTGGGCGATCGTCCAGAGCGTATCGCCAGGTTGTACGCGGTGTATTTTGGCTTTTATTTTTTTGGCCAATCGCGGTGCAGGTGTTTTCACAACCGCCATCTTCTCCCTCGTAAACCCAGCCGTTTCTTTCAAAATCACCAGCCGTTGCCCGCGCATTATTTTGGCCGAACGCAACTTGTTCCAGCGTTTCAGGTCATACAGTTCCACGCCGTGTTTGTTGGCAATGGCCCCCAGTGCTTCGCCCCGCCTCACCACGTAAATGATCCGTTTTGGTTTGTTTGTTACAACGCTTTCTGCATCGTCGGTGGTTTGGGTGGCCAGCGCGGCAATTTGGGCAAACGGAAAATGGCTGGTGGTAGAGTCTGTCGCGGTGCTGTCGGCAACAGTGGCCAGCAACATAATGGGCATTTGGTGCGCCGAATCGAGAATAGCCAGTCGGTTTTCCTCGAAGTAATCGTATTTTTCTTTCGGAATTTTAATGCTGTACGCCCCAAAATGCGCCGGAATTATAGTGCTGACCAACTGGGGGTTGAGCTGATAAATTTCTTCGAGGGTAACACCGCTCAGATCCGCAAACGCACCCAAATTAAAGTATCCACGGGTTGGTACGGTCTCAGTAAGTACTGGATACTCAGGTTTTTCGGCAAAAATACCGTGGTCGTTGGCGTAGTGCATCATGTACAAAATACCCACGTACTGCGGCACGTAGGAGCGTGTTTCGCGGGGCAAAAACGGGTACACCCCCCAAAACGTATTCTTGCCCGACCGCCTAATGGCGCGTTTCACCGTGCCTGGTCCCGAGTTGTAGGCTGCCAGTGCCATTTCCCAGTCGCCAAAAACGCGGTAAAGCCGTTTCATGTACTTGCAGGCGGCTTCGGTGGCTTTTTCGGGGCAAAACCGCTCGTCGATGTAGTCGTCTTGTCGGAGGCCAAACTCCCGCCCAGTAACTGGCATAAACTGCCAAAGCCCGCCCGCACTGGCGTGCGAAATGGCTCGGGGGTTGAGGCCAGACTCAATCAGCGACAAGTACTTTAGCTCGTCGGGCATATCGTTTTCGCGCAGTATTTTTTCATAAATTGGAAAAAAATACGGGCTGCGCTCGAGCATCGTTTTCGTGAAACTCGGTTTTCGGTACGTAAAGTATTCTACAAATTGGTGCGTAATTTTGCTGGGCACGAGCGGGATCTGGCGTTGCAACTTGGCCAAACGCCCACGAACCAGCTCCTCGGAGATCGTCGGCAGGTTATCTACAACTTCGATCGGCAGCAGAAAGGTATCGCTTTCTGCCACGTGAAGCGAGTCTACGACCAGTATTTCTTGGGCAAATGTGCCACTTGGGCAGGCCAAAAGCCCCCAAAATGCAACGATGGCAGCTGTTTTTAAAAAATATTGAACCTGTCTCATTTAATGCGTCGTTTATATCTTCTCTAAACTCTCGGCAAAAGCCAACAGGTTGGCCTCCTCGAAAGGGGAGCCCATGATCTGAAAACCAATTGGAAGCCCATTTTCGTCGGCTCCGTTTGGAACAGAGATGCAGGGGTTTCCCACCACGTTGGCCTGCACAGTAAAAATATCGGCCAGGTACATCTGCAATGGATCTGGGGTTTGTTGTCCCAGCAAAAATGCGGTTGTTGGGGTGGTTGGCGAAACCACAAAATCGAAACGCTCGAACAGTTTTTGGGTTTCTTGGGCAATCAGGCGGCGCACTTTTTGGGCCTTGGTGTAGTAGGCATCGTAATAATTGGCGCTCAACACAAAGGTGCCGAGCATAATGCGGCGGCGCACCTCATCGCCAAAACCCTCGCTCCGGCTTTTTTTGTACAAGCTCACCAAATCGGTGGCCCCGGCACTGCGGTGGCCGTAGCGCACGCCGTCGAAGCGCGACAAATTAGAACTTGCCTCGGCGGTGGTGAGAACGTAGTAAGTTGGCAAAAAGTATTTTATCAGCGGAAAATCAAAAGCCTCTACTTGGTGGCCTGCCGCGCGAATTTGATCCAATTTTTGGCTCGTTGCGCGTTTTATTTGCGCATCAACGCCCTCGCTTTCGAGTCCCTCGCGGAGGTAGCCAATTCTTAGTTTTTTGTTTAACGGCAAGTTTTGAGAGTACGCGGGCACTGGCTGGTCAGAAACGGTACTGTCGAAATCGTCGGAGCCAGCCATAATTTCGAGCAGAATAGCCGCGTCGGCCACGCACTTCGTGATCGGTCCGATGCAATCGAACGACGACCCGTAGGCCACCAACCCCCACCGCGAAACCCGCGCGTAAGTGGGTTTTAGGCCCACCACACCGCAAAAAGCGGCTGGTTGGCGCACCGACCCGCCCGTGTCTGACCCCAAAGAGGCCAGGCACATATCGGCCTGCACCGCCACCGCCGACCCGCCCGACGACCCGCCAGGCACGCGGGCGGGGTCTATTGCGTTTCGCACTACGCCAAAAGCAGAGTTTTCGTTGGACGAACCCATGGCAAATTCGTCGCAATTTTGGCGGCCAATTATAATCGCGTCCTCGTCTAAAACCCGCTGCACGGCCGTGGCCGTAAACTGAGACGTGAAACCGTCCAAAATCTTACTACCAGCCTGCAAACCGTGGTCTTTGTAGCACAGCACGTCTTTAATACCCAGCACCATACCCGCCAGCCGCCCCGCCGTGCCACTCGCTATTTTTGCGTCTATCTCCACGGCACGGGCGCGGGCCTGCTCGGCATAAACGGCCACGAAGGCGTTGAGCGTCGCGTTTTGCGCCTCGATGTTGCGTAGGTAATGCGCCACCAATTGGGCGCAAGTGGTGCTTCCAGTCCGTAAGTCGGCCTGGATCTCGGTGAGTGAAGTGTACGTTTTAGGTGGGTAGTTTTTGACCATCGTAAAAGCAAAAAATCAGTGACCACCCGTTTTTCTACTGGCAGCCACAGATTTTGGATAATAAATGTATGGGTCAAAAAAGGGGCGTAAACGCTCGGATTATACCAGCGTTACTTTTCGATGCCTTTTTCGATGTTTTCTTTCACTTCATTGGTGGCGTCCTTAAATTCGCGGATACCTTTTCCGAGACCACGCGCCAATTCGGGAATTTTTTTTGCCCCAAACAACAGCAAAAGGATGACGAATATAAAAATCAGTTCTTGGCCGCCAAGTCCTAAGATCAAAAAGATTGAGTCGAGCATAACTTTGGTGTTTAAATTCTACTGCAAATATAACAGGTAGTTTACGGTTATTGATCGACGGGCGTTATTTTTTCGTAAAACGCTCACAACCAAGCACAATACATAAAGTTTCTGGTGGTTAATATTTACCCAATTGGGATTGTTTTTTGTTGCCGCTCCCACAGCTCAAACGCGTCTATGTCGGTACTAAGTGACCTGAACAACCACAAAACCAGGGCTACATCGTCGGTGAGACCCACCATGGGTAGCAGGTCGGGAATGAGGTCGATCGGCGACACAAAATAGAGCAGCGCCGCCACAACAGAGACCAGCGTTTTGGTGGGCACGGCGCGGTATTCGCCCGTGGTGTAGGCGCGTAGCATCCGCGAAAGCAACGCTACTTTTTGCCTAATACCGTCGAAGCTTGCTCCTTTGAGAGTATTGCTCTTGCTGAGGGTGTCTTTTAGCAGACCTAACAAGCTGTTTCGGTCGGTTGCGTAGTTTGCGGCACGGGTGTTGGCGTTTTTAAAAAAAACTGATTTTAAAATTCTACCGATTAAGGTGTTCTGATTTTTCATTGCTATAATTTTGTTTTCAATTGGACGCATATTTACAACGATTTTGTGCGCTCCAAAATTTCAATCTACGCCACAAAAGGCATCAAAAACTGTTCCGAAAAGCGTAAAACCAGCCAACGGTTCATGATTATTGCTTGCAGATACGAATTGGAGGTATTAATTTCCAGAAAATGGTTAGTTTTGAAACCTCAAGACGCGTTCTGGCCGCGTTCAAGAGGTTCAAAGTTTCACAATCAACACCTATCTTAATGCTCAAATCGATGACTGGCTACGGCACTGCCACCGTAGAATCCAACATCCTCAGTGTGACTGCGGAGGTAAAATCGCTCAATTCTAAGTTTCTGGATATATTCTGCCGCATACCACGCAACTATTCCGAGCGCGAAATCGAGATCAGAAACATGCTCACGGCCGCACTCGAGCGTGGCAAAGTAGAACTAACACTCACGGTTCAGCCCGTTGGCGACGTGAAAGCCAACACCACCGTGAACCGCCCGCTGGTGCAGGCCTACTTCAAAGACCTGTACCAAACCGCCCAGTTAGTTATGCCGTTTGCCGAAGCACCCGACCCAACTGCGTTGTTTAAAATAGCACTTCAAATGCCGAATGCCTACAACACCAATTCGATCGATGAAAGCCGAATGGCCGACGAGCGCAACCAGGTGCAAGCCGCCGTGAAACAAGCCATCGAGAAGTGTGATGCCTTCAGAATACAAGAGGGCCTCGTTACGGCGCGCAAGTTTGAGGAGTACATTCAGCGAATTGCCGATGCCATGGAGCAAGTGGTGGCCTTGGATGCCAACAGAATGCCCGCCCTACGCGACCGCCTCAACAAAGCCGTGAGCGACTTGGTGAGCGACGAAAACCTGGACCGCAACCGTTTTGAACAAGAACTGATTTACTACGCCGAAAAATTTGATATTTCTGAAGAAAAGGTACGCCTACAAAATCACCTGACCTATTTTACGGAAGTGCTCAGAACGGAGGGCACTGGCAAGAAACTCAATTTTATAGCCCAAGAAATTGGGCGAGAGATCAACACCATCGGTTCTAAGGCCAACGATGCCGATATTCAACGCGTGGTGGTGCAGATGAAAGACGAACTGGAAAAAATAAAAGAACAAACAGCCAATATTTTGTGATTCTAACGGTTTTTTAAGGCCACGATAGCAAAAATGCCAACATTCTTTTCTAAAATTGTACATCAGAAAACTAAAGACCTCACTAACTATAATTCACCATGTCTGCAACTGCCGAACTAATCATTGAAGGTAAATCGTACCAACTGCCCGTTGTTGAGGGGACAGAAAACGAAAAAGCAATTGATATCAATGCTTTGAGAGAACAAACTGGGTACATTACCATCGACAGCGGCTACAAAAATACGGGCGCAACCAAAAGTGCGGTTACGTTTTTGGACGGCGAACTCGGTATTCTGCGCTACCGTGGGTATTCTATTGAAGACTTGGCCGAAAAAGCCACGTTTTTGGAGGTGGCCTACCTGCTAATTTATGGCGAGCTGCCCACTGCCGAGCAGTACGCAGCCTGGGAAAACTCGATTCGCACGCACACGCTGGTGAACGAGGACATGCGCCGGATTTTTGACGGCTTCCCCGTCAATGCCCACCCAATGGGGGTAATCTCGTCGCTGGTGAGTGCTATGTCGGGTTTTTATCCTGACTCGTACAACGAAAAAGCACCCGACCGCACCGAAATGCACATTATTAGGCTGTTGGCCAAACTGCCTACGTTGGCCACTTGGTCGTACAAAAAATCCCAGGGGCATCCGATCAACTACCCAAAAAACGATTTAGACTACAGCTCCAACTTCTTGCAAATGATGTTTGCGCTGCCCGTGGCAAACTACCACGTAGATCCCGTGGTGGCCAATGCCCTCAACACGCTCCTGATCCTGCACGCCGACCATGAGCAAAACTGCTCAACGTCCACCGTGCGGTTGGTGGGGTCGTCGCGGGCCAATATTTATTCGTCTATTTCGGCGGGCATTAGCGCACTTTGGGGGCCTCTCCACGGCGGCGCAAACCAAGAAGTAATTGAAATGCTCGAAGACATCAAAGCCGACGGCGGGGACGTGAGCAAATACATCGAAATGGCCAAAAACGCTAAAACTACGGGTTTCAGGCTGTTTGGCTTTGGGCATCGGGTGTATAAAAACTTCGATCCACGCGCCAAAATCATCAAAAAAGCCGCCGACGAAGTACTGGCTAAGTTAGGGGTAAACGACCCCATTTTGGCCATCGCCAAGGGGCTCGAAGAAGCCGCCCTGAACGACGAGTACTTTGTGAGCCGCAAGTTGTATCCGAACGTAGATTTTTATTCGGGAATCATCTATCGCGCTTTGGGTATTCCAACCAATATGTTTACGGTTATGTTTGCCATTGGCCGCCTGCCAGGTTGGATAGCCCAGTGGAAAGAAATGAGGGCTGGCAAAGAGCCCATTGGACGGCCACGCCAAATATACACTGGCGCAACCAGCCGCGACTTTGTGTCTATCGCAGACAGGTAAAACCAATGGCGGCGGCGTTCTCGAAGGCTGTTTGTGATACCGTGTACGGCACTGCCACTAATTTTTATACCAAAGGCTTGCAAGACACCACAAACGAGCGCGACAATGTGTTCAGTGATGGTTTTTCGACCGAACTGGCCACCATAACTGGAAGCGTAGCCAGCGGCTTCTCGCTCACGCACACAATCGTGGTGAACGGATAAATTTCAAAAAATTTGGGGCGTTGCACCCAAAGCCCTATATTTGCACTTCAATCGTAAAAGATTGACGGGCCTATAGCTCATTCGGTTAGAGCAACTGACTCATAATCAGTAGGTGCCTGGTTCGATTCCAGGTGGGCCCACTCACAAAAAAATACCTACTGCTTCAAAAGTACTATTTTGGCCAAAACAAACGAGCCGCCCCGAAAGGGGCGGCTCGTTGCATTTAAGAGATTATCGGCACTACTATCTGGTTGCCGTTTTGGTTTTTCTGAACACAAAAGGAATACAAGGTGGTGCTGGGCACGCACAATCCTCGCTCGTAATAATAATAGGGCAACAGTTGCTACCCGTACAAGTACCTAAAATGCCGCCCGACACCACGAAGGTATAGTAACCTGGCCTTGTGGCTGAGTAGGCGTTGGCAGTGGCGGTAGGTATGAGAATAGGCTCGGCGGTGGCACTTTCGGCGCGGTACCACTTGTAGCTCCCGTAGTTGGCGGGCGCGGTTATGGTCACTTCTATTTGGTCGGTGTTGCAAAATTTCATAGGTACGCTCACGCACTCCTGGGCTAAGTCATCTTCGTCCAGTGAGTTGTTGCCTGGCGTGCTGTCGCGGTCTTTTTCGTTGGTTTTGGTTATCTCAGCTTTGTTGAAACTCACCCCATCGGCTGTCAAGATGGCCTCAAAGGTCAGCGTTGCCGAGTCGCCTGGGTTCAAGTCGCCCACTCTCCATACTTTGGTGGTTTCATTGAAATTAACCCCCAATGGTCTTGCCGAACCCGCCACGTAGGCAAAAGAAGCACTCGCCAGCGAGTCGGTTACCTCCACGCCAGTGGCCTTTACTGTACCCTCGTTGAACACTTTGAGGGTGAAAGTGACTTTTTCGTTTAGGGCCACGATCGATTTGTTCACCGTCTTTTTCAACGACAAATCTACCTCCACATTACAATCTTGTAATATAGCGGCGGGCACAGAACCACCGTTCATACAACCTCCATCTTTTGTGATGGCAAAGAATTTATCACCCGCCACATCGAGGGTTAGGATGGTGTCTTTGCCAGCAGGAATGGCACCAAGGGTGAGAAAAGTGCCTCCCACCATAAAACCACCATCAACAGTTGAGAGCCTTGTGCCTACCTCTACTTTGTAAGTTCCTGGCGAATTTATTCTTAGCCTTACTCGGTATCTTGTAGCTGGGTTGCACACAGGTATGGCCGCAACTGTGTAGGTAGGCAGCGGTGAGACGGTGTAAATTTTTTCGGCAAAAGGGCGGCAATTCGCAAGGGTGGGCGCGTCGAGAATGGCATAGATATAGTAATCTACGGGGGCACTTCCGTTGTTGGCCGGTAATTGTAAGCCTGGTAATCCGTTGGGAGCACCCACACTTCCGTTGCTGCTTGGCTGCGAAACTTGGATGAGCGTACCGCCCGTATACATGGCCGTACCTGTTTGTCGGGTAGTAAAATAAACAAATTTAATGGCTTGTGTAGCGGTAGTTTGTGCTAAAATGCCTGGGCCGAAAGAACCCGAACACAACGTAGCTGTCGGGCTGGCAATGCTGATAGTAGGACACACGATGGTCGTGCCGCAGCTTTGTACAGTTACTTTTACGGTATCTGTGCAGTTTTTGGCAGTTGTGAAAACAAATTCGTAAACGCCTACACTCAGGCCAGTTACGCTGGTAGATTTGCTACTGGCGGCAACAATACTGGCAGTTCCACCCGACAATTTCGTCCATGTTCCAGCATCAGTAGACGTGGCCGTCAGAGTGGCCGAGGTGGCAGGAGTGTTATCGACGCAAATGGTAGTTTGGTCAATTCCAGCGTTGGGCTTGGGGTTTACGGCTATTTCCAGCGGTGCAATGGCATCGCAACCACCACCGTTGCTCACCCGCACATACAACACGGTGCTGCCGCCAGTGTAGGTGTTGGCAATAGGTGTTGTGTTTGCGCTGGCGTTGGCTTGGGTGGCAAAATACCTGAACGTCAGGCCAGTTCCCGTGGCAATTTGCGGGTTGGCATCGGGCAAATTGAAAACTGCGGAGGCTCCCACAGCGCACTGTTCTAATTTAGCGGTTGCACTCACAACGGGAGCAGCAGCCACTCTCAGTGTAACCCTGGCCACATTGAAACAGCCATTCGTACTCGTTATTTTGGCAAATATAGTAGTTGTGCCGACTGGAGCCACGAAGGCACTCGGCGCGCTGATGGTCGTGTTGAGGGAATCGCTGTACCAAACCACGGCGTTTGTGGTGTTGGCGTTCACTACGTTGTTGAGCGATGTGAGGTTGACTATTTCTCTGTTATCTGCGCCGTCGTCGCAAAAACTACGGGTTGAGTTCACAACGCTGGGTTTGGGTTTCACCCGTATCACAAATTCGGCCAATGGGCGACAATTGGCGTTGGCTGGAATCGAGTTTAGGATTGCGTAGGCATAATACACCACATCGGCGGCGGTGTTGTTGGTCTGAATAGCCACGTTGGTTACTGTGGCCGTGCCGCCCGCAGGCGTGGCCAGCCCTATGGCAAAACCACTGGCATACGCACCAGCACCCGTTTGTGGGGTAGAAAAATACCGAAACCGGACGGCATCCGTTCCCGTGGCCGACGTTGAAACTTGGAGCGACGGAATCCTGTCGCCCGAGCAAAGGCTAATTTCTGTGGCTGGCAATGGACCAGTTATGGTGGGGCAAGCAACAGGTCTTACCGTAACAACTATTTGAGCAAATGGACGGCAGGTGGCATCGGCGGGGATGGTGTTCAAAACCGAATAGACATAATAGACAACATCGGCATTGGTATTGTTGGCTGGAAACGATACGTTCGTTACTGTGGCCGTGCCGCCCGTAGGGGTCGCCAGGCCGATTCCAAACCCACTTCCGTAGGCAGCCGAGGCGGTTTGTGGGGAGACAAAATACCGAAACCGGATCGCATCCGTTCCCGTAGCGTTGGTGCTTACGCCAAGCGACGGAATAACCTGGCCGCTCGCTATGCTCACTGCGGCGGGTATCGGGTTAGAAATAGTGGAGGGACAGGTGCTGGTTTGCGCCTCAACGCTTGTTGAGAGAGACGTTGTAATGAGAAGTACAATAAAAAGCGGCGTAATGAGCGAACGTGCACAGCAGAGCACGCGCAACGATCTCAGTTGAGATGGGCGGAGTAGTTTCATTAATCGAGATTTTTGGGGTAACTTTAGTTTATTCCTAAAATTACTACAAAAATGGTGCCTAAATTGCACGATGCTATGTAACTACCTGTTTGTCAATACATTTATTTTTTCACAAGTGTAAGTTATCTACGTTTTCGTTCTCATTTTTTGGTACTATTCGGAAAACTTAGGAATCTTCAATAATCGTGCCTAAAATAAAATAATTACCAAGTGGTTGACCATTATTTTAAACCAATTTTAGCGTGGCACAAAAATTTTCGCGTATTCGGTGGCGTCGAACCCTAAAGCCAAGATTCGGTCGGTTTCTAATAGCGGGCGTTTAATGAGCGATGTGTTGTTGATTATTAGTTCGGTGGCCGTGACGTTGTCAACAACTGCCGCCTTTTGTTGGTCGGACATTTTTTTCCAGGTTGTACCCGCCCTGTTAATCAGTTTTTCCCACGGGTATTGCCCCAGCCACTCCATTATTTTTTGCTCAGAGATTCCTTTTTTTTTATAATCATGAAACTCATAAACTATGCCATTAGTCGCAAGCCAGTTGGTTGCTTTCTTGACTGTGTCGCAGTTCGGAATGCCGTATATTTTTACCATTAGGGGTATTTGTTTTGTCTATTTGCGCGCATCCAAGTATCGTTCTTGAATGACTTTAAAATGGTGGACTGGATGGCCCAAAATTACGAAACCCAGTGCAAGTGGAGTGATTTGCTGGCCGCTGGCCGTGCCAACTTGCAGGAGCATCTGGGGGCTGAGGGGTCTAAATAGCAGCACCGTAGTTTGGCGCACCGCCGTCCATTCGTCCAGTAAATCGCGCAGGGTGCGGTTGTTGGCTTGGGCGTTTTGGGCAAAGTCGTTTTCTTCAAACCCTGGCAGGTTATTTTTATCGTGGCGTGCCATCCGCAGGGCGCGGTAGGCCATAATCCGCTCAGTGTCTATGATGTGCTGAAAAATATCGCGCATTGTCCACTTATTTGGAGCGTATACATAGTCTCCCAATCTTTCAAACGGCTCCAAGTCAAGCGTTTGCAAAGTTACCAATGACTCTTCCAACTGCGTTTGTAGGGCGTTGTCGTTGGCATAAACAATGTAGCGGTCAAAAAAAACGGGCAAAAAGGGTAGATCGTGCTTGGTCATGGAATAATCTCTATTTTTTCGATGGCATTTTTATTGAGCGGCCCGTACAAATGCGGGAACAGTTCCCCGTTGGAGGCGGCTTCCCATTTGAGTTGGGCCGTTAGTAAATCGGTGTTTATATTCAGCAGTCGCAGGTCGGTAGCGCCAGTGTAGTAGCGTTCTAATACCCCCGCCACCTGGTCGGCAGTGCTAAGATGAATAAACCCCTCGGCGGAGTATCCAGCGGCTTGGTAGGTGTGGTCGCCCGCAAATTTATCCCAGTCGGCGGCAGCAACAATGTGGTAGACAGTCATTGGGCTCATTTTTTGTTTTAAAGTACCGCAAATGTAGCAAACTTAGGGTTACGGTGGGCTCGCACAGCAGTTCATACTGCGGGAGGTGGTAAAATTGAGATAAAAATTGCTGTACTGGGAATAAAAAAAACAGCATCTTTGTTTTGCAATAGGACGGTTAAGTAATAATGTTAAATTCTGACGGAGCCGCCCAGTTATTGAATAAGCATTTGATAGTTAAATAGTTGTAAAAAAATATCAATTATTTCGTTACCTCTACTTATCTCAACTGTAAGAAAACAAGGGCTAAGTCCATTTCTACCACCCCAAGAAGTTTCCCAAAATCAATCTGATTGGAAAGCCTGCTAAACTATTACGAAAAATGTAAGACACCAAACAGAAACAGCAGTAGATAGCTTTCTAAAACAACAACCTCTGAAAATGACTTATTACACCACCCCGTTGCAATTTGGCTATTTTTTGGCCCTACTTTTTGCAGTTTTACTCTGGTACCGAGGCTGGCGCGAAGAACGGCTTTCGGACAAATTACTGGGCTGGATTTTGTTTTTTTTGGCCATGGAAATCCAAGATTACACCTTCGGTTTTGCGGGCATCAACATTCTCTGGGAAAAATTCGACGGCTTTCCGCGTTATTTTACGCTGGCTTTTGCGCCCACCATTTTTTTGTACCTCAACGCCCAAATCAACCGCGATTTTCGCTTAAAGGCCGCTCATTTGCTGCATTACGTACCTTATTTTCTTTACTTTTCAATCAGCTTCGCCGTTTTTGTGCAGGGCAAAACCGCGCTGCACCAGTTTCGCGTTTCCACTTTGGCCCATTGGTTGAGCTGGCTCGAAACGGCGGCCATTTGGGCTTCTTACATTTATTATTTTTACCAATCGCTCCGTATTTATCGCGCCTATCGCAGTTGGACTGAATCGCAATTTTCTGACGTTGAACTGGTTAGCTTCATTTGGCTTCGCAATTTCATTTATCTCATCATCGCGGGCGAAGTATTTAAATTGGGCTGGAGTATTGCCGATAAAGCCTTGGACGACCTGCCTTTTGAGCAAGATTGGTGGTGGAATTTGTTCACGGTGGCCATTATTACCTACGTGGGTATAAAAGGCTACGCGCAGCCGCAACCCAAAAAGCTCGTTTTCGACCAAGCCGCGCTCGAAGCAACGCATTTGCCCGCGCAACATTTGCCCGACGATACCGCAAAAGACGGCGTGGCGGCTCTCCCGACGGAGGTGAATTATGCCGTTTGGAAAACCAAAATTGACAAACTCATGCGCGACGACAAAGTGTATCTCGAACCCGAACTCACGCTGTCGGATTTGGCCAACCGCCTCAAAACCAACGTATCGGTGTTGTCGGGAGTCATAAACGGCGGCTACGGCAAAAACTTTAACGATTTTGTGAATGAGTTTCGGGTGGAGGAGTTCAAACGGCGGCGCAAAGACCCTGAAAACCAGCACCTAAGCCTGCTGGGCATCGCGCTCGACTCGGGTTTTAACTCAAAAGCTACTTTCAACCGCGCCGTCAAAAAATTTACGGGAACATCGCCCAAAAATTATTTGGAAGGCGTGTGAAAATTAACCAAAAAGAAAAGTCGGCTGGGAAACGAAAAATGACAATATTACTTTTGGCGTTACCAACAAAAAGTTCATTTTGGTTAATAACAGAACAAGCGCACCAGATTTTGAATCAGTTTTTTGAGTGACCAATACCAACAACGTGTGAGCCCTTTTGCCCACCAAATTGGGTGCGTCTTTGCCCTAAACCCAACCTAATAAAACCACCAACTTTGCGGTTGAAAACGCACTACTCACTCAATTATCATAGCCATTAAAAATGATGATTAAGCGTTAAAAGTGCGTACAATGTGACCTTTTCGATAAAGGGCGACATTGTTTATAACTAATTTATTGCCCACTATCGGTTATTCGTGCTAAATTTGCACGTTTTAAACCTCACTTCGCCAACGATTTGTCTGCCATTCTGACCAAAATATTGAACTTCACTGAGCCGTTTGCCGACACAAACGCCCGCAAAGAGTCGTTGGCCAGCACTGCCGATGCGCTGAAAGAATCGCTCGACTCAAAATTAGAGAGCTTGCGCACCGATGCGACGCATGCTGGCAAGACGGCACTCATCATTGGCGGGAGCGTTTTGGCAGTATATTTGCTCCTGGAAGCCATATTGCCCGACGAAGATGCCGACGACGAAACCCCAAAAGGCAAAAAAAAGCGGCCCATCATGGTAGAAAAACAAGAAAGTTCGGTTATCACCAAGGCCGTAGCGGGCTACGCAGTGTCGTTTTTGCTCGGCTTGGCCAAACAAAAACTATCCGATTATTTAGCGACTCACGACCAGCCCCATGCAACGCAAGAAGATACTTCCAGTCCTGCATAAATACCGCGCCGAAGGCCGCAAGGCTTTTGCTGTGCTGCTCGACCCCGATAAAGTGGAGTTGGAGCACTTTCCTGCGTTTTTACACGCATGTGTTCAAAACCACGTCGATCTTTTTTTTGTGGGCGGGAGCCTCATCACAACCTACGCTACCGACGAAATCATCGCCGCCATTCACCAGCACACCGACCTGCCCGCAGTGCTTTTTCCTGGCAATAGCCTACACGTGGAAGCATCGGCCGATGCCATTTTGTTGCTGTCGCTGATCTCTGGCCGCAACCCAGAGTTTTTGATTGGCCAACACGTTATTGCGGCCCCGATTTTAAAGAAAAGTAAGTTAGAGATTTTGCCAACTGGTTATATGCTCGTTGAAAGTGGCCGTGCCACCACGGTGTCCTACATCAGCAACACCACGCCCATTCCGCGCGACAAGCCCAGCGTGGCTGCCTGCACCGCGTTGGCGGGCGAGATGCTCGGGCTTCAGCTCATTTACATGGACGCGGGCAGCGGGGCGCACTTGCCCATAACGCCCGAGATGATTGCCGCCGTTCGCCAGACGGTGGACCTGCC
Organism: Cytophagales bacterium; assembly: GCA_013298215.1. GTDB lineage: Bacteria > Bacteroidota > Bacteroidia > Cytophagales > Spirosomataceae > JAAFKE01. The sequence goes on along the minus strand of JAAFKE010000012.1, from coordinate 57,532 downwards.
CATTATTGTGGGTGGGGGTATTAATACACCCCAAAAAGCCCAAACTGCCCTGCAAGCGGGCGCGGATGTGATTGTGATCGGCAACGGAATTGAGCAAAATCCCTCCCTACTACCCGCCATCGGCGCACTGATGGCGCAGTTCAAAACCATCGAAGCGTAAGTCAAGAACTACGCCGTTGTTTGCCCACGAACAGTTGTTTGGCACCGAGGGCTTTGCGCTCCACGAAATGCCAAGACAATGCCCCGCAAACGGCCGACAGCACAATGACCTCAAACAAAAATTGGTAGCTGCCCACCCGCCCCATGGCCACGTAGGTATTTATAATGAGCATTTGGTAGATGTAAACACCGTAGGAAACATCAAACCCACGAAGTAGTTTTTGGCTCAGGCTCGTAGCACTATACGCCCCCGACAGCGTGACAACGCCCAGCAAAACGTTGGCCACCAGGCCGTAAGCGTTGGGCCAGTAGTGGGCTTTGTACAAACCCAATCCGTTTGAAAACACCAAGCAAAAAGCCACGTACCCCACCAACCAGCCCCAAAACTTACCTTCAATAAACGGCCTTAGTGCGGGCCACCATACCGCAAAGACAATACCAACCAAAAAGCAGTACAAATACGGTAGCACGGCAATGGCCCCTAATTTTGCCAACAAAGAATCGGGGGGCTGGGTGTTTAAAAAGGCATAACTTAGCACCGATAATCCAAAAAGTGCCGCCACAACGAGCCACTTGCTGGGTCGGGCTGCGCCAAATGGGCGGTCTAACAACCAAAAGACCAACGGAACAAGCGCGTAAAACTGCAACTCTACGCTCACCGTCCAGAGTGCGCCGTTGGGTGTGCCCACGCCCCAACCGCGCAGGAGGTCGGGCGTGAAGAACTGAAAAAAAGTGAGTTGAGCCAGCAACCACAGCCCAAAAGGGAGGCGCATCAAGGCGCTCAGGTCGATGATACGAAAAACAAACAACAGCAAAACCGTGGCGGCCAAGCACACCCACAAGCCTGGGTAGATGCGCAAGGCCCGATTGACGACGTACTGCCGCAAGTTTTGGCTGTTGCGGGCATACGATTGATAAATAAGAAAGCCGCTGACGGTAAAGAATATGGGTACGCCAGGAAAGTTCTTAAAAAAATCAATGAAGACTTCAACTGGGCTTTCGGCTACTTTTAGGTGGCCTTTGGCGTGGAAAAACGCCACCTGCAACGCCGCCAAAAGACGAATAATATCAAAGTTGTTTTGCCGGCTCATGGGTGGTGTTGTCAATAAATTGCTGCATCCACGACTCTACGGCCATCAGGCCCCACACGGTGTAGGACGCGTCGATTTTGCCGCTTCGGTTGCTTTCTATGAGTTCTTGCACGGCATCGGCATTGAATATCCCCCGTTTTTTAATACCCTCAGCCGACAGGTATGCCGCCGTCATATCGTCTAATTTTCCCGCTCCAAACCATTCGCGCAGGGGTGCGCCAAAACCCGTTTTGGGGCGGTAAATAACGTCGTGGGGCAGGTAGCGTTCCATTACTTTTTTGAGCAGATATTTGGTCGTTGTCCCTTTCAGTTTGAGGTGCGGCGGAATGAGGGTACTAAATTCTACGAGCTCCAAATCCAAAAATGGCACCCTCACCTCAACCCCCGTGGCCATGCTGAGTTTGTCGGTATAGTTTAGGTTGTGGTCGGTCAAAAAGTACTTTAAGTCCCAAAATAACATTTGGTTGAGTAATTTTTTTTCTTGGGGGATGTCTTTCAGGCAGTCAATCAAAACCTGCGACGGGTCGTAGTCTCCGATCAACGCACGGACGCGGTCGCTGAACAGATCTTTGTTGGTTTGCAGCGGTAGCCACCCAAAGTAGCTCGCCATTCGTTGTTTCTGGCCCAACGCCAGCCCCGAGGCCACTTTCTGAATGCGCCGCGCAGTGGCGTTTTGCGTACCCAGCAAGCCCGCCATGGTATGTAAAATCCGACCCACGGGGCGCGGTATGAGTCCTAAAATGGGTTCATATCGCATGGCTTGGTGGCGGCGGTAGCCAGAAAACACATCGTCGCCAGCCGTACCACCCAACAGCACAATGTGGTCGTTTGCGCGGGCTTGTTGGCAAATATTCAATACGTTGAGCGGCGCAGTGTCGGCCTGGGGTTCGTCTAAATGCCAGATCATCAAGTCAAAATCGCGAACAATATCGGCCTGTGCTTGCACCTCAATCAGCTCCACATCTAAGTGCTTGGCCACCTTGCGGGCAAAGGGCAGGTCGTTGGCAAAGCCCTCAAAGTCGCCGTCAGCGTCGCCCGTTTTGATGGTGTAGCAGGGCCAGCGCACACCTGGCGAAATGCGTTTGGCCATGGCCACGATGGCACTCGAATCTAAGCCTCCCGACAGAAAAAAGCCCAGCGGACGGTCCGAAAGCAGCTGCCGCTCCACGGCACGGTACAGACGCGCATCGAGCTCGTCGATTAGCTCGGCCTCGGTGTTGTGGGCATATTTGCCAGCGAAGGGTATTTCGTAATATTTGGTAAAAGTGAGTTTTTGGGGGTTTTGCACGTTCAGCTGCGCGTAGTGGCCAGGCAGTAGTTTTCGGACGTGTTCAAAGGGTGTTTGGGTGGCTGGCGACCACAAAAAATGCAGGTAATTAACCAGTGCGGTGTAGTCGAGCGATTTGTTAATACCCGGAAAAGCCGCAATAGACTTGATCTCCGAGCCAAAAATAAACTGGCCGTTTTGGTGGTAGTAATAAAGTGGTTTGATGCCGAACTGGTCGCGTGCCACCGTGAGCGTCTGCGTGAGCGTATCAAAAATAGCCAGGGCAAAAATACCGTTTAGGCGTTCAAATATTTGCGGGCCGTACTCCGCAAAGCCGTACAGGATCGTCTCGGTGTCTGACGACGATTTGAAGGTGTATTTATCACGAAACTCGGCCCTAATTTGGGTGTGGTTGTAAATTTCACCGTTGAAAACCATCACGTAGCGGCCATCTGCCGACAACATGGGTTGGTGGCCGTTCGGCGACAGGTCTAAGATCGAAAGCCGCCGGTGGCCAAATGCCAGCCGATCGGTGCTGAAAATACCCGCGTCGTCGGGGCCGCGATGGGCAATAATATCGGTCAGTTTTTGAATATATTGCCCCGCATCAGGACCAACAACGCCTACAATTCCGCACAAAATAAAGAGAGGTTAAGTTCACACATTTCTGAGAGGCAAAGTTAGTCAGAAAAAGCGATTTTTACCCGTATTTGATCCAACAACTCGGTGAGTTCCAGGCTATTTTGAAGCGCCCAAGCGGAGTTTTCGGTGTGGCTTTGGGTTAGGCAGTTTTCTACGTGCTGGGCTGGGTAGTTATAGCCAAAAATCGCGGGCGTGTTTTACGAATTTGACTGAATACTGGTTAAGTTAAGACTTTGAAAACCTGTTTAGCAAAAAGTTTGAACAGCATCAATATAGATCAGCGTAGTGCATTTAGAGAAAAATATCAGATATTGCACCGTGCTGAGGATTGCAGGGTGGCTTATGCTGTCAATTTTCAAGTTGTTTACTCATATTTGTGTTGTTTGATTTCCACAAGAACAACACGATTTCCAATATTTTGAATGTATACTTATGTTCTAAAAAACTTCTAATTGATGCTTCCCAAAATGACTCATTCGGAAAATTAGGTGTATCTTCAATAATAAAATTGTAGTACGCCAAATCGAAAAGGACGCTGATTTAGAACCTTTTAAACCCTTTCAGCGTCTACTTATTGGTACAAATCAATTGCTCACTAACCCCGTAAGATTATTTTTAGTTATGAATAGGCTTATCCCCGTGACCTGCTTCGTTTGCTTTTCGTTATCTCCTACCTGTTCCGTCTCGCAAGTTGCATTACAAAAAAAAATCGCTGTTCGGCAAGTTGTTTGCCCAAAAGTATGCTTAGGCGAAAGTACCTACAAAATTGCTTTTTCACTACCCATTGGTGCTGCGCTACTACCCGAAAGCGGGACAGTAATTGGCGACAGCATCGTTGGTATCCGCGCTTTTCCGAGCAATAAGGTGACGATAAAAGTAACCTTTGCCGATGCCTCGGTTAAAGATACTACCATTAATTTACCTCTCTGCGACCCGTTCATTCCGACCGAGCCGTTGGTGACGAGTGAGATCATTTGTCGCGATTCGGCCATTCCAGCTCTCGTAGCGTTCGTTCAACCAGAAGCAGTGGTAGACTGGTACGACTCGCCCACGGGAGGCAACCAACTGGCGGTGGCCAAAGATAGGTTTTTGCCCACAAACACGGGCAACTACTACGCCCAAAGCCGCGTTGTAGAAAGCGGATGTATGAGCCAAACGCGCGGCAGGGGCTCCGTTGTTATCAACGAAGCCTCCAAAAAGTGCATTGTAGCCACCACCAGCAGGCGGCAGTAGTGTATCTTTATTGAGCCACCACCTCAACGGTTAGGCGCAACGTAAAATCGTCCATTTCAATATCGGTAGCCTCCAAGCCGAGGCTCGCTTCCAAGCGTAGCGTTTCTGCTTGCACCTCTTCGCAAATATAAGCGTGCTGGGCATCTATGGCCTGGGCAAGCTGCGGGTTGTTGTTTTCTATGGTGAGCTTAATGCGATCGGTCACGTCAAAATTGCGGTCTTTGCGCAGGTTCTGAATCCGGTTCACCACGTCGCGGGCAATGCCTTCTTGGCGTAGCTCGTCGGTGATGGTAATGTCTAAGGCCACCGTTAGGCCGCCCTCGCTGGCCACCAGCCAACCCGAAACGTCTTCGGTAAGCACTTCAACGTCAGACAGTTGAATCGTGAACGCCGTTCCGATTATAGACAACACCCCTTCTTTTTCTAACCGCCCAATGGCCAACTGGTCGTTGCTAATTGCCCCGATTGCATCGGCCACGGCCTTCATGTTTTTGCCGTATTTTGGGCCGAGTGCCTTAAAATTAGGCTTCACTTTTTTCTTTAAAATATCCGTTGCACTGGTTTCATCCAAAAAATCGACGGTCTTGAGGTTGGTTTCCGACAAAATAATGGCGGCAACGCGTTGGATTTGCTGGCGCGTTTTTTCGTTCAAAACGGGGATTAATACCCTCGAAAGCGGCTGCCGCACTTTGATTGCGTTCTTTTTTCGGAGCGAATGAACCAACGAGCACACGTCTTGCGCCAGTTGCATTGATTGCTCCAGGTCGGCATCTATCCACTCCAACGAACCAGCATACCAGTTGGTCAGGTGCACCGATTCGTGTTGAAAGGGCGTATTTTTGAGTTTAGATTCGTCTCGAACGTGCTGGGTAAGACTGCGGTAGAGCCAATCGCCAAAAAAGGGTGCGATCGGCGACATCAACTGCGCCACTGCGCACAAACAATGCTGCAACGTTTCGTAGGCCGCTCGTTTGTCGTCGGTGAGTTGGCCTTTCCAGAAGCGCCGGCGGTTGAGGCGCACGTACCAATTAGAAAGATCGTCGCACACGAAGTCTTGCACCAAACGCCCCGCCTTGGTAGGATTATAGTCGTCGAACTGCTCCTGAACTTGGCCCACCAACGTGACGAGTTTAGACAAAATCCAGCGGTCGAGTTCGGTCAGGTTTTGGTGTGGCACGCGGTCGAACTGCTCGATTTTGTAGCCGTCTAAGTTGGCATAGAGTGCGTAAAAATTGTAGGTATTGAAAAGTGTACCAAAAAACTTGCGTTGCACCTCGGCAATTCCGTCTAAGTTGAAACGCAGGTTGTCCCACGGTTCGGCGTTGGTAATCATGTACCACCGGGTGGCATCGGGGCCGTATTTGGCAATGGTCTCAAACGGATCTACCGCGTTGCCGAGGCGTTTGGACATTTTATTGCCATTTTTATCCAACACCAAACCCGTCGAAACCACGTTCTTAAACGCCACGCTGTCGAACAACATTCCAGCAATGGCGTGGAGCGTAAAAAACCAACCGCGCGTCTGATCTACCCCCTCAGAAATAAAATCGGCGGGGTATGCACCGTTAAAAACGTCTTGGTTCTCGAACGGGTAATGCCACTGGGCGTAGGGCATCGCACCCGAGTCGAACCACACATCGATCAGATCCGTTTCGCGGATCATCAATTTGCCCGATGCCGACACCAAATAAACCTCGTCCACGAAAGGGCGGTGCAAATCGAAATCATTCCGAACCACGGCATCGAGAAAAGCCTGGTTTTTGGCGCGTTGAGGCTCCGTAAGTACGTTGTCTTTGAGGGCGTGGGTGGCCGCGTTTGTGAGTTCTTGAACCGAGCCAATGCAGACCTCCTCGTGGTCTTCGCTGCGCCAGATCGGCAGGGGCGTTCCCCAAAAACGGCTCCGGCTCAGGTTCCAGTCCACCAAGTTTTCGAGCCAGTTTCCAAAACGCCCCGTTCCCGTGCTTTCGGGTTTCCAATTAATGGTCTTATTGAGGGCCACCAACTGGTCTTTCATGGCCGTGGTTCTGATAAACCAACTGTCGAGCGGATAGTACAAAATAGGTTTGTCTGTTCGCCAGCAGTGGGGGTACGTGTGTTCGTAGCGCTCTACTCTGAACGCCAGCCCCTCCGATTTGAGAACAATGGCAATGATCTCGTCGGTGGTTTTATAGTTGTCGGCTTTTTCGTTTTCGTTGGTGTAGTTTTTTACCCAAAAATCACTTTTGTTGAGCGGTTTATGGGTTTTCACACCGTGCTGTTCGGCTTTGGCCAGCAGCCACTCGCCTACCTCGTCCACAAACCGCCCCTGGCGGTTCACAATTGGCACCTCCTTGTCGTTTTCGTCGCGCACCATCACGGGGGTAATGGCGTTTTGCCGCCCCACGCGGTAGTCGTCGGCACCAAAAGTAAGTGCCGTGTGTACAATTCCAGTGCCGTCCTCGGTGGTCACAAAATCGCCCAAAATTACCCGAAAAGCATTTCCGTCCACCCGCACCGCAGGGATCATCTGCTCGTATTGCAGGCCCGCCAGGTCGGCACCTTTGCAGGTACCCACCACCGACCACGGCACGAGTTTTTTGTCGGATGCCGCAAAACCGCCGAAATCGCCGTCTTGGCCCTTGGATACAAAGTACTTGGGGATCAAATCTTGGGCCAAAACCACCTGCACAGCTTCGTAGGTGTACGGATTGAAAGTACGCACCAAGCTGTACGTAATGCCCGCGCCCACCGTGAGGGCCGAGTTGGCGGGCAACGTCCAGGGCGTAGTAGTCCAGGCCAAAATATACGTTTTCGGGGCTGATTCGGTGCTCCCCATCATTTTTAGGTCGTGGCTTTGCACCCTAAACATCCCCACAATGCTGGTGTCTTTCACATCTTTGTAGGTGCCTGGCTGGTTGAGTTCGTGCGAACTCAGGCCAGTGCCCGCCGCTGGCGAAAACGGCTGGATCGTGAAGCCCTTGTAGAGTAATCCTTTGTCATAAAACTTTTTGAGCAAGTGCCAAACCGACTCAATGTACTCGTTTTTGTAGGTAATGTATGGGTCATACAGATCAACCCAGTAGCCCATTTTTTCGGTCACGTCGTTCCACTGGTCGGTAAAACGCATCACTGTCTCGCGGCATTTTTGGTTGTACTCTTCTATGCTGATCGAAACCCCAATGTCGTCTTTTTTAATACCCAGTTCTTTTTCAACCTGGAGTTCAATGGGCAAGCCGTGGGTGTCCCAGCCGCCTTTTCGTTTCACCTGAAACCCTCGTAATGTTTTATAGCGGCAAAAAATATCTTTTATCGTCCGTGCCATCACGTGGTGAATACCAGGCGTACCATTGGCCGACGGTGGCCCTTCGTAGAACGTGAAAGATGGCTGGCCTTGGCGTACTTCAACCGATTGTTCGAAGATTTTTTCGTTCTTCCAAAACGCTAGTACTTCGTCTGCCACTTCGGCATAATTCAAACTTTTATACTCTTTGTAATTCATCGTTTTTTGGTAAAAAATCAGCTTTTGATGGCCTGATATTGCGCAAATTTACAGAAATTTTGGTTTTTTGAATCCTGTAAAACCTTGCCCCGTTAAAATTTGTTAATAAACTGTACATTGCGAAAACTTATGGCTCAACTTTGCGTTATCTGTTTGCTCGTAAAAGACAAAACTTAAAACCACATTTCAGTAAAACAAAATTGACTATGATTAATAATTGGAAATCGTTGGCACTGGTCGGTTTGGTATCAAGTGCCGCAACCATCGGCGGGGTCAAGTTGTTGGGCATCGGCGAAACGCGCGATGTGATCCTCAACGACGCCGCCGCCAACCAAGCCATGCGCTTAACCTCAGATCCGTCGGGCGGTGGGCCGTTGCCTTCGGGTGTTCCTGGCGACTTCACCTACGCCGCCGACGTATCTACACCCGCCGTGGTTCACATCAAAAACACCGCTGGACGCTCCTCGCGGTCGGGCGGTGGCAACATGGGCGGAATGGACATATTCAGAGACTTCTTCGGCGGCGAGGATCCCTTCCGCCAAGGCCAACAAGGTCCGCAGGAGTCTTCGGGTTCGGGCGTTATTATTAGCAACGATGGCTACATTGTGACCAATAACCACGTCATAGAAGGAGCCGAAGAGCTGGAAGTAACCCTCCACGACAAACGCAAACTAAAAGCCAAACTGATCGGAACCGACCCATCGACCGACATTGCGGTGATTCAGATTCAGGCCAGTGGGCTACCAACGCTGGCCTTCGGCAACTCCGATGCCATAAAAGTAGGCGAGTGGGTGGTGGCGGTTGGCAATCCGTTCAACTTAGAATCTACCGTTACGGCGGGGATTGTGAGTGCCAAAGGGCGCGGAATTGGTATTCTGAACGAACGGTTCAAGCAACAACAGCAACGCACTGGACGCGCCGCCGACACCCCGTTAGAGTCGTTTATCCAGACCGATGCCGTGGTGAACCCTGGAAACAGTGGCGGCGCGCTGGTAAACTTACGCGGCGAGCTGATCGGCATAAATACGGCCATTGCCAGCCCCACGGGTAGTTTTGCGGGCTACGCCTTTGCCGTGCCAGCGAGTATTGTTAAGAAAGTGTCGAGCGACATTTTGAAGTTTGGCAACGTGCAGCGGGGCTATATTGGCATTGAACCCGACGAATTGGACAGCAAAAAAGCCGACGAATACGGCGTTAAAATAAATTCGGGTGTGTATGTGCGGGCGTTTGGTGGCGAAGGCAGCGCGGCCAAAGAAGCGGGCATTAAAGTAGGCGACGTGATTGTGAAGGTGGACGGCGAGATGATTGACTCTGAACCCAAATTTAGGGAACTAATTGGCCGCAAACGCCCAGGCGAAAACGTGAACTTGACCGTGAATCGGGACGGCAGCATCAAGGACTTCAAGGTAACGCTGCGCAATTTGAAAGGTGGCAACGAAATAGTGAAAGCCGACGATTCGGAGGCAGCCATGGCCGCGCTCGGCGGACAATTTAGCGACCTAAACCAGCGCGAAAAAAACAACTTGGCCAGTTCGCGCATTGCGGGCGGCGTAAAAGTAACCGAAGTAGAGGGAGGCAAACTGGCCCGCTACGGGGTAGAGCCGGGTTTTGTGATTACAAAAGTGAACGAAAAACCTGTGAAGTCGGTCAAGGAACTCCGCGACGCGCTGGCGGGTAAGTCGCAGGCGCAGATCGAGGGTCTGTATCCCGAATACCCATCAGACATTTATTCGTTCAGGGTGAATTTCTAATTGGTTAGTAAACAAAAAGTGCGGCCAGGGTGTCCTGACCGCACTTTTTGTTTTTTTTAGTATTCGTCCTCGTTAAAGAAGAAATCGTCCTTGGTTGGGTAATCGGGCCAAATCTCTTCGATACTTTCGTAGGGCTGGCCGTCGTCTTCGAGTTCTTGCAGGTTTTCTACAACCTCCAACGGAGCGCCCGTTCTGATGGCGAAATCGATCAGTTCGTCTTTGGTAGCGGGCCAGGGGGCGTCTTCTAAGTATGAGGCCAATTCGAGTGTCCAGTACATATTTAATTGATTATTAAGTGGTAAATTTTTTTGGATTGCAAAATTATGAAAAAACGGCTCAGAAATAGTGTCTACACGCATTCTGAGGCACAATATAAAAAATATTTCTTATCAAACAAGTAATTATTACTTTTGTTGCACCAGTTTAACAACAATTTATGAAAAAAATACTGCTTTTTAGTTTTTTGATTGCATCTGGGCTCACTGCAAAGAGCCAAACCGATGCCCACACCTTCGCTCAGACCATTACAGCCGCTGACCTAAAACGCCACCTGACCATCATTGCCTCCGACAGTTTGGGCGGGCGCGACATGGGGTCGGAGGGTCTCCAAAAAGCCGCCGATTACGTCACAAAGCATTTTCAAAAACTGGGACTTACCCCCATTGCCAAAGAAAAAGATGGCGCGGCGAGTTTTCTGCAAAAATACCCGCTCTACAACAAAGGCTACGGCGAAACGTACTTAAAAAATAGCAAAAAACGGTTCGACAACGACCAAGACTTTTTTATAAAGGGCGTTATAAACGTGGACTCCGCCCAAAGCCTGCCCGTGGTTTTTGCGGGATACGGCATCGAAAGCCAGCGGTACAGCGACTACGACAAGGTTGATGTGGCCAATAAAATGGTCATTATTTTGGAGGGAGAACCCCAAAAGGCAGATGGCACATATTTGGTGACGGCCTCCACGAAAACATCGAGGTGGGGCGAGTCTGACGGCTGGCAACGGAAGATTACGCTGGCCAAAAACAAAGGGGCAAAATACGTTCTGATGGTGTCGGCGGAGGAGGATTTTGCCTTGGCATTGCGCCGCCAAAAGGTAATGTCAGACCGATTCGTTCGGGTGTCGCTCAACCAATACGCCGAAACAACGAGCGGAAACGCCGTCTTTGTGATCTCAAAGGCCATTGCATCCGACCTGCTGGGCGTGCCCGAACCAGACTTTGTGGCCGCCGCCAAGCAAATAGCTGAAACTGGCCAGCCAACCGCTGGCATTGTAAGCAAAGAAAACGTGCAATTGCTGGCTCCCCGCGCCACCCAAATCATTGAGGGCATGAACGTGGCGGGTTTTATGGAAGGCAGCGACAAAAAAGACGAGGTGGTCGTTATTACGGCGCACTTAGACCACATCGGCATTACCAGCAAGGGCGAGATAAACAACGGTGCCGACGACGATGGATCGGGAACGGTGTCGGTTTTGGAGCTGGCCGAAGCCTTTGCCAAAGCCCGCGCCGAGGGCAAAGGCCCGCGCCGGAGCATTTTGTTTATGACCGTAACGGGCGAAGAAAAAGGACTTTTTGGCTCGGAATACTACACCGCAAACCCGCTCATTCCGCTGGCTCAGACGGTCTGCGATCTGAATATTGACATGATTGGCCGCGTGGACGATGCCCACAAAAATAACTCCAAGTACGTGTATTTGATCGGATCAGACAAGTTGTCGTCCGATCTCCACCGAATTAGCGAGGAGGCCAACGCAAAGTCGGTAAAATACGATTTAGATTATACCTTCAACGACCCCGCCGACCCCAACCGTTTCTACTACCGGTCGGATCACTACAATTTTGCCAAAAACAAAATACCCGTCATTTTCTATTTCACGGGCGTGCACGAGGACTACCACCGCCCAGGCGATGACGTAGAAAAGATACTCTTCGACAAACAAGCCGACATTGTGAAGCTGGTTTTTTATACTGCCTGGGAGCTTACCAACCGCAACGACCGCATAAAAGTAGATAGCAACAAGCCTTGAACACCACCAAATTATACGTTCATCAGCGACTCGCGGCGGCGCATCTTGCCCGCTGGAATCCCGAACATCATTTTGAAACGGCGGCAAAAATAGGCCGTGTCTTTGTAGCCAACCTCCACACCAATGGCCCGAATGCTCTTTTTGGAGGTACGTAGCAAATTTACGGCCGCTTCCATGCGCTGGTACTCGATGTAGTCTTGTGGGTTTATGCCCGTGAGCATCTTGAAATACTGCCCCACGTAGTCTTCCGACACATTGGCAACGTTGGCCAGCACCTTATTGGAGAGGTCGCCGCCGATGTTGTCTTTGATGTACGCAAAAATATCGATCAGGCGGGGGTCTTTGAAGTACGTACTGTTGGTTACTAATTGCTCCACAAAAAGGCGGTACTTCAAAATATAACGGATAATATCTATGACGACTTCCTCGGTTTTTATTTTGATGATCCGACCCTTGCCCACGTAATCGGTGATTTCTTCGACCAAAATGTCGGTGATGACGCGCCCTAATTTCTCATCTTTTTTAATAATGAAGGGAGGAATGTCGAGCGATGTAAAGAAATTGACCGAATCGAAGACCTTTGCCTCAAAAGAAACGTAGCCAAACGAGTTCTCTAAGTGCCCAATCTGGGCGGCATCTCGCTGGGCGTGCCAGTAGGTTTCGCGGCGGGTCATAAACTCCTCGTTCGACACTATTTTTGGGTTAGACGCATCGCCGTAGGTCACGGTGGCGTGTTTGCCACCTGGAATAAAGAGCATATCGCCCTCTTCTACCTTTTGGTCGCCATACGACACCGCCCCGTGATACAAAATCAAGAGTGAGTTTTCGACGTCGTAAAAGTTATTGATCGTAATTGGCTGGGTGATCTGAATGTGCCGCGCTTTGATGAACTTAACGCCAAGCGACTCTATAATTTTATTGTAATCTTCCATCGGACAGGAATTTGTGTGTGCGCTAAACTAACTACACATTTAGCTTAAAATTTGTACAAAACTAATAATTGCACAAAACTAATACTAAAATATGAATTATTTATTATTTAGGACAAAAACTATCCTACGGCCATAAACCGCGCACAATTTTGCACTATTTGTGGCCAACACCAAGCCCACAAGTCAGTAAAGTTGCTGATTTACTTGGTGTTGGCCACCAAATTGTAGTATTTTTCAAATGGTGGCTACCCGCCCTACACCCGAATCATTCGGTGTATTTTTTGGCCGCTATCGGTTTGCAGGCTCAACAAATATTGGCCCGCTGGCAACCCCGAGCCGTCGAACGACACGGTGTAATTGCCCTGATCCTGCGTGCCTTCGCGGATTATTCTTGCCTGTTGGCCGAGCATATCAAAAACGCTCAACTTGGCATAAGTACGGGTGTTTAGGGTATACCTGATGGTGGTGGCGGCAAAAAACGGGTTGGGGAAATTTTGTTCCAGCACAAAATCGGGGCTGCTTTCGGCAACCGTTGGCGGGGTGGTGGTTTTGAAGATGGGTAATGTTGTGAAGTCTTTGTTGGCCAATATACTTCTTACGCCCGCTGCCTCCACGCCCAGGTGGTCTTGAAGCACACTGGCGTAAATTTGGCGGTAGTCGAACTGCGGTTTGAGGTCTCCCTGGGTGTCCAGATCTACTAAATTGGGGTTTCGGCCAATGATGCCACCGCGCACAGTGTCTCCAACCACAAAAAGCGGCGCGGCCGTACCGTGGTCGGTTCCCATGGTGCCGTTCTGATTGACGCGGCGCCCAAACTCCGAAAACGTCATAATGGTTACTTTGTCAGAAAGCCCCTGCTTTTGCAAATCTTTGTGAAACGCCGCTACAGCCTCCGAGACTGTGCGCAGTAGGTTGGCGTGCATACCAGCGGGGTCGTTGTTGCCAGCCACTTGGTTGGCGTGGGTATCAAAACCACCAATGGTTGTGAGATAAACGGGGGTTTCGAGGCCGCCCGAGATCAGATCGGCCACAATAGAAAGCTGCCGCCCCAGCCCTGTGTTGGGGTAGGTGAGGGTGTTTTTACCGATGTCGGCTTTCTTTTTAATAATGTCCGAATACGCAATAGACTGGGCGGCTACCTGGCGCATAAATTTCAGCTCCTCGCCCGCAAAACTATCGGGGAGCGGGTCAGAGTCGGCAGTTGTGCCTTTTACCAACTGAAAAAAAGTATCAGGGCTGTCGAAAACCGTTCCGAAAGAAGCCACGTCAGTTTGCAGCAGCATCGACTCTACCGCACCGATCTGAATGGCCATTGGTTGCTCGGGGGCTTTGACCGGAAAATTAGGAAACTGTTTGCTCAAATACCGCCCCACCCAGCCTTCGTACAGGTACTCGCGCGGGTCGGAGGCTGTGAGCCAAATATCCGTCGACCGAAAGTGCGAACGACTCGAATTCTCGTAGCCCACGTTTTGCACTATCGTCAGCTTACTGTCGTCGTACAATTGTTTGAATGCACCCATGGCTGGGTGCAGGCCCATTTTGTCGTTGAGCGCAATGACGCTCTCTTTCTTGATGCTTACATTTGGCCGTTTGTTGTGGTACACCGAATCTTCGTAGGGAATGAACGTGTTGAGGCCGTCGTTGCCCCCCGAAAGTTGGACGAGAACCAAAATCTGCCCGTTCGTACCCTCCATATCGATCGCGAATGGATTGTGGGCGTAGGCTTTCAGCGGAACGCCGTTGAGCCCAAACGCAAAGCCGCCCGTGAGCAGACCCAAATTGTGTAAAAACTCCTTGCGGTTCATTGTGAAGACGTAGATTAAGGTACCTGAAAAACCCTTTGCTTAAAGACCAATTGTGGGACTGATCCGTTTATTGATGGTCGAGTTATTTTGCAATTACCGCCGCTCGTGCCCACAAATGACAGCGGTAAAAATACGCAGATTTATTTTGTTGGACGATGTATTCTAATTGAACGACTTCGTTTTTTTATAAATGGCGTTTTCTGCGTAGTTTCGCGCAGTGATTTCATAACGCTAATCCGAGTTTAGACTTACTTGTTTATATCCATGGCAAAAACCAAAGCCACCGCCGCCAAAACAATCCACTCCAAAGAACGCCATCTGTACTGGTACGAATCTATGCAGTTGCAGCGCAAGTTTGAGGAGAAGGCGTACCAATTGTATCAGCAACAAAAAATTAGGGGTTTCTTACACCTCTATATTGGTCAAGAGGCTTGTTCGTCTGGCACGGTGTCGGCGTTAGAAAAAGGCGACAAGTACATTACTGCCTACCGCGACCACGGCCACCCGTTGGCCCTTGGCACGTCGCCAAACGCCATCATGGCCGAGCTCTACGGCAAAGCCACGGGAACAACCAAAGGCAAGGGAGGATCGATGCACATTTTTGACAAAGAGGTGGGTTTTATTGGCGGCCACGGCATTGTGGGCGCGCAAATTCCGCTGGGCGCAGGCATTGCATTTGCCGAACAATACAATAAAACGGGCAAAGTCTGCATTTGTTACTTCGGCGACGGGGCCATCCGCCAGGGGGCTTTCCACGAGGCACTTAACATGGCCATGACCTGGAAACTACCCGTAATCTTTGTGGTCGAAAACAACGGCTACGCCATGGGTACGTCCGTGGCACGGAGCTCAAACGTGCGCGAGCTATACACCCTGGGCGAAGGCTACGACATACCCTCCGAGCCCGTCGATGGCATGAGCGTAGAGGCCGTGCACGAGGCTGTGACCCGCGCCGCCGCTCGCGCCCGCGCTGGCGAAGGCCCCACTTTTTTGGAGTTTAAAACCTACCGCTACCGTGGGCACTCCATGTCGGACCCCCAAAAATACCGCACCAAAGAAGAAGTTGAACAATACAAAATGCGCGATCCCATCGAACAGGTTCGCGACAGCCTTTTGGCAAATGGGTTTGCCACCCAAGAAGACCTGGATGCCATTGATGCCAGCATCAAAGCGAAAGTGGAAGAGGCCGTAAAGTTTGCCGAGGCATCGCCATTTCCCGATCCTGCCGAGGCGTTTACTGACAACTACGTGCAAAAAGACTTTCCGATTTTGATGGAATGACGTGCGCCCTGAGATAACGCATCGAAAACATGACGAAATCCGTGGGGCATTTGAACTACGGATTTCGTTTTTTGTACTGATTTTGATTCGTTTCAAACCTTCGCCCGCCAAGAAACGTTACGTGAGGTAGAAAGTGGAACAAAACCCAACGTGCGCGATCTGTTTTTGACGTGGTCCGTGCAAGCAAAACGCTGAATACCAACAGGTAATCAGCTAATTTTACTAAATTGCGTAGTTTTATCGAATTAACACAGCTTATACTTTAACTGACCTGATGAATATTTTCCAACGTAAGGAAGTGATGCAAGGACTTGATTCCTTCGTGACGAACCAAATTGAGGTATTCTACAAACCCGTAGAAACCTATTGGCAGCCCAGCGATATTTTGCCCGATGCGTCTGATTTAGACGGCTTTGTGCAGCGCGTTCGCGAACTGCAAGCCAAAGCCAAGGAGTTGCCTTACGACTTATTGGCGGTTTTGATTGGCGACACCATAACCGAGGAAGCCCTGCCAACCTACGAAAGCCACCTGTTTTCGTTGGAAGGCATGAACGACAACGCCGACGAGAACCCCTGGCGGCAGTGGTCGCGGATGTGGACCGCCGAAGAGAACCGCCACGGCGACCTTCTCAATCGGTATTTGTACCTCAGCGGCCGCGTGAACATGAAAGCCATGGAGCAGTCGGTGCAGCACTTAATTTCGGATGGCTTCGATATTCAAACAGCCAACGATCCCTACCGCACCTTTGTTTACACGTCTTTTCAGGAGGTGGCCACCCAAATATCGCACCGCCGCGTGGGAACACTCTCTAAACAAGCTGGCGACGACACGCTGGCGCGCATTTGCGCACTCATAGCCGCCGACGAAGCCCGCCACGCCAGGATGTACCAAGGCTTTGTGGAAAAAATATTTACCGAAGATCCTTCCGAAATGATGATTGCCTTTGCTGACATGATGAAAAAGAAAATCATCATGCCCGCCCACTTTCTGCGCGAAGTGGAGGGACTTAAAGGATCGGTTTATGAGCATTTCTCGGATGCCGCCCAGCGAATTGGCGTTTACACTGCCCAAGATTACATTGACATTTTGACGCAGATTAGCCGCAAATGGAACTTAGAAACCGTTACCTCGCTCACGTCCGAAGCCGAAAAAGCGCGCGATTTTATTCTTAAACTACCCGTCCGCCTGGCCCGCGTGGCCGAGCGCCTCCAAACGCCATCGTTGGAGTACCAGTTTAGCTGGATACGGTAGGCGAGCCGCATAGTCGATACCACCAGAACTACTAAGAGTTTATCGGTAGCACATACCTCGCGAAGATTATGGCTACCGATAAACTTTTTTTGTGATAAAATTCGTTTATTTGGCATCGAGATATTCCGCTCACCACCAGATAGTACAGTCTTTCAATCGTCAAAAAACACAATGAAGTTAAAAACCATTATTGCCGCATCGCTTGCGGTCGTCGCGCTCAATGCCACCGCTCAAACCAAAAAAACGGTCGCCAAACCCACCCCAAAAGCCGCCGCACCCGTGGCCAACGCATTGAAAACCAACATGGATTCGGTTTCCTACAGCCTGGGAATAAACATAGCCCAGAGCCTAAAAATGCAGAATATGGGCGACATAAACGTGACACTGCTGTCGAAAGCCATGAGTGAGTCGCTCAAAAAAGATGGAAAAGTGCTTTTTAACGACCAGGCCGCACTGGCTGTTTTGAACACGCACTTCCAAAAAATGCAGGCCGCCAAAACCGCCGAGGCCGCCAAAAGCAGTGAGCCCAATCGGAAGGCGGGCGAGGCATTTTTGGCCGAAAACAAAAAGAAAACCGACGTAGTGACCCTACCAAGCGGAATGCAGTACCAGATCATGAAAATGGGCGACGGCCCCAAGCCCTCGGCGAACGATAAAGTACGGACGCACTACCACGGCACGCTCATCGACGGAACGGTGTTCGACAGTTCGGTAGATCGGGGCCAGCCCGCCGAGTTTCCCGTCGGTGGGGTCATTCAGGGGTGGGTCGAAGCCCTGCAACTGATGCCCGTAGGCTCTAAATGGAAGCTGTTTATTCCCTATAACCTTGCCTACGGCGAGCGCTCCGCTGGTGCGGCCATTAAGCCATACTCGGCCCTGGTTTTTGAGGTCGAGTTGTTAGAGATTTTGAAATGACACCAGGCGTTTGCCGCACTTTTAAGTTCTGAAGATGAAAAAATACCTCATTTGCCTGGCTCCGTTGTTTATGTTGAGCCTCAACCCCGACAGCGCGGCAACGCAAAAAAAAGCACCAACGGTAGTCTACGCCGACGACGACCTGAAACCCAGTTTGTCGCAAGAAAAAGTGGAGGTATTGGTTTCTAATTTGTTGTCGAACTACCACTTTCGGAAAGTCAAACTGAGCGACTCGCTGTCGTCGGTTGTGTTTGATAATTACCTCAAAGACGTGGACGGCAACAAAATGTACCTGCTGGCTTCGGACGCAGCTGGGTTTGAAAAGTACCGCAACGAAATGGACGACTTTTTGGCCAATGGAAACTTGGATGCGCCCTACGAGATGTACAACCTGTTTCGTAAACGTTACCGCGAGCGCAGCACGTTTATTCAAGATGAACTAAAAAAGCCGCTTGATTTTAATACCGACGAGACCCTCAACACCAACCGGGAGAAGGCCGAGTTTGCCAAAACGCCCGAAGAGTTGAACGATTTGTGGCGCAAAATGATAAAAAATGAAGCCCTCGAACTGAAAATTGCGGGAAAAGCCGACACCGCCATCGTGAGCACCATGCGCGACCGGTACGCGAGCCGCGACAAGTTTTTCTTGAAAAGAGTCCGCAGCGAGGACGTGTTTCAGATGTACGTCAATTCGTACACCGAGGCCCTCGACCCACACACAAGCTACATGAACCCAAAAACGTCTGATCGCTTCAACCAAGAAATGTCGCAGTCGTTGGAGGGCATCGGGGCCATTTTGAGGGAGGAAGGCAACTACATAAAAATTGTGGAGGTAGTGGCGGGAGGGCCAGCTTTTAGGAGCGACCAAGTGCACAAAGAAGACAAAATTGTGGCCGTGGCTCAGGGCGAAAACGGCAAGTTTCAAGACATTGTGGGCTGGTTTGTGGACGATGCCGTGAAACTCATCAAAGGGCCAAAAGGCACAACGGTGCGGCTGCAAATTCTGGCAGCCAACTCGTTGCCCAACACGCCGCCCAAAGAAATAAAAATAGTGCGCGAGAAAATAAAGTTGGAAGACCGCCGTGCCAAAAAGGAGATCGTGACGATTAACCAAAACAAAAAAGACTACAAAATTGGGGTAATTAACCTGCCCGAGTTTTACCGAGACTTTGAAGGCGCGCGCCAACGCGACAAAGATTTTGCGAGTACCACCCGCGACGTGCAAAAATTGGTGGAAGAACTCAAAGCCCAAAACGTGGATGGCCTCGTGATAGACCTCCGCAACAACGGCGGCGGCTCGCTGACGGAGGCGGTATCGCTGACGGGCTTGTTTATCTCGCGCGGGCCAGTGGTGCAAGTGAAGGAGCAAAGCGGCGAGATAGAGTCGCAGAACGACCCCGACCCAACGGTGCTGTACGACGGCCCGCTGGCGGTTTTAGTGAACCGGTTTAGCGCGTCAGCATCGGAGATTTTTGCCGCCGCCATTCAAGACTACAAGCGCGGCGTGGTAGTGGGCGAACAAACCTACGGCAAAGGAACAGTACAAACGCTGATTGACCTCAACCAGTTTGCCCGCGAAAAAGAACCAATGGGACAGCTTAAACTGACGGTGCAGAAGTTTTACCGCATCAACGGCAGCAGCACCCAACGAAAAGGCGTGACCCCCGACGTGGAGCTACCGTCGTTTTTTGCGGCATCCGAATACGGCGAAGACTCGCAGTTGAGCGCACTGCCCTGGGATCAGATCGGGGCTACGCGCTACGATGCCACCAAGGTGATGACCGACAAAGTGACCGCCAGACTCCGCGACCGCTACCAGCAGCGGCTGAAAACCGACATCGAACTAAAACAACTGGTGGCCGAACTCGACCGCGCACGCAAGGCCAAAGAAAACACGACGGTGTCGTTGTTGGAAAGCAAGCGTAGAAAAGAAAACGAGGAGAACGAACGCCAGCGCAAGGCCATCATGAAACTAAACACCGAGGTGGAGGCCGAAGACGGCGCGGTGGCCGTAAAAGACAAAACAAAGAAGAAAAAAGATATTTATTTAACCGAGTGTGGCCGGGTTTTAATCGACCTCACTACCGTGGGCAAGGCATCGAGCTTGGCCAATCGGTAGTTTAAAATTGAATGTATGCTCGCGCATTTGCTGATTAAAAACTACGCTTTAATTGAACAAACCGAGCTCGCACCAGACCGCGCCCTAAACATCATTACGGGCGAAACTGGCGCGGGAAAATCGATCATGCTGGGTGCAGTTGGCCTTTTGATGGGCAACCGAGCCGATACCAAGATTCTCTACAACCCCGACGAAAAGTGCGTGATCGAAGGTAGCTACGATATATCTGGGTACGTGGTAGAACATATTTTTGAGGAAGAAGATTTAGACTACTCCACCAGTTGTGTGATTAGGCGCGAGATTAGTCCCAGCGGCAAATCGCGGGCGTTTGTGAACGACACCCCCGTGAACTTAGACACCCTCCGGCGCATTACGAGCCAGCTCATGGACGTTCACTCCCAACACGATTCGTCGTTGCTGGGGTCTAACGAGTATCAGCTGCAAATTGTTGATACATACGCGGGCAACGAGGAAACACTGAAAAAATACCGCGAAAGTTTCAAAGAATACCGCCAACTACAAACCGAGTACGACGAGCTGCGCCGCCAGGCAGGGCAAATTAAAAAGGAGTTCGACTACAACCATTTTTTGTTTCAGGAACTCGCTAAGGCCAAACTCCAGCCCGACGAGCAGGAGGCGCTGGAGCAAGAATTGAACGTACTCGAGAATGCCACGGAGGTGCGCGAAAAACTCCAATTGGCGTACCAATACCTCGACGACCCCGAACAATCGATTATTGCTTACCTGAAAAATGTGCTCGGTCAGCTCAATGGCCTCAGTAAGATTTCGCAGCAGTACGAACCCCTCCGCGAGCGCATTCAAAGCGGTTTAATAGAATTTCGTGACCTGGCCGACGAGGTAAACGCGGCCGAAGAAGTAGTGGACATTGACGACAAGCGGGCCGAAGAAATTAAGGGGCGACTCAACACGATTTATAACCTGCAACAAAAACACCAAGTTCGTAAGGTCGTGGACCTGCTGGACATTCAGGCCGAATTGGAGCGCAAAGTAAGTATGGTTCTGAACTCAGATGCCGACATTGAAACTGCCCGCCAGAATGCAGAAAAGGCCAAAGAAAAAATGATGAAAGCCGCCCAGACGCTCACAAAGTCGCGGGAGGCCGTTCTGAAACCGATCGAAAAGCAGATACATAAACTGCTCACCGATTTGGGAATGCCCAACGCGGCCTTGGAGATTACCAATCAAACGAGCCCACCCACCTCCGACGGCACGGATGCGGTTTCGTTTTTGTTTAGTGCCAACAAAGGCATGAAGCCCCAGCAGCTCAAAAATGTGGCATCGGGTGGGGAGTTTTCGCGGTTGATGATGGCCCTAAAATACATCTTGGCCACCAAACGGAAGCTACCAACCATTGTTTTCGACGAGATAGATACGGGGGTTTCGGGCGAGATTGCCATTAAAATGGGCAACATGATGCTCGACATGGCCCGCACCCACCAGGTCATTGCCATTACGCACCTGCACCAGATTGCCGCCCAGGGCACGGCACACTATTTTGTGTATAAAGACCACAGCGCCGCCAGAACCGTGAGCCGCATTCGCAAGCTCAGTTTTGAAGAACGGGTGACGGAGATTGCCCAGATGATCGGCGGGCGGCGACCTTCGGAGACTATCCTCCAAAACGCCCGCGAACTCCTCGACCAAAAAAGCAACGGCCAAGCCTGAGCCAAATCAAACTATTCTGAGTTTTTAAACCCGCCCGCCTGGCAACCAGACCGTTATTTGACTGGAACAAACAAAAATTAAAAGAAAACGGCGCCACTATTCCAAATCAAATTAGAAAACAGGCCAAGAATCCCTCGGCAAGATAGCTTTTTCAGCCTTTTATTAGCTGTGAAAAATGTCGGTTCGTATAGGTGTTGGCCTCAGCCCCGCACTAACAAATACACTCCCGCCCCCGCCAAGTACCCAAGAAGCGCCAGTGAGCTAATTTTTTTTACGTACCACACAAAGTCGATGCGCTCCATGCCCATCACGGCCACTCCCGCCGCCGAACCAATAATAAGAATACTGCCGCCCGTGCCCGAACAGTAGGCCACAAACTCCCACAAAAAATCGTCGGTTGGGTAGGTGCCCAGTTCGTACATTCCCATGGTGGCAGCTACCAGCGGTACGTTGTCTAAAACCGCCGACGACAATCCGATCAGCAGTACGATTAAACTTTGGTTGCCAACCGATTGGTCGAGCCAGCGGGCCAAGTTGGGCAGCAAATGCGTGACCTCCAAGCTACCCACCGCCAGGAGAATACCCAAAAAAAACAAGATACTCGGCGAGTCTATTCGGCTCAGGGCGTAAGAGGCCGTTAGGGGCAGGCGGTCGTCGTGGTCTTTTTTGCGGTGAAGCACCTCCGAAACCACCCAAATAACACCGAGCACCAAGATCATTCCCATGTACGGCGGTAGTTTGGTAACTGCCTTAAAAACAGGCACAAAGATCAGGCCGCTCAAACCCACGGCCATCATAATGCGCCGCTCCAGGTGGTCGCGGGGGCTTATGATTTCGGCAACTGGCATGGCGGCAGTGGGGGCGTTGCGGAGGGTTTTGCTCAAAGAAAGGCACAAAACGGGAACCGCCGCGCAAACCAAACTCGGCAAAAAGAGTGTTTTGATGATGTTTTCCGCCGTAATCTGCCCGCCGATCCAGAGCATGGTGGTGGTTACGTCGCCGATCGGAGACCAGGCCCCGCCCGCATTTGCAGCAATCACGATCACGCCCACCATCAGCCGCCGAACGCCCAGATCGGACACTAATTTTCGGAGCAACGACACCATCACAATAGCCGTCGTGAGGTTGTCGAGCAGGGCAGATAGAAAAAACGCCAAAATAGAAATAATCCATAGCAAGGCCCGAGGATCACGGGTACTAATGCGGTCGGTGACGAGGTCGAAACTACCATGCGCGTCCATTAGTTCTACAACAACCATGGCCCCGAGTAAAAAAAATAGGATCTCGGCAACCCCCGCCAGGTGGTGCGACAGCTCGGGCAAAAACACCGCCGCGTCGGTATTGAGCGCGTAGCAAGCCCAGCACAAAACCCCCGTTAGGAGCGCAATGGCGGTTTTATCAATGCGAATGAGGTGCTCGAAGGCAATGCCCAAGTAACCGATTATAAAAATAACAATAATGCCCACTAACATATTTTGTCCGTATATTTCGGGTCAAATAACGGCTAAAATCCCTGCAAATAAAATCTGTTTATGTCCTTATTCCGTTCTGTGTTTTGGTTGTTGAACAAACTACTCTTCGTTTATTGCATCGTGGTGTATTGTTTGGTGTACTCTACCTGGGCAACGCACTGGCTGGCGGGTTTCATGATGATGTCGCTGCAAGTGGTTTGGGCCATCAATGCGCTTTTTGTGTTGTACTGGCTTTTGGTGCAACCACCCCGGGCGTTGCTATCGGTGCTGATTTTGGCAGTGGGCTTCCCTCTTTTTGGGCGTACTTACCAGTTTGATAGAACACCCAAAGCACGGCAAGCATCCGAGCAACAAAAAACATTGCGGGTGCTGAGTTACAATGTTATGTCGTTCGATGTGCAGGGGTATTTGGACAATATAAACCCCCAAAGTGCTTTGGACATGGTGAGCTGGGCCAAAAACAACGACGCCGACGTAAAGTGCTTTCAGGAGTTTTATAACTTAGACTCGCGCCCCAATTTTAATACTACGCAACAGATAAAGGCGCAGGGATACCGCTACATGGCGGCGTTGCACCCACTGGCGGCCCAAAACGAGGAGAATTTTTTCGGGCTGGCAATATTTTCAAAATACCCCATTGTGGCACGCGAGGAGGTGGTTTTTGCGGGTCTCAACGGCCTGCTCCGCGCCGATATTAAAATTGGAAAAGACACCGTCAGGATCATCAACGTGCACCTGCGCTCAATGGCGCTGCGGATCAACAAGGTTCTGAAAGAAAAAGAATACCAAGTTGCCAAAGCTGAAACAAAAAGTGCGTTGAAGATACTAAAATCGGGCTTTGAAAAACGCGCCAACCACGTTGAGATAATGGAAGAATGGATCAAAAAAAGCCCCTACCCCATTATTTTGTGCGGAGACTTCAACGAAATTCCCTACGGCTTGGCCTACGGGCGGGTTGGCCGATACCTCAACAACACTTTTGAGAACGCGGGCGTGGGCTTTGGCTTTACTTACAACAAAGCTCCCAGGTTTATTAGGATCGACAACCAGTTTTATGACCCCCAAAAATTCGAGGCCGTCGAGCTAAAAACCTACCGAAACGTTGTTTTTTCGGACCATAACCCCATTGAGGGTACGTACATAATGAATTAATTTTCGTTACTATTAACTGGAAAAAGCTACTGATGCTTACCTTTTGTTAATCAGATATTTACATTAATTCCTAACATAAAATATTTCTATATGAATTAATTATCCGCTTGAAAAGAAAAGTCTCAATATTTGGGCACGAAGTAAACATTTATTGGTAGTTTTTAGTACGTTTGTACTGGCAATCTATGTACTCATTTTCTATACCCGTAATATGAAAAATATCTTCCTGTCAGTTGGCATTGTGCTCGCCAGTTTAGTTCAATTTTTGGGGGTTTCCCAAAACATCGCCTCTACCGAATTAGGTCAAACGATCACGATAGACCTACCCGCAATGCAAAAATCGCTGGGAAGTGCGCCCTTAGAATCTGGCGACAAAGCGTCTATTTTTACCCAGACCGACTTGCCAACAGTTAGTTTGCCAGTGCCAGGTGGGCGTTTCGAGGATTTTAAGATCGTTGAGTCGCCGGTGGTAGATCAGGCGTTAGGCACAAATAATTTTTTGGCCAAAACGTATTATGGGGTCAGCACCACCCGTAGAGAGGTATCGGCGCGGTTTTCGGTGGGTGTAAACGGCCTGAATGGAATCGTCAAAATGCCGCTTGGCTATTATATTATCGAACCCATTAAAGACCAGCCCAGCCAGTATCGTTTCTACAACATGGCCGAGTCGCCGAGTTTTAACTGCAAGGAAGGTGGCGCGGCGGCGTTCGGACAAACGCCCCGAAATGGTCGGTTGTTGGGCGCAAATCCGTTCAATAATGGCTCGCAGTTGCGCACGTTTAGGCTTGCCGCCGCCGCCACGGGCGAGTTTACTGCTGGTTTTGGGGGTTCGGCAGGGGCCATTGCTCAAATTCAGAATATTATCAATGCCACTAACCTTATTTACGAGTCGGAGGTAGCCGTGCGTTTTACTTTAACGGCCGCCACCACGGGGGGCACAATCGTATTCTCGAACGCCGCAACTGACCCTTTTGCACCTGATCCAGACTTTGCTGATGCGAACGAATCACAGGTTGGCTTTAATACCCTAAACACCAACGCAACTTTGCCGTATGCTAACTACGACGTAGGGCATACTTTCCACGTTATTACGGGCGGGTACATTCAAGGAACGGCTGGGCCAAATCCGTGCGTTAATTCGTCCAAAGCGCGGGGATGGACCGAAATGGTAACGTCGGCGGTACTGGGTGCGGTGGTTAATTTGTTTGTGCACGAGGTGGGGCATCAGTTTGAGGCATGGCACACCTACAACGCCGTTGGAGGAAGTTCAACAAGTACTACTTTTTGTACAGGTGGCTGGAGTAGTACCAGTGCCATTGAACCTGGGAGTGGCAGTACGTTGATGGGCTACGGTGGCAATTGTTCGTTTCCGACTAATTATGTGCTAACAGCGCCCAACTCAGAGAATTACTTTCACACCAAAAGTTTGGAGAGTATCATAAACAGCAACGGTTTCAGGTCGGTAGGAACGGCGGGTTGTGGCACACTCACGGCCACCGGAAACACCCCGCCCGTGGCCAGTGCGGGCGCAGATTTTACGATTCCGAAGGGAACGGCTTTTACGCTGACGGGTACCGCCGCCGACCTCAACAACGATGCCATGACCTACGCCTGGGAGCAGTACGACGTGGCAACGGCCAACGATAAAGGAGCTTTTGGAACGGGTGTTTTGGGTACTGGTGGCTATTCGGCTGTGAACAGTACGGCATCTGCCCCTCTTTTTAGGAGCCGTTTGCAAACCACACCAGTGCGAACGTTCCCTGCCTGGAACCTGATATTGGCCGATGCCAGTAATCCTGCCACCTCAGTAAACCCCGCCGACAGCGAGGGCGAAGAGCTGCCCCAGGCGGCCAGAACAATGAAATTTAGGTTTACCGTTCGCGACAACCGTGCGGGCGGGGGCGGGGTAGATTCGGACGAAACCCGCCTGACTGTCGATGCCTCGGGTCCGTTTTTGGTGACTTCGCAAAACGCCGCGCCGCCTGCCTTGGTGGCCAATGGCACCAACACGTTTGTGGTCACGTGGTCGGTCAATGGCACAAATGTGGCTCCCGTAAACTGCGCCAATGTCAAAATATTGTTTTCTGCTGATGGTGGGTTGAGTTTTCCACACGTGCTGGCCAGTAGCACCGCCAACGACGGCACCGAAACACTCGTTGTTCCCAATTTGGCAACGTCTCTCGGAAGGTTGAAGATTGAGTCGGTTGGCAATGTATTTTTTGATATAAACAATGCCAACTTCACGGTCACAAATACGTGCGTGGCGGTTAGTTCGGTGATCGCTCCCGCAGCGTCGGTAACGGCCAATGTGGGGGCATCGACGCTCAATTTGAGCCTCACACCCAGCTATGGCTCAACCCTCAACAGCCCACTCATTGGCTCGATACCATCGGGTGCAACTACATCGGGTATGTCCGTAAAACTCAATACGGGTGGTTGTTTAGGGTCTTTTGGCAATTACAAATTTCAGGCCATTACTTTTACCGTTCTCACTACTGGGTCATATACCTTCAACGGCGCAAATGCGTACACAATTTATTCGCCCAGCTACAACAGTAGCGGAGGCGCGCACTGCACAAACTGGCTGGCATCCAACATCACTGCCACGTCAGTTGGTGGAGGGTCATACAGTTTTAGTATGGGGAGCGCGGCGGTCACTTTAAATGCGGGAACAAGCTACACGCTCGTGGTTTGGGAGTATTCGTTTAGTGGCAACAACCCAAACTACAATATTTCGTACACTGGCCCAGGCAATTTATTCAATGCGGCTGCCCTACCAGCGGGTTTTAGTTATAATTACGTGGTAGTAGATGCGGCAACGGGGTTGGTGAAAACAATAAGTGCGACTGCTAATTTATCGAACGCGGGCGCTTTTCCAGCGGGTAGGTACGATGTATATGGGCTATTGTTTGCGTCCAGTATTAATTTAAGCAGTTTTGTGGGTGGCTCTTTTGCTGCCCTGCAAAGCACTTTTTTAAATACCACTGCCTGTGGCAAATTTAGCGACAATACCGTGACGGTGAACGTAACCTGTCCGTCGCCACCAGCTGCGCCCACCGTCGCACCTACCGTTAGTTATTGCATCAATACTACCGCAACAGCTCTCACTGCCACGGGTACTGCCCTAACATGGTACGCTGTGCCGTTGGGAGGCGTGGGCAGTGCCACCGCGCCCACACCCGAGACCACCAACCTTGGAACGACCAATTTTTACGTGTCGCAAACAGTGAGCGGCTGCGAAAGCCCCCGCGCTACCATTGTCGTGATGACAACTGCCAACCCAACCGCCTCCCCAACAGTAACCACCCCAGTGGTATATTGCCAAAATGCCGTTGCCGTCGCCTTGACGGCAACGGGGGCAGCTTTGAAATGGTACACTGTTTCGAGCGGAGGCGTTGGCAGTGTCACTGCTCCTACGCCAGCAACGGCCACGGCGGGCTCGCCTGCTGCGCTGCATTACGTGTCGCAAACGGTTGGCGGTTGCGAGAGCCCGCGTGCTACCATCGCCGTGAATGTAACGCCTACTCCAGCCGCCCCAACGGTGGTGAGTCCCGTAAACTATGCTCAAAATGCGGCGGCAAGTCCGCTCACAGCCACGGGGACTGGATTGCTCTGGTACACTACTCCAACGGGAGGCGTGGGTAGCGCTACCGCGCCAACACCTTCGACGGCCGTGTTAGGAAACCCAGTATCGACGCACTACGTTTCGCAGACTGTAAGCACCTGCGTGGGACCACGCGCTCTTATTCAGGTGGTGGTGAGCAACTGCGCCGCCAACCAAACCTACACAGCATCAATTGCGGGAGGAGTAACTCAAACGGGCACCTGGATAAATACCAAAACCAATGCTTCTAATATGGCATCGGCTCAGACTACCCTCGATGCCAAAACCTACGTACTTCTCGAACCAAATACTGTTATAACGGCTACTGCTTCGGGCTTTTTCTTGGCCAAGATTGGCGGTTGCCCATAAAATACTGCTTGTGTGAAATGAATAATTAATTGCCTAAAATCTCCGCTCATCGAACAACTCGGTGGGCGGAGATTTTTTTATATTCAAGTGCAAAACAATGTAGAACGGTCGAACCTGTGATTCTAACTGCTTTCTAAGGGCATTGCTGAAATGTTTCATTTTATTGGTTGTATATTATTTGGCTACTTAAAATGAAGTAGGGGTTTTAGGTAGCGATAAAGACAAGATAAACCCTATTTTTGAGAAAAAATACCTCAAGCAAATGTGCGGAATATTCGGGACGATAAATTTGTCCGTGGCCAACCCCCAAAAAGTACTCGATGCGTTGGCGCACCGTGGGCCAGACGCTTCTGGACGCTGGCAGTTGCAAAATGTGCAGTTGTTTCACACCCGTTTGGCCGTTCAAGAACTGTCAGATGGCGGTGCGCAGCCCATGCAGCACCAGCATTTGGTGGTTGTTTTCAACGGGGAGATTTACAACCACCTGGCTCTGCGCAAAAAATTTAACCTCGCCTGTACCTCGGGAAGCGACACCGAGACGCTCCTGCATTTGTACGAAAAAATGGGCGTGCAAATGCTCGACGAGCTCGACGGAATGTTTGCTTTTGCCATTGCCGACACCCGCGCCCGCAAGTTGTTGCTGGCTCGCGACCGTGCTGGTGTGAAGCCGCTCTACGTTTACCAAAGCGGGGCGCAGCTGGCGTTTAGTTCTGAGCTTGGCGCGCTCCAGGGTGCTTTGGGCTTGTTGGTAGATGAGCGCACGGTGGGGCAGTTTTTGGCGTTCGGCTACTTTCCTGGTCACACCTCGCCCTACCAGCGCGTCGAAAAAGTACTGCCAGGCCAGTTTTATGTTATTGATTATGAACATTTTGAGGTAAAAAAAACTTTTTGGTGGCGCGCGGAATCCTTTTATTTGCAACCCACCCAAATGCCACTCGCCGACGCTTGCGCCCAAACCGAGTTGTATCTGCAAACGGCCGTGGACAGGCGTTTGCAGGCCTCCGACCGCGAGGTGGGCGTATTTTTGAGTGGCGGTATAGACAGCGGTCTCGTTACGGCCATGGCTGCCCAGCGGCAAGCTAAGTTGCAGACTTTCACCGTGTCGATGCCCGCCAACGCGGCTTTTGATGAGGCCCCGCTGGCTCGACAAGTAGCCGAACGCTACGGCACAAGGCACACCCAAATTGAGGTTTCGTTCGAGAATCTGAGCCACGACCTCGAAAATATTTTGTGCCAATACGGCGAACCTTTTGCTGACAGCTCGGCCATTTTGAGTTTTTACGTGGCCAAAGAAGCCAAAAAACACGTGACGGTGGTCTTGAACGGCGACGGAGCCGACGAGCTCTTTGCGGGATACCGCCGCTACGTGCCTTTTGCGCACATCGATTTTGCGAGCTTGCCCCCGTGGAGTAGGGCAGTGGCTCAAAAAGTGCAAAACACCTTGCCACCGCCCAACGGCAAACGCAACGCGTATGACTTTGGATACAGGCTGCTCGAACTGCTAAAAACCACGGGCCTGCCACAGTACCTCGCCGCCACCACCGACCTTTTTGAGCCAAATTTATTGGCACCAAACCACCATTTCGCCGACCCGAGTACGCGCCTAACTGCGCTTCAGCGGATGCAGCTGCTCGATTTTGAACACCTGCTGCCCAACGATTTGCTGCCCAAAATAGACATTGCCACCATGGCCCACGCACTCGAAGCGCGCAGCCCATTTTTGAGCAAAGAGCTGTTAGAATTTGCCCCCGCGCTGCCCGATGCCTACAAAATAAAGGGACTTACCACCAAGTACTTACTCCGAAAAATAGCCCAAAAATACCTACCCGAGCAAATTGTAAACCAGCCCAAACGCGGCTTCGAAATACCGCTCAAAGACTGGGTAAATGGCGCTTTGAAACCCATCATGCACGACTACCTCAGTTGCCCCAAGTTGGTCGGTCGGCTGATTGAGCCCCGGATAATTGAGGCACTTTTGCAAGATAGGCAGCCCCGCGAGTCGCCTGAAAAACGCGCCCGTTTGCTGTATGCGCTGTTTTGTGTGGAGGTCTGGTACCAGCGCAGCAACTGCCCATAATTTAGCGTGGCGTTGGTTGCGCAGGCATTTGCCGAAACTTTTTTGGTACTTTTTTGCTTGTTTGTACGGTGGGTGCAAAACGCTAAAAACCATTGCAGACCAACCTTGGTGCACACGTGCCGAATTTCGTATTTTCAATTATTTTTTATCTATTGTCCATGAATTGGAACCCACTCAATGCCGAGGCGCAATTGGCGCAAATCAAAGCTGAATCTTTTGAACGCCCCGTTTTAATCTTCAAGCACAGCACCACGTGTAGTATCAGCACCACGGCACTGGCGCGTTTGGAGCGCAAATGGAACGATGCCGACGCGGGCGCGTTGAAACCGTATTATTTAGATTTGAAGGCCCACCGCGCGGTGTCTAACCAAGTGGCCGAAACTTTTGGGGTGCAGCACCAGTCGCCGCAGGTATTAATTATTCAAAACGGTGAGAGCCAGTACGATGCGTCGCACTACGACATTGTTTTTGACGAAATAACCAAGCAACTCGCCTAAGCTAACCCTGGTGGTAGAGCGTTAGCCCAGCGATGGGTGCTTCCAAAATGTTTTTTACCGAAACTCCCTGGTCTGCCGCCGCTTGGCGCAAAATGTCGCTGTAATAAAACGCCACCGACCCCACAAAACTCACGGGCAAAGTCTCGTGTTGGGGGTGTTTGCAAACGTATTTTTCAAGAAATACCGCAAACGCATCGTAGATCATCTGGTAGGCAAAAGGGTGGGAGCGGTGGTCGAACAAAAACTTTGAAAACGAAGCGAAATAGCGGTTTGGAAACGGCTTTTGGTAGGCATTTTCCAACACCTCAGTGCGGTCGATGGCCGAAAATCGTTTTTCAAAGGCCGTCATTAAGTCGGTTGGTAGTTCGCGGTGCAAGTAGCTCACTACGAGGGTTTTGCCGAGGTATCCGCCACTACCTTCGTCGCCGAGCCAAAACCCCAGCGACGGCACATTGGCCACCACGTTGCTGCCGTCGTAGAGGCCATTGTTGGCGCCAGTTCCCAAAATGCAGGCTATGCCCGCCGTGCGCCCGCAGGCTCCGCGCGCTGCTCCCAGCATATCGCTTTCTACCTCTATTTGCGCGCCCTCAAAAGCTTGGTTGAGCGCGTCGCGCATCACCGCCGATCCCGCGCCCGCGCATCCCGCACCATAAAAATAGACGTGGCTAACTCGTTCTTTTATCAACGGCAAAAGACTGGCGCACATCTGCTCATAAATGGCCTGGGAGGTCTGAAAAAAAGGATTAAATCCCGCCGTTCGTCCCTGCGAAACATGGTTTTGGGAGTCGATAAACCGCCAATCGGTTTTTGTTGAGCCGCTGTCTGCAATCAAAATCATGGTGTGTGTGGCTAAATAGTTTAGGCGAAAATCACCGGATAAGCGAAAAATCGGTGGCGTTCATAAAGACGGATTCTATTTTTTCGACAATTTTGCCGTTTGTCTCCGAAGCGTTGCGGGCCGCAATCCAGTCGGGGTCTTTGCCAAAAGCGGCGAAAGAAGCCTTAGCGGCTGCCTCGTCTTTGTGGGATAAGATATAAATTAGCTCGTCGTTGCGGTCGGTGGGTACCCAATAAGCAATGTTGGTCATCCCGTGTTTTTCTAAAAGTCTGGTGGTATGGTTTCTGAAACGGCTCAACAAGTCGGGCAGTTTGTTGGGTAGCGTTTTGTAGGTTCTCATCTCAAAAACGCGCGGCTGCTTACCCACGTTTTTTTTCTTGACGCGGTACGAAAAATCGGTGGTTTGCATGAATATTTGCTCAATTTTAGCCACCAATTTGCCATTTTTCTCGCTTGCCTCAAACACCCTAATTCGCTCGGGGTTGTCTGCGAAAGTTTTCCAAGCTGCCTCGCGGGCTTTTTGGCTGGGATACGACAAAATATAAATCAGTTTATTGTCGGGATTGTTGGCGGGTATCCAGTAGCCAACGTTTGTCATTCCAAACTGCTTAAAGAAAGCGGCTGTGTGGTCTCTAAACCGCGCCACGAGTGCGTCCAACTTGCCAGGTTCGGCGTAGTACGTGCGCATTTCGTATACCCTGCCGTCGGTAGAGGCTTGGCACAGGTTGCAGGCAAGGAGCAAAACAAGGCTTAGGGTGTATTTTTTGATGGATTTCATTGGGAGTTTTAGTTGATTGAAGCACTAATTTAGTATTTTATGTAGATTTAAGTAGCTGCAACCAAGTAATCGACATTGTTTATTTCGTAACTATTTAACTATCAGGTATTTATTAAACAACCGCGCGGTCATGTCTGGCACCATGGCCAGTACCAACCGCCAAAATGCACTTTCGGGCTGGTTTTGAATTGTTTTTGGTTAGGAACTTGTTTGCGGCAAGGGTTGTTTTGATCCGAGTCAGGTTTGGTAAAACGAAGGCCGAATACAGCCACGTGATGCTGAGTTTTCGCCTGATTTATTGTTTCAATTGTGCTTTTGCACGCAACCAAACACAGTCGCAAGGCTTTGAACCTTGTTAGATAGCAATGAGCAAAAACGGACGTATTTTAGTGGCCATGAGCGGTGGCATAGATAGTTCTTTGGCGGCGGTAATGCTGCACGACGAGGGCTACGAGGTAATCGGGATGACAATGAAAACCTGGGACTATGCCAGCAGCGGTGCATCCAAAAAAGAAACGGGTTGCTGCTCCTTAGACTCCATAAACGATGCCCGCAATGTGGCGGTGCAGTTGGGTTTTCCGCACTATATTTTAGACATTAGGGCCGAGTTTGGCGACTCGGTTATCGACCATTTTACGGGCGAGTACCTCGAAGGCCGCACGCCCAACCCCTGCGTGCTTTGCAACACCCACATAAAATGGGATGCCCTACTACGCCGCGCCGACAGCCTCGACTGCGAGTTTATAGCCACTGGCCACTACGCCAACATTCGACAGGCCAACAACCGGCACGTTATTTCTAAGGGCATCGACTCCACCAAAGACCAGTCTTACGTGCTTTGGGGGGTTTCGCAGGCCAGCTTGGCGCGCACCAAACTCCCGCTTGGCCATCTCCACAAAACGGAAATTAGAGACATGGCTCGGCAGCGGGGATTTATGGAGCTGGTCAATAAGGCGGAGAGCTACGAGATTTGTTTTGTGCCCGACAACGACTACCGAGGCTTTCTCAAACACCGCATTCCGACGTTGGAGGCGCAGGTGGCGGGCGGTAATTTTGTGATGGCCGACGGCACCGTGGTGGGCCAGCACGAAGGCTACCCATTTTATACCATTGGCCAGCGCAAGGGGTTGGGAATTGCCCTGGGCAGACCCATTTTTGTGACCGAAATACGCAAAGAAACCAACGAAGTGGTGCTTGGCGACCTGCCCCAACTGTACCGCGACGCCATGTGGGTGGGCAAACTCAATATGCAAAAATACGAAAACCTCGGCGAGATGCCCCTCGAAACCACAACCAAGGTGCGCTACAAAGACGCTGGCACGGCTGCCACCATTGAGCAATTTGGGGATAAAATGCGGGTGCTTTTCCACGAAGGCGTGAGCGCCATTGCACCTGGTCAAGCGGCCGTATTCTACGAAGGAAACGACGTGGTGGGCGGTGGCTGGATCACCAAAAGTTTCCAGCAAGATAGTGACAATGCTGCTTTTAATTAATTTTTGCCACTCTCTTGTCGTTTTGAGCGATAGCGGGAAACCTAAACCAAAATTCAATGAAAAAACATTTGCCCAAACTTATTTTGTTACTGGTACTTGGCACTGCGGCTTACGTGGGCTACCAAAAATATAGCTACAACAAAACCCACGAAGACACCGACAACGCCCAAATAGAAACCTACTTCGTGCCAGTGTTGCCACGAATAGCGGGCTACGTGAAAACGGTAGCCGTGAAAGATTACGACCAGGTGAGCCAAAATGAGGTTTTGGCCGAGATCGACACCGAGGAAGGAAAATTGACCCTGGCCGAATTGGAGGCCGACCTGGCGCAGTCGAACACCGACGTAGAAAACGCCAGCGCCACCATCGACAACCTAAACGCCACCCTGCGCTCGGCCGAGGCCAACCTGAAAACAAGCGCCCTCAGACGCGACAAAGCCAAAAAAGATGCCGACCGCGATGCCGTTCTGCTGGCCGACAACGCCATTACCCGAAAACAAGCCGACGACAGCCGCTCTAACTACGACATTTTGGTGGCGCAGTACGAAGGCGGCCAAGCCGACTTAGCCGCCGCCCGCTCGCGGATGCCTATTCTGACGGCGGCCTCCCGAAAAACAACGGCCATGTTAGACGTGAAAAGAGTAAAAATACAGCAGCAAAAACTAAAACTTACTTACGCCAAAGTTTACGCACCCATTTCGGGGAAAATTGGCCGTAAAAGCATCGAGGCGGGGCAGTTTGTGCAGGCAGGCCAGCCGCTAATGACCATCGTGAAAGACTCTGTGTTTTGGGTGGTGGCCAATTTTAAAGAAACCCAGGTGAACCGCCTCAAAATTGGGGCCGAAACCGAGTTGAAGTTAGATGCCTACCCCAACGCACCACTCAAAGGCCGAATATTGTCGATTGCAGAATCAACGGGCGCAAAAACTTCATTGCTGCCACCCGACAACGCCTCGGGAAATTTTGTGAAAGTGACCCAACGCGTGCCAGTCAAAATCGAAATCTTAGACGTAGCCAAGCACCGCGACATACTGCGGGCGGGGTTGTCGCTGGAGGTATCGGTGCTTATCAAAGACTGATGAAAAAGTACATCATCGTGCTCACCACGGTGTCGGCGGCCATTATGGAGCTCCTCGACACAACCATCGTGAACGTGGCCTTGAACCAAATTTCGGGGGCCTTGGGTGCAACCATCGAAGACATCGCCTGGGTTATTACGTCTTATGCCATCGCCAACGTAATTATTATTCCGATGACTGGTTTTTTGGGCGAGTACTTTGGGCGCAAGACTTACTACCTATCGTCGATGGTTTTGTTTGGGGTGGCATCTTATTTTTGCGGAGCATCCGAAAGCCTGTGGGAGTTGGTTTTTTGGCGATTTATCCAAGGCATTGGCGGCGGAGCTTTGCTGTCTACGTCGCAGGCCATACTCTTCGATGCCTTCGATACCAAAGACCGTGGCCTGGCCTCGGGGCTTTTCGGGATGGGAATCGTGCTCGGCCCCACGCTCGGCCCCGTTTTGGGGGGCTTCATTATTGAATACTACGACTGGTCTCAGATATTCTACGTCAATATTCCGATTTGTATGCTGGCCACCATCCTCACGGTGTTGTTCATCGACCGCAAAGCGGGCGAGGGCCAGCAAAAACAACAAATCCAGATCGATTATTGGGGCATTATGCTGCTGGTGCTGGGCATTGGGTCGCTGCAATACGTCTTAGAAAAGGGCGAATCGGAGGACTGGTTTCAGTCGCGGCAAATTGTGGTTATATCAATCTTGGCCGCAGTGGGCATCGTGGGTTTCATCTGGCGCGAGCTTACTACGGATCACCCAGTGGTAAATCTGCGAATTTTCAGGTACCGAATTTTCGCTACATCGTCTATTTTCACGCTCGTGGCGGGCTTTGGGTTGTTCACGTCGGTTTTTGTGTACCCAGTTTTGGTGCAACGCATCAACGGTTTCACACCCCTCGAAACCGGTCTGTCGCTCATGTACCCCACCTTGGCGGCCGTAGTACTGTTTCCTGTCATTGGCAAGCGCATGGGCGCGGGCGCGTCGCCGCTGCCGTTCATGATTGCGGGCATTTTGTTTTTTATCAGTTTTGGATTTTATAGCGGAACAGCCACCGCCTACATGGGCCGCTGGGACTTTTTTCCGATGCAACTCTGCCGCGTGCTGGGAGTGGCGCTGCTGCAACTGCCACTCATAAGCCAAGCCGTGGCGGGGCTCCAGCCCAAAGAATACCCCGCTGGCATTGCCCTCACCAACATGATTCGGCAGCTGGGTGGAGCCTTTGGCATTGCCCTGGCCAACAACTACGCCACCGCGCGCGCCGCCCAGCACCGCTCCGACCTCATGGCCAACATGACCACCGACAACCCGATCTTCAACGAACGCGTTACGGCAATTGCCAACGGCATAGTGGCCCGCACCGGCGACGTTTTCAGTGCCACCACCATGGCCTACAAACAGTTGGAACTGAGCGTAGTGAAGCAGGCCTATTATTTGGCTTATCTGGACACTTTTAGGCTCATTTCAATCTTTTTTATCGTCATTTTGCCTTTTGTTTTCCTGCTAAAAACAAAAAAAGTAACGGCCCAAGAAGCCGCCGAAGTAGCCAAGGCCGCCGCCGAAAGCCATTAAAAATGGCTTTTGTGGCCTTTAGCCCATTTTCATAACCCAAGAGAATTACCCAAAAAATAGTTAAATGAAAAATACGCTCACATTTGCCCTTGTCATTTCATTGATCCTGCGCCAAGGTGCGGCGGTATATTGCCAAACCAAACCCGCCGAGAGCCTCAACCAGCTCGTCAGATTGGCCATTGAATACGCCCCCAAAATAAAAGAACAGCAGCAGATCGTTTTGATGGGTGATTACAAAACGAAAATTCAGCAAACTGCCGCCAAGCCGCAGGTGCAGGGCGAGGCCAGCATAAGCCGCACCGACCCGATGGCCAAAGCCACGTTGCCCTTCGGCCCCGTGCCAGTTACGCTGCAGTTTCAGCCTAATATGGCCTACAACGCCAACGTGAGCGCAAGCTACGTGCTCTACGACTGGGGGCGGCAGGCAGTGAATTTGGAGAAGATTAGGCTCGAAACCGAACTGTCGAAAAACAACGTGGAGAGCCTCAAAAACCTCTACGCCTACCAAGTGGCCACGCTCTACTACGGCATTGTGTACCTACAACGGGGCATGGACGTGCAAAAAGAACAGGTAAAGTTGGTAGCAGAAAACGCCAAGTTAGTGGCCGATCGTTTGAAGACGGGCGACGCCCTCGAATACGACCAAGTGAGCGTGGGCGTGCGCTACAAAAACGCCGAAAGTCGCTTAGAAGACCTCCGAAGTCAGTTAGAACGCCAGTATATTTACCTGGCCGCGCTGGTTGGCAAAGACGTTAGAAACGACATACCCGCCGACGCTGATTTTGACGTGGGCGCAACCAGCATGGGCGCGGGCGCTGCCTTGGCGCAGGCACAAAGTAGTAATTTAGACCTAAAAACGATCAGAGACCGCGACGCAATAGCCGAGCGCGACGTGCTGATTTCGCAAAAAGCCAGCCTGCCCACGCTGGCAGCGGTGGCCTCGGTGGGGCTGCGAAACGGATACCTGCCCCGCATCAACGGCGAAGTACCCGCCATAGCCGACGATTTTAGGTTCGGCACCAACATCGGCGTTCGGCTCACCATTCCGATTTATACGGGCCACCGGGGCGCGTACCAAACCGAAGTGGCCAAAATAAACCGCACACTGCTCAAATACAGTACCGATGCCGCCAATCAAACCTTGAAACGGGACATTGAGGCTGCCCAAAACGACCTCGGCGCGGCTCAGTTGCGGCTGGTCTCTTCCGAGCAAACGGTGTTGCAGGCCCAGTATGCCCTCAAATTGGCCGAAGTGCGCTTCAAAAACGGGGTGGCAACCAGCATCGAGATCGACACGGCTCAGAATTCGCTCCGCGAGGCGCAGTTTGGCCAACTCCAATACAAATACCAAATGACGCTGGCCTCCCTCGAAATAAACCGACTCATCGGAACGCGGTTCTGGTAGGATAATCTCAAAAAATGCACTAAAATTTTCGACAATCATGTTTGTACACACCGTTTTTTTCTGGCTCAAAGACTCCGAAAGCACCAGCCAACGCGCCGCCTTGTACGCTGGCTTGCAAGAGCTGGCCACCATTGCCGAAATTAAAACCGCCTACGTGGGCGTGGCCGCCGACACGCGCCGCCCCGTCATCGACTCGACCTACGATTTTTCGATTACATTTATTTTTGAAACGCCGCAACACCAAGACATATACCAAGAGCACCCCGACCACAAAAAATTCATCGAAAATTGCGCCCATACCTGGAGCAAAGTGCAGGTGTACGACGCGGTGCCGTATTTGGGGCAGTAGCTCTCCCCTGACATGCAAACACCGAGACCCAAATTACCCACGAAACTCACAATGAACCAGCGCGTTACGGTATTTTTGGGGTGTGCTTCGGTGCTTGGCTACGCCGCGCTGGGGTACTGCGTAGAGCGCGATGCTTTTGGGCTGTTTCTGTTTTGTTTTGCGGCTACCTTTGGAGCCTATGCGCTCATTATAAGGCAGCAACCACCGCTAAAAACATTGGTTTTTTGGGCATTGGCGTTCCGGCTCATCTTGCTTGCATCCACGCCTGCGCTATCCGACGATTACTTTCGGTTTGTGTGGGATGGTCGTTTGGCGGCAGCTGGCATGAACCCGTATTTGGTGCTGCCGTCGGTTTTTTACGGCACGGCACTGGCGCAAAATATCCACCTCACCGAGCTATTTTCGCACCTCAATTCGCCCCAGTATTATAGTGTTTACCCGCCGCTCAATCAGCTTGTTTTTGGCGTGTCGGCGTGGCTTTCCAACGGCAGTTTGTGGGCAAACATCCTGCTGATACGCGTATTTTTGCTGGCAGCCGAGGCCGCTTGTTTTTTGGTTTTAGTCTATTTCAAGTACCCCGTTCGAGGTTTATTGCTATTTTATGTCCTCAATCCGCTGGTAATAGTAGAACTAACTGGCAATCTGCACTTTGAGGGCGCGATGATCGGTTTTTTGTTGGTGGCATTTGCATTATTACGCCGCCAAATGGTGTGGCTGTCGGCAGTTTTTATGTCCTTGGCCGTGGCCACTAAATTACTACCGCTGGTGTTTTTGCCGCTGATAGTGAGCAGAATCGGCTGGCGTAAGGGCCTCGCGTATGGCGCGGTGGTGGGCGGGATAAACCTGGTTTTGTTTAGTCCCTTTTTTAGCCAAGAACTACTCCAAAACGTGGCATCGAGTATTAATTTATACTTCCAAAAATTCGAGTTCAACGCCAGCCTTTACTACCTTGTGAGGCAAGTGGGCTACTGGTACGTTGGCTACAACATCATTGCTAAGGCAGGGATTGCACTGTC
Source organism: Cytophagales bacterium (assembly GCA_013298215.1). Lineage (GTDB taxonomy): Bacteria > Bacteroidota > Bacteroidia > Cytophagales > Spirosomataceae > JAAFKE01. The sequence goes on along the minus strand of JAAFKE010000012.1, from coordinate 18,201 downwards.
GGCGTTGGCGCTGTCGGGTATTTTGCTGGTCTCCTTCGCGAAAAGCAAATGGCGTTTTCACCAAAAAGCAGTGTTCGTCTTAACCATTTATTTTGCGTGCGCCACCACCGTGCATCCGTGGTACGTGGCCACGCTGGTGGCGTTGTCGAGTGCCACCAACTTTCGTTTTCCAGTGGTCTGGGCGGCACTTTTACCGCTCACCTACGCGGCCTACTCCACCCAGCCCTACCACGAAAACCTCTGGCTCGTACTGCTCGAATACGCCGTTGTGGGGTTTGTGGCCTACAAAGAAATCTCAATAAACAGTAAAACGCCGCAGCATACTGCTTTTGAAATCTAACAATCGTTCGAACTAAACCTTCCTTCTCCTCCGTGAAAAAACTACTTACCTTCGTGCTTGTATGCTTGCTGTCAGTAGGTTATGCCCAGCAAAGCACCCTCAAAGAAAGTCTAACTATAAAAAGTGCCATTTTGGGCAAAGACGTTCGGTATAGTATTTACCTGCCCGCTGGTTATGAGCAATCGAACCGAAGTTACCCCATTTTGTACCTCCTCCACGGCTACACCGACGACGAAACGGGCTGGACGCAGTTTGGCGAAACGCAGCAGATAACCGATAAGGCCATCGATGCGGGCGATGCCACCCCCATGGTGATTGCCATGCCCGACGGCGGCGTGGCGTGGTACATGAACAGCCACGACGGCAAGACGCGCTACGAAGATTTTTTCGTTACTGAGTTCATGCCATTCATCGAAAAAACCTACCGCGTCCGCGCCCAAAAACGCTTTCGGGCCGTTGCGGGGCTCTCTATGGGTGGCTTGGGTGCGCTGCTTTTTGTGGGCAAACACCCCGAGCTCTTTGCCGCCGCCGCCCCGCTCAGTGCGGCCGTTTGGACCGACGACGAGGTGGTGAGCAACTCTACCGACCAAGCCAGTTGGGACACCACATTCGGCGACCTCTACGGCAAAGGGTTGGTCGGCAAAAGCCGCCTCACGGCGCATTATTACCAAAACGCACCCATCAAAATAATGGAAACAGCCAACACCGCCGAACTCCGAAAAGTACGCTTCTACATCGATTGCGGCGACGATGACTTCCTCATAAAAGGCAACATGGCACTCCACGCGGCCATGATAGACAAGAAAATACCGCATGAGTTTAGGGTACGCGAGGGCGGCCACACGTGGACATACTGGCGCACGGCACTGCCCGAAGTACTAAAATTTGTGAGCAGCAGTTTCCATCAATAAGTGGGTAAGTGAATGTAACTAAATAATTGCTATTCTTTATTTTGTAACTATTTGGCTATCAAATACTTGCTCTACTACCGCACGAGCTGCCTGGTCATTCATTCAAAATTCATCATTGTTGCCTAACTAATTCAGATCATGGACAAATGGTTTAAGACAATTGCTTGTTGTTCTTGTAATGCTTTCGTGGCTTGCTTTCTACGTGGAGGCATCAAATCCAGAGGGAAAAACCGTCAAGGTCGAAAGAGCTGGTAGTTCGGTGCCTAAAAATAGGTAGCTGTACTTTTTGTTTTTCGGGAGTGATCCCAGTTCATTTGCTCCAACATATCTTTTATTTCATAAACTCGGCGGTTGCAACGTGGAGTTTGTCGTCGTTGGTAATTCTCAAGACAACAAAAGCCACGTTTGTGTCCATGGTTAAAGCAACCGCCGGGATGAGCACAAACACCTGAAAGGTGTAGCTTTTGCGGTCGATGAGCAGTTTTTTTGAACAATTTTCTTGTAGAACAACCAAATAGTTAGCGTTAGCAGGATGGCTTGGCCGATGCCAACCGATTTTGAACAAAATACGACCATCAGGTTTTGATGAATATGAATTTGTCTGAACATTGGTTTGATTAAATCCTTGAAAATCAGTTTAGAAAAAAGTTTAAACAGCTTCATTAAACACACTACCTGATAAGGTATTTTTTGAAAAAAAATGTAAGTTTGTGAGCATTTTGTTCAACCCAGAAAAATTAATCGTGAATTTAACAACCAAAATAGAAAAGTTTGATGTACTTCGTGGGTTTAGTATTCTTCTCGTTTTTAGCTATCATAGTTTTTTATCTTTTGGAAGTTTAGGGAAACTACCTAATCAATTTAGTTATAAAGGCTACCTCATCGATTTTAGTATTCTTACATTAAAAGGCTGGTTTATGCTTTTCTCCCCTTTGTTTTATGGTTCAGGTGGAGTGCAATTATTCTTACTCATTAGCGGGTTTCTTATCCACCATTCTTATTTAATCAATGAAAAAAACTTTACTTGGAAAGGATTCTTCAACCGCAGGTTTTGGAGAATATATCCACCTTATTTATTAGCACTATGCTTTTTTACGTTTTGTTTCGTTCAAAATACAGGCAACTCCACTACAAATCATATTGCTTATTTCTTAACCCACCTTACGTTTACTTATAATCTCATAGAAAGTCATTTTTATCAAATTAATTCTTCTTTTTGGAGTTTGGCATTAGAATGTCAGCTTTATTTGGTGTATCCGCTCATCTTGATGGTAAGGAAGAAAAAGGGGATGGAATTTACATTTTGGCTAACATTATTTGTATATATTGTATCAGTAATCATCGAAATTTTATACCTTAATCACCAAATTACGTGGACACTTTCTTTGGGCAAAAGCTGGGTCATATGGGTTTTGGGTGCATTTTTAGCTGAAAATCACTTGAACAATACCCCAGTTTTTAATAAAATAGGCTGGGGTTGGTTAAGTCTTTTGGGTCTTCTTTTTCTACTATTGTTGTGGTCAAGTTTTTATCAATATTTCTTCCATTTTGCATTTGCAGTGCTTGGGGCTATCCTACTCGAAAAATATTTATACGCTCCCCGAAATAACTTTAATATCCTCGAGAAAATATTGGCACCAATAGGATTATGTAGTTATAGCATGTATCTCTTTCACCAACCCCTGCTCGATTTTTTTTACAAAATGATTAGTTTTTTAGGATTATCTAATCGGTACGGTATTTTTGCGGTGTTAGATCTGATAATCGTCTTTTGTATCATTTTCTGTTTGTCCTATACATTATATCTATTTGTAGAGTTGCCTTCAATCGAATTGGGGAAAAGGCTAAAAAAAACTGATACAAAAAATTAGTATCATACCAAGTAAGTAGACGCGAGACTCAGAGGTAATTATCTGATAATTAGCACATTAATAAAGATAAATTTGTCGATTATTTATGTCCAGGTAAGTAGGAGGGCGAATTAAGGGTAACGATTGAATAATTAGAAAATTCTTACTATCAGATAGTTACATACTGTGGCGCAAATGGCATAAATCTGTAACTCTGGCAAGCCACCAAAAGTGTTAAAAGAAAGGATGTAAGAGTTTGTTTTGGATTTTTAAACTGCTGATAATCAGATTTTTAACATATTTTCTTTGTAAATATTTATTTTTTTCGCTCTCAGAATTAAGTAGAAATACGCTACCAGAAAATATTTTGCATTTATCAGATTGTCAGAGGTTTGAAATTAATAGAAAAGTTGCAATTTATTCATTATCAATAAGTTATAATTCCAAAACAAACTCTAATCAATCGCTTCATATTGTTCCTATTTTAGGTTTATTTCCTCCACAATTTCACGTTTCGCAGTTCTTCGCGCAAGGCACTCAGCCGCGAATATTCGGTGGCTAAGTAGTCGGCAAATTGCAACGTATTTTGTTGCAGCTCAGGTATTTTGTGCAACGCTTCCAACCACGAAGCAATGCGCTGGTATAAATCGCGGCCGCGTTGGCCGTTTGCCAAGGCGGCATCCGCGCGTTTCGTGGTCATCTTTGAACATTCAATGGGATAGTATTTGGCCGTAATTTGCAACATTTCGGGCAAGTTGCGGGAGTAGTCCCAGTTCATTTGCTCCAACATATCTTTTATTTCAGAAACTCGGTTTTCCAGTTCCAGCAACTGGCTCAAAAACAGGTGGTTGCCGTTGTTTTTCCACTGTATTTTGTGTTCATCAATAAAGCCGTTGCGCTGTTTCTCGTTCCAATATTTTCGCAGGCTGTCATAGTCGGTTAGACTTATTTTGCCCACGCAGCGGCTTTCGAGGGCTTGCAGGTGCAGGGGGGCATCTTCTTGCGCCGAAATGTTTGCGATAACGAAATCATTGAAACGGTCTTTGAAACGCGGCCACACTTTGTTGGCCACGCGCAGCAAGTTTGGGCGGTCGTTTTGGCCCATGTATTTTTGCAGCAGTTGCACGGCAATGTCGGGGTCGCTGTCGGCAAAATACTCGGCGGTTTCAACGTGGAGTTTGTCGTCGTTGGTAATTTTGGCAATTTTCAAGACAACAAAAGCCACGTTTATGTCCAATAAATCGTTCGTTTTTAGCGACTTGTACAGGTACTTGGCTGTTTCGGGGTCGGCAGACAAAGCCATCAAAAATGGCTCAAAAACTTTGAGTTCATAAACGCCCATTACTTCGTCGTCGTGCTTCTCGGCTTCTTTGTCCAAATATTTACAGCGTTCGACCAGTAAATTAATGGTTTGTTGGATTTCGACGGGGGCAAAAAGCGTCCTTTCGATGATGGTATAGGCAGACGCTAAAAACGAGAACCAAGCCTCAGTGCTGGTTTCTACAAAGTCGCCCATCATGTCGTATTCGTCGGCTTGGGGTTCGGTGGCCGAAATACAACCCTCATACACGCCCAACCACATTTCGGTGGCTTCCAAGATTTTGCCCTCTTGCAGCACTTTGAGCAGCTTATCGGCGTAGGGTTTCAACAAATCGGTCATGATTTCATTGCCCAAATCATACAGCATATCGCCTTCGTCATATAGCATTTCGTCGAAATCGTAGCCATATTTTCGGGCATATTTGGCCAAATGTTTGTCGTCAAATGTTAAGTTTGACAGTTTTTCGTACACCCCCGTACTCAACATTTCGACCCGTGTTTTAGACTGAACTACTGGTTTTTCTGTTGTTTTTTTGGCCTTTGCAACGGGCGTCATAAAACGCACAAATTGTTGTTGTAGGTTGGAGTCTTTTTGGAGCAAACCTTGCAAAAATTGTAGTTTTTCTTTGGATTTTGTTTTTTCAAAAATACGCGCAAAATCAGTAATAGGCTCACTTATAGGCGTTTCGGTGGATTTTTGGCTGTCCTTAAAAGAGTCGCCAAATTCGGACAAGACGGCCAAGCCCAACGCCACACTGTGCTTGCAGATGCCGTCGTGGTCGTAGGGACAAGAACACTCAAAATCCAAATCGCCACTTTTTTCAATTTCTAAACTAACCCGATATTGGGACGACCCCGATACCTTGGCCTCGAAGGTGTTGCCTTGACGGGTGATTTTTCGCACCGCGCCGCCTTCAAAATATTCCACTCCGCGCTGATAGCTCGCGCTGTTGGCCAACTGTTTAATTTGTTGCTCGATAAACATATTTTTGACGTTTTAAAGCGGCTAATTTAAGATGTTTAGCGCGAAATTATTTCAATGTTGCGGCTATGTTTGTATTCCTGGGGAAACTAATGCCCATAATTCTGCTCATTTCGCCACGAAAATTCGGTAATGCTAAACAGTAGCTGATTTCTTATTCTTGTAATTTATCAAAATTTCAAGAATAAAATGGTGTTCGCAGAACATACTTGCAGTAAATCTCAAAGCAAAAATACCGTACTAAACCGCAAAAATAAGCTGGGCATAGGAGATGGCACTGGTGGTTTGTTCAACAAAAAATGCCAGCCTGTCGAGTATTGAAAGGCTGGCATTTTTTATTGGGTACACGACACTTTGCTCCGTCAGTTTTCAGTCTGGCGACCCCTCTTCCTCCACGTTGGGTTCTAAGGTATCCAACAGCGCACTATCGTCTTGGCGTACTTTGGCGCGTATTTTTGCGTCTATTTGGTCGGCCAATTCGGGGTTATCTTTCAAAATATTTTTTACTGCATCTCGACCCTGGCCGAGGCGGTTGCCGTCGTAACTAAACCATGAACCCGCTTTCTTAACAATTTCGAGCTCGACGGCCAAGTCGATGATCTCACCCACCCGCGAGATACCCTCGCCGTACATAATATCGAACTCGATAACCTTAAAGGGTGGAGCCAGCTTGTTCTTTACTACCTTCACGCGCGTGCGGTTTCCTGTAATATTGTCGGCACTTTCTTTTATTTGGCCAATCCGTCGAATATCCAAACGAACCGAGCAGTAATATTTCAGTGCGTTTCCACCCGTTGTTGTTTCGGGGTTTCCGAACATGACACCGATTTTTTCGCGCAACTGATTGATGAAAATGCAGCAACAGTTCGTGCGGCTTATCACACCAGTCAGTTTGCGCAATGCCTGCGACATGAGCCTGGCTTGAAGCCCCATTTTACTTTCGCCCATTTCGCCTTCTAACTCGGCTTTGGGAACAAGGGCCGCTACCGAGTCGATCACCAAAATATCAATTGCACCCGACGCAATGAGGTGTTCGGCTATTTCGAGGGCCTGCTCGCCGTTGTCGGGCTGCGATATTAATAAGTTGGCCGTGTCTATGCCCAATTTTTCGGCGTAGCTCCGATCGAAGGCGTGTTCGGCATCAATAAATGCGGCTAAACCCCCTGCTCTTTGTGCTTCGGCAATGCAGTGCATGGCCAAGGTAGTTTTGCCCGACGATTCGGGACCGTACACCTCCACAACTCGTCCACGTGGCACTCCTCCAATACCCAACGCTAAGTCTAAGCCTATTGAGCCCGTTGAGATCACGGCAATGTCCATGATTTTACTGTCGGCCAAGCGCATAACCGTGCCTTTACCGTAGGCTTTGTCCAGCTTTTCTATCGTTGTGCTGAGTGCCTTTAATTTTTCTAATACTGCCGATTTTTCTTCTTTTTTATCCGATTGTGCCATCTTCGTTAGTGAGTTTTTGTTACGTAAAGTTACGATTTTATCCCTAAATTCTATCTTTGTTGGCCACAAATAATGATCCTCAAAACGACATATCTGGGTTTAATTTTAGGTAAAAAAGGGTTTGTTTATTCAGCCAAGATCGGCTGATAGGACCACCCATTGTGGGCGGCTTATCACTTTCAAGGTCGTAAAAAGAGGTGTCTTTGATTAGTGCCCAAATAACCTCTAAACACCCTCTGCCAATACTGTTTTTACTTCGGGAACCATCCGCGTGAGCAGGTTTTCGATGCCCGCCTTGAGGGTAATTGTAGAAGAAGGGCAACCGCTGCACGAGCCCTGCAAGAGTACTTTCACCGTGCCGCTTTCGTCGTCGAACGAGTGAAAATTAATTGCCCCGCCGTCTGACTCCACCGCTGGGCGCACGTATTGGTCGAGCACCGCCTTGATCTTGCGGATAGTCTCGGTGTCGGTATCTACCAAGGTGGTGTTAGAATCGACGGTTTGATTGGCAAAGATGGGCTGATTCTGGTCGAAGTATATTTTCAAAAACTGCTTGGTGTCGTACAGCACCGCGCCCCAGTCGGTGGCATCGTCTTTGGTGACGGTCACGAAGTTGGAGGCAATAAAAACCCGCTGCACGTGCGGAAACTGAAACAGGTCGGCTGCCAGCGGCGATGCCTTGCCGTTGGTCGTGGCGGCGGCCACGTCTGGGTAGTCGAACGAGAGCCCCTCGGGTACTAACTCAAAATTGAGCACGAACTTCATCGAGTTTGGGTTGGGACTTTGTTCGGTATAAACAAAAATTGGTTGCGGATACATGGCCTTGGTTTTATTTAATTTCTTCGTAATCGACGTACTGGCCGCCTTTGAAGCGCGAGCCGTCTTTGGTTTGGGCGTTGTTCACTTTAATTTCGCCCTCGCGCTGCTGGTCGGCGCGTTGGTTGGCGTGCTTTTGTTGTTTTACGAGTTGTCGTCCCACCAAAAGCCAGAAAAAAAAGCGGCGCACGGGAGGCACAAAAGCAATTATTAAAATGGCAAAGAGTACGTATTTCATGGCTTCTTGGTGTTGTTCTACGCGTAAGTATTGAGCATCACGGGCATTACCAACATGAGTATATCCTCGTTTTCGTTTTTCTCAGCGGGCAAAAGCAGCCCCGCGCGGTTGGGCGCAGAGAGCTCGAAAGTTACAGTTTTAGCATCTAAATTGGTGAGCATCTCGATCAAAAACTTGGCATTGAAACCAATTTCCATGTCGTCGCCGTTGAACTCGCACATCAGTTTCTCGTCGGCCTCGTTGCTATAATCCAAATCTTCGGCCGAGATCATCAGCTCGTTCACTTGCATCTTCAACCTAATTTGGTGCGTGGTGCGGTTCGAGTATATTGCTATTCGTTTGAGGGAATTTAACAAATCCAAACGATTGATTGTCAGCGTGTTTGGGTTGTTGGTCGGAATGGCATTTTCGTAATCGGGATACCGCTCGTCTATCAGTCGGCAGATCATTTTAATGTTGGCAAAACTAAAAAAGGCGTTCGACGGGCTAAACTCGGCCTTCACCAGTGTATCGTCGGCGGGCAGCGAACTTTTGAGCAAGTTCAGGGCCTTGCGCGGAATAATCATCGAGCTGTCGCTGTCAGACTTAATGTCGGAGCGGCGGTAGCGGATCAGTCGGTGGCCGTCGGTGGCCACGAAAGTGGCGTTTTGGGCGGTCAGTTGCAGGTAAACACCCGTCATGGCGGGGCGCAGATCGTCGGTACTGGTGGCAAAAATAGTATTCCCGATGGCCTCGCCGAGCGACCGCGCCGTGAGCTCAACGTGCATGCTGCGGCTGACGGACGGGATTTTTGGGAAGTCAATTGGGTTCTCGCCCGACAGTTTGTAGCGGCCGTTGTTCGATATAATCTCAGTTCCGAAGGTCTCGGTATCGATTTTGAGCGTGATTGGTTGCTCGGGTAGGCCGCGCAGGGTGTCCAACAACAATTTTGCTGGAATAGCGACGGCATCCTTGTCGGTACTCTCCACTTCGATCTCTGTCACCATCACCGTTTGGAGGTCGGAGGCGGTAACAGTGAGGGTGTTACCGTCGAGCTGAAACAAAAAATTTTCTAAAATTGGCACAATTGGGTTGGTAGATACAACACCGTTGATGGTTGCCAGCTGTTTCAGAAGCGAAGAAGATGAGACGATGAATTTCATTTTAGCTATATTTAATTAGTGATTTTTGTTCGGTTATAGAAAACAAATTTAGTGAAAATTAATCCAACATCAACAAAAAAACCAGTTGATGGCCCATTATCCTTTCGTGAGGCTATTTCTAACTATTTTTAAGTACTTTTATGGTCTCATTCTTTGACCCAAGCGCATGAATTCTGCCCCCCAAAACCTTATCGACCACCTAACTCTGAACACCCAGCGGTTTCTAAAAATTGCCGAGACGCTCGTTGGTGACGAAGTTTTTTTTAGACCCTACCAAAGCGTCAATCATTTTGTGTGGACTGCTGGCCATTTGGCGATGGTTCGCAACACGATGTTGCGCGTTATTGACTCGAACACGCCACTCACATCGTTTGAAAACGAACGCGGTATTTTTGGCCCAGGTTCGGCTATCCAACCCAACGAAGTTTACCCTGATTTGAGCGCCTTGCTCCAATCGTTCGAAGCACGCGGTGCGCAGGTGTCGGCTTGGTTGGCCACCGCCACAGACCCACAACTGGGTGCCCAAAGCGGGGTTCAGATTCCTAACCTGCCCGCAACGGTAGGAGGGCTTCTTCATTTTTTTATTATCCACGAAACCGAACACTTCGGCGAGATGAAAATGCTCAAAAACCTAGCCATCAGGCAGCGAGCCTAACGCCGAAGCTGCGCCAAACAAACGGCCATCTCGGCTTGCATGAGCCGCGCTTCGTGGCGTGCTGCTTCGGCAAAGTCGGGTTCGTTTGAAGCATAAATTATTGACCGCGAGGCATTTACCAGCAGTCCAGCGTCGGCGTTGAGTCCGTGCTTGGCTACCTCGGCCAGGCTGCCGCCTTGTGCGCCCACGCCTGGCACGAGCAAAAAAGCATCGGGAACGATGCGCCGCACCTGCGCCAGCCACTGCGTTTGGGTGGCGCCAACCACGTACATGAGGCGGTTGGCGTGCGCCCAAGTTTGAGACACCCGCAAGACTTTCTCGAACAGATACTCGCCGCTTTGGTCGGTCGATAATTGAAAGTCCGCGCCGCCTTCGTTCGACGTTAGTGCCAACAAGATTACCCACTTGTCGGCAAACTCCAGAAACGGAGTCACCGAGTCGCGCCCCATGTAGGGGGCAACCGTCACCGAATCGAAGTTCAGCCCCGACGATTTTTCGTCAAAAAACGCCTGTGCGTACAGGCTCGATGTGTTGCCGATGTCGCCCCGCTTGGCATCGGCAATCGTAAAACAGTGCTTTGGAATATACTCAATGGTACGTTGCAGGCTTGCCCAACCGCGTGGGCCGAGGGCTTCGTAAAAGGCAATGTTGGGTTTGTATGCCACCGCAAAGGGCTCGGTGGCGTCGATGATCTGTTTGTTGAACGCAAATATGGGGTCAGGATCGTTGAGCAAATGGGGCGGGATCTTGCGCAGGTCGGTGTCGAGGCCGACGCATAGAAACGATTTTTTTTTGAAGATTTGCTCAACGAGTTGGTGGCGGTTCATACGTAAATTTATCTTGATATTGGTACGGCAAAAGTACCGACAATAACCTTACGAAAGAAACCCCGCGCACAGCCCTGCCGCTTGCCGTATCGTAATATTCCGACTTTTATAATCTTGTTGCTGGTGTTTGTGGAACGTCTACCCACCTAATTTACCATTATATTAGAGTTTAACGGCCGAATGCCCCAGTGGGTAGTTGGGGGCAAGTAGCACGCGCGATTTGGGGTCGGCGTTTTCTAAGTTTAAAACTCCCCGGGGGCATACTGACGAACAAACCCCGCAACCCACGCACGACGACCGAACGATGTCCTGCCCGCGTTGGGCGTAGGCACGCACATCAATGCCCATCTCGCAGTAGGTAGAGCAGTTGCCGCACGAAATGCACTGCCCGCCGTTGGTAGTAATTCTAAACCGCGACTGGTATTTTTGAACCAAACCCAGGTAGGCCGCCAACGGACACCCAAAACGGCACCAAACCCGGTTGCCCATCACGGGGTAGAAACCCGTACCAACCACGCCCGAAAAAATGGCCCCCACGTAGAAACCATACCACGAACGCACCGAGTAACTGTCTAAAAACAAAACCGACGAGCGCCCCGTAAAATATGTGTAAAGCACCAACGAGGTCATTATGACGGCGAAAGCAAGCACAAAATGAATTAGGTAGCGTTCTATTTTCCAGACTTTTAGGGTTTTGTTGGATAGCTGGCGGAACGGGTCGCCGAGGGTTTCGGCCAGGCCGCCGCACCCGCACACCCACGAACAATACCAACGTTTGCCAAAAAAGTAGGTCATTATTGGCACCCCCACCACAAAGAGCGCAATGCCCCAGCCGAGCATAAAAATACCGATCTTACCGCTCGCAAGCAGCGTGTTGAGGTTGTAGTCGAAGAAAAAATCGTAGTCTAAGGGCCACATATTTTTAAAATCGAAATACGGTAGGTTGAACCGCAGCAAAAGTTCGGGCAAAATGAAGGCAATGGCAAGCTGAAAAAACATGACTGACCCCGTGCGAAGCATCTGGTAGGGGCTGTGGCGGTATTTGATGAGCATCCTGATGCCCATGATGACCACGCAGAGGCAGTACAAAAAACCGTACAGAAACCACTGGGTGGCGGCGTTGCCACTCAATGCCTTGCTAATCGGATCGACGAGTAGAACCCAATTGGTGATGTACTCGGGACTGAAATATAGAACAACGTAAAATAACACCAAAAACACCCCAACCGAAATACCCACCCATCCCCGTGAGGTGGCAGCTTCTCGAAAAACACCATTGTTTTTAATGCCCGGAAGCCACCGCGTGGTGGGCAAAATATACGTCAATGCCCCCACCACGGCCAAACCGAAGCTCACCAAAAACCACCAACTCCACGCAAAGCCGCCGCTGGATGCCTTCGCGACGGCAAAGGCGTATTTGTCGTAAATAACCTTGCTCCATTCTTGTTTGGCGCGGTAGCCGTCGTTGAGGGCGTTGATGGGCGCGTTGAAATCGGCCACAAAACTAAACTGATCGGTGTACGTTTTGCCCACCATATTTTTTAAGCTGGGCTGAAGCACGGCATAATGTTCGGCTTTGAGGTTGGTTTTTAGTATGTTATCGGTGAGGGTGTATTGGCCCACCGTGAGCAAACACAGAAAAGCCGCAAAGCCCCCCAGAAATGTAAAAAGACCAATGCGCTGAATTGTTTTCATGGTGAGGGTAGGGATAAAAAATGATCGTTGAGTTTATGAAAACATACGCGCCAAACCCTTTTTGGATTTGACGGCCAAGCGGCTGCCCGTCTGGGCGTTGAACTGCCCAATAATCTCGCCCTCGTGCTGCTTAAAAAACTCGGGGTCAAAATTAGCTTCGGGTAAGTGTTGCAGTACGTGCTGGATTGTTTTTTTCTGTGCTATCCACCCGTCCCAAACCTCGTGCCGCTGCCTGATCCCGAAGGCGTTCATGCCCAATACTGCGCCCGATGCTTGGTCATAATTAATTCTGACGGCAGTGTTTTTGCCAGGTTTGTCCCAGTAGAAAGTGGCGCAGCCAGCGGGAAGTTGGGCGGGTAGGTCGCCGTAGGTTTGGTATTCAATGTCAAAAAACTTGGCCGAATTAAAAAACACACCTGGTTGGTAAGCGGTTGGTTTTCCGCACAGGGTTTGCGCCAGGGTTTCGCCCATGATGCGCCCCGTGTACCAAATCTGCTCCACAGCCCGGCGGCCCGGCGGCGGCATACGGTGCTGAACGCAGTCGCCGACGGCATACACGTGGGGCTGGTTGGTCTGCAAAAAGGCATCGACCAATATGCCCCGATCGATCTCCAAGGTGCCGAGTAGGGTGTTGTTTTGGTTTTTAAACACCGACACGTTTGGGCTCACGCCAACGGTGAGCCCCACAAACTGGCAATCGATCGTTTCCCCGTCTTTTGTCACCACGGCCCCAACGCGCCCGTTTTGGCCGGGTAGTATCTCGGATAGTTCGCTGCCCAACCTCAAATCTACGTGGTGTTGGGCAATGTGCTCGTTGATGAGCACCGATTCTTGGGCGGGTAGCACGTTGTTCCAAAAGCTGCTTTCGCGCACCAAAAACGTGACTCCAATTCCGCGCGAGCGCAGCATTTCGGCCATTTCGATGCCAATCAGCCCGCCGCCCACAATCACGCCGTGGGTTACGCCCGCCGTGTCGCGCTCCATGGTGTCTAAGTCTTGTTTTGAGTACAAACCCTGCACGCCGCGCAAATCTTGCCCTGGCCAATCATAAAAATTAGGTTTAGACCCCAACGCCAGCACCAAAGTGTCGTACTCGATCACCGAGTTGCTCTGGCCATTGACGGCAATTTTTTGCTGGTTAAAGTCAAATTCTGTAACCCAGCCTTGGACGAGGTCGATGCGGTTTTTGGCCCAAAACCAGTCCTCGTAGGGCTTGGTGTGTTCAAATTTTAGGTGTCCCATGTAAACATACATGAGAGCCGTTCGGGAAAAAAAATGGGGTGTTTCGCCCGAAATCACCGTGATGCGGCACGTGTCGTCTAACTTTCTAATGTGCCGTGCCGTTGTGATCCCGCTGATGCCGTTTCCTATTATTACAATACTTTTGGCCATATCGAAACGATGATTTTCTGCTTTTTATTCGTGAAGATGGTTGAAATCTGCGTTTTTATTGTATAATTTTGCAAACTTTTTTAAAATCTCCTCAAACCGAGGACTATCATAATGAGCAAACTACGCATATTGTACGTCGCAAGCGAAATCAATCCCTTCTTACAAACAACTGGTGTAGCCGACTACGTCCGCAAATTGCCCCAAGCCATGCAAGAAAGAGGCATGGAAATCAGAATCTTAGTGCCCCGTTTTGGACTCATCAACGAGCGCAAAAATCGCCTCCACGAAGTTGTCAGACTTTCAGGAATAAACATAACCGTTGGCGACGAGGAGAAACCCTTGCTCATAAAAGTGGCATCTATACCCGCCGCCAAGCTACAAGTTTATTTTATCGACAACGAAGACTATTTTCATCGGAAGTACGTTTTTGTGGACAAGGAAAACAAGTTTTATGACGATAACGACGAGCGCGCCATTTTCTTTTGCAAGGGAGCGCTCGAAACGGTCAAAAAATTGGGGTGGTCGCCAGATATTGTTCATTGCAACGACTGGATGACGGGGCTTATTCCGCTCTACCTAAAAACGACCTACAAAAATGACCCGATGTTTAAAGACACAAAGTGCGTTTTTACGGTCTATAATAATTCTTTTGAACATAAATTCGACGGCGAGACAATCTTAGACAAAGCCAAATCGATGGACGTTCAAGACGATATGTTGGCCCATTTGAGGTCGGCAGATTTTGATGGGTTTATCAGAATGGGTTGCGCCTACGCCGATGTGGTGGTGAACGCCGATGAAGATTTGAGTGAGCGATTAAACAAAATTTTAGATGAATTACCCCAAAAGAAACTCGAATTGGTGGCCGAAGAGGACGAAAATTTCACGGATACATACTACAATATTTACAATGAATTGGTTGGTTAATAAAACGCGGTTGGTTGGTTCATTGCTTTTTTTTGGTACACTAATAGCATTTGTTCTGTCGGCTTGCGAGCCACCCAGCGAGGTCGGAATAACGCCCGCCAACGAGATCGGAATTGTTTTTACCGACACCATCACCGTGAAAGTATCAACCGTTTTGACCGACTCTGTGCGCACCAACAACGGCCAGTTTTTGATGTCGGGGGGCTTCAAAGACGCTAACTTCGGCACTGTCTCGGCGGTTTCTTTCTTCGAGTTTTCGCCGCGCAAACTCACTTTTGCCGCCAATTCCGTATACGACTCCACGTACCTTTTCTTGCGGTTTGCGTATGCTTTCGGAGACACCTCCCAAACGCAGGAGTTTTTTTTGCACCGCACCCGCGACACGTTGCAAACCAACAAAACCTATTACAGCACCAACACCCTCGACTACGACCCTAAGCCGCTCGGGAGCATTAAGTTTGTGCCAAATCAGGGCAGAAGCGTATTGGTTGGCAAACTTCCCGACGAGCTTGGGCAGACCGTGTTTGCCTACAAAGGAGATACTACCACCGCCGCCGCCTTCCGCAATTTCATGAAAGGCTACGCCCTCGTGCCAAGCCCTCGAAACACGGCTTTGTTCGGATTTTTGCCCGCGACGAGCGGCACTGGGGTCGATATTTATTCGCACATCACGGGCACAGATACCCGCCGCGTGCTATCGCTGTCGATGGAGCCAACCCCGCAGAGTTTTTCACAAACCACCAGCCCGCCGCGCTTCAACACCATCAATGCCGACCGGCGTGGCACTGTGCTGAGTAACCTAAGACCGCTCACGCCCATTTCGCCGAAAGACTCGCAGGGACGTTTGTATGTGCAAGATGCCATCGGAATTATGACCAAGATAGAGTTTCCGCATTTTGCCAACTTGTATAAAAATGGTCAAATAGCCGTCAATCGCGCCGAACTGAGCATCAAACCCGTTTTTCTAAACGCCACAAGTGCAGTAATCAGACCCATTTTGACGCTGGTCCAAAGCGATGCCAGCAACCGAATTTCCCGCAATAACTTGGGGCAGGTGCTGTTTTTGCCCAACGATGCCGCCACGTTTTCGTCTTTCCCAGGCCAACAAGCCGCCGCCTTTGACCCCCGTTTTAGAACCTACACGTTCCAGATGGGTACGTACTTGCAGGCACTCATTACTGGTTTTAAGAAAAACAACGGACTACTTTTGTCGCCCTCTCAGCCTATCGATGTTGGCAACGGTAATTTTACGTATGTGCTCAATCAGCGTTTCGACCAGATGGTGTACGAAAGCAAGCCAGAGACGTTCAAGTTGGTCGTTTTTTACACCAACGTAAGGTAGAATCGCGGAGTGGTTGTCGTAGTTGGTACGGACGTAAATGAATTTCTAACGCACAGCGTTCATCCAACCAACCAATAGTTCAACCACCGCCGAACTGAAGTTTTGTTCGTTGTACGATTGGTTGAAGCGGCGGTCTTTTCTGGCCTCCAAGCACTCCGCCATAGAAGCGAATTTGGTAAAATTGTGTTCTGTTTTGGGAACAACTTTATACTGAGCGCGGCCTGGGCTGCGCTCAGTCACCACGTCGGCAATCGTCTTGGCGTTGTCCGCTCCACCACCGTCTATGTCGTATTCGCCGTGCAGTGCAAGCGTTGGCAAGCCCGCACTGCCCCAGGCTGCGGTTAGGTTTTTTTGGTTGAGGGTAGAAAAATAACTCCCCGCCCTCCCCGAAAACTTACCCTGCTCATACTGCAGCGGATTGTTTTTGGCCGTCATAATGGCCTCGTATTGCGGGTTTTGGAGCAGTGCATTGATGGTTTTATTTTCTACCAACCACTCATAATAAAAAGGAGTCAGCACCCTCACGTTCTCCTCGATCACGTCGAAAGGCACTTTTTCGATGGCCGACCGTTTTCTTTGCAAATCAATCAAGTGTTCGAACCAAGTTTTGGCAACCGTGCCATAAACGGCCATCCCCTTAACCCTCACCTTGTTGGCAATTAGAGGAGCGGCCATGCCACCAACCGAGTGCCCAAACAAAAATACCCGCGACGAATCCACGAAGTCGTACTTTTTAAAAGTCCGCAGTCCGCTGGCGTAGGCATCAACCTCATCGTCGAAATTTGTGCGCGAACAGTCCGCCGTACCCTCGCTTTCGCCTACGCCAGGTTTTTCAACCCGGCACACTGCATACCCCGCCCGCACCAGGCCGTCCACCAATTGTTTGAAAGGATGATAAGGCTGCTCGGCATAATCAATCGAATTACATGACATATCTTGGATAAAAAAAACGGCGGGTGCGCGCGTCACGCCAGTTGGTCGGTGTACGATACTCCGCAAAAAACCACTCCTGAACGCCACCTCACCGTAGATAACTTCGCCAACCGATGCCTCCCTGGTTTTGCCCACCACACTTCCCACAACCCTGCTTTTTTGGCGTTTGCGCACAAACGTCAGCGAAATATTCTCGTTTTCGCGCAGTTTTTTTGTTGCTTTCTGGAAATCGTACAAGTACAAAGAATCAGTTTCGTTAATGGCCACCAAAACGTCATCAGGTTCTATGCCCAACTGAGCGGCCGTAGAACCCACCTGCACTTTTTTTACAACAATTCCCTGCGTATCGGGCACCCGCAGCGACCGCATGAGCGAATCTGTGGCCTGCTCAAATTGAATGCCCAACGTCCCCGCACGCCGTAGTTTTTGAGCTTGAGCCTGAAACGTAAATAAAATTGAAAACAAAATAATCTTTTTCATCTTACTTTTGAGTTTGGATTTTGGCTCAATCTACGTAGAAACTTTATTCTACAAAAGCCACGTCTCAAAAGAACCATCTGTACTGCCAATTTTGTTGTACAGAAACAAAACAAATTCGCAACCCCTTGAACCAGTCAAATACCGTAAACCCGTTTGTGAACAACACCGACAACGAGTGGAGTCAGCTTCTCAACGCCCTCGAACAAACGCTCGGCAAACGCCCCGCCGATACAAACGCGGTCTTGTTTCTGATCGGTG
The DNA here is from genome assembly GCA_013298215.1 of Cytophagales bacterium. GTDB lineage: Bacteria > Bacteroidota > Bacteroidia > Cytophagales > Spirosomataceae > JAAFKE01. The sequence continues at coordinate 641 of JAAFKE010000012.1, read as the reverse complement.
TCCAAGAGCTCGGTAAGGGTATTTTGCATTTTACCAAAGAACAAAAGCAAGATTTGATGCACATTGCCATTTGCAAAGTACTAAGTCTCGGCGGATTCTACCAGCTCGAAGGCACAGATCAAGACGGCTGGCCGCACTGGAAGCTCATCAGTAAGCTCCCTCATTTCGATGTAACGTCCCAAGAAACCCTGCTGAGAACCTACATTATTCAATATTTTAGGGATGAATTATCTTTCCATTAATTTTTTTCAATTCATACTGACTTGATTTTTAGGTATTTAGTTGAATATTTCATAGATATCAAAAATAATGCTTGACAAAGGGGGTGCAAATGTGCTACCTTTGCAGTCCCAAACGGGGCAAGAGAGAAAGAGTATTTGAGGGTTAGCGTACAGAATCAAGACGGCAGACGTTTTCTTTCACACTGGTCAGACAACGGTCTGGCCACCGAGTTCATTGACATATTGGTGCATAACGAATAAGCATTAGAAGAACAAGAATACAATTATAGGAATTTACGATGGAGAGTTTGATCCTGGCTCAGGATGAACGCTAGCGGCAGGCCTAATACATGCAAGGCGAGGGGGCAGCAATGTCACCGTCGAACGGGTGCGTAACGCGTATGCAACCTACCTATCACT
>JAAFKE010000011.1 GCA_013298215.1 Cytophagales bacterium | reverse complement strand
AGAAGTTAAGCCCCGTAACGCCGATGATAGCTGGTTCAACCCCGCAAAAGTAGGTAGATGCCTGAATATTAAACCAAGCCAAAGTGCCCCAACAGCCTAATCAGCCGTCGGGGCACTTTTTGCGTTTGTAGCTCAACTCCAAGCCCAGAAATAACGACTTGCTAAGGTTCGGTTTGGTCGCCATTTCTCGGCTAATTCGATTAATTCTCTTCGGAGCTCTTTGCCCGTTGTGGTGAGTTGGTACGCCTTTATTATCTTTTGGCGCACAACCAGGTCATCGACTGGAAATACGTCTGGCCGGTGCATCACAAAGATCAAAAGCATTTCTACCGTCCACCGCCCAACTCCTTTTATTGGGAGCAGGTACTGCGTAATTTCCTCGTCGCTCATGGTATTGACGTACTCGAAAGCCATGTTATTATTGAGTGAAAAAGTGGCGACACTCTGTAGGTACTTTATTTTTTGGAACGACAATCCCGCACTTCTGAGCTCCTCTTGGCTTTTTGACAATAGCAATTCTGGGTATGGGTAGTTGGGCGTTACCTCGGTGGTGGTGTCTGGAAAAAGCAACAAAAAACGCTTGAATATGGATTCAGCGGCCTTTACTGAGATTTGTTGCGACACAATACTTTGCATGAGCGACAGGTAAACGTCGTTTTTCCAGTTGTAGGCAGGCTCATTTAACTGGGTGGTTTCTATAATATTTCTCAGAACGGGGTCTTGGAGCAGGTTTTGCATCAGTATTCTATCTTGAAAATATGGTCATTTTACGTCAAATTCCAGTAACTTTTGGTCTTCGATGTAGGCCGTTAGCCGGTCTCCGATTTTTACTGCACCTACACCTTTGGGGGTGCCCGTAAAAATTAAATCGCCCGTTTTGAGGGTGAAATAACGCGATGTGAACGCTATAATCTGATCGATTGAAAACAACATCAAACTGGTATTACCCTGTTGTGTGAGTTGCTGATTTACCTCTAATTTGAAATTTATATTTTGTACGTTGGCAAATTCACTCTTGGGTACGAAGTTAGACACGGGAGCCGAACCGTTGAAAGCCTTGGATAATTCCCAGGGTAAGCCCTTGGCTTTTAGCTTAGACTGGATGTCGCGCGCCGTAAAATCGATACCTACACCAATCTGATCGTAGTATTTGTGGGCAAATTTTTCTTCGATATTCTTCCCCATTTTGCTGATTTTTACCACAATTTCTACTTCGTGGTGAATATCCTGCGAAAAATCGGGGTAGTAGAACGGTTCGCCGCCTTGCAAGAGGGCGGTATCGGGTTTGGAAAATATAACGGGTTCGTCGGGAGTTTGGTTATTTAGTTCGTGGATATGATCTACGTAGTTGCGTCCAATGCAAATTATTTTCATAGTGGTAGGAGGGTTTGATGGTAATTATTCAACCAGTTTTTGGAGTTCGTTTAGTTTTAGCAGTGCCTCGATCGGCGAGAGGGTGTTCACATCTATTTTCTTCAATTTTTCTTTTAATTCCTCTAATTTCGGGTTGGCGGGCTCAAAAAAACTGAGCTGATAATTGCTCTTCGGCATTTCTTTGATTTTGCGCGTTGTTGCTTCTTTGGAGTGGCTTTGTTCCAACTGGTGCATAATTTCGTTGGCGCGCAGCACCACCCCTTGCGGCATACCAGCCATTTGCGCCACGTGAATACCGAAGCTGTGCTGGCTTCCGCCCGATTTTAGGGTGCGCAAAAAGATAACTTTATTGCCAACTTCCTTCACGGCCACGTTGAAGTTTCTGACCCTGGGCAGGTCTTTGGCCAGTTCGTTGAGTTCGTGGTAGTGGGTGGCAAAAAGCGTTTTGGCGCGGAAGGTGGGGTGGTTGTGCAAAAACTCGGCAATGCTCCAGGCAATACTCACGCCGTCGTAGGTGCTGGTGCCGCGCCCGATCTCGTCCATCAGAATCAGGCTGCGGTCGGATAAATTATTGAGGATACTGGCCGTCTCGGTCATTTCAACCATGAAGGTACTCTCTCCCCGGGCCAGGTTGTCGGAGGCACCAACTCGGGTAAAAACTTTATCTACCAGGCCGATTTCGGCCGCCGAAGCGGGTACGTAGCTGCCGATCTGAGCCATCAGTACAATTAACGCTGTTTGGCGAAGCAGCGCCGATTTGCCCGCCATGTTTGGCCCCGTTATAATAATAATCTGCTGGTCTTGGTCGTCCAGTTCAATGTCGTTCGGTACGTAACTTTCGCCGAGTGGTAGTTGCTGTTCGATCACTGCGTGGCGGCCAGCTTTAATTTTTATGGTTTTACTTTCGCTGATCTGGGGTTTGCAATAATTATGCTTTCGGGCTACTTTGGCAAACGACAACAAGGCATCCAGGACTGAAATGACCCGCGCGTTTTGCTGAATTTGCGGCACGTACTCGTTGGCGGTGTTTACCAGATCGGTAAAAATACGTTGTTCTATTACGGCTATTTTATCTTCGGCACTTAGTATTTTTTCTTCGTATATTTTGAGTTCGGGCGTTATGTAGCGTTCGGCATTGACGAGGGTTTGTTTGCGAATCCAGTCGTTTGGTACGCGGTCTTTGTGGGAGTTTGTTACCTCCAAATAATACCCAAACACCTTATTGAACGCGATTTTGAGCGACGTAATACCCGTCCGTTGAATCTCGCGGTTTTGAAGTTGGAGCAGGTAATCTTTGCCCGTAAACGCCAGCGCGTGCAGCTCATCGAGCGCTGGATCAATGCCCGTTTTCACCATCCCGCCTTGGTTGGTCACCACGGGTGGGTCGTCGCGCAGTTCGGTTTCTATTTTTTGGAGCAAAAACCCGCACGGGTTCAATTGGTCGGCGTACTTTTCGGTCCAAACACCCTCCGTTTGTGGGCGCAGTAGCTGGCGCATGGGCTCAATTTGCCGAAGGGCGCGTTTGAGTTGGAGCATCTCGCGCGGGTTTATGCGCCGCACGGCTACCTTCGAGATCAGCCGCTCCAAATCACCGATGGGTTTCATGAGGTTTTCTAACTCATCGGCCAGGTCTTCGTTGGTCAGCAGCACCTCAACGGTATTTAGACGCTCTTCGATGGGCGTTTTTTCTTTGAGCGGCAACACCAACCACTTCCTAAGCAGCCGTGCGCCCATTGGGGTGGTGGTGTGGTCTAAGATTTGGATTAAAGGCACGCCTCCCTCTTGCTGGGGGAAAACGAGTTCTAAGTTTCTGATCGTGAAGCGATCGAGCCACACGTGTTTTTCTTCGTCTAAGCGCGTTATTCGGGTAATGTGCGACACGTCGCGGTGCTCGGTTTCGGCCAAATAGTGCAAAATAACCCCCGCCGCCACAATGCCGTGGGGCAGCACATCTATCCCAAAACCTTTGAGCGAATTGGTCTGAAAGTGAGTTGTGAGCAACGGGTAGGCAAAATCGTAGGTATATGCCCAGTCGTCGAACTGAAAGGTGCTGAAACGGTCAGTGCCAAAGTGTTCTAAAAATTCGGTGCGGTGTTTTTTGCAAAACAGCACCTCCGACGGTGCAAAACCCTGCAAAAGTTTTTCCATGTAGGCAAGGTTGCCCTGCGTGGCCATAAATTCGCCCGTCGAAACATCCAGAAATGCCACCCCAAATTGGTCTTTGTCGGCAAAATGAACGGAGGCGAGGTAATTATTGCGCTTAATGTCGAGCACGTTGTCGTTGAAAGAAACCCCCGGCGTAACGAGCTCAGTTACGCCGCGCCGCACAATGCCCTTGGCCGTGGCGGGGTCTTCGAGCTGGTCGCAAATGGCCACCCGCTCGCCCGCCCGCACCAGTTTGGGTAGGTAGGTGTCTAAGGAGTGGTGCGGAAACCCCGCCAGCTCTTCTTGCGCGCCTCCGTTGTTTCGGCGCGTTAGCACGATGCCCAAAATTTTGCTGGCCCGGATGGCATCTTCACCAAACGTTTCATAAAAATCTCCGACCCTAAACAGCAACAACGCGCCCGGATACTTGCCCTTAATTTGGTTGTATTGTTTGTTGAGCGGGGTTTCTTTTTGGATCACGGGCGGGACGGTGCCTTTAGCGGTGCGGGCCATTTATACTGAATTACGATTTATGAACGGATCAAGCAAATGACGAGTGATAAGCCCGAATAATTTTTAAAAGTTAGCGCTTTATGACTGAGTTCTTCGCCACGTTTTTAGGTAGTACTCAATTACAAATTTACAGAAATTATCAGTATGAGCCGCAATTTATGCCATGTTTGGCCAAGCGTCCTCGCCCGCTAGGGCTATAATGGTGCCCAAAGACCAACTATTTTGCGTTTTAGACACCTATTTGCGAACAGTTGGCGGGGTGTTGGGGTTAGTTTAATTAAACAAGACAAAAAAGAAAACACAATGAAACGCATTATTTATTGGTTCAGAAACGATTTGAGGGTTCACGACAACGAGGGGTTTTTGAAAGCAACCCAACAAGCCGACGAGGTGATCCCCGTTTATTGTTTTGACCCCCGCCACTTTGCCGAAACATCGTTGGGTTTCACTAAAACGGGTGTTTTTCGCGCCCAATTTTTGTTAGAGTCAGTGCAAGATTTGCGCCGCAGCCTGCGCAACCTCGACGCTGACTTGGTAGTGAGAACGGGAAAGCCCGAAACTGTACTTTTTGAAATGGCCCAAATGTTGGATGCCACCGCCATTTATACCAGCAAAGAAGTAACCCAGGAAGAGACCCAGGTTGAGGCCGATTTAACCAAAAAACTCAAAACCAAAAACGTTGATTTTGAACAGTTTTGGTCGTCCACGCTGTATCATCCCAAAGACCTACCGTTTTGGTTTGCTAAGTTGCCCGATGTTTTCACCGATTTTAGGAAAGCTGTTGAGCGCAGTTCAAAAGTAAGGCCCACTTTCGAGGATCCGACCGAAATACTCTACCCCGCGGGCGTTGAAGCTGGTAGAATGCCAGCAATCAACGATTTGATTCCGCTGGCCACCGTTCCCGAAATAGACCCGCGCGGGGTGTTGCCGTTCAGAGGCGGCGAAACCGAAGCCCTAAAACGGCTGCAAGCATACATCTGGGAGCACGACCAATTGAAGGTTTATAAAGAAACGCGCAACCAAATGTTGGGGGCCGACTACTCGTCGAAGTTTTCGGTGTGGCTCTCGTTGGGATGCCTGTCGCCGCGCCGCGTGTACGAAGAAGTAAAACGCTACGAGCGCGAGCGCGTCAGCAATGATTCTACGTATTGGCTTGTATTTGAACTCATTTGGCGCGACTATTTTAGGTTTGTAGCCCTAAAATTTGGAACGAGAATATTTAAAACGCCAGGTATCAAAAACGATCTTGTGACCAAGTGGGTTAGGAACGTGCCGTTGTTCCAGAAGTGGATTGATGGCACCACGGGCGTGCCGCTGGTAGATGCCAATATGCGCGAGCTGAAAGAAACGGGGTTTATGTCGAACCGGGGGCGGCAAAACGTGGCGAGTTTTTTGGCCAAAGATTTAGGGATCGATTGGACGTGGGGGGCGGCGTGGTTTGAGAGCCAACTGATTGACTATGATGTTTGTAGCAACTGGGGAAACTGGAACTACGTGGCGGGTGTGGGCAACGATCCGCGCGAGAATCGGTACTTTAATATTCACTTTCAGGCCACCCGATACGATGCCGACGGCAGCTACGTGAAGCATTGGTTGCCCGAGTTGGAGGGAGTTCCCGCCAAACAAGTGCACCAAGTTTGGACTTTGAGTCGCGCCGATCAGCAACGCTTTGGTGCAATTTTGGGGGCCGACTACCCAATGCCCATCATCAACGCCAATAAATGGTTGAAATAAACTTGGGGGGTGTGTGGGGTGGGCTGAGTTTTTGATGCCCAGTCCTGCCCCACCCCCAACTCAAAACTCCTTTCGGGCGTTTCGGTAGCCTTTAATGACGGTGAAGGTGGTAATGCCCAGAAAGAATACGATTACGTAGGGCACGAAATCAATGATCCACGGGTATCGTTCGCCGAGGTAGTAGCCACCGCCCACCAGCGTGAGCGTCCAAATTATGCCTCCGAGCACGTTGTAGAGCATAAAATTGTAGAAGTTCATGTTTGTGATACCCGCCAAAATGGGGGCAAACGTGCGGATAACTGGCAGAAACCGCGCGATGACGAGCGTTTGACTGCCGTATTTTTCAAAATACTTTCGGGTGTTCGTGATGTATTCTTTCTTGAAGAAAAAGGAGTCTTTACGGGTTTCTATGTTTTCGCCAAAAAAACGGCCGGATGCGTAACCCGTTAGCGATCCCAAAACGGCCGCACCAAGTACACAACCCATTAACAACCAAATGCTTACCGCCAATATTTTTGTCCCGCAAAAAATGCCCGCCAAAAATAACAGGTAGTCTCCAGGCAAGAAAAACCCAAAAAACAGGCCGTTTTCGGCGTAAATAATGAGCGTAATCGTGATGAGGCCGCCCGTTCGGATTATTTCTTCGGAGTTGAGCAGGAATTGAAAAAAATCAATGATGCTTTGCATGATACGTGAGTCGGTGTTTTGGGGCGTAACATTATACAAACTCGGCCAGTTCGAGCCAGCGGTCAGATTTTTGAGCGATAATCGTATCTAATTGGTTTATTTCTTTGGCCCAGGCCGTCACCTCAGCGTGGTCTGTCGAGCCACCGTTAAGCCTCTCAATTAAGTCTGCTTTTTTGGTTTCGTGCGCGTCAATGTCGGCTTCGAGGCTTGCATATTCGCGCTGTTCCTTGAAATTTAGCTTGCGTTTGGGTGCTTCGGGGGCAGAAACAACCTTGGCGGGCTCATTTTTTTTGACCTTTTGGTCGGCTTTCTGGCCGCTCAGAGCCAGCAGTTCGTCGCTGGCCACTTCGCGGTAGTCGGTATAATTGCCGGGGAAATCCCTGATTTTACCTTCGCCCTCAAACACAAAAAGGTGATCTACCAACCGATCCATAAAATACCGATCGTGCGACACCAAGACCAGAATGCCGTCGAAGTTCAACAAAAATTCTTCCAAGACGTTCAAACTTGTCACGTCCAAGTCGTTGGTTGGCTCGTCTAAAATCAGAAAGTTAGGACTTTGGATCAGTACTTTTAGGAGCTGCAAACGGCGCTTTTCTCCCCCGCTCAGTTTCGACACCAGGTCGTGTTGTTTGCTGGGGGGGAACAAAAATAAGGTCAGAAAAGCCGAAGCCGTGATGGTTTGTCCCGAACCCAGTTTTACTACCTCCGCAATGTCCTTCACAATGTCCAACACCCGCTGGTCGTCTTTAAATTCGAGTTCGGTTTGGGTGTAATAGCCAATTTTAATGGTGTCGCCCTTCACAACTTTTCCCGTGTCGGGGCGTATCAAACCAGCCATCATGTTCAACAGGGTCGATTTTCCCATGCCGTTTTTGCCCACAATACCAATCCGGTCGTTTTTCTTGAAGGTATATAAGAAACTGTGTATCAGTACTTTATCCCCAAATTTTTTACTTACGCTTTCTAATTCTATTATTTTACTTCCCAGCCGGTCCGACTTCACGTTGAGGTCTAATTTATCGTCGCGGCGCACCGACCCAGCCCGCTCTTTGAGGTCATAAAAAGCATCGATCCGGTACTGGGCTTTGGTGCTTCGGGCTTTGGGCTGGCGGCGCATCCACTCCAATTCTTTGCGGAGCTGATTTTTGGCTTTGTCCGTTTCGGCCACATCAATGGCTTGGCGCTCGGCTTTTTTCTCCAAATAGTAGGCGTAGTTTCCTTTGTAGGTATAGAGCGTTCCGCGGTCGAGCTCCATGACAATGTTGCATACTTTGTCCAAAAAATAACGGTCGTGCGTAACGATCAGGAGCGTCTGGTTGGCGGTGTTCAAAAACTCCTCGAGCCACTCGATGGTGTCTAAGTCTAAGTGGTTGGTTGGCTCGTCCATAATGAGCAGGTCGGGCTCTTCGATGAGCACCTGCGCCAGGGCCACCCGCTTGCGCTGCCCGCCCGAAAGCTGGCCAATGGGCGCATCTACGTCGTGAATACCCAAACGGCCTAAAATTTGTTTGACCTTCGATTCAAAATCCCACGCTTGCAGGTTGTCCATTTGTTCGAGTGCCTCCGACAGCAGGTCTGAGTCGTCTTTCAGGATGGCTTTTTCGTACATTTTCACGGCCAATGCCGACGGATTGGTCGTTCCAAAAAGAACCTCAATGACGGGTAGTTTTTCGTCGAACTGCGGATTTTGGTCTAAGTAGGCCGTCCGAATGTCTTTTCGGATGCTTACCAAGCCTTCGTCGGTTCTGATTGTGCCCGCCAAAATATTGAGTAGCGATGTTTTGCCAGTGCCATTGGTGCCAATGAGTGCTACTTTGTCGCCCCGGCTGAGGCCAACGGTGAGGTTACGAAACAGCCAGTTGGCGCCGTATGATTTTGCGATATTTTCGGCAGAGAGATAATTCAAAATATGTCTGTATTGGTATTGTGCAAAGTTCCGTCTGTTTTCACTAACAAACAACACCCTTACGCGGATTATTATTACCTTGAAGGCCAGTTGAGCGCGCACGGTATTTTGCAGCCGTGGCCTCGTGTATTTTAAGCAAGCTCGTACACAAACATGAAACGCAGGATTTTTCTTGGCCTCACGGCCACCACCACGGGTGCGGTGTTGTTGCCGCAGCGGGTGCTTAGTACCAACAGCAGTGCCGCCCACAAACCCACCAGGGTAATTGTGCTGGGGGCGGGCTTTGCGGGCCTGGCGGCGGCGTTGAAGTTGCACGACGAAAAGGTCGATTTTTGCGTCTTAGAGTCGCGCGGGCGGGCGGGCGGACGGGTCTTTACGCACTTGATCGATACCGCCCAAGACCTCCGCGTCGAACTCGGAGCCGAGTGGGTGGGCGAGTCGCATCAGGAGATACAGAAACTATGCCAACGGTTTGATATTGAGCTGCTTAACAATCAATTTAAGGCCGATCTGAGTTTTCGGGGAGAGTACAAAAAAACAGACGAGTGGAGTTTTACGCAGGATTGGAAAAAAAAATTAGACGGCCTCCTGGGGCAGTTTAAGCACCTGACCAGTGCGCAGCAATTGAGTTTGGACCGGATGGATTGGTGGCGGTTTTTGGTAAATAACGGCATTCCTGACGATGATCTTTTTTTGCGCGAGCTCCTTGATAGTACTGACTTTGGGGAGAGTATCCGCCACGTGTCGGCATTTGCGGCCATGTCCGAGTATGCCGACTCGAGCCCAAACAACGAGATGGACTACAAAATGAATGGCGGAAATGCCACGTTGGCGCACAAAATAATGGAACACATTGGGCCAGAAAAAATAAAGCTGGGTCGCCACGTGGCCAACATCCACCAGCAAAATGACAAGGTGAAAGTGACCTGCGAAAACGGCGAAGTATATGAGGGCGACCGCCTGATTTGCAGCATACCTACTTTTGCATTGTCGAAAATAAAATGGACACCCGCCCTGCCCGAAGCCAAAGTTAGTGCCATTGATGGCCTTCAATATGCCCGCATCAACAAGCACGCTGTGCAGTTTGGCCAGCGTTTTTGGCCGCGCGAAGATTTTGACATCATAACCGACGCGCCAGCGCACTATTTGTACCACGCCACCAAAAACCAGCCAGGGGCTTCGGGGGCACTAATTTCGTACAGCACTGGCGACAAGGCCGATCTTTTTGCCCTCAGTAGCCCCCAAATACACCAAAAAATGATCTTTGAGGCACTACAACCCCTGGACGAAGCCGCCACCTTTTACCAAAAAAGCGTGAATTACTACTGGGGCTCAGACGCGTATTCGCGGGGGAGCTACGCTGTTTATGGCAAAGGACAGTGGTTTACACTCCGAAAAATTTTGAGTGAACCGTTCCAAAATATCCATTTTGCTGGCGAGCACATAGCCGACTGGCAGGGGTTTATGGAGGGTGCAGTGGCCACGGGCGCGGCGGCAGCCGAGGCAGCTTTGGCTTAGAAACTTAGTTCTTGTAAAAAAAGGTGTACCAAGCGGCATTTGCATGATGAGTAAGCAAAATGGCGGCATTGGACAAAAGTATGATTGAAATAAGTGCTGTGCGAAGCGGTTCGAACCGAAATGTTTGGCGAACCGCCTGTGTATCCTACCCATTGCTAACCTGTATAATCTTGTCCCCAAAATGGCCTCTGGTCAATTGAATTTAAAAAATATGATTTCTGCTCGTCTCGCATCGTTTGTAATTTCAAGAAGGATGATTTTTTTCCTTTTTTGGCTTTTTGTCCAATTTTTTCCTACTACCTCCGTTGCCCAAACGCCATCTTTCTACAAGTGTAGTCTCTTCAGTTGGACGTTCTATTACTACACCTTTAGTGCTAAGTACAAAATGTCCTCCGAAACCTTGGTGGCGGAGGCAAACCAACTACTTGGTACCCCAAAAACTAAAACCACTGGCTTTGTTACAATTCGCTTTGTGGTCAATTGTAAAGGCGAAAAGGGCAACTTTGAACTACTGCAAATGGATGATAAATATGAGGCTACAAGTTTTGACAAGACACTTACTGACCAACTTCTTGAGTATGTCAAGCCACTAACTATTTGGAAACTGGCCTATTTTCGGGATGATACAGAGAAAAAAAAGTCACTTGATTATTACGGATTTATCACTTTTAAACTGAATGATGGAAAAATCACTGAAATTATACCTTAGTTTAACCTGTTTTTATTTGATGTGCCTTTCGGGTTATAGCCAAGACACAGAATTTTATGTAGACAATGCTTTCAAAAGATACCCACAAACATCTAAAGAGTTTAGATCCTATCTTGAAACAGCCATCAGCAAATTTCCTGACGATGCCAGACTATGGCGGGAGATAGCCACGTCGCATTTCAAAGCAGGGGAGTATGCCTCTGCTTTGAAGTATATCAACAAGGCGGTGGAACTTGACCCCAAAAGCTGGATGGGTTACAGGGCGTTTATGAAATGTATTTTTATGAAAGACTATGCGCCAGCCATCGCAGACTTTAAGCAAGCAATTGCTTTGAAGAATGGATACTACGAAATGGATCATACCTACCATTTTTACATCGCTATTTCCTATCTCAAAATCAATCAGTTAGATTCTGCCGACCATTATATGGCGCAGTCGTTGAAACTCCAGATGCCTGGTGGTAAAGGTGGTGGGCATCATTTGGACTGGTTGTATTGGGGGTTGATAAAACACCACAAAATGCAGCACAAAAAAGCGATTGAATATTACGACAAAGCATTGAAAATATACGATAATTTCCCAGAGCCTTTGTATTATAAAGCCTTGTTATTGCTACGAATGCGAAAGAAGCCCGACGCTAAAGCATTGTTAGAAAAAGCAATAATTAGCCTACAAAAAGGCTATAAACTCAACGAAGACAACGAATACTACGTAAACTATCCTTACCAAATCACAGAAAATGAAGTACGGGAGTTATTGAAGAAAACCCCATGAACCCCTTAAAACTTACCCTTGATAATGCCCCTTTCTGTACTGATCGGGTTTCGATTTTTGATACAATCCCATGAAATACCTACTAAGTGGCCTTCTGATAGCCCGTCTTTTTGCTTGCCAAAGCCAACAAAAAACCAATACTTACAACGAGCAGCACCGCCCGCAGTTTCATTTTTCGCCCCAAAAAGGCTGGATGAACGACCCCAACGGCTTGGTGTATCTCGACAGCGAGTACCATTTGTTTTACCAACACTATCCCGACAGCACCGTTTGGGGACCCATGCACTGGGGCCACGCCGTCAGCACCGACCTGACCCACTGGCAGCACCTGCCCATTGCGCTTTATCCCGATTCGCTGGGGTACATCTTTTCGGGTAGCGTGGTGCTCGATGAAAACAATACCAGCGGTTTTGGCACGGCTACGCAAAAACCGCTCGTGGCCATTTTTACGTACCACAACATCGAATGGGAGAAAGCAGGCCGCAAAGACCGCGAGTCGCAGGGCATTGCGTACAGTTTGGACAAAGGCCGCACTTGGACCAAATACGCCCAAAATCCCGTGCTGAAAAACCAAGGTGATGTGGACTTTCGAGACCCCAAGGTATTTTGGCACGCGGCCACCAAACGCTGGATTATGCCCCTGGCCACGGGCAATCACCTCGATATTTATACGTCGCCCAACTTAAAAAGCTGGGAAAAGGCGAGCGCGTTTGGCGAAAACGACGGGGCGCACGGCGGCGTTTGGGAGTGTCCCGATTTGTTTCCGTTACAAACCAAAGACGGCACAGAAAAATGGGTGTTGATTCAGAATATTGGCCGTGGGGCCGTCAATGGTGGTTCGGGTACGCAGTATTTTGTGGGTAGTTTTGACGGAAAAACGTTCAAAAACGCCAACCCGCCCGCCCAAACGCTTTGGCTCGACCACGGTGCCGACAACTACGCGGGCGTAACGTGGTTTAACGCCCCCAACAACCGCCGAATTTTTATTGGCTGGATGTCTAATTGGGACGACTACGCCACCAAAGTGCCCACCCAAAACTGGCGTAGTGCCACCACCGTCCCGCGCGAATTGTTGCTGAAAGCCACCAGAGAAGGCTTGCGGCTTTTTCAAAAACCAGTGGTAGAATTAGAAAAACTGCGGGAAAATAAAATTACTTTGGCCGCCCAGAACTTTGGTAACTTAGTGCCAGTCAAGGGTAGTTCTGTTCAAAAAGAAGTGATAATGGTGGTTGATTTGTCCAAATCGAGTGCCAAAGAAATGGGCTTCAACATCAGCAACTCCAAAAAAGAATTTGTGCGCGTGGGCTACGACGTGGCAAAAAAAGAATTTTACGTGGACCGCCGAAAGTCTGGTAAAACGGGTTTCTCTCGGCGATTTGCCCAAAAACACACCGCACCTTACGTGGCTGGCAAGATACTGACCATCAGGGCCTTGATTGATAACTCGTCGGTAGAGGTTTTTGTGGACAACGGGCGTATTGCATTCACCGATTTGTTTTTCCCAAACGAAGATTTTACCAGATTAGACCTGTTTAGCGCGGCAGGCCAAACCCAACTCGTGAGAGCCGAGGTGTATGACCTCAAATCAATTTGGCGGTAAAGAAAGGCGGCGACGGTGACTCAGACAGGACATTGATGGTTCCCATCCAGAACGATTGCATGAATTTTTTCGTGATGCGTATTTAGTTAAATTGATAAGCAATTGATTATCCAGAGTATAAGGAATGAGTTTTGAATTATTGAGTGGTTGAATAACGCCTGACAATCAGCTCTTTATATGTCAAAATCCAACTACTTATTTATTTTATGTTCCTAAGGCAGCAAAGCTGTTACAAAATTTGTTTTGAAACACCCGTTAAGAAACGGTTACTTTTCAATGGCCAAATTTTAAACAAACGTAAACTCGGTTTCATATTGAAGTAATGTTTGTCCCCGTCCTTTGTGTCAAATCAAACGACTAAGCAAACAACATGAAAATTACAAAGTTTACCCTCGCAGCCTTTACAACGGCAGCTTTTCTGACAAGCTGCAACAAAGATAGCGACGGCTCGGCTACCCCTGGCACCGATGTGGTGTTGAAAAACCAATCGGTAACGCCCGCCTTTTTAAAGAAAATGCCAGGTTTCGACAATTTGGAGGTTTTCTCAATGGTGGGTTCTGACGATAAGTTGGAGCAATCGCCCAACTTTGTTTTTGGCGGCTCGGCCGACGGCGCAGGTCTTTTCAAAAACACCGACGGCACGTTTGCCTACGTTGTGAACCACGAAGACAATTTTGCGGTGTCGCGCATTACGTTCGACAAAACTTTGAAGCCCGTCAAAGGCGAGTACGTACTGAACTCCGACGGTGGTGTGTGGCGCCTGTGCTCGGCCACGTTGGCCACGCCCGAAGAACACGGTTTTGGCCCCTTGTTTTTGACCAGCGGAGAGAGCGGCGAGGAGTCGCGCACGCACGGTTTGGAACTGGGTGCCTTGACAGTCAATGCTGGCGCGTCGCGCGAGCTGGCTGCTTTGGGCCGCCAAAGTGCCGAAAACGCAGTACCACTGGCCAAAACTGCCTATCCTGGCAAAACTGCCATCATCATCGGCGACGACGACAGCGGCCCGAACGGTGGGCAGGTGCTGCTTTATTGGGCCAACGTGGGCGATTTGCAAAATGGCGAGCTGTTTGTGATGCGCCGCAAAGACCTTAACCAGCGCGAAACCGACATGAAAATTGGTGCCAAGTATGAGGTGGAGTTTGTGAAAATCGCAAACCAGAAAACGCTTACGGGTAGCCAGCAGAATATTTTGATGGATCAAACCTTGAAGGCCATTAAGTTTGGCCGCGTTGAGGACGTAGACTACCGCAAAGACGGCGTTGGTCGTGAGATTTATTTCAATGTAACTGGCCAAAACAATACGGGTGTGAACGCCGACAACTCGCGTGCCAAATACGGGCGGGTTTACAAACTCAACCTCAACGCTGGCAATCCAACCGCTGGTATGTTGGAGGTGATTTTGGACGGCGACGACCGCACGGGCAAAGCCAGGACTTTCCAAAACGTAGACAATATTTTGGTGACAAAAAATTACCTCTACACCCAAGAAGACCCAAATAGCTACGGCGACGAAACCCACGATGCGTACATTTACCAATACAACTTGGCAACTGGCGAGATGAAGGTGGCGCTCGAACTGGATCACCGCCGCACCTTTGCCGACAGAGACACCTACAACGTGGGCGGTGTGTCGAGATTTGGCTCGTGGGAGTACGGTGCCATGTTAGACGTTTCTGACCAATTGGGTATTCCTGACGCATTTATGATCTGCATCCAGCCCCACACTTGGAGAGGCGACAAGTACAAGGGCGTTGATGGTGGCAAATTGCGCCCCGACGAAAACCAAGCCAGCCAGATTGTCATCGTGAAGGGCTTACCAAGATAAACCGATTCTCTTATTGCCGTTCCGAAAATTGCTGCTCCGATGAGCAGCAATTTTCAATTAAAACCAAAAAAATGAAAAAAACACTTTTGAAAACGGCAATGCCCGCCCTAATTGTTTTGGGACTGGCGGGTTTTGGTACGGGTGCGTTGATAAAAAAAAACAACGTGGCCACCCATTTGCAAGTGGCACAGCAACTTGAGCGCGACATTGCGGCCTTAGACACCACCGTAGGAACGCTCCGCCACCGCGTTTTGCAACGGGGCAACGAAGCCCAGCTACAAGCAGATTTCAAAAAGGCCCGCCTGGCCTGGAAACAAGTACAATGGCTTGCGGAGTTGTATTTTCCCGAAGCCTCCAAAAACATCAATGGCCCCGCTCTCGACGAGTTTGAGGAAGAAAGCGGCTACGTGGTGCCGCCGCACGGCTTTCAGGTGGTAGAAGAACTGCTGTTTCCGTATGATACCACCCAGCACGCCAACCTGGTGACGGAGGTGGAGATTTTGAAATCTACCATGAATCGGTTAAAAATGGTGGCACGCTCTACCGACCTCACCGATAGCCATATTTTTGATGCGCTGAGGCTGCAAGTGTTTCGGATTGTGACCCTTGGTGTCACGGGCTTCGACTCGCCCGTTTCGTTTCAGTCGCTGCCCGAGTCGCGTGCGTCGGTGGCGGGCATGGAGCGTTACTTGGCCATTTACGAACCTTTTTTGCGCGAAAAACAGCCCAACTTGGCCACAAATTTGCGGCAATTGCTCACCAAAACGCAGCAGAACCTAACGGGATCGTTCGACACCTTCGACCGCCTGTCGTTCATCACCGACTGTGCCAACCCGCTCAGTGGCTTGCTATTGGACGCACAAAAAGCCTTAGAAATACCTGTTTTTGACGAAGTACGCGCCCTGCGCCCCGATGCCCGCACGCTGTTTGACGAGAATGCTTTCGACTTGGCGGCCTTCGGGCTGTCGTCGTCGGGCGGCGCAACCCCTGCCAAAGTAGCCCTCGGCAAGGCGTTGTTCTACGACCCCGTTTTGTCGGGAAACGGCCAACGCAGCTGCGGCACTTGCCACCAGCCCGACAAGGGTTTTGCCGACGGACTACCGAAAGCCCTGACGCTAAACGGCAAAGGCAACCTGGGCCGCAACACGCCCACCATCTTAAACGCCGCGCTGTCGCGGGTACTTTTTGCCGACTCGCGGGTGGTTTATCTCGAAGACCAAGCCACCGACGTGGTAATGAACGCCAACGAAATGCACGGCTCTTTGGAGGTAGCCGTTGAAAAAATAAGGGCCATCAAAAAATACGCCCAGCAGTTCGAGAAAAGCTACCCAGACGGCGTGACGAGTTTCAACGTCAGAAATGCCATTGCCAACTACGAACGCTCCCTTGTGAGCCTCAACAGTCGGTTTGACCGCTACGTGCGCGGCGAAAAAACACTGCTGAACGACTCCGAAAAAAGCGGCTTCAATTTGTTTGCGGGCAAAGCCAAGTGTGCCAATTGCCATTTTGTGCCGCTCACCAACGGCACCGTTCCACCCACTTTCGACAAGTCGGAGAGCGAGGTAATGGGCGTATTTACGGCTCCGCTGTCCAAAAAAATAGACCCTGACTTGGGTAAGTTTAACTTGACAAAGGCCGACATGCACCGCTTTTCGTTCAAAACCCCCACCGTCCGAAACGCCGAACTAACCGCACCTTACATGCACAACGGGGCCTACAAAACCCTCGAAGAAGTTGTAGCGTTTTATGACCACGGTGGCGCAGCGGGTTTGGGTTTAGACCTGCCCAACCAGACACTGCCACCCGACAAACTGAATTTGACCAAGCAAGAAAAGATCGATTTGGTGGCTTTTATGAAAGCGCTCACCAGTTTGCCAGCGCAACCTGCCGAAAAACTACCCCAACTGATCGGCCAAAGATAGCTGCCATGTCAATATTAACTTAATGGCCGTTGGGGGCAGTTCCGTTGGTTGGTTTGGCACAACTACCCGCCGCCAGTGTGCGTACCTGTTCTGATAACCCGCAAAAGAGCTTCTCGGCAAACCCGTTACCAGTAAATTTGCCCGTCTGATGTTGGCGTTCGTACCCCGAAAGTTTGTACTTTTGGGCTATGAATGCTAACATTTCTCGTTTGTACGAAGTTGCCCAAAAACCCGTCCGACACATCATCGGTCTCATGTCGGGTACATCGCTCGACGGCCTGGACGTGGCGCTCTGCCAAATAAGTGGCCACGGCCAAGACACCCACGTGGAGCTGCTGCATTTTGATACCGTTGTTTTTTCGGAGGCAATAAAAAATGAAATTAGGCAGGTCTTTGCCAAACAAACCGTTGATTTCCAGCACTTAACTTTGCTCAATGCTTGGGTGGGAAGGTTGCACGGCGAGGCTGTTTTGCAGTGTTTGGCCAAGTGGAACGTACCAGCCGCAGCCGTGGACGCGGTAGCCAGCCACGGACAGACGGTTTTTCACGCACCAAAAATTTTGCACGGCATCGATCGGTTTCCCAACGCTACGCTCCAAATCGGCGACGGCGACCACGTGGCCGTGACGACGGGTATTATGACCCTGAGCGATTTTAGGCAAAAGCACGTGGCGGCGGGTGGCGAGGGCGCACCACTGGCCGTGTATGGCGACTATTTTATTTTTTCAAAAGCGGGCCAAAACCGCCTGATGCTCAACCTGGGCGGCATTGCCAATTTTACGTACTTGCCTGGTTCGATGGATGCCAATGCCGTTTTTGTGACCGATACGGGCCCTGGAAACACCCTCATCGATGCCCTGGCGCGGCTACACTATAACCTACCCTACGACGACGCGGGGCGCATAGCTACCAGCGGCCGCGTGAACAACGCCCTGTTGGAGGAACTCAAGAATGATCCATTTTTCGATGCCCCGTTCCCAAAAACAACGGGGCCAGAACTTTTCGGGCTACCCTACGTGCAGCAGGCCCAGGCGCGTAGCCAAACCACCGACCTGCCCGCCGCCGATCTGATGGCCACCATCACCAAGTTTAGTGCCGATACCATCGTGGAGGCGCTCCAAAAAACGCTGATCGACGGCCAAGACTACCGCGTATTTATGAGCGGCGGCGGTATGCACAACCCCGTTTTGGTGGGCTATTTGCGCCAAGCCTTGCCGCAATTTGAGTTTGCCACCACCAACGAGTTGGGCATAGCTGGCGATGCCAAAGAAGCCGTTTTGTTTGCTATTTTGGCCAACGAAGCACTGGCGGGTGGTGGCACTAATTTTGGCTCGCGGCGCGGTGTGCCGTCGGTGTCGATGGGTAAAATTTCTTTTCCGAACTAAAAACGACCATGACCAAACTAAGCGTCAATATTAACAAAATTGCCACCCTCCGCAACGCACGCGGTGGCAACAACCCGAACGTAGTAAAAACAGCCCTTGACTGCGAACGCTTTGGTGCTGAGGGAATTACGGTACACCCGCGCCCCGATGAGCGGCATATTCGCTACCAAGACGTGGTCGATTTGCAGTCTGTACTGACCACGGAATTTAACATTGAGGGCAACCCGCGCGAGACCAAGTTTGTTGAATTGGTACTCCGAACGCGCCCCGCCCAGGTGACACTGGTGCCCGATGCCGAGGGCGCACTGACCTCAAACGCGGGCTGGGACACCATCAAACACCGCGCGTTTTTGACTGATCTCGTTGCCCAATTTAAGGCGGCGGGCATTAGAACGTCCATTTTTGTGGATCCCGTCGAGGCCATGATCGAGGGCGCGGCAAACATCGGTACCGACCGCGTAGAGCTCTACACCGAAGCCTACGCAAGCCAGTATTTTGAAGACCGCAAACGCGCCGTTGCACCCTTCGCACGGGCTGGTGCACTGGCCAAAAAGATCGGCCTTGGGCTCAACGCGGGGCACGATCTGACGTGCGACAATCTGCGCTTTTTCAAACAAAACCTGCCCTACCTCGACGAGGTTTCGATTGGCCACGCCCTCATCTGCGATGCCCTCTATTTTGGTTTAGAAAACACCATTCAAATGTACCTTCGCGAGTTAGAATAAAGGCGGTCAGACCAAGGCGAGTGCCTCGGTGAGTGCCTTTATTTTAGACTCCGCGTCGGCCAGCTTTTGGCGTTCGCGCTCCACTACTTCGGCGTTGGCGTTTTGCACAAACCGCGCGTTGGCCAACTTGGCCGTTACCGATTTTTTGAACCCCTCGTTGTATGCTAATTCTTTTTGCATCCGTTCGCGCTCGGCTTCGGGGTCTATTTCGGTGGCAAGATTGACGTAAAACTCGTCGGCTTTGATGAGGAACGACGTAGCTCCGTCCACTTTTTGTTGCACAAACTCCAACGCCGACGTGTTGGCCAATTTGCAAACAAGGTCGGCCAGGGCCACAAAGCGGTCGGGCGTTTGGGTGCGTACCGAAAGCGGTAGTTTTGTTTTTGGGCTTATTTGTTTGCTGTTGCGGATCTCACGAATTTTCGAGACCAACTCAAAAACCACGTCAAAATCGGTTAGAATTGCCTGGTTCGTTGCGCCTACCTGCGGGAACGCGGCCACGCAAATTGATTCTTTCTGGGCGCGCGGGCGGATGTTCTGCCAAATTTCTTCGGTAATGAAAGGCATAAACGGGTGCGTGAGGCGCATCAATTTGTCAAAAAAATCGAGGGTAGCTTCGTAAGTGGGCGCGTCGATGGGTTGGCCGTATTCGGGCTTAATCATTTCTAAGTACTGGGCGCAAAAATCGTCCCAGATCAATTTATAAACCGAATTGAGTGCGTCTGAGAGCCTAAATTTGGTAAAGTGATCTTCTACTTCGCCCAAAACAACGTTGAACCGCGACTCGAACCAACTGGCGGCCAGCGCGTTTTTGTTGGCCAAAGCGGGGTCTATTTCCCAACTTTTTACCAACCTAAAAGCGTTCCAAACCTTGTTGCAAAAGTTGCGCCCCTGCTCGCAGAGTTTCTCATCGAAGGGCAGGTCGTTGCCCGCTGGCGAGCTAAAAAGCATACCCGTGCGCACGCCGTCGGCCCCAAATTTTTCGATCAGCAGCAGTGGGTCTGGCGAATTTCCGAGCGACTTGGACATCTTTCGCCCCTGTTTGTCGCGCACAATTCCCGTCAAATACACGTTCTTAAACGGCCTCTCGCCCCGGTATTCGTAGCCAGCAATAATCATTCGGGCTACCCAAAAAAACAAAATCTCTGGGGCAGTTACCAAGTCGTTGGTGGGGTAGTAGTACTTAATGTCTTCGTTGTCAGGGTTTTGGATGCCATCGAAAACCGAAATAGGCCACAACCACGACGAAAACCAAGTGTCGAGCACGTCTTCGTCTTGGGTTAGGTCTTCTTCGGTAAGGGCGTAGAGTTGGAGTTCGAGTTGGGCTTTGCGGAGGGCATCGCGCTTGGTTTTGGCCACAATCACCGTGCCGTCTTGCAGGTAGTAGGCGGGTATTCGGTGCCCCCACCACAGCTGGCGGCTAATGTTCCAGTCGCGCACGTTTTCCATCCAATGGCGGTAGGTGTTCTTAAACTTGGGCGGCAGCAACTGGATCGTGTCGTTGAGCACGTTTTGGAGGGCTGGTTGGCTCATGCGCTCCATTTTCAGAAACCACTGCATCGACACGCGCGGTTCCACGACGGCATCGGTGCGCTCCGAAAAACCAACGTTAGACTTGTAATCCTCAATTTTTTCGATGTGGCCCGCCTCCTCGAGTAGTTTTATTATTTTTTTACGGGCGGCAAATCGGTCTTCGCCCACCAAAATCTGCGCTTTTTCGTTGAGCGTGCCGTTTTCGTTCAGAATATCAAGTACCTCTAATCCGTGCTTTTGGCCGAGTGCGTAGTCGTTTTGGTCGTGGGCGGGAGTCACTTTTAGGCATCCCGTTCCAAAATCCATCGTCACGTAATCGTCGGCAATGATCGGAATTTCTTTTCCAATCAGCGGAATCACCGCGCTGAGGCCAATCAGGTGCTGGTAGCGCGGGTCGTTGGGGTTCACACAAATGGCGGCATCGGCCATAATGGTTTCGGGGCGCACCGTTGCCACGGTAATGGTGGCATCGGCGTGGTTGGCCACTCGGTATTTTATGTACACCAAACGGGTGTTCACCTCTTTCATAATCACCTCCTCGTCCGACAGCGTGGTGAGTGCCTGCGAGTCCCAGTTCACCATTCGATGCCCCCGGAATATCTCGCCTTTTTGGTGAAGGTCAATAAAAACATCAATGACGGCATCGTACAGGCTGGGCTCCATCGTGAAGCGCGTCCGATTCCAGTCGCACGAAGCCCCTAATTTGCGGAGCTGGCTCAAAATAATGCCGCCGTATTTGTGCGTCCACTCCCAACAATATTCCAAAAACTGCTCGCGGGTTAGGTCTTTTTTGCTGATACCGCGCTCGCGGAGCATGGCCACCACTTTGGCCTCGGTGGCAATAGAGGCGTGGTCGGTGCCAGGAACCCAGCACGCCTCCTTGCCCTCCATGCGGGCTTTGCGGGTCAGAATATCCTGAATGGTGTTGTTGAGCATATGCCCCATGTGCAGCACGCCCGTCACGTTGGGCGGCGGAATGACCACGCAGTAGGGTTCTTTGTCGGGATTGGGCTTAGAATTAAAATACTGGCCATCGAGCCAATAACTGTACCACTTATCTTCTATTTCGGTTGGGCTGTAGGTTTTGCTTATCATCTAAATTGCCTTTGTTGGTTTTTGCATCAGCCCCAAAGTTAGTTAGAAGTAGCGAAGCGGCGGATACACCAGGCCATAAATGTACTGATTGCTATTTTTTGTGGAAAGTTTGTCGTCCTGAGCGATAGCCCGCATCGGCACGGTACGCCGCTGCGGTACCGACCGTGTCAATACTTTTTTTTCCTACCGAAGTCTCTTTACTTCCTCATCTTTAAATGCGGTTGGCCTGCATAAAAAATTTCGTGGGGTGCAATTTGTAAGAATAATACGTAATTTGCCAACTTTTAAACAAACTTCTGCATCCTAAACTTAACCAAAATGAATCAAAACTATCTAAAAACCAACGATTATTTGGTTTTCCTCATCTACTTCGTGGTGGTGGCGGGCTACGGTATTTGGATTTACAACAAAAAAAAGAAGGAGGAGGAATCGTCTAACGACTTCTTTTTGGCCGAAGGCTCTCTGACTTGGTGGGCCATTGGTGCGTCGTTGATTGCCTCCAATATCTCCGCCGAACAGTTCATTGGCATGTCGGGCAATGGTTTTTCGATGGGTTTGGCCATTTCTACTTACGAGTGGATGGCCGCCGCAACGCTCTTGGTTGTGGGGGTGTTTTTTATGCCGATTTACCTCAAAAATCGGATATTTACCATGCCGCAGTTTCTCAACAAAAGATACAATAAAACGGTGAGTTTAATCATGGCCATTTTTTGGCTGTTGCTCTACATTCTGGTCAATCTTACTTCTATTCTATATTTGGGTGCGTTGGCAGTGTCGGGTGTATCAGGGCTCGACTTCAACCTTTGTATGTGGGTGCTGGCTATTTTCGCCATTATTATCACCATCGGAGGCATGAAAGTAATTGGTTTCACCGACGTTATTCAGGTTTTTTTCTTGATTATTGGCGGGCTTGCCACCACCTACTTGGCCATCAGTTTGGTATCTACCGAGTATGGCACCGAAGGCGTGGTAGAGGGTGTGCGGTTAATGACCCAAAACGCCGACGACCATTTTCACATGATTTTTAAGAAAGGCGACACCCACTACATGGCCCTGCCTGGCCTCACGGTTCTCATTGGTGGTATGTGGATTGTGAACTTGAATTATTGGGGATGCAACCAGTACATCACCCAGCGAGCCTTGGGCGCCGACCTCAAAACTGCGCGCGAGGGCATTCTGTTTGCCGCGTTCCTGAAACTGCTCATGCCCATTATAGTTACGCTCCCAGGAATTGCCGCCTACGTTTTGCACCAAAAAGGCTTGTTTCAGGCCGAAATGCTGGGCGATAACGGCATCTTAAACCAAGACAAAGCCTACCCCGTGCTGTTGAACTTGCTCCCCGAAGGTTTGAAAGGGCTCTCGTTTGCGGCCCTCACGGCGGCCATTGTGGCCTCGCTGGCGGGCAAAGCCAACAGTATTTCTACTATTTTTACCTTAGATATTTTCAGAGAATACCTCGGCAAAGACACCAGCGAAAAAAACTTGGTGCTCATCGGCCGCATAGTTATTGTGGTGGCCATGGTGGCAGCCATCGTTATTTCGCCGCTCATGGGCATCGACAAAGCGGGGGGCTTTCAGTTTGTGCAACGCATGACGGGCCTGGTGTCGCCTGGGGTTTTTGCGGCCTTTATCATGGGTTTCTTCTGGAAACGCACCAACTCGGCGGGGGCGCTGTTTGCCATTGTGGGTGGGTTTCTGATGGCCTACACAATGTACCTTGACGTGTTTCCAGGGGTGAGCGTATTTTTTGACGCTACTTCGTGGAACGAAGTTCCGTTTTTAGACCAGATGGGCATGGTGTTCCTGATCTGTGTTGCGGTCATGTTTGTGTTGGGATATGTGTTGCCTGATGAGCGCAAAGGACTCGAAATCGACGCTAAAATGTTTAGGGTATCCACCAGTTTTGCCATTGGTGCAGCCATCATATTTTTGGCGTTGGTCGTCATTTACTGGTACTTCTGGTAAATTATCGTTGCCGGCGGCCTTGTGCCGGCCTTTCGTCAATTTTTAACGAGATCGGCGGTGATAAGGCCGGCACAAGGCCGGCAACTACATTTCAAAAACCTGGCTTGGTTCTGGAATTTCAATGTGCCCAAAACCCACTTCCTTCAAACGCGTTTTGAAGGCCAACTGGTTTTCGTACTCGCCGTGAACCAAAAAGAGTTTTTGAACCAACGCGGGGTTCTGACACCCCAAAAACTGGATCATTTCCTGGTAATCGCCGTGCGCCGAAAACGAGTCCATCACCTCCACCCGCGCTTTCACGGTGCGCTTCTGGCCAAAAATAAATACCTCCTTGTCGCCGCGCTTCAAGGCCCCGCCCAAACTACTGGGCGAACAGTACCCGACCAGCAAAATGGTGGTATTTTCTTTTTCGATGTTATTAAAAATGTGGTGTTTGATGCGCCCAGCTTCGGCCATGCCCGACGACGATATAACAATGCAGGGTTCGTTTGAGGCATTTATTTTCTTAGAATCGTCCACCAAAGACACGTATTGAAGGTTCGGAAAGGCAAAAGCATCGCCGTCGCGCTCAATGTAATCTAAAATATCAGGATTGAAACACTCTTCGTGCTTCTTCATAATTTGCGTGGCTTTTACCGACAACGGACTGTCTATGAACACCTTAATGACGGGCAGTAGTCCTTCGCTCGACAGTTGGTCGAGGGCATAAATCAGCTCCTGGGTGCGGTCCACGGCAAAGGCGGGGATCAGTACCTTACCCCGCTGTTCCACGCAAGTTTCTCTGACAATCCTGAGCAAATGCGCCTTCATATCGGCCTCGGGCTCGTGGAGGCGATTGCCATAGGTAGACTCGCAGATAATGAAATTGGCCTGCGGAAAAGCATCGAACATCCTCAAAATTTTATCATTTGGTCGGCCAATATCTCCCGTAAAAGTAAGTTTCTTGGTTGTGCCGCCCTCGTTGATTTCAAGATTAATGGCCGCGCTTCCCAGCAGGTGCGCCGTGTCGGTGAAGGTCACGGCCACTTCGTTTTGGTTGAGGTAAAACGTTTTTTGGTAGTCTGCCGTCCTAAATAGTTCGAGAGTTGCTGCCACGTCGGCGGCATCGTAGAGGAGTTCTAACTCGGTTTGGTTTTTGTCTTTGCGCCTTTTATTGATCCTTTCAAGGTCTTTTTGCTGGATGAACGCGCTGTCGGAGAGCATAATTTCGCACAGATCGCGGGTGGCGGGTGTGGCGTAAATTGGCCCCGAAAAGCCCTGCCGAACCAACCTGGGCAGCAAACCCGTGTGGTCGATGTGGGCGTGCGAAAGCAGGACGTAGTCGATCTGGCGCGGATCGAAGCCAAAGTTCTGGTTTATGTCGTCGGTATGAATACCCTGGAACAATCCGCAGTCGAGCAGAATTTGTGTACCCTTATTGGTGGTAATGAGGTGTTTTGAACCAGTAACAGTTCGGGCCGCGCCAAAAAATTGAATTTTCATGAGGAGGTAATTAATAAGATATTTGTCAAAAATAAGCAAAAAACATGGCAGTGAACAATCAATTTAGGCAGGTCGAGATCGAAGTTTGTGCATTTTCGGTAGAATCGTGTCTAAACGCCCAACGAGCGGGTGCGCACCGAGTGGAGCTGTGCGGCGGTTTTTTGGAGGGGGGCACAACCCCCAGCGCGGGACTAATCGAAACGGCACGCAGCCTTCTCCGCATCGACCTCAACGTGATGATACGCCCGCGCGGAGGCGATTTTTTGTACAGCCACTGGGAGTTTGAGTGCATGAAGAGAGACGTAGAAATAGCCAAAAAATACGGCGCAAACGGAGTTGTGTTCGGCATCTTAAACCAAAACGGAACCATAGACCAGCAGCGTACCAGCGCACTGGTGGCACTGGCCAAACCCATGCAGGTGACTTTCCACCGCGCTTTCGACATGACCCCCGACCCAGTCGAAGCCCTCGAGGCGGTAATCGAAACGGGGGCTGCCGTCATTCTGACCTCGGGCCAACGCCAAACGGCCATCGAGGGCATAGAGACAATCGCCGAACTGGTGGCAGCGTCGGCTGGGCGAATAGACACCATGGCGGGAGCTGGCGTGAACGCCACCAACGCCGTGCAGTTGGCCGCCACGGGCCTAACCGCCCTGCACCTAACCGCCAAAACAACCCGCCCCAGCCTGATGACTTACCGCCAATCCAATTTGCAGATGACCAGCTCCCTGCCCACCAACGAGTACGAGGTAGTGTTCAGCGATTTTGAGAAGATTGAAGCCATTCGGCGGCTTTTTCTACCAGCCGATGATGCCCCGTTTTGAGCATAACTAACTCATAATTATCTAATTGGGTGGTGAGCGCATACACCGAAGCCTCGGGAACGAGTGCGTCGTAGCGGCCCAAAAATAGCCTAACCCTGATGCCATTTTGGTTGCAAAGTTGCCCCACGTGTCTCATGTCGAACCGTAGATCACTAAACACCAGCCAGGCCAAATACACCCGCATCTGTTGCTGAGGCGTGGCCAGGGTGCTGTCAATAAACCGCAGGGTGCTTTTATTGACCCACCCAAGTTGCAAGAATACGTTCCCGATTTGCCGCGCAAAACGCGGGTTGAAAACGATCCGTTTGAACAACCGCTGCGTGGGCCAAAAACGGGTAGCCAGCCTGTACCAAATGCTCTCTCCGATGCCATCGGGAGCGAGCAGATAGAGCGTTTCTATGCGCCCCGCCAGTGCCTCGGTGGTGGCCAATAAAAACTTGCCGCCCATGCTGAAGCCCGCCACCGAAAATTTTTCAATCTGGTTTTCGGCACAAAAAGCCCGCATAAAATCACCCCAAAAAACCTTGCCTAATCGGTCTTGCGGGTTGGGCTTGTTGGCATTTATGCCCGCCGTTTTGCCGTGGTAAAACAAATCAAAAACGTAGAATGTATACTGATTTTCAAGGCTTTCTACGAAGGTATTGTAGCAGGTGTGGTCTTGCCCAACGCCGTGGAAAGCCAGGAGTATTTTGGTGCCTTGCCCCGTTTTAAGGTAACGAACCGCCGCGCCTCCAAAATAAAAATATGAAAATTGCATGAGTTGAATCAGATTGGGGCAGTTTCGTAAACGGGCAACGCTATTTCGATCGACGTTCCCGCGCCAGGACGGCTCGCGTCAATAACCTGCCCGCCGTTGTTGTCTGCCAGTTCTTTGGTCTTGTTCATTGCTTTCAAACTGTTGGCTTAGGCCTTGATAATTGTATTTTGCTCATTGGGTGTACTGTTGTATTTTTTCAAAAGGACGAAATCATTCTTGTACAAATAAGTAACCATTATCATGGCCGTATACACCAACGCAGACATCGTGAAGTCCAACGCAAGCTCGTGACTACTCAGGTTGTATTGTTGGAAACGCACTATTTTTACCCCCACATACAACACCACATTGACCACAATGCCCAGCGCAGCCATTCTGGTTTCATAAAACATAATGCAGGAGGGTATGTAGGTCATCAAAGCCAGCTCGGCGTATCCGTAGGGCAACTTTTCTAAAATTACGTAATAGGCCGACAGCCCCTGGATGAAAACGGTAGGAAAATAGGCAAAGAACTTGGCATAGACAATTCTGTTTGTTCTCAAAAAATAAATGGCTGGCACACACGCAACCAAAATAGTGAGCGGATTGGTAGCTATGTGCTCGCTCTCTTGGGTGTCGAGCGCGGCCATTAAAGTAAATATGGCCTTGATGGCAAGGGTCAAGTAAATTGTGACTTGCAAAGAAAACAACTGGCGGTCGAAAAAATCGGTGGCTGGTTTTTGCCCTTGTCTAAAAAATTTGGGTAAGAAAAAACGCGTAACAGAATTCATCTTTTGGGGTAAATTTGCCGTTATTCTCCCCAAAAACTGTGTGCTTTTGGGGAGAACGGACTAGAAAAACATTTCTGCGGGGACTATTTCTGTACCACTCCCTCCCTACTTTGGGTCAAGGGCGCGTTTGATGCGCTCGGCTACGTCTTGGAGGTGGTATTTACTCATTTTGTCGGTGGTGGTTGCCGTGGCCGTTCTGATGTCGGTTTGCAACTGCACCAAGTGGCCACGCGCCACCGACATGATGTCGGTCTTTTTGGCATCTGCCGACGGCCCAAAAGCAAACGTAAAACCTGGGAACGAAAACGAAGGTCCAGCGGCACTGGCAGTTGGGTTGAGGATCGAGATCAGTTTTTCGGCGTGGCTTTTCTGCAAATTGCGGCGGTACTGGTCAATCGGTTTCTTGGTTTTTAGCTCCGCCCAAACGCCGTTTCGCACGTCTGTAAACAATTCGTCGAGCGAGTAGGCATCTTTTTGGCGGCTGCTGGTCTCCAAAATTCGCGCCATTCGGTTGGTGTCAAACAACCCGTTGAGGGCCGACTCCTGCATTGAGCGCAGGCTCTCGGTGCCAGCGTCGGGTTTTATGCGCCCCAAAATGGCGTTGTCGAGCAGCCAAGTTGGGGTCTCAAAAAGCTGTTTGTTCACAAAAGCGACGGCATCTTTTTGGAGGTTTCGGGGCGTAGATTCGTAGATCACTCCCTCTTGGTCGAAGGTCTTGGGCGTTTCATAAATCCCTCCCACGTTTTTGGTAACGTGGCCCACGTAGCGCCTAAATTGCCCCATCACTTCGTTGTATTGCGACGATAATTTTTCGTAATCTTCGCCCTCTTCTTTTGTCCAATCAATCAGATTAGGCAAAATTCTTTTCAAGTTTTTAATCCCGTACTCGCTCGCCTCCATGGCGTTTGCGCCCACGTCTTCGCTTTGTGAGCGCGGGTCGTAAAAATTAGTTTCCGTGCCAAACCAGTACTTTTGGTCTTTTTCGTGGCCTTTTACCCACTGGTTTAGTGTTTGCTTCTCTTCGTCGGCGGTTTTGGCTTCTGGTATGGCCTTGTACCCCCACTCAATTGCCCACTTATCGTACACGCCCACGCGGGGCATGAGGTCGGTTATACCGTCTTCGGGTTGGGCTACATAATTAAACCGCGCGTAGTCCATAATAGATGTTGTGTGGCCGTATTGCGCCACGTAGTTTTTGTTTCGGAGCATGGCCACCGGCGTGGCGTGGCTCGACCCAAAATTATGCCTCAACCCCAACGTGTGGCCTACCTCGTGGGCGCACACAAACCGAATCAGTTCGCCCATGAGCTCTCCCTTAAATTTGGGTGTGCGGGCGCGCGGATCTACGGCCGCAGCCTGAACCATGTACCATTTGTAGAGCAACCCCACAATGTTATGGTACCAACCGATGTGGCTTTCGAGAATCTCCCCCGATCGCGGGTCGTGAACGTTGGGGCCGTAGGCGTTTTCAACATCCGACGCAAAATACCGAATGGCCGAGTAGCGCGCATCCTCCAACGACATGGTCGAGTCTTTTTCGGGCCACTCTTGGGCGGTAATGGCGTTTTTCCAGCCAGCCTGCTCGAAGGCTGGTAGCCAGTCTTTTACCCCACTTATCAGGTACGAACGCCATTTGACGGGCGTAGCGGGATCGATGTAAAAAACAATCTGTTTTTTGGGCTCGATCAATTCGCCGCGCTTCTGCTTGGCGGCATCGTCGGCATTTTTGGGCTCCATTTTCCAGCGCACCACAAACGTTTCACGCTCAGTTTTGGCCAAATTTTCGTCATACACAGTAGAGCGGTTTGCAAAAAAACCTACGCGGTTGTCGAAAAGACGCTTTTGCATGGGTTTCTTGGGCAGCAACAACATCGACGTATTTACCTCCATCGTAACGGCTCCCGCCGACACCGCTCCGGGGAGTGTGGTGCTGGTCGGAAACGGGCTCGGTGCTCCCAGCGAAAGGGTCGGCGTGGCAACCGAAATGTAGGTTCTCACCACGCGCACCTCGGTGTTTATCGGAAAAGACTTAATGCCCTGGATGTACGTCCGGTCGGAGGCGGGCGAACTGAGTTTGTACTGCTGTTTTTCGGCTGGCGACAGCGACACGACCTGGTTGTCGCCCTTAAAAAAGTCGGTCACTTCCACCACCGTAGAGGTGTCTTTGCGAACTGCTTTAATGTCTATGGCGGCCGCTATGGGTTCGATATTGGAATTTTTGACGGCTTGGTACATCGGTTGCAGCGTGTCGGCGCTCACGTTTATGTAGCTCACCACCCGCACAAAAACCTTGTTTTCGGGGCCTTTCTCGAATCGCAACACTTGCTGGTTGGCCAGCTCGCCGCCGTAGCCCGCGCCCGTGGGTGCTTTTGCAATTCGGGTTATGGCCATAATTTCGCGCCCGAAGAGGGTGTCAGGAATCTCAAAAAAGTACTTGTCGTCCAGCTTATGAACCGTAAAAAGTCCCTTCGTGGTTTTGGCCTTGTCGGTTATGACCTCTTTGTAAGGTTTAGGACCCGTTTTGGGGGCGGCTGGCAGCACGGGTGCGCCAGCGGTGGTGGGCAGTGGTGGGGCGGTTGGTTTGTTGGGCGGTGTCTGCGCCCAAACGAGGGTGGTTGCCAGCGAAAATAAAACTACTGCATTCAAAATTGGTGTTTTCACGCTTTTGGGGTTTAAGATTGGTTTTTCAACCAATAAAAATAAGCGTTTTTACTTTAAATATTGCGGGAGGGGTCATTTAATTTTTTGGTGGCACATGTAAAGCGTGTACGTTGGTGTGTTATTAAAAAGTTTGTGCTGTACGGCGTGCCCAAATGACGCGTATTATGATTTGGATGCACTATATTTACGTGCAAGCAAGAATTTTAAATCCATGAACATGAAAAAAAAAGACCCCAAAGAAGCCGAAAAGCCCCGCGTTCACAAAGAACTCGAGGGCTTTAATATTAGCATCAATTCGTTTGGCGAGATTACCTCCAACATCCCGATTGAGCGCATCAATGAATTTTTGAATAAAAACGTGGACGATAAAAAGCTCCGCCACCGAAACGGAATTACGGACGTAGCGCCCGATTAGTCTTGGGCGTGTTCGACGGCCAGGCGCACGCTTCCGTACTGGTCGAGCAGCTGCTGGGCGTGCTGAGGCGTTACCCCAGTTTCGTCGATGACCATCTCGATGGCACGGTTCACCAATTTATGGTTCGACATTTGCATATCAACCATTTTATTGCCCTTCACGCGGCCCAACTGAACCATCACAGTGGTCGAGATCATGTTTAGAACCAGTTTTTGGGCCGTTCCGGCTTTCATGCGGGTGCTGCCCGTTACAAACTCTGGCCCCACCACCACCTCAACGGGGTATGCTACGGCACTGCCCAGGGGCGAGTTTTGATTGCAAGAAATACAGCCCGTCAGAATACCCCTTTGGCGCGCTGCCGCCACCCCGCCGATGACGTAGGGCGTTGTGCCCGAGGCGGCAATACCCACCAGCGAGTCGAGTTCGTTTATGTTGTAATCTTGCAAGTCGATCCAAGCCTGTTGGGGGTCGTCTTCGGCGTTTTCTACAGCTCGGCGGATGGCGGTGTCTCCACCAGCGATGAGCCCGACGACCATCTCGAACGGAACTCCGTAAGTTGGCGGACACTCCGAGGCATCTACCACGCCCAGCCGCCCGCTCGTTCCTGCGCCGATGTAAAACAGCCGCCCGCCTTTTTTCATGCGCTCCACAATCTGATTAACCAAAGCCTCGATCTGCGGAATGACCTTTTCGACGGCCAGCGGCACGGTCTTGTCTTCGTTGTTGATATTGGTCAGCAAATCAGTGACCGACATTTTGTCTAAGGCTTCGTAGTACGAGGATGATTCGGTAGTGAGCATAGAGTTCTTTTTTTGATCGCCAAAATTACAATTTTTTACCAATCAAAATGCCAAGGCGGCCAATATGCGCCACATTTGGCTTTAAAAAGGGCGCAATTTCAATGTCAAAACCTCATTTTTTTGCCAACATTGCGTTTGGTGGTTAGTTGTATTTAGGGACATTTGTCTCAAAAAAATCGCTGACAACCCAATTTTATCTTGCAAAACAGGGTGTAAACTGCTATTTTTGTAAAAATTGTATTTTTTAAACTAAATTTCTCATCCTAACATGAAAAAAACTTTACGTAAGAGCCTATTCTGGATGGCTTGCCTGTCGGTGCTTTTTGCCAAGGCGCAAGACCGATCGGTAACGGGGAAAGTGACCTCATTAGAAGACGGCAGTGCTATGCCAGGAGTCTCGATCACAGTAAAAGGAACAACGCGCGGTGCCAACACCGACAGCGAGGGCAACTACCGAATTGCAACCACCGACAACGCCAAGTTGGTGTTTAGTTTTGTGGGGTTCTCTACGGTAGAGGTCGAAGTGGGAAACCGCTCGGTTATTAATGTACAAATCTCGGCCGATACCAAGACCCTCAACGAGGTGGTAGTAACTGGTTACGGCTCGCAGATTAAGCGCGATTTGACGGGAAATATTGCCCAGGTAAAGTCCAAAGACATTGAAAATATGCCAACCCCAAGCGTAGACGCAGCCCTGCAAGGACGCGCAGCTGGGGTGTACGTGAACGCCGGCGGCGGTAAATTAGGCCAAGGTGTAACGGTGCGCGTGCGCGGAAATTCTTCGATTAGCGCCAGCAGCCAGCCACTCTACGTGGTAGATGGCGTGCCAGTGACAACCGGCGACCAAGGTAACTACGGTGGCGATACCAACCCGCTGGCCGACATAAACTCGAACGACATTGAGTCGATCGAAATCTTGAAAGACGCTTCGGCGGGGGCTATTTATGGTGCACGCGCTGCCAACGGTGTAGTGCTGATCTCGACCAAGCGCGGCAAGGCGGGCAAAACCAGCGTGAGCCTAAACTACCAAACGGGCCAGGCGGTTGCTACCAAGCGTTTGCCGTTTTTGAACACCGAGCAATACGAGAAGTTCTACCGCCAAGCCGCCGCCTACGTGGATAGGTTGGACGGTTTTGATGTAAACGACCCAGACTCGCAAACGCAATATTTGTTTGGACCAGGTGGT
The DNA here is from genome assembly GCA_013298215.1 of Cytophagales bacterium. Taxonomy (GTDB): domain Bacteria; phylum Bacteroidota; class Bacteroidia; order Cytophagales; family Spirosomataceae; genus JAAFKE01. Next base: position 65,303 of record JAAFKE010000011.1, on the reverse strand, counting down.
TTCTTAGACTACTACAGCTACGGAACCTACGGCACACCGAAACAGACCGACAACAACTGGCAAGAAAAAGCCTTCCAGAAAGCACCCATGCAACAAATGGATTTGCAATTGAGCGGAGGTAACGAGAAGACCAAGTTTTTTATGTCGGGCCAGTACCTGAACCAAGTCGGTACGCTGATTGGCAACAAGTTAGACCGTATTTCGGGTCGCATAAACGTAGACCACCAAGCCAACAAGTGGTTGAGCGTGGGATTGATGATGAGCCTGGCGCGCACCAACAACCAACGTTTGCCCGATGATAACGCGTTCTCGAACCCGCTGCAAGCGGCGGCTTTGACTCCGCACACGCCTTTTATTGACCCCAACACGGGCTTGCCCGCTGGTGCGCCTCCTGGCGACGTGAATATTCCGTTGTACTACAACCCAATTTTGAGTGTTGAGTACGCCAAATTCAACCAGATTTCGTTCCGTAACCTGACCAACACCTACGCGCAAATCAATATTTTGCCAGGTTTGAAGTTCCGCACCGAATTGGGTATTGACCTGCTCAACCAAAACGAGGAAGGTTACTTCCAAAGCCAAACGGTGCGCAACCAAACCCGCGCCGCCAACGGAATCGGCGTGAACTACGGTACGTTTATTACCAACTACAACGCCAACAACTTTTTTAATTATTCGAAAACCTTCGGTGCCAGCTTTATTGATGCTACCGTCGGGATGTCGTACCAGCAGTCTCAGACCAAGCGTAACTTTGTGGAGGGATCGCAGTTTCCGTCGGACTCATACCGTAAAATTGCCAGTGCCGCCACAAAAACTGATGGTAGCAGCTCATAGACAAACTTCCGTTTCTTGTCGTACTTTGCCCGGGCCAACTACCGCCTAAAAGACCGCTATTTGTTGGGTGTGACCGCTCGGGTAGAAGGTTCGTCGCGTTTTGGTAAGAACTCGCGCTACGGGTTTTTCCCATCGGTGTCGGCGGGCTGGGTACTTTCGGAAGAAAACTTCCTGAAAAACAACAGCAAAATTAGTTTCTTAAAAATCCGTGGTAGCTACGGTTTCACGGGTAACTCCGAAATCGGAGACTTCCCACAGTTGGGTTTGTTTCAGGGCGATGCGGGCTACGCTGGTGCGCCAGGCCAACGCCCCGCCCAAATTGCCAATCCCGATTTGAAGTGGGAAACCACCCGCCAAACCGACATTGGAATCGACTTTGGATTTTTCAACAACCGCATCAGCGGCGAGGTAGATTACTACATCAAAAAAACCACCGACTTACTTTTGGAGGTAAACGTGCCAGGTACAACGGGTTTTTCGCGGCAGTTTAGAAACTTAGGCGCACTCGAAAACAAAGGCTTTGAGTTTGTGCTGAACACCCAAAACACCGTGGGCAAACTAAAATGGAATACGTCGTTCAACATTGCCACCAACGCCAACAAAGTAACTGACATTCAGGGACAAATTATTGAAGGTGGCGTGCGAAACATGAACCGCGTCATGGAAGGCCAACCGATTGGGGTGTTTTTTAGCCGCGAGTACGCGGGCGTGGACCCTGCCAACGGCGACGCGTTGTTTTTCAGAAACACCAAAAACCCCGACGGTACACTCGACCGCACTACCGTGAGCAACGGTGGCTACAACTCGACCGAGCGCGTGGTGGTGGGTAATCCTAACCCCAAACTTTTGGGCGGTATCACCAATACTTTGTCTTACGGAGGTATCGATTTTAGCGTGTTTTTCAACGGTGTGTCGGGCAATAGCGTAAACTTCTACGGGGTGGGTCAGTATTCGTCGGCCAACGGTATTTATGAAGACAACCAAACCACCGACCAGCTCAAAGCTTGGACCAAAGAAAACCCAAATACCGATGTGCCAGAGGCGCGGTATTTGATTACGAACGGTAGCCAACCATCGAGCCGCTACATATTCGATGGCTCGTACATTCGGTTGCGCACCCTTTCTCTGGGCTACACCCTGCCGAAATCTCTGACAAGCCGCGCCAAAATTGAGCGTGTCCGCGTGTATGTATCGGCCATGAACTTGGCTACTTTTACCAAATACAAAGGATGGGATCCAGAGGTGAACTCAGATTCGTTTACGAGCAATTTTGCCCAAGGAAACGATTTTTATACGCCACCGCAGCCGCGTACAATTTTGGTAGGTATTAACATTGGCCTCTAACTCGGTCTGATGACCATTAAAAACTCGAAATTATTATGAAAAAAATACTTATTTCTTGCGCGTTCGTGGCGTTGGCAACATTGAGTGGTTGCGAAAAACGCTTAGACGTAGCGCCCACCCAGACAATTGACCAAACCATTGCCCTAAATACGTCGAAAGACGTAGAAGCAGCCCTGATTGGTGCTTACGATGCCCTTCAAGGCGCAAACGCCAACGGAGAGCCCTACGCGGGTGGCTACCAGTACACCTCCGAACTGCTGGCGGCAATACCCACCGAGGTACGGTTTGGTGGTACTTTTGCCAACCTCCAAGAGCTGTATCGCAAAGAATTGACAACCATCAATACCACCGCCGAAACACTCTGGATGCGCTCGTATGTGACCATTAACCGCGTTAATAACGTACTGGCCAACATTGACAAAGTGACCGAAGCCAGACGCAGCAAAGTAGAAGGCGAGGCGCGCTTCATTAGAGGTGCGGTGTATTTTGAACTGGTGCGGTTGTATGGCAAGCAGTGGGGCGACGGCAACAACGCCTCCAACTTGGGCGTTCCGATTGTGACCACCCCCACCATAGCCGTGACCGAAGCCGACAAACGCGCCCGCAACACCGTGGCCGAAGTTTATGCCCAGGCCATCGACGACCTGACGAAGGCCGAGGCTCTGTTGCCCGCCAACAACGGGTTTTATGCCAGCAAAACGGTAGCCTCTGCTATTTTGGCGCGCCTATATTTGCAGCAAGGCAACTTTGCCGCCGCCCGCGATGCCGCCAACCGCGTTATTGTATCGAACAAATACCGCTTAGTAACTCCGTTTGGTGCGGCCTTTAATACGAAGCTCAACAGCGGTGGTTCGAACCCCGCCGAGTACGTTTTTGCCGTTCAAGTAACCGACCAAGATGGTAACAATGGCATGAACACGTTTTTTGGCACAACCGTTGGGTCGATACCAGGCACGGCGGGGCGCGGAGATATCAGGGTTCAGCAGGCGCACTTAGCGTTGTACGAACCAGGCGACGCGCGTGGTGTGTTTTTTATCAGACCTGGTGCCAACACGTTCACTTTTAAGTTTTTAGACCGTTTTGGACACGTGCCAGTGGTGCGCCTGCCCGAAATGATACTGACCCGCGCCGAGGCCAACTTGCGCTTAGGAACCACCACGGGTGCAACGCCGCTGGCCGACGTGAACACAATTCGTGTTCGGGTTGGTTTGGCACCACTTACCGAAGTTGTGCTGGCAGATGTGCTCAAAGAGCGCAGGTTAGAACTGGCTTTTGAGGGCCACGCCATTCACGACATCCGCCGCAACCGTGGCGCGGTGGGTGCACTGCCGTTCAACTCGCCCAAGTTGGTTTTGCCCGTTCCGCAGCGCGAAATGGACGTAAACAAACTGATGGTTCAAAACGAAGGGTATTAAACAGACCGTAATTCTTTCAAAAAAAGCCTCCGACAGCATCGGAGGCTTTTTTTGTGGGTAAATAATCGGTAGTTGTTTATTGGTTAATGACGCACAACGCAACGCTTTGGTTTGGTAATCGGTGGGGTTTAGCGTAATTTTGCCCTTGATTCTTTTACATTAATACCTCCGAAATCCATGAAGTTTGGCGTAGTAGTTTTTCCAGGGTCGAATTGCGACGACGACACCGTTTTTGCGCTTCGTTATAATCTTAAGCAAGAGGTGGTCAAACTTTGGCACAAAGACCACGACCTCCAAGGTTGTGATTTCGTGATACTGCCAGGTGGTTTTTCTTACGGCGACTACCTGCGCTCGGGAGCCATTGCGCGTTTCTCGCCCATTATGAACGAGGTGGTGGCGCACGCCAATCGCGGCGGCTACGTGATGGGCATCTGCAACGGGTTTCAGATTGTTTGCGAGGCTGGCCTAACACCAGGTGTGCTGCTGCGAAACAACGGCCAGAAGTTTATCTCCAAAAACATTTATTTAAAATCTCAGACACCCCACAGCATGCTGACGGCGGGTTTAGACCCCGACCGTGCCCTCAAAATACCCATTGCCCACGCCGAAGGGCGGTATTTTGCTGATGCCGACACGTTGAAAGCACTGAACGACAACGACCAGATTTTGTTTAGGTACTGCGATGCCGACGGGCAAATGACCGATGCCGCCAACCCCAACGGCAGTTTAGAAAACATTGCGGGCGTTTGTAATGCCCACCGCAACGTGTTTGGCATGATGCCCCACCCCGAACGCGCCGCCGATGCCGCCCTCGGAAATACCGACGGCAAACTTATTTTAGAACAACTATTGGCGGTTTTGCCAGCTTCGTTTTAATGCCACAGCTGGCTACCATTCATAAAAACGTGTCGTACAAAACCAGCTTGGTGCTTTGCCTGGCGGCGGTTTATGTGGTGTGGGGCTCAACCTTTTTGGGGGTTAAGTACGCCATCGAAGTGCTGCCCCCTTTTTTTGCGTCGGCAATCAGGTTTTTGGTTGGTGGGTCAATTTTGTACCTCTACACGCGGTTGAGCGGTAGGGGTAATCCGCCGCTGCGCCAATGGAAATCGGCAGGACTGATTGGTTTGCTGCTCACGGGCGTGGGCAACAGCGCAGTGGCCTACGCGCTGCTTTTCATGCCGTCGGGCGTGGTGGCTTTGTTGGTGGCCGCCCTGCCCGCCTGGATCGTGGCGTTGGACTACTGGTTTTTTAGCCGCAAAAAGCCGCACTGGCTCACCTTGGCGGGCATTGGAGTGGGGCTGGTTGGCATGGCCATGCTTTTCAATCCGTTCACTGCGCTGAAAGGCTCGCCCTTTCCGATATTCCCGGCACTACTCGTTTTTTTTGGCTCGATTTCTTGGGGCCTGGGCACGTTGTTGGCCTCGCGGATAGATATGCCAGCGGCTGTTCAATCTACCGCCATCCAAATGCTGGCGGGTGGGGCGGTGGCGTTGGTTTTTAGTGTATTGACCCACGAAAAATCGCTCGATTCGCTGCTGCAACTAACCAGCACCACCTACTGGGCCATGGCGTACTTAATATTCGTTGGGTCGTTCGTGGGGTTTTCGGCCTACACGTGGCTCATCCAAAACGCTCCCCCGCAGTTGGTGGCTACCTACGCCTACGTAAACCCCGTGGTGGCACTGGTTTTGGGCTGGGTTTTTATCAACGAAATCCTTTCGGCGCAGTCGCTGGTGGCATCGGCGGTGGTGTTGTCGGGGGTTGTGTTGATTACATTAGGAAAAGGAAAATAACAGCATTAGGTTTGTGAAAAATAATCCCGCAAAAGACATGATACGCAACGATTGGTCGTTCGACGAAGTAAAAGCCATCTATGACACACCCGTTTTGGATTTAATGTACCAAGCGGCCACCGTACACCGCCAACACCACGATCCGCAAGAGGTACAAGTCTGCACGTTGCTATCGGTCAAAACGGGTGGTTGCCCCGAAGACTGCGCCTACTGCCCGCAGGCGGCTCGCTACCACACGGGCGTGAAAGTAGAAAAACTGCTGCCCGTACAGGAGGTTTTAGACCACGCCCAACGCGCCAAAGATGCGGGAAGTACCCGTTTTTGCATGGGCGCAGCCTGGCGCGAAGTGCGCGACAACCGTGATTTTGACAGTGTTTTGGAGATGGTGAAGGGGGTCAATACCCTCGGCATGGAGGTTTGTTGCACCCTCGGAATGCTGACCCAAACCCAAGCCCAACGCCTCAAAGAAGCAGGCCTGTACGCATACAACCATAATTTGGACACCAGCGAGGAGTTTTATGACGACATCATAACAACGCGCACCTACCAAGACCGCATAGAAACCCTGGCCAACGTGCGCGGTGCCAAAATATCGGTGTGTTCGGGCGGTATCATTGGCATGGGCGAAACCCACCGCGACCGCGTAGGAATGCTGCATACCCTGGCCACTTTGCCCCAACACCCCGAGTCCGTACCCGTAAATGCACTGGTGGCCGTAGAAGGCACACCGCTCGAAGACCAAGCCAGGGTGTCGGTCTGGGAGATGATTCGGATGATTGCCACCGCGCGCATGACGATGCCCAAGGCCATGGTGAGGCTGTCGGCGGGGCGCGTCAGGATGACCACCGAAGAGCAAGCACTGTGTTTTTTAGCGGGTGCAAACTCCATTTTTGCGGGCGACAAACTTCTCACTACCCCAAACCCTGGTACCGACCAAGACCAAGAACTGTTCCAGCTCCTAAATATTCGTCCGCGCGCGGCCTTCAAAAATGGCCAGGCTGCCCAAATAAAATGGGAGCAGATTCCGAGTGTGGTATAAAATAGGCTGCTAAGTAATAGTTTTGAATGTTGAGTTTTGAATTATTGAATAAATGTCTGATAATTAAATAGTTGCGAAATAAAAATTGTCGATCATTTAGTTATAATCACTTAACTTGTGGGCCGACAAAACACTATTTTAACCCCTGCCCAAAAGTTAGCAGATTGTTATCGGGGTCGAGCAGGGCAAATTCTTTTTGCCCCCAGGGCTTTGTTTGCAAACCTCCGTTTGGATGAATGCTCGTCTTGTTGTCGAGCAGTGCTTGGTAGAGGCCGTCAATATCGTCGGTTCTGATGTAAACTTGTCCGTAGTTTTGTTTTGGATCGAGGTCCTTAAACTCAAAGAAATGGATTTCTATTCTGTCCTTCCCAACGATTAGGTACTCGGCGTAGTCGCCTAGCAGTTCAAAATTCAAACGGTTTACGTAAAAATCCTTCGTCAGAACTTTGTTGCGCATTGGCAATTTTGGGCAGATGTCCGTAAGCATAATTCTTGCATTTAGGTTGTGAAGTTTTGGTTTTGGAAGCGAGTCTGGGTAGTGGCGTTGGGCGAATAAAAAGAATCGGATACTGACTCTTTTGCAGTGAGGTTCAAAAAAGTACGAACTGGGGTTGCACGTGCGGTTGGGCAATGCTTTTTTGACTTTACACAACTCGGCTTTGAAACTCTCAATTTGAATTTGAAAGATTTGCTGGATAGTTTGCAAACTTTGCTCGAGCGTTTTGTCAGCCCTTGGGTTACATGCTAAGGCGTGTAGTTGATTGCTAATAAGTTGATTTTGAGCAGTTAAAGATGATAAGTGATTCTTTTGCTGACGTAATTGATGTGGCTGTCGGCTTGCAATTTTACTAACTTGTGGTGTGAAACGCTGGCCATAAATATACAATAGAATCGCATCGCGCTTATCGTTTTGGCTAATAATTTTCATGCTTTGGGCAAAGCCATGGCTTTGAGCGGGCGCAATCATGCTGTAATAAATAATGCCTGCCAAGTCTAAACAATAGGCCCTACACATTTAGTTAGCGAATCAGCAAAACCTGGCCGCGTTTGTGGTAGATCGGCCCCTGGGGGAGGCGTTTTTGTTGGTAGGTTAGTTGCCAAACGTAGCTGCCCGTTGGCACTGTCTGGCCGTTGTATAGTCCATTCCACGGTTCAGACATACTTTTTGACCGATAAACGACCTCGCCCCATCGGCTAAAAATCAGCAAATCGGTGGTGAGGCTTTCGGAGGCTTTTAGCTCAAAAGTGTCGTTTTGGCCGTCGGCATTGGGCGAAAACACCTCGGGAACAAACAGCGACGGGGGGCAGTCGTTGCGCACCACAAAGCTGCGCGTAACGCTGCAATTAAACTGGTTTTTGATTTCAAGGCTGTACGTACCTGGTGCGTCGGCCAGGATAGTGGGCGAACTTTGGCGGGTCGGTGTCCAGGTATATCGCCAGTTGGAGTCGGTGGCTTTGGGGTCGAGTAGCACGGCGTTGTCTCGTAAGCAATAGTAGGGTTCGCTCGTTTCTGGTACTATGGGCATTGGCCGAAAAGTAACACGCACCGAGTCGCTGGTTTGGCAGCCTTTTGCGTTAATAGTAAGCCGATAAACGCCCGACTTTGTCACCGAAGTGGTGTCGGTTTTTGCCCCGTTTGTCCATTCATAAATCACATCGTTTATTTTGGGAGTAAGCGTTGGCTTTAGCAGCAGCTTTTTGGTGGTTTCGCAGGGTTCGAGGTCTGGGCCGAGCAACAGCGTGGGCGGCGCGGTTACTTCCACCAAAATACTATCGGTGGTTTGTTGGTTGCAAAAATCTCGGTAGCTCACCAAAAACAACTGGTTGCGCGTGGGTTGGGCAACGGGGCTGCGCGAGTCGGCATCGCTCAACAGCGCGCGGGGTGTCCAGGTGTAGCGTTGGTCAATTGAGTTGCGAGCCACCAACTCCACTTGGTTGCCTTGGCAGATCTGAAACGTGTCTTTGGCCACAATATCTTTGCGCAGGCACACCGTTTGTAGGTTATCTGCACCACCAGTTGCGCCCGTAAAACCCCACCAAGCCTCCTTTGCGCCAGAAAACACGTCTTTCGACAGATTAATGTTTAAGTTTATGCGTTTTTGGCAGTCAAAATACACTTCCAATACATTCTTTTGGGCGTTCCAGGTTATGCGCACGTTGTGGTCTTTGCCATCTTCTATGTTTGGGTTGTCTGATAGTGCCATTGCGGGCGGGGTGAGGTGCCCAAAATTGCTGTGGTTCACAACCCCGTCCCTAAATACGGCAATGTGGTCGAAATTGGGGTCGTTTTCGTCGCCATTTTGCCACGTGTCAAACTCGACGCCAATTGAGGGCGAAAACCCCTTGTAGCCCATGCCTTGCCCCGTATTGCCGAGGGCATTGTTGCCCGCAGTTTGAATCACAAACACCATGCCGTCGGCACCGTCTTGGTCTTTGCTGCCAAAATTCATCGAAAATTCTAAATCGAACGACCGGTCGATCCGTACTTTGTCGGCATACCAAATGGCTCCAATTTGGTTATTCGCCGCGTTCGTAATTCGGTAACAGTCGGTATTGCTAATAGGTTGGGCAGTTCCGCGCGTGTTGTAGGCTTTTTGTGCCAAACCAACCAACGGAACTACCCCAACCATTAGGCAAATCGATACGGCGACTTTTAGGAAATGGCGCATATTTTTAGTTCATTAGACGCATCAAAAGCAGAGTATTGCCGCATTGTTACTCATTTTTTGTGCCAGCAGCCATTAAATTAATATTGACATAACACAGCAGCTACTTTTGGCCGATCAATTGGGGGTGGATTTTTCGGTAGATCGCGCCAGCAAACGGGTGAGTGCCTTCATCGTTGGTCATAAAACCCCTATCTTACATTGTCCTGGCTCGATACGGCGTGGTATTCTTCGGTGGTGAGCAGCCTCGATTTTATCACAAAACGAACACCCATCGGTATTTCCAGCGAAAAACTCGATCCTCGGCCTTTCACCACGTCGAGGGTTAAATGGGTGTGTTTCCAGTACTCAAATTGGTCGCGCGACATATAAAAATCACACGCGTGAATATTGCCGAGTTTTATGTCAGTTTCGTTTATCATCAACTCGCCCACTTCAAAACACATCGGCGAGGAGCCGTCGCAGCAGCCGCCGCTTTGGTGAAACATCAACGGGCCGTATTTGGCCCGGAGTTGGTCAATGATGTGAGTGGCCGCTTCGGTAACTTCAATTCGTTCGTGTTGCATGTTAGCAGTGGTATGTGGTAAAAAATGAAGCGAGAGAGCCGTTTGGCTCCCTCGCTCTGGTGAAAAAAAGGTCTATCTTAGAAAAACCCTAACTTATTTTTGTCATACGAAATAAGCATATTTTTGGCTTGGCGGTAGTGCGACAGCATCATTTTGTGGTTTTCGCGGCCAATACCCGACTTCTTGTAGCCGCCAAACGGAGCGTGGGCGGGGTAGTCGTGGTAGCAATTGACCCAAACGCGGCCCGCTTGCACGGCGCGCGCCACTTTGTAGGCTTGGTGGGTGTCGCGCGTCCACACGCCCGCGCCCAAGCCGTAGAGCGTGTCGTTGGCAATGGCAATGGCTTCGGCCTCGTCTTTGAAGGTAGCCACGCACACCACGGGTCCAAAAATTTCTTCCTGGAAAATCCGCATTTTGTTGTTGCCCTTAAAAACGGTGGGTTTGACGTAATAGCCGCCTTCGAGCCCTTCGTTGTAGGCCGCTCCGCCGCCCGTCAGCAGTTCGGCCCCTTCTTCTTTGCCGAGTTCGATGTAGTTCAAGATTTTTTCGTACTGGTCGTTGGATGCTTGCGCACCCATCATGGTGGCGGGGTCGAGTGGGTGGCCCAGTTTGATGGCCTCTACCCGCTCGATGAGCCGCACGATAAACGCATCGTAGATAGACTCATCTACCAATATTCTCGACGGACAGGTGCAAATTTCGCCTTGGTTGAGGGCAAACATGGTCGCTCCTTCGAGGCATTTGTCAAAAAACTCGTCGTCGGCTTCCATCACGCTTTTAAAGAAAATGTTGGGCGACTTACCGCCCAGTTCGAGCGTAACGGGAATGATGTTTTTTGAGGCGTATTGCATAATCAACTGCCCCGTGGTGGTTTCGCCGGTGAAGGCAATTTTGTTGATGCGCGAGCTCGAAGCCAGCGGTTTGCCCGCCTCAATGCCAAAGCCGTTTACGATGTTGAGCACGCCGTGCGGCAGTATGTCTTTAATAAGATCGGCCAACACCATGATGCCCACGGGCGTTTGCTCGGCGGGTTTCAGTACCACGCAGTTTCCTGCGGCCAGCGCGGGAGCCAGTTTCCAGGTGGCCATCAACAACGGAAAGTTCCAGGGAATAATTTGCCCAACTACGCCGAGTGGCTCGTGAATAATCAACGATAGGGTGTTGGAGTTGATCTCGGAAGCGGAGCCTTCTTCGGCGCGGATAACGCCCGCAAAATAACGAAAATGGTCGATTGCCAAAGGTAAATCGGCCGCCATCGACTCACGAATTGGCTTGCCGTTGTCCCACGTTTCGATTCCCGCCAACAGGCCTAAATTTGCCTCGATTGTATCGGCAATTTTAAGTAAAATATTACTGCGCACGGTGGCTGAGGTGTTGTTCCAATGCGGCGCGGCAGCCCAAGCTGCGTCAATGGCCAAGTTGATGTCTTCTTCGGTAGAGCGGGCTACTTTGGTGAACACCTGCCCGTCCACGGGCGAAATGGCCTCGAAGTACTCGCCCTTGGTGGGAGCCACCCACTGGCCCCCAATAAAGTTGTCGTAGTGGGTTTTGAAAATTGGCTTGGCAACCAAGTTGTCTTGTTTGGTGGTTATTGCTGACATTTCGTTGAAAGGGGTTTTTGATGAAAGAAATAATACTATTCCGTAAATAAGCATAAATAAATACATATTTACTTGACTTGTCGCAACTATTTGTTTAATTATTCTGCCATTTAATTGTGTTATTCTAAAAACGGCCGCTCAATCTCCAGTTGATTCAAGAATTGGTAATAAGAATCTCGCAAACCGAATCAAAGGGCCTTTACATCAAAAAATCGCAGACCAACCCCAATAACGACCTCATTTTGTTCGTCTTGAAATACATCAGAGAGCACATCGCCGAAAATCTGTCGGTGGCGCTTCTGAGCGCGAAAGCCTACATGAGCGAATCTAAATTTTTAAGAAAAAAATAAAATCTCGCCCACCGAATTTAAAGAGCAACCCAACCAAGTGCCCTACCGATAAATGCAGCATATCGTAGCCTGCGCGGCGCGGCCTACGCGGCTCGGCCTACGCGGCGCAATCAAAACGAGAACCCGATGCGGAGCGTCAAACGGTTGAAGTCTTCGACGACGGTGGGTAGGTCGAGCCGCTCGGTGGTAGAACGCTGAAACCTATAGCCCACTCCCACAACAAACGCCGTACTTTGGTGAAAAAGCAGTTTGAGGCCGCCACCGACTGCAAAAGTAGGCCCTCCACGGTAGTTTATATTCAACACGTCGTTGGAGGTAGCATTGATGGAGTGGCCGCCTTCCACAAAATAAAACGGAATCTTGGTGCCTTTGTTGGTAAAATCTCCCCTGATACTCAGCACAATTGGCACAAAAGTTTGGACGGCGTAGAGGTCGGCACCCACGCCTACCCCCGCAAACAGCCACTGGCCAAAACGGTAGCCGTTGGTGGTTTGAAACGAAAAAGCCGAAGTAGTAATGCCGTTGGAGGCGCGGTTGCTCATGGCCAACGGCCCGAGTTCGGTGTAGTGTTCAAAGCCACGGCTGCGGTAGCGAATGGCGGGGTCTTTGAAGGGTTCGCGGCCGCGCTCGGCGATGTCGGTAGTTTTAACAACCCAAACGCTGCCGTCGTAGGTTTCGATGGCCACGTTGTCTAATTGATTTTGAGTAGTTTGGTCGGCGGTCGGCGGCATTATTTTACCCTTAATGACACTGCCATTTTTGAGTTTTAGCACGTCGCGGCTTTGGCCAAAAGCACCGTTGCCGACGCAAGCCAGCACCAATGCAATTAAAATATAACGGTTCATATAAATTGTAGATACAGTAGTTTCAGCGGTCTATCCAAGTTTTTAGCTCAGATGATTTTTCTTTGCTCACAAACACGTCGCCTTCGGGAGCGGGCTTCAAAAAAACTTGAATGCGACCATTAAAGGTGCTTTTCATGCGTTGAATAGCCAAAATATGGCCAATAAACTTTCGGTTGATTCTAAAAAAATAAATTGGATCTAATAGTTCTTCGAGGCGATAGTCCACAATGTATCGCTTGGTGTCGGTGCCTACCAAATATACCGTTTTGTCGTCGGCATAAAAGTACGCAATTTCCTCAGTGGTTCGGTACGTAAGATTGTCGCCGTAGCGCACCAAAAAGCGTTGCTTAAAGGGCTGCGCGAGTTGTTTGAGGGTAGCTTCGAGTCGGCCCAAATCGAGCAACGAAACGCTGTTCCACTGTTTGAATTTTGCCAAGGCGCGTTCCAAATCTTTGGCATCAATGGGTTTGAGCAGATAATCCAGGCTGTTGAGCTGAAAGGCTTCGAGGGCGTGGCGGTCGTAGGCGGTCGTAAAAATGAGCGGGACTTGCACGTTGGCGTTTCTCAAAAACTCAAAACTGGAGCCGTCGGCCAGGTGAATATCCACAAAAATTAAGTCTGGGTTGGGGTTGTTTTGCCACCACTCCACGGCCCCCTCTACCGACTCCACAATGCCGAGCACTTGGCAGTCGGGCTGGATTTGGCACAGCAAATCTTGCAGCCGTTCGGCCGAGAGTCGTTCGTCTTCGAGAATGAGTATTTTCATGGTTTGGGTACTAAAAAAATTACATGGCCAACAGCGGTAATTTTACCACAAAATCGGTTTTGGTTTGTTGAATTTCGGGGACTTGGTTGCCCAAAAAAGCGTAGCGTTGCACAATATTCGACAGCCCGATGCCCGTTGAGAGTACTTGGTCTTGCAGGCGGGGTTGGATGTTGTTTTGGACGACCAATATTTGGCCGCCGTTGTCTTTGATGGTGAGGTGCAAGGGCCGCTTTTCGGACACGACATTGTGTTTTACGGCGTTTTCGATGAGCATTTGCAAAGCTACTGGCACCAATTTTTTGGCCCGTGCCTGCGCCCCCACGTCAATCGTAGCTTGAAAAGCCGCGCCAAAGCGTTTTTCCAGCAAATACAAATACGAATCAATAAAATGAAGTTCTTCGTCGAGCGTTACGAGTCCTTTTTCGTGGCTGACCAATACGTAGCGGTATACTTTTGAAAACTGCTGCACAAACTCCACCGATGCCCGCGTGTCTTTGGGAATGAGCGCGGCCAAAACGCTCAAATTATTAAACAAAAAATGCGGATTTACTTGGTTGCGAATGGCTTGCAGTTCGGCTTGTACGGAGGCTTTTTTGAGTTGTTCGGCTTCCATCTGACTCTTGCGGAGTTGTTTGACGTACTCTGAAATAACGTGAATGGTATTGAGAAACAAATTGATGCGAAACGCAAACACCAAAAATAGTTTGAGCGATAAACCAAGTTGGGAAAAAGGAATGTGGCACGCCTGGCTTACGCCCACAATGCCTGCGGTGGCTATGATGGCCGTAACGAAAATACTCGCGGCAAATTGGTAGGCCGTTTGCTGCAAAAAGGGCATCTGTTTGGTCAATAACCAAAGGTTTATGAGCCGGTTGCTCTCCCAGATACCAAATGTAGCAATCAAAAACAACACGCCCGCCACCCAGATCGGCACTGGAATGGGGTAGTATTTGAAAATATCAACCGACCAAGTGTTCAGGAAAGAATACCCTGCGAGGGCAGCGATGAAAAGGTAGCGTAGCGAATGGCCAAACATGGTAGTTTATTGGTTAAAAAAATAGGGCAGGCCCAAAGCGTTAATTTGAACCTGCCCAAGTGATGTTGAAAAGTAATTACTTTTCGGAGTTTTACCAAAAAACCTACGGAATAAGCACTTTGTCGATGACGTGAATAACGCCGTTGGTGGCCAAAATGTCGGTGGTTGTTACCTTCGACACCGCCCCGCCCGTGGCTTTAATACCCGCGCCGCTGCTCAAGTCTACGGTTACTTTGCCCGTACTAAGCGCGGTTTGCACGCTGGCGTTGTTTACCAAATCGGCAGAAAATACGCGGCCTGGCACCACGTGGTACAACAAAATATTGGCAATCTGCTGTTTAGTTAGCGTAGCAGGATTCACGGTTTTGAACAACTCCGTGAAGGCCGCGTCGGTGGGTGCAAATACCGTGAAAGGGCCTGGTCCACTAAGAGTAGCTCCCAAATCTGCTTGCGTTACTAATGATACCAGCGTTTTGAAGTTGGGATTGGCCGCTGCAATTTGCACGATGTTTTGGGTGGGCTGCATAATAACGTCGTTGATGACGTGGATGGTGCCGTTGGCGGTGGTAACGTCGGCTTTGATTACCTGTATTTTGCCGTTAATAAAAACCCCGCTGGCATTTTTAGACAAAAAAATCTGCCGACTGCCCGCCGTGGTGGCCGCGCCCGACATGACGTTGGCGGCGGGGACGTTTGCCCCGAGCACGTGGTCGAGCAAGATTTTGGCTAGGTCGTCCTTAGTAATTTTGGTCAAATCGGTAACGCCCGCCTTCACAAAAGCGTCGTTGTTGGGTGCAAACACCGTAAACGGCCCCGTTCCAGAGAGCGTATTGGTGAGTTCGGCTTTTTGCAAAGCAGCTACGAGCGTCGAAAACTGCGGGTCGGACAAGGCGGTTTCGACAATGTTTTTGACTTTGGGCGTTTCGTCTTTTTGGCAAGAAACAAACAGGGAGCTAATGAGCAACACCGCCAAAGCTGTGAGGCTGAACGAGCGGGACAAAATGAGTGGTTTCATGTTTTTAGAATTTGTTTTGTTAGTGAAACTTTTTGCGTAATACACCAACACAACGCATTTGGTGGCGTAGTTCGTTATAAAAATTCGCTCAAAACAACCTAAAACAGGCGTGAATCGGTAAAATAGGGGAGCCAACCCGATGCTAATATACGCAAAAGAGCGGGCTGATCTCAGCCCGCTCTTTTGCGTAGTTCAAATGTATTTCCAGCGTTTTGTAATTACTTCTTGGCTGGTGCGGCTTTTTCTGGCTTCTTGTTGGCGGCGTATTCTTTGTTCAATCCCTCAAGAATTTTTCCAGTTATTTCGTTGTCGGTGTTGGCAAACAAAATGCCGCCACCTTTGCTGTAGCCGAGCACAAACTCATAACCATTTTCTTTGTTCACCTTTTTGAGGTAGTCGAAAATATTGGCGTAAAACATCTCGGTTTTCTTTTGGCGCTCCTCCTCGAGTTTCTTTAAGTTGCTGTCGCGGTATTGCACCAAATCTTGCTCTTTTTTCTGCAACTGCTGCTGCACGCCTACGGCCTGCTCTTGGGTAAGGGTTTGGGCGCGTTGCTGAAAAAACTGTACCTCGTTTTGCAACGAACGTCCCTTGGTGTTGAGTTCAAAGTCTAACTGGTAGGCCTTGCTCTCAAACTCTTTCTGGAAATCTTTGTAGTAAGCGTAGTTTTTGAGGAGCGAATCTGCATTTACATAAACGATTTTTTTGCCCTTGGCGGCATCGTTGTTGGTAGTAGTCGTGTCTGGGGTTGCACCTTTAAAATGCAAAAAGTACAATATAGCCACGGCAACGGTAAGGGCAGCGTTCCAGATTAGGGAGGTATTTTTCATTTTAGTTTTTTAAATGGGTTATAATTAAGCTACCACCGACTCCGCCAGTACCAGCACATTGTTATTTAATACCTCAACCACACCCCCATCAATGGAGAACGATTGCTTTATTGCACCTGCTTCTTCGACCACCAAACTCCCCAAACCGAGGGTGCTCACCAGCGGAGCGTGGTTGTCGAGAACTTGAAACTGGCCCTCCGAGCCAGGAAAGGTAACGGCCACGACTTCGCCCGCGAAAACTTGTTTGTCGGGAGTGATGATTTGTAAATTCATTGAGCGCTAAAAATCAAAAAGTTTCAATTTATTATTTCGATGCCTCTGCCATCAAGCGTTGGCCTTTGTCGGCTGCGTCTTCGATTGTTCCTACCAAGTTGAAAGCCGCCTCGGGCAGGTGGTCAAAATCGCCGTCCATAATCTGGTTGAAGCCCTTAATGGTGTCTTCGATCGGCACCAGAACGCCTTTAAGACCCGTAAACTGCTCGGCAACAAAGAACGGCTGCGACAAGAAACGCTGCACACGCCGCGCCCTGTTCACGGTTTGTTTGTCTTCTTCCGAGAGTTCTTCCATTCCCAAAATGGCAATAATATCTTGCAGTTCTTTGTAGCGTTGCAGGATCATTTTTACGCGCTGGGCGCAATCGTAGTGGGCATCGCCGAGGGTTTCGGCACTCAAAATGCGTGAGGTCGAGTCGAGTGGATCAACGGCTGGATAAATACCCAGCTCGGCAATCTTGCGGCTCAATACGGTGGTTGCGTCTAAGTGCGTAAAGGTGGTGGCGGGGGCGGGGTCAGTCAAGTCGTCGGCGGGTACGTAAACGGCCTGTACCGATGTGATCGACCCGCGCTTTGTTGAAGTGATTCGCTCTTGCATAGCACCCATTTCGGTGGCCAGGGTAGGCTGGTAGCCCACCGCCGACGGCATCCGACCCAAAAGGGCCGATACCTCCGAACCCGCTTGGGTAAATCGGAATATATTATCGATAAAAAACAAAATATCTTTTCCTTGGCCAGTACCGTCGCCGTCGCGGTAGTGTTCGGCCACCGTAAGGCCCGACAACGCCACCCGCGCCCGCGCACCTGGCGGCTCATTCATTTGGCCAAACACCAGCGTGGCCTGCGACTTGGCCAGTTCATTGTAATCTACTTTATCTAAATCCCAGCCGCCTTCTTCCATCGAATGTTTGAAAGCATCGCCATATTTTATCACGCCCGACTCAATCATCTCGCGGAGGAGGTCGTTGCCCTCACGGGTGCGCTCGCCCACCCCAGCAAACACCGACAGACCTGCGTAAGCTTTGGCAATGTTGTTGATGAGTTCCATGATTAGAACCGTCTTGCCAACACCTGCACCGCCAAAAAGGCCGATCTTGCCTCCTTTTACGTAGGGTGCAAGCAGGTCAATTACTTTTATACCCGTAAAGAGTACTTCGGTGGCCGTGGCCAACTCGTCGAACTTTGGGGCCAGACGGTGGATCGACATTCCGTTTTCTTTGCTAACGGGCGTTAGTCCGTCGATGGCCTCGCCGACTACATTAAATAAGCGTCCTTTGAGCGCCTCGCCAGTGGGCATAGTAATCGGCTTGCCCAAGTGTACAACCACCGAGCCGCGCATGATTCCTTCGGTACTATCCATGGCGATGGTACGCACGCGGTCTTCGCCGAGGTGCTGCTGGCACTCCAGAACTACCACCTGGCCGTTGGGTTTTGTTACCTCCAATGCGTCAAGAATTGCGGGTAGCTGTTTGTCGTTCTCGAAGGCCACGTCCACTACTGGCCCGATCACCTGGGTAACTTTTCCTGTATTTACCATTACTTTTGAAATAGTTATGTATGTTTCGTTCTTTATTGCTGACGATTTTGGACGCCGGATGTATAATGAGCCCAAAATTTGAGACCGCAAAATTAGTATGTTCTGCTTTGAAACCCAAACGCTTGCGCAATGATTTTGGATATTTTTTAGATTTTTGCGCAAAAAACGGCACAATCGTATCGTTTTGGATAGAACCCGCCGCACAGACGGTTTGGCACAAAGTAAATGCCAAGAGGGCACCCCAAACAAAACAACCTGCAACTGAGTTGTTAAGTTATTGTGATTTCACTGGAATTGTATTCCTAATTAATCGTCAAACCTGCGTTAAGTTTATTGCGGCAATTTTTGGCAAAACACCCGTTTAAACGCCATTGTCCAACGCCATTTTCAGTGTCCACACTGAAAAGTAAAAGACAACGACTTTTTTATCCATCAAACTAACTTGTAAAAACACCCCCTGTTCTGTCTTTTTTATTGAGCGAAACGCCACTGCGCGACACATTCAGTCGGGTCTGTTGGTGTGCCGCTTTGCACCAACTGGAGGCGGTAAAAATTTATCGTTTTTGCCCCTAAAAACGCCAGCGAGCCGCCTGAAAGTGAAGGTTATTTGGTAATTTGCACACTAAAATATTTTTTTATGAGACGCCGTTATTTTTTGTTGTTCTGGTCAATACTTGGTTTGACAGATGGGATGGGGCAAAACCCGAAGCAGTTGTATTCGGCGCAGCAACTGGCCGCCCAGCGACAAAACGCCGATGCCATTGGCAAGACCGAACAGAAGAGCCTTAGCCGCGCCCTGCGGCTGGCCACCGAAAAAGGATGGAAAGTGCGCGAAACTAGTGCAACGGGCGCCGTGATGCTGCTGGTGGGCGTGGATGAAAACGACCACCCGCTCTACAACACCACCTACACCAACCGCGCGGCGGCTTTCACTACGCGTACTTTGGCGTTGCAGCAAGGCGGCTCGCTGGGGTTGAACCTAACGGGTGGCTCCGAATTTATGAAAAATCGGTTGGGTATCTGGGACGGTGGGCGCGTGCTAAACACCCACAACGAACTGAGAGGGCGCATAGTGCAGCAAGACAACCCCACCACCACCGACAACCACGCCACCCACGTGGCTGGCACAATGATAGCAGCTGGCCTAAACCCGCAAGCGAGAGGCATGGCTTCTGGCGCGTTTATGCAGGCTTTTGACTTTGGAAACGACACGCCCGAGATGTCCACGGCATCGTCTGATCTGCTGATTTCTAATCACTCCTACGGCACGGTGTCGGGCTGGCGTTTCAACGATGCGCGGCCAGGCACAAACAACAACTTGAAATGGGAATGGTACGGTGACAGTACAATCAGCGAAACTGCTGATTTTAAGTTTGGGGTCTACAACAGCCAAGCCCGCGAATACGACCGCATTGCCTACGCTGCGCCCTCGTACCTGATCGTAAAATCGGCGGGCAACGACCGTGGCTCAAACGGCCCACCCGCTGGCACGCCTTACTTTATTGGCAGCTCTGCCCGCACCAGTACCAAAGCCCGCGCCCCCCAAAACGACTATGACCTAATTTCGACCTACGGAACGGCCAAAAATATTTTGACAGTGGGGGCAATTTCGCCCTTGACGGTAGAATACAACAAACCCTCCGACCCGCAACTTTCGAGTTTTAGTAGCTGGGGGCCCACCGACGACGGGCGCATAAAACCCGATTTAGTAGCCGACGGCGTAAACGTGCTATCGACCAGTTCGAGCAATGCCAACGCCTACGCCACCCTGAGCGGCACGTCCATGTCGTCGCCGAACGTATCGGGAACATTGTTTTTGTTGCAAGAATTGTACGCCCAGCGCAACGGACAACGCTTTGCGCGGGCATCTACGATCAAAGGATTGGTGCTGCACACCGCCGACGAAGCTGGTACTTCGGTGGGGCCAGACTACATGTTTGGTTGGGGTTTGCTCAACGCCGAAAGAGCCGCGCGTGCCATCGTGAATGCCGATCAAAGTTTTCTAATTGCCGAGCGAACGTTGCTTCCCAACGAAACCCAGACGGTGCAGGTGGTGGCATCGGGGCGGGGCGGCTTGGCGGCTACCATCTGCTGGAACGACCCCGAATCTCCCGCCACCGCCGCAACGGCGGCAAATTTCAACGACCGAACGCCTAAACTCATTAACGACTTGGACGTGCGCATCAGCGACGGCACCAGCGAATCGTTGCCGTGGGTGCTCAACCCCGAGCAACCCGCCAACGCCGCCACCCGCGCCGACAACATCCGCGACAACGTTGAGCAGGTGGTCATTGCCGATGCCGTGCCTGGCCGCAGCTACACCATCACGATTCGCCACAAAGGCACGCTCACCAACAATAGCCAAGCCTACGCGCTCATTGTGAGTGGCGTAGGCGGCAAAGCATACTGCGAGTCGAGAGCCACGTCGGACGCTGACACCAAAATTACGCGGGTTGTTTTGGGCAATATTCAACAAAACGCCCTCAGCGGCTGCCAACGCTTTACCGATTTTACAGCAACACCCACCCTCAACGTGGCCAGCGGGCAGGTTTTGCCGTTGGAAGTTTCGGTGGGTACGTGCGGGGCCGACCTTAGTAAAGCTGTGCGGGTGTTTGTGGATTGGAATGCCGACGGCGATTTTGACGATGCCAGCGAAACGGCGGCCAAGTCGGGTATTTTGAGCGGTAATGCGGTGTTTCAGGCCACCGTGCGCGCACCAGTGGGGCTGGCCGTTGGCAACGTGGCGCGGGTGCGGGTGGTGTGCGCAGAAACCACCGACTCGGCAACTGTGGCGGCCTGTGGCACGTACCCAAAAGGTGAAACACAAGAATTTAGGGTGGCCTTTGTACGCCCCGACCTCGACGTATCGGTGCGGGCAATTGTGGCCCCCGAAACTGGCTTTTGTGCCAACACAGGCGCAGTACGCGTGTCAGTACTGCTGCGAAATACGGGACTACAAACTCAGTCTAACATTCCCGTGACGGTGCGAATATTTGATGCCACCAATCAGTTAATCAGCACCTTAAACACAAACTACGCACCCGCCCTGGCTTCTTTTTCCGAAGGCACTGCAACCCTCAGCGAAGACTTTGGTGCGCGGCTTGTACCAGGTGCGTCGTACAGTTTTGTGGCCACCACAACCCTGCCAAACGACCAAGATGCGAGCAACAACGAGACCAGACAGACCATAACCGCAGCCAGCCTCACGCCCGACCCCGTGGCCACGGCCACTTACTGCGGCACTGATCCTGTGTCGCTCATTAGCCGTAACGCTACTGGCACGGCTTTCTGGTACGACTCGCCAACGGCACAAACGCCCGTGGCGGTGGGTAGTCCAGCCAGTTTGGCGGCGCAAAACCAGGTTTTCTTCGTGGGCATCAACCAGTTCAACCAATCGGTTGGGCCAGCCACCAAGGGGGCGTTTACGGGCGGGAGCTATGGCGGCAACTTTGGGCCATCGCCCATTATTAGTACCCGCACACCGTTGGTTTTGGAAAGTGCGCGGCTATACACAGCTACGGCGGGGCGGCTTACTTTCACAATTTTGGGACTGGACGACCGCTACATTACCGCCACAACCGTGGAGGTGCGGGCAACGCGCGGAGTCAATGCCCCCAACGTGGGCGCGCCAGCTGGCCAAGTGGCCGACGACCCCAACGATCCAGGGGAGGTCTATGCGCTCAATTTGTCCATTCCAGAGGCGGGCGACTACAAGATTACGATCGGCTACGAAAACGGCGCGACTATTTTTAGGAGCAACGCAGGCGTGACGGGTTTTCCGTTTGTATTGCCCAATATTCTAAGCCTGAAAGGTGCGCTTTTCAACCGAACCGCCACCCAAGTAGATACCCTCACAAACGCCTACTATTATTTCTATGATCTCAAAGTACGGAGTCTGGGCTGCCCAACGCGGCGGGTGGCCGTAGCGGCAGCAACTGCCGAAAAAACGGCTGTAACGCTGTCTCCAACAACCAACACAACCGTGTGCGAGGGCGGAGCACTCCTGCTCACGGGCGCAACGGCGGGCACGAACCCCTTTTACGAGTGGCTTCGCAACGGCCAGGTCATTGCCAACGAAAACCGCGCCACTTTTTCGGCCACCAGCACGGGGCTATACCAAGTGCGGGCCACCCCGAACGGTTGCCTGCCGACATTGTCGCCTGGGGTAACGGTCACTTCAAGAACAGCCGAACGACCTACCATCACCCTCAACGCGCTCACACTCACGTCGGTGGCGGCGCAGAGTTACCAGTGGTTTTTAGACAGTAGGCTGATACCCAACGCCACGCGGCAGAGTTTTGAGGCTATCCAGACGGGAAATTACAGCGTGCGCGCCAACGTGAATGGTTGCGGAGAGCTACTCTCGGCCGATACCTTCGTGCTCATTACGTCGTTGGCCACGCGCCCCGACGCACTCATGAGGCTGTATCCAAACCCGACCATCGACGGCGTTCAAATAGAATACGCGGCTCCAAACCCCACCGCGACCCTTACAGTGACCATCTACGATTTGAACGGAAGGAAAGTGTATGAGGAGGTTATGAAAAAAAGCGATAATTTTTACAGTACTTATTTTGATGCGCACCGTCTCAATAACGGTACGTTTTTTGCAGTGATTACGAACGAAAAGGCACAGATTACTGCTGTGCGGTCGTTTGTGAGAAACTGACTTGAAACGAAGTCGCATTCGAAGGTGCATTATGCCATTAAGATTTTACCCCCTTTGCTGTAAAAAAAATCTGATAATCAAGCAGTTCGCACAGATCGTTTCGATGAATCTGCTATTGTTTCATGGTGCTTTTGGACAGTTGCAACAGCACCCATTGGCAAGCCCAAAAGCCAACGTTGGGTGGTCTGACGAAATTATAAGTAGGTACAAAAACCAGCGCGAAAACGCAATTAGCTTGGCCAAACAGCGCAATTGGTTTCTGTTCAAAAACTATGCCAAAGGTAAAATACTTTCTTTGCAAGGCGTAGATTCGTTCGGCGAGGCGGTCTATTATACCACCCACAACGTGGAGGCATCGGACGGCACACGCACCGATGCGCTCTACAAGGGAGGCTCGCTCGGTTTGGCTCTGACGGGAAACTCGGCGTTTTTGAGCGGTAAACTCGGTCTTTGGGACGGCGGGCGAGCACTACCCACACACGCCGAATTTGGGGCGCGGCTCAAACAAATGGACAAAGCCACCAACGTTATAGACCACGCAACGCACCTTGCGGGTACAATTATGGGGGCGGGTGCCAATGCCAACGCCAAAGGAATGGCTTACGGAATGACCCAATTGAAGATCTGGGATTTTACGAACGACGTGGTCGAAATGGCCGAAAACGCCCAAAGTCTGCTCGTCTCTAATCACGCATACGGCCCCACTTCGGGTTGGATACTAAACCCAAACCGCCCAGGAAACAACGACGACCAGAAGTGGGAATGGTGGGGTAGCACCAACATTAGTCCCAATGAAGACTATAAATTTGGTTTTTACGACGAAAAAGCACGGGATTTTGACCGAATTGCTTTCAACAACCCGTTTTATTTGATTGTAAAATCGGCCGATAATAAACGCGGTGAGATTGGGCCACCGCCTGGCACAGTTCATTTTTTGCGCAATACCAACGCGACCAGCACAGCGGTGCGGTCGCGCAATGATGCCTACGACGTGATTCCTGCCGATGCCAACGCCAAAAATATTCTTACGGTGGGTTCGGGCGAGTTCTCGGCGGGCAGCAGCGGCATTGGCCGAACAGCCGCCAACATTCGCGTGGCCCCGTACAGTGGCTGGGGGCCTACCGACGACGGACGGATTAAACCCGATATTTTGGGCTTTGGCACGCGCGTGCTATCGAGTTTATCGACAGGGAACACCGCCTATGGCTCGTTGAGCGGAACCTCCATGGCCAGTGCCAACGTATCGGGGTCGCTGCTGCTGTTGCAGGAGCTGCATTACAGCCTCAAAAAAAACTTCATGCGAGCCGCTACCCTCAAAGGCTTGGTTATTCATACGGCCGACAAACCTGCGGGACGAACCGAGCCGAGCTACCAGTACGGCTGGGGAATGCTGAATGCCGAAAAGGCTGCTAAGACATTGATAAACAATGATTTTACCCACTTGTTGTTTGAGAAAACAATGCTGGACGGAGGTGTCTTCACCCAAAAAATTATCGCCTCTGGTACTGACCCGATTACGGTTACGCTCAGTTGGACTGACCCCGAGGGTGCGCCATTGACGGTAGATGCCCGAAACTTAGACAACCCCACGCCCAGGCTCATCCATGACTTAGACCTGCGACTCGACGACGGTAGCGTGCAGTGGACTCCGTGGATTTTGGATCCCGCCAACCCCGACAAAGTGGCCGTGAACGGCGATAATAAATTAGACAACGTAGAGCAAATATTCATTACCCGACCCGTGCCAGGCAAAGTTTATACCATCACGGTGCGGCACAAAGGCAAACTACAAACTTCGGGGCAGCCTTACTCGCTGATCATCAGCGGCCTACAACGCCAAGACTGCCGCGCTGCTACCGTGTTTGCCAACAAAATTTCGTCGGACACCCTGCTGTGCGGATCGGCAAAAATAGACATGGCCATTAGCGGTGCCGATGTAATGACCTACGAATGGCTACGCAACGACGCAGTTGTGCCAAACAGCAATTCTAACGCGTTTTCGACCAACCAGGCGGGCGTTTACAGCGTGCGTGCCACGGGCTACAGTTGCTCTGAGGTGTCCCGAACAATAACCGTGCGGGTGTCTGACCTGCGGGCGGCGGTGAGCCCTGGCGGGTTGCATTCGGTTTGCGACGGCGACAAGTTTAGGCTCAATGCTACCACTGGAACGACCTACAAATACCAGTGGCAATTAGATGGCAAGAACATGGTGGGGGCAACCGCTCCCGTTTTAGATGCCACCAAAACGGGCAATTATAACGTGACCATTACCAACGCTGGGTGCGCGGTAACATCGGCATCGGCCCGAATTGTGGCCGTGAAAGTACCCGCCGATATTACGATCGACAACCCCAAGGACGGCACCGTAAAACTGGCGGCAAGCCCAGGAAATGGTTACAAATACCAGTGGTTTTTAGACGGCAAAGCGTTGGCTCTGGCTACGGTTTCTAAAATTACGGTCTCAAAACCAGGTACTTACACAGTTCAGGTGCAGCAAGGTTTGTGCCGAACAACCTCCAAACCCGTGCTACTGGTGTTGTCGAATGAATTGATTGCAACCAAGGAAGTTTTCGGGGCTGATTTGAAGCCCGAAGCGAGTGTTTTGGTAAATGAACAGTTCATGCGGATGTACCCAAATCCAGCCGCCGAACTGATTAGGGTGGCCTACGAGGGCCCCACCGAAAGCGAACTAACAGCCACTGTTTATGACCTGCTCGGCCAAGCACGTCAATCTGTCGTCCTCGCAATTGATGCTGATACGCGCCTTCTCGTTGCTCAATTTGATGTCTCGCTTTTGCCAGTGGGTCATTATTTTGTTCGTATCTTCGACGGACGAGCCTACATTAGCAAACACTTTTTCAAAAAATAACGCACCTTTGGTTGGTAGCCATTGTGCTTTTTGGCTCATTATTCGTTATTTTACGAACAAGATTAAGACTTTTGGCGTTTAAATTACGTTACTTGTCGGTGGACGGAACACATCGTGTGGTGGAAAAGGTGAAAAAATACAATGAACGGAATATTTGACGATTTCAAGGCAGAATTTAACAAACGAGACAACACGCTCACCCAATTGATATTGGTCAATCTGGTTGTGTTCGTGGTGATACTTTTGCTCAAAATAACGTTGTACTTCGGAGAAGTCGCCCACGTGTACGGATGGGTACTTCAGCACCTGTCGCTGCCCGCGTCGCCGTATAGTTTCATCTACAAGCCTTGGACGCTGTTCACCAACTTCTTTGTGCACGAGGGTGTCTTCCACATTTTGTTCAATATGCTGTTTTTGTACTGGTTCGGCAGTTTGGTCGAAGAGTACATCGGCGGGCGTAGGCTGCTGAGTCTCTACATATTGGGTGGTTTGGCGGGCGGCCTCACGTTCATGCTGCTCTACAATGTGCTGCCGTATTTCGCGGCAAGTTTACCGTCGGCATCGCTCTACGGCGCGTCGGGGGCTGTTTATGCCATCATTGTGGGCGCGGCCACGCTTCTACCCGAACACACATTTAGCCTGCTATTGATTGGTCCCGTTCGGATCAAATACATCGCGCTGTTTTATATTTTACTGTCAATGGCCGAGCTCGTGGGAAGCAACCCCGGGGGCAATATGGCACACCTGGCGGGTGCTTTGCTGGGTTTTGTGTTTATAAAATCGCTTAGAAACGGCCGAGATTTGGGTGCACCCGTGAACGCCACCGCCGATTTTTTGAGGGGAATTTTTAAAAGAAAGCCCCAAATAAGGGTTTCTTACAAGCGCGAGGCCAGCCCCGCACCGTCGTCGCGCAGTTTTTATGTTTCTGGCCAAAGGCCCGCAGCCACTACCGCAATTACGCCCAACCAAGACGAAATAGACGCGATTTTGGACAAAATTTCTAAGTCTGGCTACGAGAGCCTAACCAAAGAAGAAAAGCAGCGGCTCTACAAAGCCAGCCAGCAAAACTGACAGCAGTCAATAAACGCCGATTATTCGCTCGGTTTTGCCCCCAAAGGCAAAGGTATCGTTTGCCGACTTACCCACCAGGAGCTGACCAATGGGCGCTTGCGGCGAAATAACCACCACGTTCTGGCCATCGACCTGAACACTTCCCACGCTCACGGCCACAAAAAACCAACCCGACGAAGCCTCCACCAACGCCCCAAAATTGATTTTCGAGAACTGATCTTTTAGGTTGATGCGCCCCAAAAGCGCGCGCTCTTGTTGGGCACGGGCATACTGTTTTCCGTGCATTTCGCGGTCGAGTTGCCCCATGGCGCGGGCGGTTTCGTACTTGTCGCCCGCCGAACTTTTGCCCTCTTCGTTGGCCGATGCTTGGGCGGCCTGCATGGCAGTCCACGAGGCTTGCATGCGTTGTTCGACGGCCAGAATGGCGTATGCCAACAATTTTTCTTTCATAAACTTGGATTTTGCACGGTCGTGGTTTTGGCCGCCAAAATTTCTGCCCACACCAGGTCGTCGGGCGTGGTTATTTTGATGTTGTCGTAGCTGCCCTCGATGAGCGAGATAGCGTGGCCAGCAGCCTCCAAAACGGCCGCGCAGTCGGTAAACTCGGGCCGGGCGGGCGTGTCGAAAGCCGCGCGCATGAGGCCAATCTCGAAAGTCTGGGGCGTTTGTACGAGCCGAATCGAGTCGCGGTTAAGAGCCTGATTTCTAATTATTTCGTCCACCTGCCGCACCGAATCTTTGGGCACCACGCAGGCCACCGCCGCACCGCTTTGGGCGGCAGTCTGATAGCTATTTTGAATGATTTCTTTGGCCACAAACGGACGAACACCGTCGTGAACGGCCACCAGACCCTCAGTGGCTCGGATGGCGTTCAAGCCATTTTTGACCGACTCGAACCGCGACGCGCCGCCTGGAACGAGTTGCACCAGTTCGTAGAAATCATGCTTGTCGCAGAGTTCGTACCATTTCTTAAATTCGTGGCTCGGCAATACCAAAACAACTTGCGGGGCTGGGTCTAAGTTCAAAAACTTACGGAGCGTGTGCATAAGTATGGGCTTTCCGGCTACCTCCATGAACTGTTTGGGGGTTTTGCTTTTCATGCGGCTGCCGCTGCCGCCCGCAACAATGATGGCGAAGGTTTTCATGGGGTGTTTTGTTGGGTGAACAATCGGACGTACTTTTGTGTTTAGAAGCGTTAAGATCACTACTTATAATCCAGCCGAATGTTTGCCCGAATCCTGATCGTTGCCTTGGTACTTGTTTTAGAAACCGCCTTTTCTCAGCAAACAGTTACGAGTACAAACAATAAGTTTCCGCAGCCACCTCCCTCGGCCATTCGGTTGTTTTACATTCAGCGCAGCACAAATAGCAACGTGGTGATTTATGACGCAAATTTGGTAAATAAAAAGTACGAAACCCAAAAACCCATTCGATCTTACTGGCTTCGGTTGAGCGACAAGGGCCAGAAAGAAGATTTAAGCCTCCTCCAACGCACCTTGGCCTACGGATACGAAAACGAACCCGTACCCAACGAACCCAACAACGTGGACATCGAGATCGTTTCCTACAAAAAAAGGCGCATTAAACTCAGTTTCGACGCCACCGGAAACCCCGTTGCCCTCTTTCAGATTGCGGGCAAAACCAGCCATCTCTACCGCGTTTGGGTGCAAGTACAAGAGACTGGGAATCTCATTCCCAGAATTATGTACGTGGAACTATTTGGGCATGACCCCAAAACGGGAGCGGAGGTCTATGAACGTTTCAAGCCGTGATTTTGCCTTAATTCTCGCAAGCATTTATCTTGTACGAACCGAAATATTTTGATTCAAAAATCGTTTTTAAGCGTAGTTATTTCCAAAATTCTCCGACACCAATGCCAGAAAACGCCAAACAACCGATCAACAATAACCGCTCCGTGGTGCGCCTACCCATTTTTATGTCAGTTGCGCTCGTGGCTGGCATCTGGTTGGGTGCTTCGTTTTTTGGGGGCAACAAAAACTTCAATGACATTTCGCAGAGCCACCTCAAATTCAAAGAGATACTCCAGCTGATTGATAAAAACTACGTCGATTCGGTTAATACGGACGATTTGGTGGACTTCTCGATCCAAAAAATGCTCGAAAAATTAGACCCACACACCAGTTATTTCAACGCCAAAGATGCCGTGGCTGCCCGCTCGCAGTTGGAGGGCGGCTACGACGGCATTGGTATTGAGTTCAACCTCAGCCGCGACACCGTGCAGGTGGTTACGCCCCTTAGCGGGGGGCCGTCGGAGGCGGCGGGCGTTTTGAGCGGCGACAAGCTCATTCGGGTAAATGGGGAGCCTTTCACGGGTAAAAAAATAGACAATGGGTTCATTTACAGTAAACTACGCGGCAAGCGCGGCAGCGAAGTAAAACTCGAAGTACTGCGCCAGGGCACTACCAACCTGCTCAGTTTTACGGTGAAACGAGACCGAATAGCCACGTTTTCGATTGATGCTACCTACATGATCGACCGCGAAACGGGTTATATCAAAGTAAATCGATTCTCAGAAACTACCTACGACGAGTTCAAAACGGCCATCGCCTCGCTCAAAGCGCAGGGCCTCAAAAAGCTCATGCTCGACCTGCGCGGCAACCCAGGCGGCTACATGGACCGGGCATACAACATGGCCGATGAGTTTATTGCGGGCGACAAGCTGCTGGTTTATACCGACGGAAAAGACAACCGCTACGACCGCCAGACGAGGGCGCAGATAGACGGGATGTTTGAAGAGGGAGCCGTCGTGGTGCTGCTCGACGAGGGCAGCGCGTCGGCGTCGGAAATTGTGGCGGGCGCACTGCAAGACCACGACCGCGCCTTGGTAGTGGGGCGGCGGTCGTTCGGAAAAGGACTGGTTCAAATGCCCATCAAGCTGTCGGACGGCTCCGAGTTGCGCCTTACCATCTCGCGCTACTACACGCCCTCGGGCAGGAGCATTCAGAAACCCTACGAAATGGGCAAAGGCGACGAATACGAGAAAGATTTCAAAAAAAGGGTTTCCAGCGGAGAATTGTACTCGGGCGACAGCATTAAGTACAACCAAAAAATGAAATTTAAGACCGACGGCGGACGGCCTGTCTTTGGGGGTGGGGGAATATCGCCAGATGTATTCGTGGCCCGCGACACCAGCCTAATGAGTACGTATTTGTACCAACTTTGGGGCAAAAACACCATCAGAGAGTATGCCCTAAAATACACGAACGAAAACCGCAAGAAATTAGAAAAGCAGGGCTTTGAAGGATTCTTGAAAAACTTTACTGTTACCGATGCCATGTTGGCTGAGTTGCTGCAAGCCGCCGCCAGCCAACAAGTAAAGTACAACGAAAAAGAATACAACCGCTCTAAACCGTACATTCGCAGCCAGGTGAAAGCCTTTGTGGGGCGGTATGTGTGGCAAAAAGGACAGGGCGGCCTCAACAACGAATATTACCAGGTTATGTCGGGCTTAGACAATGTGTATCAGCAGGCTTTGCAGCAGTTTAAACGGGCCGACGACCTGGCGCGAGGCAAGTTTGTGAGCGAAAAAGAGTAGCTATTTCAGCAGGCCGTAGCGCACGATGCAGTAAATGGCCCTAAAACCGTCTTTCCAGTTTATTTTTTTTCCCTCGGCGTAGGTACGTCCGTAGTAAGAGATGCCCACTTCGTAGATTCTGATCTTGGGAATCTTCGCGATCTTGGCCGTCACCTCGGGTTCGAAGCCGAAGCGTTTTTCGCGCAGCACAAGGCCCTTTATAATGTCTGATCTGAACAGTTTGTAGCACGTTTCCATGTCGCTCAAATTAAGGTCATTGAACATATTAGACAGAAAAGTAAGGACTTTATTGCCAATGGTGTGCCAAAAAAACAAGATCCGGTGGGCATTTCCCCCCGCGAAGCGCGAGCCATACACCACGTCGGCAAAACCATCTACGACGGGTTTTAGTAAGATATTAAATTCGTGGGGGTCGTACTCCAAATCAGCGTCTTGCACGATTAAATACTGACCCGTGGCCTGTTCGATTCCCGTGTGCAGGGCTGCGCCTTTGCCACGGTTTACGGGATGCTTCAGATACTTAATCTGGGCTTCGGGGTGCTGGGCCACAAACGCCAGCGTGTTGGCCTCGGTCTGGTCTTGCGAGCAGTCATTGACCACAATAAGTTCTTTTTCAAAACCTCCGATAAGACTCACTTCCAGCAACTTAGTTAATACTGATTGAATGGTTTTTTCTTCGTTGTAGGCAGGAATAATGATGGATAGTTTCATGTAGAAGCACTTGTTGAAGTGCAAAAATATGGTAAATGTGTTTTATTTACCAAAAAAGTACAAAAAACCTCCGTTGGTAGCGTCATTTTGTGCGAGATACAACCAATCTATTCTACAATTTTCCCGTCAAAATCTCCTTTGAAAAGCTCCGCAAAAACTTTCTGGGTTTATTGCGTTATTATTTAAAAATCCACAAGTATTTGACTATCAACAACTTATTATTTTTTGAAAAACGAAAACGCCTCAAAACATATTTTGAGGCGTTTCAAATTATATTTTGAAGCGTAGAGGCATTGGCCGTACTGCACCTTTGCATCACCAATTGCAACGAAGCGGTTGCGCCAAACAAATAACAAAAATGAAAAAGCTAATTCTGTCGGCTGTCGCATTGCTTCTTTTGAGTGCTTCTTGCAGAACACTCACCTCTACAACTTCCATCAAAAGCTACGACGCTTTTATTTTGGGCAATAACCAACACGGTGCGTTTTCGGTAAAACTAAAAAACGTGTCGGCCAATGACCTCGAACTTTGGCGCGCACCCATCGAAGGCGGGCAACATTCGCCCTTGACGGTGAAACCAAACGAAACCGTGAAAGTGAGCGTAGAAAAAAACACCGCCCTAAAAATCGAAAACAAAAACAAAGAACAAGCTACCGTTGAGCTGTTCGTAAAAGGCGACACGGGTTTGTCGATGGGTTACAAAAACTAATCTCAACTTTTTAACACAAACCAAACCATGAAAAAGCAAACATTATTCAAGCAGTTTATTTTTGGAAACACTTATTTTGGCAATAATCTCCAAGAACTTACCTACGCCTTGTTTCGGTTTTATTGCGGTTTTAGCATTGGCTACGGCGCGGGATTGTCGAAAGTTTTTCACAAAATAGACGAAAAAGACGGCGATAATTGGGACAACCTTGCCTTTGGCGTTAGCGACTGGTTCGTTAAGCAAGTGGGCGACATTGGGTTTACGTTCATCTCGCCCACGTTTTGGGCCTATTTGGCCGTTTACGGCGAGTTTATCGGGGGCTTACTCATTGCCGTTGGGTTGTTTACGCGCGTCTCGGCTGTCCAAATGGCCTTTCAGTTTTTTGTGGTTTCGTTTTTGTGGTACGATGCCCCCGAACTTTTCGGAATGTACTACCAGCAACTTATCTTCTGGTCGTTTGTTGCCATTGCGGGCATTGGTGGCGGCAAGTTTTCGATAGACGCACTCATTTCAAAGAAGGTTTTTTAAATAATTTCAAACCAAAACAACCAATAACAGCCATGAAAACAATGTCATTTTTTGCCGTCGCTCTGCTTTCTTTATCGGTTTTTACCAGCAGCGAAGCCGTTGCCCAAGAAAACAAAGCCCCTAAAAAAGTAACGATTACGTTTAAAAACAACAGCATTTTGCCCAGAAAATACACCTTTGTCACATATGGGCCGCAAGACCGCAACAACAACGGAACTGAAGGTGTCGTTTTGGCTCCTTACGCCACCAAAACCTTAACCGACGTGGTAGGAACTGAATTGTTTTTGGCCAACGGCAAGCAAGTTGACGTAGTAATGAGCGGAAAAAGCATCGAAGGAAAAGCATTTTGGGTTTTCAAAGCCGAAGACGACGGCAAGACGATTGACCTCCGCAAATAAATCTAAACACCTTAATATTCAACTGCTTGCGCGGTGTTTCTCTGCCAAGCAGTTGAGTCTAAACCTAATAAAATCATGAAAAAGCAAGTCCTCATTATTGCCTTATTTAGCTTAATTTGCGCGTTGGCGCAAGCCCAGAAAGGGCCGCTCAAAGGCAGTGGAAAGATTGTCCACAAAAGTTTTGACTTCAAAGATTTCGATAAAGTTTCGTTTGAAGACTTCGACGGCAGCATTGAAGTAGAAGTTGGCAAACCGTTTTCGATTCAGGTAGAAATAGACGAGAATTTGGCATCGTTGCTTTTTGTAACCAAGGAAAACGCCGAAAACCAGCTAAAATTGGGCCTAAAAGGCAACTACAACGGCAAATTGTATTTGGAAGATACGCGCATAAAAATAAAAGTAACAATGCCCGAAGCCTCGGTTATTCAGCACCGTGGCAACACGAACTTGAAAATTACGGGCATCGTTGGTCGGTATTTTAGGTTAGAAAACGCTGGCAACGGCGACGCAATCTTGGCGGGAAACGTGGACGAATTGGACATTAAAAAGAGCGGCAACGGCAGCGTGAAAGCCAATAATCTGCTCGTCAAAACTGCCAAAGTCAAAAGCTACGGCAACGGCAATGTGTTGGTCAATGCCCAAATATCGCTCATGGCGCACGGCACGGGCAATTGCAGCGTTATTCAGTTTGGGGCGGGCAAAATAGACCCCATGTCGGGTATTATTGGCAACGGAGAGGTAAGAAAAATGTGATAATAGCGCATATTTATCGGCCATCAAAAAAATAACCCCCGAAAATAACTTTTTTCGCTACCTGCCTTGCAATGAGCGCGTTAGGTATACTATTAGACATTATTTTTTGGGGGAAACAAAAAAGTGTGCCGCTGGCAGGAGCCTAAACACCCGCCAACGGCACACCTTTGGAACAACACCAACCCAGCCCCAACTCAAAATAACCAGCGCATTTCGTTTGCGCAACACCAATAATTTGTATTATATTGTGGCCTCAAAAGTTGCAAACAGACCGAGTATAGTCGGCAAAAAAACTACCCAATTTCCCCAATGAAAAACCTTTTATGCTGGGCGCTCGTGGCCGCCCTACCGCTGTTGTCGCGCGGCCAAACCGACACCACTAAGGCATCCGAAGAAATCAATTTTGAAGAATTTGGCGATGCCGATAACAAAGCAGTAAGAACCTTTTGCACCCAAAAAGTCAGTTATCTGTCGCCCACTAAGCTCATATCGGTGGGCTACGAGGGCCAGTTGCCCTTCGACTTTTCGTCGGTGGGCACGCACGGGCTACCCGCCGTAATTGGCACGGCTCAAACCCGCATTAGTAGTTTTGGCGGGCTGCGTTTGGGGGTCAATGCCCCCGTGGTGTCGCGCTCTAATTTTATTTTGAACCTCGGCCTCACCTATTGGAACACCCGCGCCGTTTTGACCAATCCCGAACGTTCGTCAAATATGTTTGGCAACGTGCAAGCCCTCAACAGTACGGGCATTAACGCCACTGCTTTTAAGCCTTTCGACAACAAGCATTTTCTGATTATACAGGCCAGTGGCGATCTAAACGGCAACTATCGCACCCCCAAGGAGATGAACACAAAAGGCATAACATACAGTGCCACAGTTGTTTATGGCTGGAAAAAGAATGATAATTTCATGTGGGGCTTGGGCGTAACGCGCACCTACCGGGCGGGGCAACTGCTGCACATTCCCGTGGTATTATACAACCGAACGTTCAACCAAAAGTGGGGCGTTGAGGCAATATTCCCAGCTAAGGTCAATGTAAGACGCAATTTTAGCCCAACTACCTACGTCATGCTCGGCTACGAAATTGAGGGAAATGCCTACTACCTGGGCAACTCCACGGGCACAGAGCTGCATCTGCGCCGAGGCGAATTAAAGCCACGGATCACGTTCGAGAAGCAACTATCGGGTTTCGTTTGGGTGTCGGCGCAGGCGGGTTTGCGTTACAATTGGCGGTTTGATGCCTTCGGCACACAAAATCCAATTAAAGACCAACGCCCGCTGTTTGAGAACACCCTCGGAAACCCGCTTTATTTCAACGTGAGCATCAATTTGGTGAGTCCGTAGCACGGGCAAAAAATCACTATTTTTTGATTTGTCGCTTCCAAACATCGGTTCGCCCAAAGAGCGACACGCCAATGTAGCCGCGCACCTCAAGGGTATTTTCGTCCACCATCTTCATCACGCAGGCGTAATCGTTGCCCGTTTTTGGGTCATAAATACGGCCTTCCTCCCAGGTGTTTTCGCCCTTAAAGTTAAACTCGCGCAGGTTTTCGAGACCCTTCAATGGGCGCGAACGCAGTTTTTCGTCGGGGTTGTTCATATCGGTTCGAGGCTTGCCGTCGGGTTCGTTGGGTACTTTCAGCCACACCACTTTCCCAAAATACTTGTCCGCTTTTTTGTATATCTGCACCATTCCAGTGCCCTCGCCGCTTTTCCAAACGCCAAGAATAGCATCGGCGTTTTGCGAAAACAACGGCGAACTAACCAATAAAAAAATGAGAACCTGTGAACCGAATTTGAAGATACTTTGCATAAGTACTAATGTTGAATGAATGAATTATTGAATAAGTAACTGATAGTTAGGTGATTGTAAAATAAAGAATGTCGATTAGTCAACTACACTTACCCGACTACATAGAGATTTAGGTTGTGAATTTAATTTTAAGAACGTTATTCCACCCATTTTTATTTTGTTGGCAGGTGATACTACCGCATAATTCGAAAATTTACCGCTAAATTTTCTGTCTTTTTTGCTCATACTATAGAATATAACTGGGCAAAGTGGCCCCGCCGAAGCACTGTTTTATTGACCAAAAATTTGCGCTTCAAAAGGCGACAAAATGAGT
Source organism: Cytophagales bacterium (assembly GCA_013298215.1). Classification (GTDB taxonomy): domain Bacteria; phylum Bacteroidota; class Bacteroidia; order Cytophagales; family Spirosomataceae; genus JAAFKE01. The sequence goes on along the minus strand of JAAFKE010000011.1, from coordinate 30,003 downwards.
TTATTATTTTTTACGTCGGTGCCCGCCTTGTTGCCAAAAATAACCTTGGGGTTATCAACCAACAAATCGACCGCTATTTCGGTTTCAGCAAAATTACAAAACACCCAAACGCTACGGCCTTCATACTGGCGCACATAGGCCCAAACTTGGGGGTGTTGGGGCAATAAATCTTGGTAAGTGCCGTAAATAAGAGCGGGCGTTTTTCTGCGAATTTGCAACAGTTGGCGGTAGTAATTAAAAACCGAATCGGGGTCGCTGAGTTGGTCTTCGGCGTTTAGTGTTGCGTGGTTCGGGTTCACTTTCAGCCACGTTTGGTGGCCGTCGGTGAAGCCCGCGTGGGCGAGGGCGCTCCACTGCATGGGCGTGCGGGCGTGGTCGCGGGCGATCTGATTGGCGGCTTTCAAAAAATCGACTTCCCGCACAGAACCGCTCATTACCAGCACCTTGTAGGCATTTTTCACTTGAATATCGTCAAACTCACCTACGTTTTCAAACCCGCAATTGGTCATCCCGAGTTCGTCGCCTTGGTAAATTGAGGGCGTGCCGCGTTGGGTTAGCAGCACGGTGGCCAGCATTTTGGCGGCGGCAACCCGGTGCGAGCCCGAGCCCCCAAACCGCGACAGCACGCGCGGGTTGTCGTGGTTGCCAAAGTATATATTTTGCCAACCCGAGTGGCCAACGGCGGCATCCCAGCGTGCAAAAATCGTTTTCAGTTCGGGGAGCGTAAATTCGGGGGCTGGCTGGCCAAAACACGCCTCCTCGCGCGGCACGGCATGGTCAAAATGGTAGATCATGTTCAACTCTTGGCGGTTGTGGCCCACGTACAAATTGGCTTGGTGTGCCGCCACCCCAAAGCCCTCGCCCACCGTCAAGCAGTCGTAATGCGCCAGCACTTGGTGGTTCATTTCTTGCAAAAATTCGTGGATGCGCGGCCCATTGGCATGAATGATCAGGTCGCCGAAGCGTCCCGGTGGATAGTCGGGGAAAAGCGGGTCTTTCGACAAAAACGGGATCACGTCCATCCTAAAACCGTCCACACCCTTGCCCAGCCAAAAGTGCATCATCGTGTATATTTCTTGGCGCAGCGCGGGGCTTTCCCAGTTTAGGTCGGGCTGCTTTTTGGCAAAAAGGTGCAGGTAATACTGCTCCGTCTCGGCCGATAGTTCCCAGGCCGAACCACTAAAAAACGACTGCCAGTTATTGGGTTCGTCGCGCCAGATGTAGTAGTCTCGGTACGGGTTTTGGGTCGATTTTCGGGCTTCTTCAAACCAACGGTGCTCGTCCGAACTGTGGTTCACAACCAGATCAAGAATAACTTTCAATCCCCGGCCGTGGGCCTCTGCCAACAACTCGTCGAAATCAGCCATTGATCCAAATTCGGTCATAATAGCCTGATAATCAGAAATATCGTAGCCATTGTCGGTATTTGGAGACGCAAAAATGGGGCTCAACCACAGCACATCCACCCCCAACAGTTGCAGGTAGTCCAACTTAGAAATAATACCTCGGAGGTCGCCGATACCATCGGCATTAGAATCCTTAAAACTGCGCGGATAAATCTGGTAAATTACCGCTTCCTTCCACCAATGTTGGGGCGTTGCAACAAGATCAGTACCGTCTTTTGACGTTTTCAGGGCCATACATTTCTATCGTAGCACGAAAAATAAACAAAAATTCCTACAAAAGTCCCTGGCCAGCGAGCCACCTTTGGCAGGCTTCGGGCCAGGTTTTTACGCTCCCCATTTGTTTTTCGGCCATCCCAAAGCCGTGTTCGCCAGTTGGGTAAATGTGTAGTTCGGCGGGTATTTTAAACTTTTTAAGTGCCGAATAATACAACAAACTGTTCTCGACTGGTACGGCCAGGTCGTCGGTGGAGTGAAAGAGTACGCTGGGCGGCGTTTTTTCGGTGACTTGTGTTTCGTTTGAGTAAAATTCGAGCAGCGAGCGGGTGGGGTTTTTGCCAAGTTGCCGCTCCGCAGATCCCCGATGGGCGTTTTCGCCGTAGGTAATCACCGGGTACATTAATATGGAAAAATCGGGCTTGGCAGCCGCGCTGGCCGTTGCGCCTTGGTGCCAGTGGGTAGCAAGCGTAGCCGCCAAATGCCCACCCGCCGAGAAGCCCATCACACCGATTTTGGTGGGGATAATTTTGTATTTTTCTGCATTTTGCCGAATCAGTTTCATGCCCTGCATGGCATCGGCCAGGGGTACTTGGGCAGAGTTGGCCCAGAGTTTGTCGTCGGGCAGGCGGTATTTGAGCACAAACGCCGTTATGCCCATCGTATTGAGCCACTCGGCTACTTTGGTACCCTCGTGGTTCCAGGCCAAAATCCAGTAGCCACCGCCCGGGCAGATCATCACGGCCGTGCCGTTGGGCTTGTCGGGGCGATAGACCGTCATGGTGGGTATTTTTACGTTGCTCACCCGCGTTATACCGTCGGTGGGCGTTTCAGTTTTTTCTTGTACGGCGTTATTATTGAGGTCGTTGGGCACTTGGCCAGCGGGCCACAGTGGGATTACTTCCATATTTTGGGAAAAACAAAAGCAGGCGGACAGAACCACCATTGTGAAAACTCTGAACACATTGCGCACGTTGATTGTCGGTTTAGATTGTGTTGAATCGGAACTTTAAATAGGTCTGGCAAAGTAGAATAATTTTCTTGAAATCTGGCACCCGAATCCGCTCTTCTTGGATATTCGAGGCTGACAGGCGTTTTATTTTTTCAAAAAGGGTCAAATAATAGACATACGCCAAATAAACACCCATCCGCGCGCCGTTTGGTAGCTGTTTTATGCCCCGGTAGGCGGCATCAAAGTCAAGCTGAATATCCTCTTCGATTAACTGTTTGGCGTTTTTGTCGAACCGCGTAAAATCCACCCCCGGGAAATAAACCCGCCCCCGATCTTGGTAGTCGCTTTTGAGGTCGCGCAAAAAGTTTACCTTCTGAAAAGCCGCCCCCAAACTGCGGGCATCGGCGCGCAGGCGTTGGTATTCGGCTTCGTTGCCTTCGCAAAAAATCCGCAGGCACATCAGCCCCACCACCTCCGCCGATCCGTATATGTACGTTTGGTAGTTTTCTTCGGTATAATCGACCTGTTGCAAGTCCATTTCCATGCTTCGCAAAAAGGCATCGATCAGTTCGCGCTCAATGTTATACTTGTTCACCATCAACTGAAACGAGTGCAGCACGGGGTTCAAACTAATTTTTTCGTCAATGGCGCGGTGGGTCTCTTTCCAAAATCGGTCGAGCAGGTCTTTTTTGTCAAAGTCGTGAAAGGTATCCACAATCTCGTCGGCATACCGCACGAAGCCGTACACCGCATAAATGGGCAGGTGAAATTTTTTGTCTAACGTCTTGATTCCGAGGGTAAACGAGGTGCTGTAATGCTCCGTGATGAGCTTACTGCACCCCAGGGTGGTTTGGTTATACAGATCGAGCATGGGTAATGGGTTTAGGCAAATTCTTTTTCTACTTCATCGGCCACCACCAACCCCGATATAAGCGACGGCGGCACACCAGGCCCTGGCACGGTCAGTTGGCCGGTGTAGTAGAGGTTGTCAATGTTTTTATTTTTTAGGGACGGCTTCAAAAACGCCGTCTGAAAGAGCGTGTTGGCCAAACCGTAGGCGTTGCCTTTGAAGGCATTGTAGTCGCCCTTGAAATCGGCGTGGGCGTAGCTTCTTTTAAAAACCACGTGGGGCCGCACCGCCTCGCCCACGTAGGTTTCGAGGCGGGTCATTACCATGTCGTAGTATTTTTCGCGGGTTGCGTCGTCGTCGGCCAAGTCGGGGGCAACTGGAATCAAAATAAAAACGTTTTCGCAGCCCTCGGGCGCCACACTGGGGTCGGTTTTGGAGGGAGCCGACGCGTAAAACAACGGTTTAGAAGGCCACTGCGGGTGGGTATAAATCTCCTCGGCGTGTTGCTTAAAGTCCTCGTCAAAAAACAAATTGTGGTGCAGCAACTTGGGCACTCTTTTGTTGATTCCCAAATAAAACAGCAACGACGACGGCGCCATCACGCGCTTGTCCCAGTAGCGGTCGTCGTAATTGCGGTACTGGGGTTCGATCAGCTTGGTTTCTACGTGGTTGTAGTCGGCACTGGCCACCACCGCGTCGGCCTCAAAACTACCCTGGGAGGTCGTTACTCGGTGGGCATTTTTACCAACTACTTCAATTTTTTCAACGTTTTGGTCGAGCAGCAGCTTCACGCCCTTTTCTTTGGCAAGGGCCACCATACCGCGTATAATTTCGTGCATTCCGCCCATCGGATACCAAGTTCCGAGCGCTATCTCGGCGTAGTTCATCAGGCTATACATGGCGGGGGTATTTTGGGGAGTTGCGCCCAAAAATAGGATCGGAAACTCGACCATCTGCAACAGTTTAGGATTACTGAAAAACTTGCGCACGTGGCTCGAAAAAGACTGCAAAACGTCCAACCTGGTGAGGTCGTAGAGTAGTTTTAGGCTCAAAAACTCCGTGATTGAACGGCTGGGTTTCCAGACAAACTTGTTTATGCCGACTTCGTATTTGTAGGCCGCCTGCCGCAAAAACTCGTCCAACCGCGCACCACTACCCGCTTCAATAGAATCGAAGAGCGCCTTGAGTTTTTGGAGATCCGCTGGCAGATCGACGGCATCGTTAGGGCCAAAAACGACCGTGTAAGACGGGTCTAAGCGCACCAAGTTGTAATAATCCGAAGGTTTTTTGCCGAATTTAGCAAAGTAGGTTTCAAACACGTCGGGCATCCAGTACCAGCTCGGACCCATGTCGAAGGTAAAACCTTCGGCCTCAAACACCCGCGCCCGGCCACCAGCCACACTATTTTTTTCCAAGATCGTTACGTCGAAACCTTTGTCGGCCAAACTTGTGGCCGATGCCAGTCCCGAAAACCCTGATCCGATTACTATCACTTTTTTTTGTGGCATTTTTTTGCTCATCAACGTATGTATTCAGTGTCACCCAATTTTATTGTGGTGGGTTTCAAACCCAAAATTACTGATAAAGTACTGAAACAAAAAAAGGTTAGTCGCACGGCAACCAACCTTTCAGAACCTTCCTCTTTTTTAACCAAAAAATCTTTAATTTCTTTTCTATTACTTGTGCAGGGCGCGCATATCGATCACCTATTGGATAGTCTAGGCCAGACATCTGGCTATTTCCGCTCTTGTGATTGTCGATTTCTTATTCGATCACTCAATCATCCAAAACCCAACATTACTACTTATGAGTAAGCGTAAGCGTACATGTGCAGGCTATCTTTGAGTTCTTTGCGGGCAATGTGTATTCTGTTTTTGACGGTACCGATCGGAATATTAAGTTTGCACGCGATCTCGTGGTACTTAAAACCCCGAAAGTGCATCATAAATGGCGTTCTGTACGATTCGTCGAGCGACTTTACGGCCTTATCGATGTCATCGACCACGAAGGCCGAGTAGGCATCATTCTCGGTGCTGTTCTCGAAAGAATTGATATAATGCAGGTTATCGGTCGTGTCAATGAACGTATTCTTTCTCACCATTCGTTGATAATTGGTAATGAAAGTGTTTTTCATGATTGTATATAGCCATGCTTTCAGGTTTGTGCCCTCGGCGTACTTCTCGCGGTTGGTAAACGCCTTGATGAGCGTATCTTGCAGCAGGTCGTTGGCGTCTTCGTGGTCGCGGGTGAGGCGAAGTGCGAAGGGTTTTAGCGACTTTGAGACTTTACCGATGTTGTATGTGAACTCCAGCGTTGTCATATCTTTGGATTGTTAGATTGTGGCGTTGTTTATCATTAACGCAACAAAGTTAAACAAACTTACAGATACGCTCCAAATGTTTTGTTTATTATTTTTTGAAATAAGTCAAACAAAATAAAGTAATAAGGAGGCTAAAAGTTTCTAACGGGCTGTTTTAAGTCAAAAATTAGTACTTTGGAGCTATTTAGAGGGCATTTTAGTAAAAATAAAAATAATAAATAAAATTAATGATTATTGAAATAAGTTAAACAAAATAGAAATGCCTGATTATTTTTGGACTGACTGGAATGCCTCCAAGCGGTGGCTCTACTGGCTTGGGTTGGCAATGCTTTTTGTGAGCGTTGTTTGCCTGCTGTTTTTTTGGAACGTCGGTCTGGCCCACGCCGCGCCGTGGGGTATTTTGAGCGAACAAAACGATGTGTCGGTGGTTATTGATGTTTTCAATAGTGAGCAACTTAGTTTTGCCACCACCACGCCAAACTATTTTGTAACCGAGCAGTTTGTGGCCGCGCCACTTCAAGGCTTCGTTTGGGTGGCAAACGGCCTTGCCTGCGCGTTGGTTTTGGGCCTCACTTTTGTTCTGGCCGCTGCATCGGCTATGCCGCGCCTCTGGTACACGGCAACAATGGTCTTTTTTATTGCCTTACTCTCAACGGCGCAGTTGGAGGTTTTGCGGGTCACTGTGCTTCCCAGTCAAGGTGTTTTGTTGGCACTAATCATTTTGTTTTGTGGCCTCACCTACTATTTTCACGCGTTTGCGCCGCAGGTTCAGTTGGGTGCACGGATGCTGGCGTTGGGCACCGCCTGGCTGGCGAGCGCCGGTCTGATAGCCTGTTTTGGCAAAACACCCGCTCCCGCATTGGCGGTTTCCAGCTACGCCATGCCCGCGCTGCTGGCCGTAGGAATCGGTTTTGTTTTTATGACCGCCGTCGAAATTCCCGCCGCTTTGGTGTGGCTGGTGTCTAACCAACAAACCAAGCGGCGCGGCCTGGGCAACAGCCAAGGAGGCGGCAGCTTGAACCAGTTTTTGCTGGTCTTCGTGCTGTATCTGGCCTGCTTGACGCTGGTGTATCTCAAAAGCATCGGAGCAATTGGTGCTGACTTTTGGACCATCAGCCCCTTTTTACTGTACGTGCTGTCGGTGGTTTTGGGCATCTGGGGCTACCGAGAGCGGCTGGTGCAGCGCGAAGCGGGCATTTTTTTTAGGGAGGTTGGCGCGTGGTTGTACGTAGGAGCGGCCACGGTGGCCACGTTCGTAGTGGCCTTCGCACTAACCACCGCCAACGACCCACTCGTAGAAATAATTGAAGATACCATCATATACAGCCACTTAGCGACCACGTTGGTGTTTTTGGTGTACGTGTTGCTCAACTTTGCCCCCTTGTTTGCGCAGAGCAAGGCCATTTACAAGGTGTTGTACCGCCCACTTTTTTTTAAGTTCGGTCAGCTGCGCGGGGTAGCGGCTTTGGTAGTTTTGGTTTTGGTGGCTCTTCAAAGTTTCGACGTGGTCCCAAAATCGGTGGCGGGCTACTACAACGGACTGGGCGATTTTTATGCCACCACCAACGAGCTAAAAGTATCGGAATCGTACTACAAATTGGCGTTGGGGCAGGCTTACCAAAACCACAAATCAAACTACGCGCTGGCTTCGCTGGCACTGCGGCAGGGCGACCGCCCCACGGCGGGGGTGTATTTTAGGCAGGCGTTGCTCAAAAACCCGTCGCCGCAAGCCTACGTGGGTTTGAGCAACACACTCTTGGCCGAAAACCTGTTTTTTGATGCGATCTTTAATCTGAGGGCGGGTTTGAGGCGGTTTCCTGAAAACGGAGAAATAGAAAATAACCTCGGGTTTTTGTACGCCAAAACGAGCGTAGCCGACTCGGCTTTTATCTATTTCGATCTGGCCCAAAAACACAGCCAACGCCCCGAAATTGCCCAAACAAATTTGCTGGCTCTTTGGCTCAAAAACCCCACCCTGACCAATGCCGATTCGGTGGCCAAAAATACGGCGGCGAGTTCGTATGTTTCCTCTGAGGCCAACCGACTGGCATTGAATAGTTTAAGCGGGGATTTTTCGACAAAAAAATACCAAAATTTCGTTCTGCCCGATTCTATCTTGGACGTTCCGCAGTTTTGTTATTTGTATAATTTCGTAACAAACCAAGCCAAGGTGGCTGAGATGGGCGCAACAAAACAGGCCAATTGGACGGAGCTACTGGGAGGTTTGGCCAGCAGAAACATCGACGTGGCCGACGATTTGCTCGTGGCCGAGGCGTATTACAAGTTTTACCAAGGCCAAAAACTGACGGGTCTCGAACGCCTCGAAGCCCTATCCGAAGGCAGCCGCAAGCGCGCCGATTTCTACTACAAAACACTCGGAAACTGGTTTTTACAGCTCAATTTACTGGAAACCGCCCAGGCCAGATTTTTAAAATCGAAAGACACCGAGGCGCGCGTGGGGCAGGCGGTGGTTTTGATCGAACAAAAAAAACGCGACCAAGCCAAGGCCATTTTAGACTCTTTGTCGTCTCAGAACGCATCGGTGAGGGCAGTGGCTGATATGCTACTCAAGCCCGCCCGCCCGGCCACGAGCCAGAGCGCATCTGCGGTTCGGCTGGCTCAGATTATGCGCCTGCCCAAAGCACAACAAAAGGCAGCGGCTTTCGATGCAGCCCTGCAACAAAACCCCTTCGATGCTGGGCTGGTGTCGGCGGCGGCGGTGTTTTTTCATACCCAAAAACAAACTGAAAAAGGCTACCAGATTCTGATTGATGCCTTGGCGTATAACAAAAATGCCCCGCAAATTTGGGAAACCTACGCCATGATGGCGTTGGACAGGGGCCTGAGCGATTTTGCCACCGAGGGTGCAGCGCAGGTAAAACAACTGGCACCGCCCGCCGATTATCAGACATTTTTAGCGCGTTATCAAGCCAAACGGGCATTGATGGAAAAAGAGCGCCAAGATTTTAAGTAATTCAGTAGATTTGAGTATTGTAAATATAGCACAGATTTATGTCTTCGATCATAGAAACAACGGCCGTAGCCAAACGCTACATAATGGGTAGCGAGGTGATAGATGCCCTCAAAACGGTGACGATCTCCGTCAAAAAAGGCGAGTACGTAGCTTTTATGGGGCCGTCTGGCTCGGGAAAGTCCACGCTGATGAATATTATTGGGTGCTTAGACACCCCCACGGCAGGGAAGTACATTCTCAACGGCAAAGACGTGAGCGATATGTCGGAAAACGAACTGGCCGAAATCCGCAACAAAGAAATCGGCTTTGTGTTTCAGACATTTAACCTGTTGCCCCGCATGACCTCCTTAGAAAACGTGGCGTTGCCGCTCATTTATGCGGGTCTCACCAAAGCCCAGCGCACCGAAAAGGCAATGCTCACACTGCGCAACGTGGGCTTGGGCGAGCGGTCGCGCCACCGCCCCAACGAGCTTTCTGGTGGCCAACGCCAGCGCGTGGCCATTGCCAGGGCGCTGGTGAACAACCCAAGTATTCTGCTGGCCGACGAGCCAACGGGAAACCTGGACTCCAAAACGTCGTATGAGATCATGGACTTGTTTGACCAACTGCACGCCAAGGGCAACACCATCGTGATGGTGACGCACGAGGAGGACATTGCCCAGTACGCCCACCGGATCGTGCGAATGCGCGACGGGCTGGTGGAGTCGGACCAGGTGAACCCCAACCCAACGAAGGTAAAAGACCTCATCAAGGCAGATTCTGCCGAGTAGCTGTTAGTTGCCCCGCAATATGTTTTGGGGCGGCACGAGCGGCAAGCCAATGAGTTTTAGGTATATCTGCGCCATCACGGCCACGTCTTCTTTGCAGTATTGGGCAATGCGCGGCAGGTCGTGGTCGAGATGATAGACCCGGCTCACATCCTCACCGCTGATGTCGGCCTTGCTCGTTGGCACGTCAAACAAAGCGGCCAGCAAATCCAACTGGGTGTAGTGCTTGTGGTCGCCAAATTTCCACATTTCCATGGTGTCTTGGTGCAGAATCTCCCACGGTTTTTTGCCCGCCAGTTGCAGTGCTGGTGGCAGCGCTATGCCATTGACCAACATTCGGCGGCAAATAAACGGAAAATCGAACTCCTTGCCGTTGTGGGCGCACAACACCAGCAACTCTTGGGGGTAGCGTTCTACGAGTTCCTTAAATGCGAGGAGCAATTCTTTTTCGTTGTCGTTTTGCAAACACCGCACCTTGAGATTTAGGTCGTCGTCTTTCCAAAAAAAACCACCGTAGCCAATGCAAACGATCTTGGCAAACTCGGAGTAGATGGCCGCCCGCTTAAAAAAAAGATCAAACACCGACACGTTGTCGTCGTTTCGGATATTGGCCGCCTTCATCGTCCAGAGGTACTGCATTCGCTCGTCGAGCAGGTCGAACGACGGCACCACGCACACGGTTTCGATGTCTAAAAACAACAAATTTTTGCTCTTTCTTCTGAACGATTCATTCATAAAATAGTGCGTTTATTGGGCCAAAATACCCGGGCGGTTTAAGGTCGGTAGTATCACCAAGTTTTGGGTGGAAATACAATCGGACGGAAAGATAAATTTTTTATCAAACACCTGATCCTTAATATAATAACTTACCCAAAATTCGTTGTTTAGCCCAAACACCTCTGGCACAATAGACTCGATGATTTGGTTTGACTGCGGCAAAATTTCGGCAAAAAAATGGCGCAGTACCGATGTTTCCTGCTGGTCGGTGTAGCCCCGGGAGGTCACAAAGACGTTGGTGATGGGTGCGTCATTTTCGTTGAAAAGCACCACCGTCCAGTCGTAGGCATCGGGCTCGTCTTGCTGCCTAACCACGGCCACGCTCACCCCCGCAACGGGTGCATATACAATGTCTTTTTTCATGCAATTTTAAACAGGGATTGGTAAAGTTGGGAGATTTGCAAAAAAATAGCATAACCTTTGGAGCTTCATACAGTTCATTGTGTGTAATGCATTTTCGTCAGGCAGTTCTACTGTCAACGCTCACTTCGCCTTTTACCATGTCGATACAAAATTTATGTTCTCTTAAAAAATTGAGTCCAATTACACCGTCATAATCGGCAGTAATTCCATGAGCTAAAAAGTCGTAAACTTGTACTTCGAAGTTTTTCTTGGCAATTCCTAAACAATCTAAATGCTCAATGTCATAAGTTTCAACAACAATAATTCCATTTGCGGTTTCTATTTCCTGTTCGCCTTTACTGTTTTTGAGTTCGTACCCCGAAAAATATAAAACGTTGCTGTCAATCGTAGTATGAGTCGCCGCTGTATCTAAAGCAAGTCGAAATTTGAATTTTCCTTCAATTGAAGCATTCACAATAATAACATCTTCGTCTGTCGGAAGGTCGAAGGGGAAAATTTTCATATCCTTTTTAGTATTCCGATTCTACGATGTTGTTTCAAGTCTCCCGCAAACGCAATAGTAACTGTTGAATAGTCAGCAGTTTTGTCCCTACCGATATAACAAACTTCTTTTTTGTCCTTACTGTGGTACAAAACAATACCGCCAACAACGGATGTATTTTTCATTTTAGGGTCGCCTAAAAGTACCCATTCGTTGGGGTACAGCTTTTTAAGTTCGTCAAAATCTAAAAATGAGTTTTCCATTATTTGCTTTATTTATACTGCAAATTTACTAAAAATTGTTGAGGTTCTATAAGCCCGTCACAGTTCGTAGGTTGTCACACCGCATTACGCACAATAATTGGTTTCATGCCAAACAACGCTATTAAGTTTTTTTTGAGGACGGCCGTTACTTCGCTCATTTCCAAGGCTTTACCCGTTTCAATTTGCATCGACGTGACCGCCTTGTCGTCGATACCGCAGGGAACAATGTGCTCAAAGTAGCTCAAATCGGTGTTCACGTTTAGGGCCAAACCGTGCATCGTCACCCAGCGACTGGCCTTTACGCCCATGGCGCATATTTTGCGCGGGTTTTGCTGGGTTTCTCCTCCCAACCAAACGCCCGTCAGCCCGTCTATTCGCCCGGCTTCGATGTTGTAGTGAGCCAGGGTCAGGATCACGGCCTCCTCCAAGGTTCTCATGTAGCGGTGAATATCCGTAAAAAAATGGTCTAAATCTAAAATCGGGTAACAAACCAATTGCCCAGGGCCGTGGTAGGTAATGTCGCCGCCCCGATTTATTCGGTGGTAGGTGGCATTTTTTTGCGCCAGTTGTTGGGCATCGATGAGCAGATTTTCGGGTTTTCCACTTTTTCCTAACGTATAAACGTGCGGATGCTCGCAAAACAGCACGTAGTTTGGCGTGGCAACACGGGCGTTTTCGTGGGCGTTTCGGTTTTCGATCTTCATCGCCACGATCTCCGCGAAGCGCTGCTCTTGGTAGTCCCAGGCTTGTTGGTAGTCAATTAATCCTAAGTCCAGGAACTGTACCTGTTTGTTTGTAGTCATTGTTGCTTTTTTTTGAAACAAAAAATACAACACAATTTGTTCAAAATTGCCAATATGGCAGTTTTTATTTTCTCCAAAATAGCAAATTAGGCCATTTTGTCACTATTTATTCTCGCTTACGGGACTGGTACAAAAATTGAACTACTCCCAAACGTAATCGGAAACAACAGCATCCGACATTGAAAACAACCATAAAACCAAAAAAAATATGACAACCTTAGTAAAAACCCACAACGGTAGTTTCCCAGTATTGTTCAACGCGTTCCGCAACCACGATGCCAACGAATACTTGGCAACTGGGTCTGCGAGCCACTCGCTGCCCGCTGCCAATGTCTTTGAAAACGAAGACGGTTTTGGCCTCGAGATTGCCGCGCCAGGCTTGACAAAATCAGACTTTGTGCTCAATCTAAACCAAAACGTGCTGACTGTTTCGGCGCAAAAAGAGCACAACGAAGCGGAGAATGCGTCAAAGTTTACCCGTCGGGAGTTCACTTACGGTAGCTTTAAGCGCAGTTTTACGCTTCCCGCCAGCGTGAACACCGATGCCATTGAGGCTACTTACACCGACGGTATTTTGAAGGTGGCGTTGCCAAAGCGCGAGGAGGCCAAGCCAAAGCCAGTGCGCGAGATCAGCGTTTTGTAGGTTGCCCACAAAAAGCAATAAACCAAAAGCGGCCATTGAGGACTTTCCTCAATGGCCGCTTTTGGTTTACTCATTGCTGGTTTGGTTGGTTAGGGCGTGGTGGTAGTTATGTCCCACTCGATGGCCAGAAAATGTTTTAACTCGCCCGAGGTATCGCAAATTGGCTCTATTTCTACGCGGCAAATGTATTCTTCGCCCGACTTCTTGTAGTTCACCAAATCTACCTTCACGGTTTCTTTGGCCGAAAACTGCGTTCTTAATTTTTGTTTCACCAGCATATCAGTCCGAGTACCTTGCAGAAAGTCGGGGCGTTTGCCGATGGCAAATTTGGAGCTATAGCCCGTCATTTTCTCGAAGCCGCTGCTTACGTACTGGATCACGCGCGCGGGGTCGGTCACAACGATGGTGCGGTGCTGGTTGCGTAGGAGCGATCTCACGAGTTGCTTGTTCCATACCCAATTGTTTTGAAGCGCCAATTGACTGAGCAAGCTGAAGTCGGTTTGCTCGGCACTGCCAAGGCTCACGGGACGGGTCAGAAAATCGGCAGACAAAATCGGAAACAACACGTTTCTTTCCTTGAAACTATCGGTTTGGGTGCTTGGGGACAGGTCAAACATAATGACTAATTTTAAACTATTTAAACCAAAAGCCGCTCGGCGCAATCTCTACCTTAACCGAGTCGACCAACTGGCCATTAGATTGATAACGAAAAACAAAGCCCGCTTGTTTAAAACTTGGCGTGAAGCCAGCGTAGAGCAAGTTGCTTTCAGGATCAAATCCAAGGCCCGTGAACACCCGACTAACTACTGGCGCGTTGGCTGCTATCACGGGATCAGCAACGTTAAAACTGTACATTTCGCCTTTTTGTTTAAAATTATCGGCGGCATCGAAAAAAGTATGGGTAAAAAACATGGTCTTTCGGTCGGCGCTCATCGTCAAGTTTCCTGGGCTTTTGGTGGTGCTTGTTCCAACCCTAATCCTGGCTTCGATGGTGCGCGAGGCAGGGTCGATCCGGACGGCTTCGCGGCCAACAAATGTCCAAATTTTGTTGTTCGCGTCCACGCGCAATTCGCCCGCATCTCCCGCACCAGCGGCAATGGTGGCGGTGGCTTCGTCTCGGGCCATGTCGATCACGTTAATGAGTCGGTCGCCACCCGTGCCACCCACAAAAGCCTGATTGCCCACAATTACAATCCCCTCCGCGCCTTTTTGCACGGCTATTTTTTTAATTAACTTATTGGTAATCAAGTCAATAACGGCTACGTAGCCTGAATTAGCAAAAAAATTCGCGCCCGAACCCGTGGCTCCCCAGCACGACACATACGCCTTGCTGGTGCCCACGCCCACCACCGCACGCGGGTTTTCAATGTCGGGGGCGGTAAGCGTAGCCACCGATTTTAGGGTGCGGGCATTCACTATTTCGACCTTGTCTAAACCCGCCGTTGCGTTATCGACCAAGATGATTCCCTTGCCGTCTATCTCGGCATATCCGCTGATTCCACCCGTTAGTGGGCGGGCATTTTCTTTCGTAAAAACATCCAAATCTGCCGTTTTCGTGTCTCGTTTTAGCAAAGAAAGAGAGCCGTTATTGTCCAAAAAATTTCCCACATTTATTACCAACACTCCGTCGTCGTAGGGTTGGCTGGGTTCTGGATTTTTGCCGCAAGATGCCAGCGCGAGGGTGATAATTGCGGCGTAAAATAATTGTTTTAGTGCGTTCATTTTGAGTGTATTATAGCGTAAAAATTTAAAAAATAAAATTGAAATTTATGGCAAAACTGCGGCCAGGCATGGCGTTGCGTTTGACGTTCAGGTAGAGCGCATCGAAAATATTATCGGCCTGAACACTTATTTTGGCGCGGGTTTTTGCGGTCTCTACGCTGGTTTCTGCCACGAGGTTCACGAGCTGAAAACCGTCGATATACTTGCTGTTGTCGAAGGTATAATAGCGCCGGCTGCTGCCCTGCCAAAGCACGGTGAGGCGCGTTTGTTTTAGTTTAGATAACTTCGGAAACTCCACAAAAACATTGGCCGAACCCGTGTGGAGAGGCAAATAAACGAGCTGCTTGCCCACTACATCCTGCGCTGTGGGGTCATAAATGCGCTCTTGCGAGCTGCGCGTGAGGGCATACTGCGCGAAAAAACCCGCCAGCAAACCCGCCGATTTATAGGCGCCACTGGCCTGCAACTCTACTCCGCGTGCCACCACCAATTGCAAGTTTTCTACGCGGTAGCCTCGGTCGGGGTTCCAGTAGGTCCAGTCGTCCATCCGATTGTGAAAAACCGTCAAGTTACTCGATACGCTTAATCTGGGCGATGGTTTTTGTTTTATTTCCACCCCCACTTCTTTGTTAAAACCACTCTCGGGGCGCACGTCTGGGTTGCCCAGTGTGCGCCAGTAGCGTTCGTTGAGCGTTGGTACGCGGTAGCTACGGCCAGCGTTGGCTTTTAGAGTAATAGTCTGACTATCAGTATTTTTAAGGCGACATTCGGTTCCGAGCGATGGCGTGAAAGGTGGGTCGAAGCGCGTAACGAAGGCTTGTCGTAGGTTCAACGAAACGAGCCATTTGTCGGTGGGTTGGTAGCGAAGTAGGGCGTACAAATCGGCGCGGTTTTCTGAGATTACGCTGTTGCCGTATCCGTCCGTTTGGGTGCGATAATGCACCACTTCGCCACCCAGCCG
The DNA here is from genome assembly GCA_013298215.1 of Cytophagales bacterium. Lineage (GTDB taxonomy): Bacteria > Bacteroidota > Bacteroidia > Cytophagales > Spirosomataceae > JAAFKE01. Next base: position 14,508 of record JAAFKE010000011.1, on the reverse strand, counting down.
CGCGGTTATTCTGGGCTTGGCGAGGTCAAACTCGCGTTCGGCCCGGGCAATAAACCGATCGGTTTGCGAATGGCTGGGGGAAGTGTCAAAGTCTGGGCCTTTTCCGTAGTCGATCAGATCCCGAATAAAACCCGCCCGCAACAGCAGTTTGCCCGCTTCGTAATTGCCCAAAAAACGGTATGCCTGCGTGCGGGTTGTCTCGCGGCTCACGGCATCGTTAGGCGCTAAGGTTAGCTTGTTGTCTGACAGCCAGATGTTTACAGAAAATTGATGCGCTTGTTTATTTCTAAAATAAAAATCTTGTACCAAACCGTTTTGGGTCGTCAGAGATGGTTCGATGGGGTAGCCGCGCCGTTCGGCGTGTGGAAAGCGGTTGTTGAGCCGCCCGCCGTAGAGCAACGTTTTGCTCGACAGCCGCCAGTTGGCACCCAACACCGACGCAAAACGAACGCCCGCTTGCGTTTGGTGGTTGCCAAAACTGGCCCACCGCTGGCCGAGCTGAACCGACACCGCGCCCATTTTTTTGAAGTTTGGCACCGATCCCAGCAAAACGCTCCCGCCCACGGCATCTGTGCCCACGCAGCTGGCAGCCGCGCCGTACTGCACCGAAAGCTGGTCGAAACCCGCCATCGGAATGGTCGAAAAATCGGTTTGGCCGAGTGTGGGTGAATTGATGTTTATGCCGTTCCAGAGCACCGCCGTGTGGTTGGCCGACGTGCCTCTAAACCCCACCGTGGTGAGCTGCCCCGCGCCGTAGTTTTTGAGTTGAAGCGGAGCTTGGGTGGCTAAAAAATCGGCCAGGGTCTGAAACCTGTACACCTCGGCCAGGGCGGAGTCGGCGCGCTGAATTTTGAGACCGCCCATAAACCGCTCGGGCGCGTAGCCCCGCACCGTTGCGGTGGGCAGGTTGCGCGTGCTGTCGGGTTGGGCAAACGTGGCATGTACTGGCAGCAAAAACAGCCAGACGCAAATAAGTCTTTTGGTGTAAATACCCAAAATCATGCACCTATCAGGATGCCTCGGCACAAAACCAAGTTATGAAAATGAAATCGAACGCTCGGCTGGGTGCATCCTCCGTACACGGCAACCAAGAATGATCTTAGGCAGGTCTCCTGACTTGTTCCGTTGCTTTTGTGGCCTTCCCAGTTTTTTATGTGGCGGTTTTGTGGGCGTTGCGTTGCAGCGAAAGCACCGCACCCGACCCTCTTTTATGAACCAACACAAAACCAGTGGCGAAAGTAGAAAAAGCAATTTGTAACAGAACTCACAGTTGCGGGAACAGCTTTGGTTTTGCACCAAATTCCCTATTAAGCTGCATAGTCCGCAAGGCTTGCGGACAACCAGCACCTAAAACTGACGCAAATGTAGTGTAATAAAAAATACTGCAACCATGCCGGGGTAAGATTACCGCGTTTAGAAATTGCATTAGACGGCACTCGGACTACTCTGGAAGTTTTTTGTACGTACTGATTTCCAACGCCTGCGGGCAACATTAATAATAAAACCGTCTTGCAACAAAATGGTTTTAGCAGAATGATTGACCCTTAAAATGGCCTCTGCGTTCACGATAAAACTCTTGTGAATGCGAATAAAATAGGGGGGCAAAAAAGGTTCGTAGTTTCCTAACGTTTTGGTAGAAAGGTATTTATCTCCATTTTTGAGGATAAACGCCGTATAATTGCGATGGGCTTCTAAGCGCAAAACTTGCAACCAGTCAAAAGGGAGCTGATGGTTGTAGTTGTAGTATTGGGAAGGAAGCGAGATGGTGTTCATTGTGTCAATGTTTTTAATTACAGCCGCCAATAAACGCCCTGAAAACATTCCCCGATGCCACAAAACCAGGCTGTAACATCACCGACTGCGCGCCTCGGTATTCTACCGTCGAACTCATCACTTGGTTGATGGCGGTAATTTGGTCAGCCACGTACACAATCGTTCCCGAATTGATGTTTAAGGTCAAATTAAGGGTTGGTTGCGGTAGCGCAACTACGGCAGTTCCCAACATCATACCCACGCAACTACCGCTTGTTCTGGTGGCCTCCACGCTGTACGTACCTGCGGTGGTTTGGTTCCCAAAAGCAAGGGTGGCTCCCGTTCCTGAAACAGGACTGCCGACGTTGGTAGCACCATTTTTTAGCTGGTAAGTTACGCCCGTTTCTGAATTAGAAAGACCCACGGCAACGCCTACACCATTGCAAATTGTTCCGCCGCCTGTTACGTTGAAAGCCACTGGACTGATGCAAGTTTGTAGGTTTAGGCCAATCAAAATGGCATCGTGGTCGGAAGAGCGGAAAGGGCTTGTGTTGTATAAACTCGTAACTTGGCCTGCCGTTTTAAACTCGGTGTTGTAGTCCAACGCAGTAGGTTCGTCGGCGTTGATGTGCCAGTCGTCAGCCCCAGTCATTTGGGAAGCCAGACTGCCCGTTCCGAGGGCGTGGTCGAGCGAACCCGTTTGGCCGTCAAAAACGTAAGAATAAGAAGCAGCGGGCAACAAATTGTTGTATCCTGCCGTGGCCAGGGTAGTAAGCGGGTCTTCTTTGGAATAGGCGTTTAAGTCGCCAAGCACCAAATAGTCGGTGTCGTTTGTGCCAGTGGGTTTGGTGGCCAGCCAATCTTTCAAATCGGTGGCTTGGCGGGTGCGCGTGCCGTTAGAAAGCGCCTGTCCGTCGTTTGCATCGGCATCGCCTGCCCCACCCGAACTCGATCCTTTCGATTTGAAGTGACTCACTACCAAAGTAAAAATTTCGTTGTTCGATTTTTGTTTGATGGTTTGGGCCAATGAGCGGCGACCCACTACCGTAAAAGAACCAGTACCGAATGCAAATGGTATGGCGGCTGCCGCACCCACTAATTCTACGGCAGCGGGTTTGTAGACTATACCTACCGTAATTTCGTCGCTCGAAATATCGCCCGGATTAACAAAAGTATAAGTACCCGCACCAGCTACGGCATTTAGTCCATTCACCAAATCTTGAATGGCACTGGCTGAACCATAGCCATCGTCTTCCAATTCCATCAGCCCCAACACGTCGGCTCCTGTGCCAACGATGGCACTGATAATCTTATCGCGTTGGCGCGTAAACTCTGCGGCATTATTGGCCCCACGCGGAGTAGGAAATCCACCGCCTGAGCCGTTGCCGTTGAAATAGTTAAGCACGTTGAAACTCGCTACTTTGAGGGTAGATGCGCCCACGCTGGGTGGCGTTGTTGAGCGGGCATTGGTAGCCAAAAAATTAGGACTGGTGAGGGTTTGAATGCGATAGCCCTCGAAACGCTCGTCCAGAATACCTGCAACAGTTGCCACTTCGTCGCCGCCGCGCAGGGTATTAGCGGCACTCAAAGGGTTGCCGCCCCGACCAAAAATAATTGGGTCGGGGTTTTGCACGCCGCGACCGTCGTCTAAATAGATTCTGCGTTTGGCAATATCGGCCAAATAAGTGGCGTAACCGCTGGTACTTGGTAAGTTATACTGGGTATATTGGTCCAAGCGGGCATCGGTTCCTGTTTGGTTGCTGCTGCCATTAGTCGCCAAAATTAATTGCCCAAAACGCCCCAGTTGGAAATTCTCCGTCACAACTAAGTTACCAGTACTGGCACTCAAATTGACCAACATTCCTTCGTAGCGTTCCAAATCGCTCACGTTGGCCACGGGCAGCTGAACCGAAGTAGCGGCGGGCAACGCATTACCCGAACTCGAAACAACGATATTAGCAGCCGCAGAAACGGTCATTTGCGTAAGACTTGATGTTGAACTGGTAAACTCAGCTACCGTTCCCGTAATGCAAACTCTATCGCCAACGGCCACGTTGGTTAAGAAAGCACCCGTGCCTTCAAAGACAAAAATACCTTCGGAAGTAGCAGGGTTGCCGTCCGAATCGGCGGTTTCTTCTTGCACGTAAAAACCACCGAGGTTGGTAGTACCCGTTACGTTCTGAAAATCGCTTACCACAATTCCTTGAATGGTGCGTGTTCCCGTTAAAGCCGCTGTCGAACCGCTGCCCTGAATGGCCGAAATGAGATTGGTAACGGCGCAAGCACCTGGTGCCGCAATGGTCGTAAAACTAAATACGTTATTGGCCGCCATTTGGTCGGCGGTGCCGTCTTTGTCGGTTACTTTGGTGGCATCGGTCGCAACGGTATAAGCGGTGGCGTTGGCCAAACTGGCCGAAGGAGTCAAAACCACCGAAGTTACGTTGGTGGCGGGCAAGGCGGGCGAGGTAGTGAAAGTAACACTGGGAGAAACAGAAAAAGCACTCGCCGCTACATCAACGGCCTCGCTAAAATTAATGGTGATGGTAGCAGCAACGGCCACGCTCATGGCGTTGTTGGCAGGAATAGTAGAGGAAACCGTGGGCGGAACGTCGGTAGATGAACCAGAAAAAGTGGCCGTTACAGTCAAGTCATCAACTGCCAGTCCGTGGTCATTCCCTGTATCATTCAAATCTTCCCAACGAAGCATAATTTCTTGTCCAGCGGGAATTGTTACCGTAATAGTTTGCGCCGCAATAACGGTTCGGTTGGCAGCAGCATTGCCATCCAAAGCGGCGGTGGTAGCGGTGGCAATTGGCCCCGTAAAGTCCAGGGTATTGAGGTCTATAAAAGTGCCAACTGTTACTGAAGTAACGGTAGCGGCTGGGTTGGAATAAGCAAAATCCAATTTATGGGCAGTTGTATTGCCACCATTCCGCCATTGCTCGCCCGTGTAGGCAACGGTGAGCGAAGTAATGTTGCTGGCACCATTATTTTTTACGCGAACTCCGTGCCTGATTGCGCCAGTGCCGTTTGAACAAACCGAACCAAGTGCCCTGTCAGTGGCAGCGGAAGCCCCAAAACTGTACAATCCCCCAGTGACGGCACTTCCTGTCCCAATTAAGTAGTTGGATAAACCCGTATGATTTGCGTACCAGCCCGACAATACGCTGTTGTCCGTCCAGGCATTGGTTCCTGATGAAGCCAAGGTATTGAAATCTTGCGAAGCAGCATTACTGGCTTCTGTGAGGGAAACTTGCGAGTAGCCTTGTAGGCTGGCCAAAAGACAAATGGCTCCAACGAATCGAAGGCAGTTTTGTATGTTTTTTTTCATTGGATCAAATATTTTGGGGGATATTTCAATTGAAGCAAACACAAATATTTTGTACGACTCTCAAAAGTATGGAAAAGCGAATTAAGGCAATATTATGTTTTTCAGACCTTCATTTGCGTACCCAGAAATCTGGTCAGAAAATCTAAAAAACAACCATATGCTACACAAATGCAGCCAGACATGAATCCACCAAAAGTCTGAGGCATAGTAATAAAAGGAGCGTAGGGTAAATGTGTACTGTTGATGTCGCAGGTGAAAATATGCACCAAAAAGCGGTTCTTTGACTTTGGGCATATTTGAGGCACGGGTTTTAAAAGCAAAAGCGGTAGAAAATAAATCATTTTCTACCGCTTTTGCTCTTTTGGGTGATTTCTTCGTAAAGAAATTAACCCTTACGAGGGTTACTCGCGCAATTAAACACTCGTCCTAAGCAAACAAAGAACCACGGCTGCCCCCGAAAGGCATCCAATGATGAAGGCCCAGAAACAAGCCCTGATGAGGCTGTCCATCTCTGATGGGGAGTACATTTTAGTTAGAAAATCCACGGTTGAAAGAATTTTTGTTTTGAATTTAAAAGTCAGAAAGCCGCGCTTCTACGCCCAAGCCGTATGGGTAGGGCGTTTGGTCGGTACAAAGTTGGTTGTGGAGTAAAGCCAACAGTAACGCTACTTTTGAGAGAAAATATTCCTATTCAACTAATTTTTAGTGCAGTATTTTGCCGAGATGAGCCGTTGTAGCTCCAATGATAATTCCCGTTAAAAATAAGTAAAGCACTGTGTAACAACCTGTTCACACAAATACATAGATCAACCACATAATATCGAAGCCGTCGTTATTTACGAATAACCACCATCAGCTTAGTGAAAAAGTTAATAATTCCGATACATATCCATAACCCGTAAAGAACTTTCTGAACTTTGTCATTATCGTTGTTCATCAGGAAGTGACAGCCAGATGCAGTAAAGACAGACCAGGCGAAAAGTGAAAAATATTCCTTCATCTTAGAGTTTGTTTAATGCAATGAGTGTGTTTCAGCAACACTAACTACGTATTTGTTTGTTTTGTTACAACAGCATGGTCATTATGAAGCCGCTGCTGGGCGTAGTTTTTTCCCCACCAAAACAAACGCCACATAATTAAGCCTGTAACAATAGCGTAGGAGATGCAAATGATGTATTTCTTCATTTGGGATGGTTTTATGGTGCAACTATCATTTATTTGATGCAAGATACATCTACCCATCTGGCCTCCACAACTACCTGTGGTTGCAAAATGCAACTTCTTCGCACAATTTTGCAACTTTTTAGCTTATTGCCCTTTTTTCTTCAAATAATTGGTACAAGAATATGTAATTATTCTATATTTGAGCAAGCCCAGTTAAACCCTGCAAAACAATGGAAAATCTACAAAATTTTGCCAATAACCTGCGTAAAATCAGGGTTGAAAAAGGCCTTAGCCAAGAAAATGTTGCTTTCGAGCTTAGTATGAGCAGAGAGGCATACCGCAAACTCGAAACGGGCAAAACTAACCTAAACCTTACTCATTTGGAGGGTTTGAGTAAAGTGTTTAGCATGGATTTTGTAGAATTGCTAACCTACAAGAACGAGAAGTACCAAATCGTAAAAACCAACGATAAAGTGTCGGTGGTGAAAAATGGCACGGTAGAAGCCCCTGAAATACCGAACGAATCACAATCGACGGTATTGCAGCAGGTTATGGCTCTCAACCAGCAACTACTCGCCCACAACCAACAACTCATTGCCGAAGGTCAGCGGCTTAGGCAGGCTTTGGGCGGGGTGTAGTGTAACAAAAAACACCCACCAGAAAAAGGCAACTGACCTTTCTGGTGGGTGTTTTTTTGTTGTGGGTTTTTTGGGAATATTATACCGCGAAACTCTCGCCGCAACCGCAGGTGCGCGACGCATTCGGATTGACAAACTGGAAGCCTTTGCCGTTGAGGCCGTCCGAAAAATCGAGGACTGTGCCAGCCAAGTACAGAATACTTTTTTTATCAACGACAATCTTTACGCCCTTGTCCTCAAACTCCATGTCGGTGGCCAGCTTTTGGGAGTCGAACTCCAAATTATACATCAGTCCAGAGCAGCCGCCCCCCACCACACCCACTCTAATGTGGTTTTGGGCGGGGTGGTTTTCTTGGTTTCGCAGCTCTATTATTTTATCTTTTGCTTTATCAGTTACCGTTACCATGGTCGATGCTGGATTAATAATGTGTTGTTAAAGTACCCAAAAAACCAAAAATAGGCCGTAAAAGTTCAACCATCGCCGAGCGGGGCTGGCGTTCTAAAATCCGCGCAATTAGTTCCTCGGCGGCTTGCCGCCCGTGAGTAGCCCTTGCATTCTTTCGAGGGTTTTCTTTTCGCCGCACAACGACAAAAACGCTTCCCGCTCCAGATCAAGCAGATAAGATTCAGTCACGTTTTGGGGGTAGCTCAGGTCGCCGCCCGAAATGACGTAGGCAAGTTTTTGGGCAATTTTAGCGTCGTGGTCAGAAATATAGTTCGACATCCGCATCGAGGCCAGCCCCGCCTCGAAGAGCGCGATACCCGTTTTGCCTTGCACCTTTATGTCGGAGCGTTGCTTGGGTTGGGTGTATCCGTTTTCGGCCATTTCTACGGCCGCCTGCTTGGCCTCGGCAATGAGGCGGCTGCGGTTCAGCACAATCTGGTCGGTGGGGCGGAGGTAGTTCATGGCAAGTGCCTCGTGTGCCGACGTAGAAACCTTGGCTTGGGCAATATTCATAAAGGCAGCTTGGAGAATGTTCAGTTCTGGGTCGCCGTTTTGGTACATATCCGAGCACCGCAGGGCCATTTCTTTGGTGCCACCGCCCGCTGGAATGAGGCCAACGCCCAGTTCGACGAGCCCCATGTAGGTCTCGGAGTGCGCCACTATTTTGTCGCAGTGCAGGTTTATTTCGCAGCCTCCCCCCAGCGCGAGCGTGTGGGGCGCACCCACCACCGGAATGGCCGAGTACCGGGCCCGCATCATGGTTTGTTGAAATTGGGCAATCATCAAGTTCACCTCGTCGAACTCCTGCTCGACGGCAAACATGAAGAGCATGGCCAGATTTGCACCCGCCGAAAACGCCTCGGACGAATCGTTGCCTATAACCAAGCCCCTAAAGTCTTTTTCGGCGATGGCAATGCCCCGTTGCACACCCTCCACCACTTCGGCGCCGAAGGTGTTCATTTTTGAGTGAAACTCTAAGTTCACAATCCCGTCGCCGAGGTCATAGACGGTAGCTCCTGGGTTTTTCCAGACTACATTGTCCGACAAGTTTTCGAGAATAATAAACGATTCTTGCCCAGGAATTGCTTTGTAGGCTTTGCTGGTGGCATCGTAATACAATTTCTTTCCGTTCTCGACTTTGTAAAAAGAGCTGTGGCCAGCACCCGTCATGTCATAGACCCACGGTGCGGGTTTGAGATCGAGTTTTTCCATGATACCGATCATTTTTTGTACACCAATGGCATCCCAGGTCTCGAACATTCCCATTTCCCAGCCAAAACCCGCGCAAATGGCCTGGTCTATGCGGTAAAGTTCGTCCGATATTTCGGGGATTCGGAAAGTGGCGTACCGGAAGCTATCGGCAAAAGATTTGCGGTAAAATTCAGCGGCTTTGTCGCTACCAGCCAGCAAAACGCCAAAGCGTTTTTTAAGACTATCAATCGCTTTTGTGCTTTCTAAGGTGGCAAAACGCACCTTCTGCGACGGTTTGTACTCCATCGTTTTCAAGTCGAGGGCCAAGATAACCGTCTTGCCGTTTACCTTCGTTTTTTTATAAAAGCCTTGCCCCGTTTTGTCGCCGAGCCACTTATTGTCGTAAAGTGTCTGCATGGATGCTGGCAAAATAAACGCCCCGCGCGATTCGTCTATGCCTTCGCCAGACGCGTAAAGATTGTTTGAAACGTGCACCGACGTGTCTAAGCCCACCACGTCCGACAGCCTGAACGTGCCCGATTTGGGCCGCCCCACCACGGTGCTGGTTAGTTTATCGACTTCCTCCACGGTCAGGCCCATTTCTTCGGCCATCCGTATGGTTTGCACCATGGCATAAATACCCAGTCGGTTGGCAATAAACCCAGGAGTATCTTTACACAAAACGGTGGTTTTTCCCAAATACAGATCGCCGTAGTTTAGGAGATAATCCACCACGGCGGGGTCAGTTTGGGGCGTAGGAATAATCTCCAAGAGGCGCAAGTAGCGCGGAGGGTTGAAAAAGTGCGTGCCGCAAAAATGGGCGCGGAAATCATCGCTGCGCCCCTCGGCCATGAGGTGAATCGGAATGCCCGAGGTGTTTGAGCTCACCAAAGTACCAGGCTTGCGGAGGGCGTCTACTTTTTCAAAGAGGCTCTTTTTAATGTCCAGCCGCTCCACAATCACTTCAATAATCCAATCGTAGTCTTTTATTTCTTTTAGGTTATCGTCGAAATTGCCCAACCGAACGCGGCTTGCAAATTTAGCATTGTAGAGTGGCGCGGGGCTGCCTTTGAGGGTGTTCTGAAACGACTCGGTCACGATTCGGTTGCGCACCATGGGGTGGTCGGTCGAGAGTCCTTTGGCGTTTTCGGCGGCATTGAGTTCGCGCGGCACCATGTCGAGCAACAAAACCTCCACGCCAATATTGGCAAAATGGCACGCTATCCGCGACCCCATGATTCCCGACCCTAAAACGGCCACTTTTTTTATGCTACGGTTCATATTTTAGTCTTATAATTTGTTGTGAGTGAGTATTCTGACAGTGGTTTGTGTACGGACACAAATATACGGACTGTGAGATATTATGCAAGCATACTAAATTGATTAGATTTTTAGATTTTTGGCCTAAACACCTTTATAATGTCGGGCTTGGTTTCTAAAAACGGCCCGCCGATGAGGTCAATGCAGTACGGAACAGCGGGAAAAACTGCGTCTAAACATTCGCGGATAGACTTGGGCTTGCCGGGCAGGTTCAGGATCAAGCACTGGTGGCGAATCCCCGCCGTTTGCCGCGACAATATGGCCGTGGGAACGAACTGCAAACTGGTGGCGCGCATGAGTTCGCCGAAGCCAGGCATCATTTTGTGGCAAACCGCCTCGGTGGCCTCGGGGGTCACGTCGCGCGGGGCGGGGCCAGTGCCGCCCGTAGTCACCACCAAACTACAGCCCTCAGCCTCCACGAGTTCGATGAGCGTTTGTTCGATGAGCCACTGCTCGTCTGGGATGAGCCGATAAACAGCCTGCCACTCCGACAGCAAGTAGTCGTGGAGGGTATCGATGATAGCCCCGCCCGAAATGTCTTCGTACACGCCCTGCGAAGCACGGTCAGAGACCGCGACGATTCCAATTTTAATCATTTTACTATTTTCACAATTTAGTTTGATGTACAAAAACGCCGTTGTCAAGGCCGTTGTCAGTGTCCTCACTGGCAACCAAGGCCGTTGTCAGTGTCTTCACTGACAACGATATACGTATGACTTTGCTTGTCAGTGCGGACACTGACAACGGCCTTTTTAACGTTTTTCGTACCGCTTATCAGCTTGTTCGGTCTATCTCAATACCGTACTTGTCTAAAAGTCCAGCAACTCCCGACAGTGAGAATTTGGCTTTTTTCATTCGGTTGATCTCGGGATTTATGGAATAATTGAACGAAGTCCGAAGGTCGGCTTTTTCAATGATGGTGTTTTCAAACGTTGCTCCTGCCAGGTCGCAGTTGTCAAAAACACAGCTGGTCAGATCACATTCCGTAAAGTCCACCTCGTGAAATTGTGAACTTTTAAAAATCGTCTTTTTTAATTTTGTCCGATAGAACGAAGAGTGCGTCAAGTTACAAACGTCGAAGCCCAGCGAAAGCCCAAACTGGTCACAGTTTTGGAAATGAAGCCCCAGCATTTTACACTCCTTAAATTTTATGTCTCGAAACGCCGTTCTCGTTAATTTGGCCAAGCTCAAGTTGCAGCTTAGAAACTCACATTCAGAAAACTTAAAGTCTGTAAGGTCGGCATTTGAGAGTTCGCAGGCAATAAAAGTGCAGTTTTCATACTCGCCCTTCGGCAGTGGCTTTTGAGCAAAGTCGGTTTTATCAAATATTTTATTTTCTACGCAAACTGTCTCCATTGTATTTATGAAAAGTAAGTATCATACCAATGGTCTATTTATAACCAAGGGCACAAGCAACCGCCTAATTTACCGTCATTTTACCACCGTGGGCGGGCGGTAATTACCGAATGGAATTTTGAGCAGGTTTTGAATCTGCGCATTTTCTTCGGGGTTCATGTGGGTATCAATGCCGTATACCAATTTATCGGGATCTAATGTACTGAACGTGCCAAAAAGGCGGTCCCAAATCGAAAAAATGTTGCCAAAGTTGGTGTCGGTATAAGGCAATACGTAGTGGTGGTGCACGTGGTGCATATTTGGGGTTACGATGACCCAGCTCAGTATATTATCCAACCAGCGGGGCAACATAATATTGGCGTGGTTGAACTGCGACAGTGCCACCGAAAACGCTTGGTACATAAACACCAGCCACATGGGCGCACCGGCAATAAAAATGGCGGCCGTGGTAAACACAAACCGAAAAATGCTTTCGCCAGGGTGGTGGCGGTTGGCCGAGGTCGTGTCTACGTGCGTGTCGGAGTGGTGCACGAGGTGAAACTTCCACATCCAGCGCACGTGGTGTTCGGTGTAATGAATCAGCCACGCGCCCACCAGATCGAGGGTGAGCATACCCACCACCGCAAACGCCCAGAGCGGCAACTGCGGCAGCCACTGCAAAAAACCAAACCCGTGCGCCACCGCCCAGTCGCTGGCTTTGAGCAAAATAAATGCCAACGAGAAATTGACAACGATACTCGTCACGGTAAAGAAAATATTGACCCCCGCGTGTTTGAGCTTATTGTACCGAAACCGATACAACGGTACGGCCCCTTCGATAAGCCAAAAAAGGGCGATGCCGCCCACCAAAATAGCACTACGGTGCGACGACGGAATGGTGCGGAAATAATCAATAATGGCTTCCATTGCTTTTTGTAAGAATTTAAGAGCTAATAAAAAATCAAAAATAACACTTTTTAGTGCAATTTATAAATGAACAATGCTCTAAAATACCGCCGTTTGCCCTAATTTTCATATTACTTGCCCGCTTTCTGCGAGTCGTACTGTTCCAGCAACCGCTCAATGTCTTCTATTTTTGACAAATTGAGGTCTTCGTCTTTGATAAATTTTTCGAGCAGGGGGCGTTGGTCTTCGAGTTGGGCTAAAATTGATTTTTTGTCTTTTTTAACCCGTACCAAAGAACCGTTTCGCAACAAATAGAAAGTCTCGTCGGTAGTAAAACGCTTCGTGGTGGTGGCCGCATTGTAGGGTTTTTCTTGTTGAATAATCGTCCGAATTCGTTTCAAAAAAGGAGTAGTGCCGTCGTACAATACCTCATAAAAACTGTTTTTAGTCTGCCGATCTACCGCCGGGAAGCCATTTCTGAACACCGTGCCCTGGCCATCGGCGAGTTCAAAACCCGATATTTCGGACGACAGCCTGAACAGCGCCCCCGCGTGCTCGTATTCGAGTTCGTCTTTGTAGGTGTCGTATTTCAGTTTTTTGTATTCGTAGCGTTTGCCCTTGGGCGAGACCACAAAACCGCCCGTCCAGTTGTCGTTGAAATAGGGACTGCCCTCGGTGTCGATGTAGCCAGACTCAAACATGGGTCGCCCGTTGATGTCGTTCATAAACTGGGCCTGCCCCGACCCCGCAAGCAGAATGAAAGCGAAAAGAAATAGTTTAGTTTTCATGGTAGTCGTACTTTTGTGTTGAAATGCAAACAAATTTATTCCAAAAAACTTGACTATCAACGCTCTCCTCGACGGAATATTCCGAAGCCTCGCGTATTTTTTGCCCGAACTGGCGCTAACTGCTGGTTTCGTGTTGCTCATTTTGGCCGAGATTTTTCTGAAAAACCACCCCAAAAGGCAGCAAATGCTCTGGTCATTGGCATTAACGCTGGTGCTCGTCACCTTGTTTTTGGTATCTAAGCAATGGCAGGCCAACCCGCACTTTATGTTCTCGCGGTTGCTCTACGTAGACAACAAAGCCGTTTTTTTCAAGGTCATCATGCTGGTGTCGGCCTTTCTACTGCTGCTCAGTGTGGGTTGGCGGTCGGCGCACCCGCCCGAATTTATGTCTATTCTTCCCGCCTTTTTGCTGGGTTTGTGCCTCATGACAATGGCCGTAAACCTACTCAGCATCTACCTGAGCATCGAAGTGGTGTCGGTGTGTTCTTATATTTTTACGGCTTTTTCGCCCACGCGCAAAGCCAGCGAGGGTGCGCTCAAATACTTACTTTTCGGGGCTTTGAGCTCGGGCCTGATGCTCTACGGAATGTCGCTGTGCTACGGCATGGCCGCCACGCTCGACATTACAAGCGATGTTTTTGCCCAGAATCTCGGCCAAAACGGCACTTTTCCGCTTTTTGTGGCGGGTTTGCTCACCCTCAGCGGGCTGTTTTTCAAACTCTCGCTCGTTCCCTTCCACGTCTGGACTCCCGACGTGTATGAGGCGGTGCCCGCGCCCGTGGCGGCTTTTTTTTCGGTTGCTCCCAAAGCCGCTGCGCTGCTCATGCTCATGCGGCTGGCCATGGCGTTGCCGCCCAGTTTCCAGTTGTTGCTGGCGGCGGTGGCCTTGGCGAGTATTTTGGTCGGAAACCTGTCGGCGCTTTGGCAAACCAACGCCCAGCGAATGTTGGCCTACTCCACGGTGGCTCAGGCGGGCTTTATGCTGGTGGGCGTGGTGGCACTCAACGAAACGGGCCTGCGAGCGGCCAGTTTTTACGTGGCCACGTTTTTGTTTTTTAACTGGACGGTTTTTTTGCTCATCGAATGGCTCGCGCCCGACGGCCGCCTGGCTTCGTTTGCGGGTTTGGGTTGGCAACACAAAATTGCGGGGATAGCGCTCACGGTAGCCGTTTTGGCGCTGGTTGGCTTACCGCCCACGTCGGGTTTTATGGGCAAGCTACTGGTGTTTTCGGGGCTTTGGGAGGCGTACCAAACCAGCCAAAATACGCTGCTGCTGGTGCTGCTGCTGGTAGGGCTACTCAACGCGGTTATTTCGCTTTTTTATTACCTCAAAATCCCGTTTATGCTCTATTTTAGGGAGGCCGATAAAAAAACTGGCGCGCCGCAGCTCACCGTTTACCAACAAATTATCGTCGTTGTGCTGATGATTCCCACCCTACTTTTCTTTTTCAAAAGCGACTGGTTAGTGGCCTTCATCGACGCACTTTGATGCGTCGGTTTTGGGTGCTGCACCTTAGAGTTTGTTTTGGAATTATAACCTGTTGATAATAAACGATATAAAGGCAATTTGTAACATGGCTTCAGCTGAAAGTATAGTTTTTTCGACATCTCGAAACAATCTTCGCCTAAAATTCAGCC
>JAAFKE010000010.1 GCA_013298215.1 Cytophagales bacterium | reverse complement strand
TTTCCAAAATCTTTTCTCTAACGCCTATTTCTTCCCCTAAATCGTTATAAATAATTAACTTTATCGTTGCCATCGCTTTTTTTAGCTAATTTAGCACTTTACAACGAATTATTTACACTATGAATTATTTTGAAATAAATGATATTCGTAATGCCTATCAGTATTTGAAAGAATATACCAGCCTTCGAGACAGCATTTACAGCATAGAAAAAAACAAAACAATTCAGGAACTATCAACCAAATACGAGACTGAAAAGAAAGAAATACAAATTAAAGAGTTAGCCCAGCAAAAGCAAATCTCAGAACTCAATTCTAAACGCAAAAACACCCTCATTTACAGTATTTTAGGAGGGATTTTAGCATTGGCTGCCATTGCCTATTTTTCGTTTACAAGATTCAGAGAAAAGAAAGCCAATGAACTATTAACCAATCAGTTAGAAGAAGCCCAGCGCCGCATTGAGATTGAACAAAAAGCCACTGAAAGCGAACTGAAAGCCCTCAAAAGCCAGATGAATCCGCATTTTATGTTCAATGCCCTCAACAGTATTCAGGAGCAATTTATGTATGGCGACAAAACCCTTGCCAACGAACAAATGGGCAATTTCACGTACCTGACAAGGCAAATCTTGACGGTTTCGGGCAAGAAAAAAATCAACCTTGCCACCGAAGTAGAAATCCTGACAAAGTACCTTGAATTGGAAAAAATGCGATTTACGGAGGGCTTCGATTATACTATTTCACTTGGTGAGAACATCGATGAGGACTACCACCAAATTCCACCCATGCTCATCCAGCCGTTCGTAGAAAACAGCGTCAAACACGGGCTCTTGCACAAGGCGGGCGAGAAGCGATTGAGCATACAATTTGTCTTAGACGATGCCGAGGAAAACCTCATTTGTGTGGTTGAAGACAATGGCGTAGGAAGAGCAAAATCTGCCGAAATAAAAAGTAAACAAGTTCAGCAGCACGAATCCTTTTCGACCTCCGCCACGGCAGAACGTTTGAAGTTGTTGAGTCGGAACACAACTATCAAAGATTTTGTGGTTTATGAAGACAAGCCCGAAGGCACCAAAGTTACCCTTGTCATTCCTTTGTAATTTTTATCGGCCATCTATCCGTAGATTCACTCAGCCGCGTGGGCGGCTTTTAAGAGTTTGTTTTAGATTAAAAAACTGTTGATAATCAATATTTTAGTGTATCTTTTTGAAAATATCGAACTTTATACGATTTCAGAATTGGGTAGAAACACGACAAGAAAAAAAAATCTGCCAAATTACCAGGAGTTTAAAGCCATTATAAAAATCATAATTATCTCATTATCAATAAATTACGATCTCAAAACATACCCTAAGAGACAATATTTATTTAGCCGTACCAGTCACCAAAACCTATGAACGTTCATTTACTGACAGAAAACCTAACCAACCCCGCTTTACTATTTTTTGTGTTGGGCATTGTGGCTGTTTATCTCAAAAGTGACTTAGAAATTCCGCCCAATTCATCAAAATTCATTTCTTTATATTTACTGTTTTCGATAGGTTTCAAAGGCGGCCAGGAGTTATCTCACGAAACACTCAACAGCGAAATTGCCCTCAGTATGCTCTTTGGAGTGGGTATTGCCTCGGTTATTCCGATGTATACGTTTTTTATCCTCAAAAGAAAATTCAATGTGTTTGATGCTGGCGCGATTGCGGCTGCCTACGGCTCGGTGAGCGCGGTCACGTTCGTAACGGCGGTTTCGTACCTCGACTCGCAACAACTACTCATGCGCGGACACATGGTGGCTATTATGGCGCTGATGGAGTCGCCAGCGATTATTGTTGGTTTGGTGCTGATCTCGATGTACAACAAACAAGAACCAACCGCCATCAAAATGCTTGGTGTAGTAAAGCACTCGTTCACCAACGGGAGCGTATTGTTGATTTTGGGGAGCTTAATAATCGGGTATTTTGCCGATGCCAAGCAGGCCGAAGGCATCAAGCCATTCACCAACGATTTGTTCAAGGGTTTTCTGGCCATATTTTTGCTCGATATGGGCATTGTGAGCGGGCGAAAACTCAAATCGTTCTTTTCGTATGGGGCATTTCCGCTCATTTTCGCCATCGTTGTTCCGCTATTCAATGGTTGCCTGTTTGGCATCGCGAGTGGCGCCATCACCACCGACGTTGCCGATCGTTTTATATTTGCCATTTTAGCGGCCAGTGCCTCGTACATCGCCGTGCCCGCCGCCATGAAAATCACCGTACCGAAGGCCGACGCGGGCTTGTTTCTGCCGATGGCACTGGCCGTAACGTTCCCGATCAATATCACCATCGGAATGCCGCTTTACCTGTTCGTCGTCCAGCATTTTTAATGAATGTTCAACGTGCGCAACAAATCGACGTTGCCATTTGCTTGCGTTACGCATTTTGTCTAATATCGCACCCACCCAAATGTTGGTGGATAGGCTAAAAGCGTCGTTTGGCCGTTAGTGGCATTCCGAACCCCCAGCGCACCATTTTATTCCGAACCCATTGCCAAACCATACCAATGAAAAAAATCACTAAAATCCTCGTTGCCAACCGGGGCGAAATAGCCCTCCGCATCATGCGAACGGCCCGCGAAATGGGTATCTCGACGGTGGCCATTTATTCGGAGGCCGACCGCAATGCCCCCCACGTGCGCTACGCCGACGAGGCGGTGTGCGTGGGGCCGCCGCCCGCCAAAGAATCGTATTTAAGGGCGGATAAAATCATTCAAATCTGCCACGATTTGGGGGTCGATGCCGTCCACCCTGGCTACGGCTTTTTGTCCGAAAACGCCGAGTTTTCGCGGGCGGTGTCCGAGGCGGGGCTTATTTTTATTGGCCCGTCGCCGCAATCTATCGAGGTCATGGGCAGTAAAATAGCCGCCAAACAAGCCGCACGCCGCATGAACGTGCCGCTGGTTCCTGGTGTAGATGAGGCCATTACCGACCGCACTGCCGCCAAACTTACCGCCGCGCAAGTGGGCTACCCAGTGCTCATCAAAGCCTCGGCTGGTGGCGGTGGCAAAGGCATGAGGGTGGTCGAAAACGCCGAAGAATTTGACGAGCAAATGGACAGGGCGGTGTCTGAGGCCGTGCAGTCGTTTGGCGACGGCTCGGTGTTCATCGAAAAATACATTACCAAACCACGCCACATCGAAATCCAGGTCATGGCCGACCAACACGGCAATGTGGTGCACCTCTTTGAGCGGGAGTGCAGTATTCAGCGCCGCCACCAAAAAGTGGTCGAAGAAGCCCCCTCGTCGGTGCTAACGCCCCAAATTAGGGATGCCATGGGCCAGTGTGCCGTAGATGTGGCGCGGGGCTGTAATTACCACGGTGCGGGTACGGTAGAGTTTATTGTGGACGAAAACCTGGATTTCTATTTTTTAGAGATGAACACCCGCCTGCAAGTCGAACACCCCGTCACCGAGCTCATCACCGGGGTCGATCTGGTAAAAGAAATGATTTGGGTAGCCGAAGGAAAACAGCTGTCTTTCGCCCAAGCCGACCTTAGCATTCGGGGCCACGCCCTCGAAATACGGGTTTGTGCCGAAGATCCCGCCAATAATTTTTTGCCCGACGTTGGCACGCTTCACACCTACGTTCGCCCCCAGGGCAATGGCGTGCGCGTGGACGATGGCATGGAGCAGGGCATGGAAATCTCGATTTACTACGATCCCATGATCGCAAAACTCGTTACGTATGGCAAAAACCGCACCGAGGCGATCGAAAAAATGCGTCGCGCCATCGACGAGTACCAGATTGCAGGCGTTCAGACTACGCTGCCGTTTTGCCGGTTTGTGATGGACCACGAAGCATTTTTATCTGGCCAGTTCGACACCCGATTTGTAGGGCTGTATTTCAAACCCGAAGTGCTACTGACCGAACCCAACCACCATGAAATGAACGTAGCAGCAGCGCTCGTTGGCCATTTGATGCACAACCAAACGCCAGCACCGAGCCGCGAAAAAGCGTCTATTTTGCCCGAACAGACGAGCCAGTGGAGAACCAACCGCAAAACCGCTCGCTAACTTGGTGGATTCGTAAACCAAATTTATCGACATTAGTTTGGGCAGTACCTTTGAAATGTACTACTTTTGTGTTTATAAATGTATATTAAACTTGGTTTTGCAATAGTAGTTTGTCCAAAGCAAGACAGGGTTTAGTTATTATTAATTATCATTCGTGAAAAAAGGTATCTCCCCAAAGTGTTTTCTCCGCAGGCTCAATGCCCCGTTGATTAAAGCCACCATCGCATTTTTTTTGTGTTTTTCTCTGGCTCAACCAAATAACCTAATGGCACAGTCGCGGGTAGATCAGCTCACCGACGACCAAGTGCAGCAGTTTTTCGACCGCGCCCAGCGCAGCGGCCTCACTGAGTCTCAGATCGAGCAGATGGCCATCTCTCAGGGATACTCCCAAATCGACATTGTGAAAATGCGCGAGCGACTCGCCAAATTACAGTCTTCGGGCGGTGCTAAACGTAGTAGTGGCGGCGCAAACAGCAAGAACTTCGACGGTATAGACACCACCAAGACGGGTGTTCGGAAGCAGCTGGGCAAATTGTCGATAAAAGACGAAAGCCCCGTTAAAGAAGACGCTGGAAAATCAATCGTTTTCGGAGCGTCGCTTTTTAAAAATCCCGCCCAAATTTTTGAACCTAACCTACAAATAGCCACGCCCAAAGGATACCAACTGGGGCCAGGCGATGAGCTCAATGTTGTGATATACGGCAACTCGCAGGAGACATTCAAACTCAAAGTAAGCCCCGAGGGCACGGTGCAGATCAACAACTTAGCACCCGTGTTTGTGAGTGGCCTCAGCATTGAGGATGCCCGCGAGCGCATAACCGCCCGTCTGCGGCGCGAGTATTCGGGCTTGGGCGTGAGCGGCTCCTACGCTCAGATTACACTCGGCAACATCCGCAGCATTAAAGTGACCGTTACTGGCGAGGCAACCCGCCCAGGCACTTACACGGTCTCGTCTTTTGCCAGTGTGTTCAACGCTTTATACTTAGCTGGCGGCCCGTCAGAAAATGGTTCGTACCGCCAAATAACCGTGGTGCGCGACAATAAAGTGGTTCGTACCGTGGATTTGTATGACTTTTTGCTGCGTGCCGATGAAAAAGACAACATACGCCTCCGCGACCAGGACGTGATCCGAATTGCTGATTACGGCGACCGCGTGGAGTTCGTCGGCCAGGTGAAGCGACCAGCTATTTACGAAATAAAGCCCACCGAAACGCTCAAAACATTGTTGGGTTTTGCGGGTGGGTTCACCGATAAAGCATACCGTTTTGGCATAACGCTCCGCCGAAACACCGAAAAGGAGCTTCGGTTGGCCAACGTGACGCAAGCCGAGTTTGCTGATTTTGTGCCCCAAGCAGGCGACCGATACACGGTCGGATCGATCATCTCGCGCTACGAGAACCGCGTACAAATCACGGGTGCTGTCTATCGCCCTGGCGAATACGCCATTGAGGCGGGCACTAAAACCGTGAAAGAACTAATTGCCCAGGCAGAAGGCCTCCGCGAGGATGCCTTTCGGGCGCGCGGAATTATTTTCCGCCAGCGAGACGACTTAGAAAACGAACAGGTGGCCTTCGACGTGGCACAGCTGATGGGTGGCCAAGCCGACGACATACCGCTCAAACGCTTGGACAGCGTGAGCATTAAATCAGTGAAAGAACTCCGCGAACGATATACCGTGGGCATATCAGGAGCCGTGAACGAACCCTCCGACACCTTGGAGTATGCCAGCAATATGTCGGTGGCCGACCTTATTATAATGGCGGGTGGTTTTAGCGATGCCGCCTCGCCTTCAAAAATAGAAATTTCGCGCCGCATCCGCAGTGGATCAACGGTAGGTGAAAACCAAAAAGCCCAGATCATTGAACTGGGCATTAGTGCCGACCTAAAACTCAGCCCGCAGGATGCCTCCTACGTGCTACAGCCCTTCGACATTGTATATGTGCGCACCACCCCGCGCTACGAAGTGCAGCGGCAGGTAACTGCCCTCGGTGAGGTAAAGTACCCAGGTAGCTACACCATCGAAACCAAAGCCGAACGAATCTCCAACTTGATAGCGCGAGCGGGCAGCCCTACCGAAGAGGCCTACCTGCACGGAGCGCGGTTTTTGCGCAAAGGCCAAAGCGTAGGGATTGACATTGCGTCGATAATAACCAACCCAACCCAGCCCGCCAACTTGTTGTTAGAAAGCGGCGATACGTTGCTGGTTCCCAAGAAATCAGAGACCGTCAAGCTCGTCGGCGGCCTGCTTAACCCCAATTCGGTGGCTTTTGAACCAACCTACAAGTTTCAGGACTACATAGCCCGCGCAGGCGGCTACACAGACAACGCACGCCGTAGCAAGGCATTTATTACCTACGCCAACGGGCTCACCGACCGCACCCGCAAGTTTCTGTTTTTCAATATCAACCCCAAGGTAGAGCCTGGATCAACAATATTTGTACCCTTCAAAATAAGCGACGGCAGTGGGCTGACTACCGGCGAGAAGATCAGTATATTCTCAACCCTCACCACGTTGCTCATCGTAACGGCATCGTTGTTGCGAAAGTAGACCAATGCTTCAGGCGTGACACCTCTACCCTACCATCAGCGTATCAAAATGAATTTGAAAAACAACCAATGCAAGATCAAGACGACATAGTAGAAATCAGCCTCGCTGACATCGTTCAGTTTTTGAAAGACAGTCGCGCCGCAGTAATAAAGAGTACCATTGCCTTCACCCTTTTTGGGGTGGTGGTGGCGCTGCTCAACAAAAACGAGTTTGTGTCGGAGGCCAAAGTGCTCCCCGAACTCAAATCTACTTCAACGGCGGGCTTTGGCGGAAACCTGAGCGCGTTGGCTGGCTTGGCGGGTATTAATCTCGACAATATGTCATCGACCGATGCCGTCCGCCCTGACCTTTACCCCAACGTGTTGCAAAGTATGCCCTTTGCAATGCACCTGCTCAAACAGCAGGTGTACGTGTCGTCGATGAAGAAAAGCATGCCCCTTGAAGTGTATTTGGAAGAGTCGGCCAAGATACCCTACATTGAGTCTTGGTTCGAAAGCGCCCCAGACACTGCTCAATTGTACGATCCGAAGGGTCTGAGTCAGACGCTCGAAATATCGAAAAAACAGGATATTTTAACCAAGGATGTGCTGAAGCGGGTGTCGGCTACGTTCGACAAAAAGACGGCTATCATTACGATTACTGCCAAAATGCGCGACCGCGTAGTGGCGGCCAGTGTGGCGCGGTTGTCGCTCGAATACCTGCTCAACTATGTGTCTACGTACCGCACCGATAAAGTCCGTAAGCAGCTCAAATTTTTGTCTGAGCGCGTGCAAGAGGCTCGTCGCCGCTACCAAGGTGCTCAGGTGGCCCTTCAAAGCTACAAAGATAGCCACCGAGGGCTGGTTATGAACATGGCGCAGATAGAGGGCGAACGCCTACTGTCGGAGTTTGTGCTGGCGCAGACCGTTTACACCGATCTGTCGAAGCAACTCGAACAAACAAAAATAAAAGTAGAGGAAGAAACACCAGTGTTCAAAACGTTGGAAATGCCGCGCATTCCCATCAAAAAAACCGAACCCCAGCGCGCTACCATGGTCTTGGGCTTCGCAGTGCTGGGCGTAGTTATTGGCCTACTGGTGGCTTATGCAAAGCGGTGGCTTGCCACAAGCAACCTAACCACTCAGGTTAAAGATGCCAAGTCTTGAGAATACTCACCTGAACCGCCGCCCGAGCGGGGTACAACTCGCCCACGTCGGCCGACAGGCTTAAGCGCCCCTCGGAACCGCCCAAAACGCGCAGCGGTTTGCTCACCGAAACAAAGGAAGATAATTGGTTTCTGGGAGTTGGGAACTCAGCCCCATAAGTTCCTTTGTTGTGGCTAAGAGAAAATTTTGCCATAAATCGGGTCTCTCTTTTGTAGGTTCCGTCCAGACCCACGTGCAATGCCACGATTCGGTTGTTGGCAATGTAGCCCCCTTGGTAAACAGAGTTCCCTACAAATCCCTTCAAGTCACGGTCTATTGCAGCCAGGGGCGTTCCCAAGCCCCTGCCTCTGTACGACCAACCGTCTAAGTAAAGATAATGGTTAAAATAGTCGTTGCGCCCTGAGCTGACCAGTGGTTCGCGTTGGTCGTTGGTGTACAGAAATTCGAGCAATACGTTTTTAAAGTACCAGTTCGTATTGCCAGGCGTTTTTTTATTGCGCAAACGAATGCCATTCAGTGCATCAATATTGAGGGCATTTAGCAAGGATCCCGTGTCGAATATACTTTGGCGGTACACAAACACGTCCCACGCTTTTCCTTTGATGCTGGCGGCCAGATCTATGGTGCCAAAATGATTACCTACTTTACTGCCTGACCAGTTTATACCCATGGCAACCCGCCGGAAAGACTCGGCGGTAGATAGCTGGAAACCAGGGTTCCAGATAACGGCTTCGTTGCCCCAAAACGCCAAATCGTTGAAACCTCCGTACAGATTTACTTTCCAGGTGGGCTTGCCAAACCTGCCATAAAACGTTTTCTGGTGAAAATAAGTCTCCACGTAATGCCCGTAGTAATCTAAAACGCCGTCGGGAGGAGTCCGAAAGTAGTTGGGCGAAATGCGCTGAGGGCCAAACCAGCCGTGGGCAAAAGTACTCTGAAAGGCAAATAGCTGCTTGGTAAAAGGAACCTCCACAAAACCGTTGGTGCTCAGTTGTACTTTGGGAATGGGAAGGGCGTTTCCCGAATAACTTACCGCACCCGTGGTCAGGAGCGTGTCTATGAGTCCGATTGTTTCGCGTTTGCGGCCTGCTTCTATCCGAAAAGCACCCAGCCGCACGCCCAAATACCCTTCAATAAGTGCCGCATTAGACCGAGAGGCGGCATTGCCCACCACGTCTAATCCGTAGTTCCAATCCAGCAGGCGGCGTTTGCCCGTGCTACTTTTTGGTGGAACGGGATCAGAAAAAATCCGAACCCTGCCCGTTAGCGCGGGCAACGCACTGGGAGCTGCACCAAACTGGTTGGCTTGGTGCCAAAAAGGCACCTGGTTAGACGACCCCGCTATTGCGCTCATTTCTACCTGAACGGTGTGCGTTTTTTGACCAAACGAGGCCGCTGTCATCAAACAAAAATAAACTAAGTAGCAATGCTTCATAAAACTGACGCTGGTGGTTTGGTACGGTGCCGAAGAGGCCGTTCTCCTTTTTCTTCAAACACGACTGCTAAGGTGTGGAAAATAAGCCAAATATCAAAAAGCAAGGCCATTTTCTCGGTGAAAGTAAACTCACATTCCCATGTACGACAATACGGTGTCTTTCGATTTTACCGTTTCAATTCACGCGTTTGTAGATGCCTGGTTGCGGAGTCGGTCGGTATTTTTCGGCCAATTGGGGTACGCGTTTTAGCAGTTTGGGTACTACGTTTTTTTTGTCGATGATGTAGTCGGGGGGATCGGCCCGAAAATGCCCCAGTACACTGATTACGCTGTCGTAATAATCTAAATTTTCGAGATCGTACTTGGCCAAGTTCCAGTTTAGATAAGGGGTAGCGAGGTAATTATCTTTGTATTCGCCAGCATCGGCACCAATGACTATTATTTTCTTTTTGACAATGTAGTCTGGTAAAAGGGCCGTTCTGACCCGCAGACTTTCTAACTTGGTGGCCTCGAAGCCAGACGCGCTGCTGTTTCCTTGGTAAAAAACAAAGAGTATAACCACCGCCGAGGCAGTGAAAATGAGTTCGGCGATCCAGAACTTTTTCTTGAACAACAAAAAATAATTGGTAACAAAAAAAGCCAATGGCGCAATAAAAACCACGAACAACATAGGTGCCAAAAAGGGCATTAATGACACAGAGATAAAAGCCACAACGAGCCACAAAATCATAATTTGCTGGCTTCGGGTTTGAATGTTGATAAAACGGGTGTAGTTGAGGGTCTGAAAAACCCCCAATATTCCTAACACAAAAGGGATGAGGAGCGTGACGATGAGAGACTGAAAATCATTGAAATTGTATTGCCTGACCCTAAAAACGGAGGCCAACAGGTTGCGGTTAAAGTCGCCGAGGCCGTCGCTGAAATAAAATACCAGCACCGTGACCAACAATGGCAACGCAAAGCCGAGGAACATGAGCGAGTGCTGGCGGAAGGTTGCGCCCGTAAAAAAAACGAGCGACGCGCCCGCCCAAACAATAAATATGGCCGAGGGCAGGTAAAACAACGTGGCCAAGCCGAGGTAAAAGCCAAGCTCAAAAATCTCGTCGGTGGCTCCCTGCCGCTCCAACTGTTTGATGAGTGTGCCAAGCGCGAGCAGCAAAAATGTGGTGGACATCAGCGTGGGCGTGAGCGTGCAGAGGTCGAACGACAGGTTTAGAAACAACACGTACACCAGGCCAGGAACGTAGTTGCGCTCCGTGAAAAGCTGCCGCGTGTTGGTCATGTAATTAAAATAAACGGCCTGCGTGGCCGAAAAAAAGATGGCAATAAACTGAAAAGCCGCCTGCGATCTCCCAAATATTGAAGTTATTAACCAGTAAACCGCCGCCGAAAGCGGGCTGGTATTGTCCCAAATGTCGCGGTACATCAAAAAGCCGTTGCTCATTTGCTCACCCACGATCATCCAGTTGAGCTCGGGAATGAGCAACGGAAGTGGCGTGACCAAAAAAGGCAATCGGATCAATACCAGCACGATGACGAGGCTGACGATTTGATAAACGGCATTGACGCGAAAAAAAGTGAGCATCTGGACTTGTACGGTTGTAGGGTTGCGAAATTAGTGCCTTCTGGGTCACAATCCCAAAAGAAACTCCGATATTTGGTTTTTATTTGGATACCCATCATGGAAACGAAACGACAACAGAAAGTAGCTGGACAGATACAGCAGGATTTGAGTGAGATTTTTCAACGCGAAATGGCCCATACGTTTGGTGGAGCTTTTATTACGATTACTACCGTCAGAATATCACCAGATTTGGGTTTGGCGCGGGTATATTTGAGTTTTTTGGGCGTAAAAAACACCCAATTCTTGCTCGAAGACATCCGAGAAAGAACCAACCTGATTCGCCAGGCACTCGGAAGGCGCATTCGGAACCAGTTGCGGATTGTACCAACCTTAAATTTCTTTCTGGACGACACCGCCGACTACGCCGAAAGAATCGAAAAGCTCTTCGTAGGGCTGGTTATTCCGCCCGCCGAGGAGGTAGCCGATTAAGACTCCGCCTCCATGAACCTACCACTGTGGATAGCCCAACGGTATTTTTTGTCCAAAAAAAAGCGGAGTTTCATCAGTCTAATCTCCACCATTTCGATGCTCGGCGTGGGTGTGGGAACAATGGCACTGGTGGTGGTGCTGTCGGTTTTCAATGGCATGGAAGACCTCAATCGGCAAATTTTTGAGTCGTTTGAGGCGGATATAAAAATTACGCCCGCCACTGGAAAACGCTTTGATGCGGCAACGATAAACGTACCGTCCATCCAAAAAATAGACGGGGTTGGCTTTGTTACCCAGGTGATCGAAGACAACGCGCTGGCACGCTACGGCGACGCGCAAATGATCGTCAAACTCAAGGGCGTGGACAGCACCTACCTGCAACGCCACCAGTTAGATACCGCACTTTTGGAGGGCGATTTGTTGCTCAATCAAAATGGCGTACCATCGGCACTACTCGCCGACGGCGTGCAGGCGGTACTGGGCGTGTCGTTGCAAGACCCCTTCACGGCCTTGGAGCTGTGGTATCCGCGCAACACCCGCGCGATTTCTACCAACCCCGATGCCTTCAATCAGCTGCCAATTCGGCCCGCTGCTTTCTTTGGTTTGAGTGCCAGCCAGAGCGAGTACGTAATAGCACCGCTCGAATTTGTGAGCCAGCTGCTCGATTATCAAAACCAACGAACCGCACTCGAAATTCAACTCAAACCTGGTGCCAACGCGGAGGCCGTGCAGTCAGAAATTGAGCAACGACTGGGCAAAACGTTTCTGGTTCAAACCCGAGACGAGCTCAACGCTGATTTGTTTAGGGCCATTAAAATCGAAAAACTTTTCGTTGGCATCACGCTGTCGTTCATTATTTTGGTGGCGGCTATCAATATTTTCTTCTCGCTTTCTATGCTGGCCATCGAAAAGAAGGCCGACATTAAAATTTTGTTTGCCATGGGCGCAACGCCGCGTTTGGTGCGCACCATTTTTTTGGCCGAGGGCGCACTGGTCTCTTTTACGGGCGCGTCTTTGGGTTTGTTGCTGGGCGCAATGGTGTGCTGGGGACAAGCGCAGTCTGGGTGGGTAAAAATGGGTGTGGTGTCGGTGGTAGATGCCTACCCCGTAAAAACACAATGGTCTGATTTTGCACTCACGGCCTTCGTAGTGGTGCTGATTACAATCGCTATTTCGTACATACCCGCTGACCGAGCGGCCAAAACATCCGCCCAATAAAACATAAATATGCTGGTATCTCTGTCCGAATTTGGGATCATTCGCCCCAGCCACTCGGCGGTGGCGACTCCGTTTTCGGAAGCGCATATTCCGCATTCTTCGTTTTTACAGCTGAAACAACTCGCTTTTGCACCTGGTGCCGATGCCATGCTGACGTATTCTGTTCGCCAAAACATTGAGCAAATTCAGGTAAAAAACTACGTCGGAACGATTGAGCTCAAAGACGGAACTCAGATCGAAATTTTGCCAAAGACAGACTCCGACTCGCGGCAGTTGCTGCTCAATATGCTCCGCACACTCCGAAATACGCCCTTCAAGTCGATCGGTCATGCCCACGTTGGCAGTGCGCCGCAATCGGTGAAAGAGCTATTTATCGGTGCGTTTTTGACCGAGATCGAAAACATAGTTGGGCAACAACTGGGCAAAAATTACCAAACTCAGCTTCAAAACGAACCTTATCTAAAAGGCAAGTGGCTCATAAACAAACAGTTAAAATCTGGAACTGTGTCCAGAGATCGTTTTTGGACTGAAAGCGACGTTTTTAGCGTTGATACGGCGGCCAATCGCTTGCTGAAAAGTTGTTTGGTATTTGTCGATGAAAGATCGACGCTGGGATCAAACAAAAAACGAATCACTCGGTTGCGGCACTTGCTATACAACGTACCCGAATCGAACAACCTCCCGCGCGATTTTCAGGAAACGCAACGGCTAAGTCGCGGTTTTGAGCGTTATCGGGTTGCGTTGAGTTGCGCTGGTATTTTTCTAAAAAACAAGTCTTTTTCGCCCTTCGCGGGTGTCGATCACAATTTTGCGCTGCTGTTTCCGATGCAACAGCTCTTTGAAGATTACGTAACCCACAACCTTGTAAAAAACCTGAGCAACTGCCAAGTGACGCGCCAAGACCGACGACATTTTTTGGTAGAACACCACCTCGGCCAGCGTCTGTTCGGCTTGCGCCCCGACGTGGTCATCGAAGCCGCCACCCAGACCATTGTGGTAGATATAAAGTGGAAAACCCTCAAAGCCCGAAACCAAGTTGGCCACTACGGCATTGAGCAAGCTGACCTGTACCAGCTCTTCGCCTACGGAAAAAAATACGCCGCGGACGCGCTCTACCTGCTCTACCCCGCCAACCCAGGTTTTGCCGAACGTCTGCCGCCGCTTAGTTACGAAAACCAGGCAATGTTCCTGCACGTTGTGCCATACGACCTGGCGGCAAGCGGGGCAGAAAATGTACGCAAAATATTCCCCGACTTGTGTTGAGGGTGGCCATAAAATGAGCCTTTAATCAATCGGTTATTGTTTGGGGCGCACCAGTTTTTCGGTTACTTTCACGGTGATGGTGTTGGTGGCAGCTGCTCCGAAAAAACCAACCGCTTTTTGCTTAGACCGCCCGTTGATGGTTTGCAATTGGGGCAAAAAATCGCGCGGGTTTTGTTTCAAAAGTGCTGGAATATTCAGGCCGTTTGTGCCGCCACCGTTTTGAGTAATCAGCTCAGTAACGTTGAAAACGTTGGTAGAAACGTTGTTGGGAGGGCTGGCAAAAAGTCCACCGTTATTAACCTGGATGCGCAGTTCTTGGAAAAAATAAAACGCTTCGATGGGTATGGAGCGAATCTCGACCATCACGTCGTCGTTGAGGTTGTATAAACTATCGGGGTTGATGCTCCGCCGGGCTGGCCGAATAAACGTAAAGCCGTCGGTGTCGGCGTTGGCACTGAACCCAGCGTCGTAGAGCACCGTAATGTTGTTGGGGGCGTTGAGCAACTTGCCGTTCCTGAACGTTCTGAGCCAATAATTATCGCCTTCGCCTTTGAGATCGACGGCCCACAACTCGGCGCGGTAGCCTTCGGGGGCGTTGGGTTGCGACACGCGCCGGTCTTTCTCGAACGTAATCGAATCTAATTTAGGCACGTTTTTAATCTCCGAAAAAGCCAAATAAGACTGCCCTTTGTAGTCCACAGTCAGGTAATATTTACGGCCAACCTTGCCCAGTTTTTCGTTATTTTTGGGAGTCCAGGTGTAATATCCCGTTGCTTTTGGGTCGGTAAACTCAAAAACAGTTCCCGCGTCGTCTGTCACCCGCACCACTGCTCCCGCCGCTGGCGGCGGAGATTTCTCGTTCAAGTACCCGTTTGTGAGCGTTACCCTGATCCGTTGCGGGCCTTCGTTGTTGGTAATCCAGCCATCTACGGCCACCTGCGCTGGGCCAGTGGCAAGGTCAATATTTACAACGTCTTCGCAAGACACCAGTACGAGTACCGTTAGCATACCCGCCAATGAAGTAGTTAAGAAATTTGGTTTCATGTGCTTAAAATTTAAAATTGTAAGTAACCGCAGGAATAAAATTGCCAAACACCGAGTACCTGACGGCCTCGGCTTTTGGGGTTTCTATTTTTTCGCCGTTCACTTCTATCACTTCTTTGGTGTCTGACTGGCGGAAGAAAATAGAGAATGGATTGCGGCGGTTGTAGGTGTTATAAACCGAAAATACCCAGCTATCCTCGCGCTTTTTGTTGGGTTTTTTCTTGCCCGCCAACGTGGCCGACACGTCTAAGCGGTGGTAGTCGGGAATCCTGACGTTGTTGCGGGCATCGTCCACGTTGTGGGGCACTAACAAGCCCTGCACTTCGTATTTATTGGTCGGAAAAGTAGCGGGCGTACCCGTTCCGTAGGTAAAATTGGCCGACAAGTTCCAGCGTTTCGAGGCTTCGTATTGCAGCACCACGTTGAGGTTATGGGTCTTGTCGAAACGCGTCGGAAACCACTGGCGTTCGTTGATGCCCTCTACTTGTCGCTCCGTGCGTGCCAGCGTGTAGCTGACCCACCCCGTGAGCGCTCCCTTGTTTTTTTTCACGTAAAACTCTGCGCCGTAGGCGCGGCCGTCGCCAGCCAGCAGGTCGCCCTCCAAGTATTTGTTTAGAAATAAATTTGCCCCACTTATGTAATCAATTTGGTTTTGGAGTTTTTTGTAATACACCTCCACCGATGCCTCGTAGTCGTTGCTGTTTGCTCCAAAGTTCTGGAAATACCCAAGTGCCACTTGGTCGGCAATTTGGGGCTTAATGTTGTTGGTACTCGGCGACCAGACATCCAGCGGGGTAGAGGCCGTGGTGTTGGAGATCAGGTGCAGATACTGCGCTATTCGGTTATAACTTGCTTTCAGCGAGGCATTTGGCGTGAGCTCGTACTTGGCCGAAAAACGCGGCTCTAAGTTTCCGTAGGTTTTTATGGGCGTAAAGTCGGCGTATTTCTGGGTTTTGCTCAACACCGGAAACCGCCGTTGTCCTGGTGGCACATCGGTCTGAAACTCGTAACTTTCGCCCGGGCCCATGTAGCTATACAATGAGTACCGCAGCCCGTATTGTAGTTGTAGTTTCGAGCCAATGTTTTGCTCGTTTCCCACGTAAAAAGACCCCTCAATGGCATTTTTGTTTTCTAACCCAAAAGTTCGCTCCTGCCCGTTGCTGGCGGCGGTGGCGGTGCCAGGCTTAAAGGTATACAGAATGGCCTGCCCACCAAACGTAAGGGTGTTTTTGGGGCTGAGGTAGTACGTAAAATCGGGCTTGACGCTGTAATTAATGATCGACGACTTCCACCTAAAATAATCGCGCGGGCGTTTGCGGCGCAGGTCAGAATCGAGCAAGTAGTCGTAGTTGCTATAAAAAACGGTGGTGTTCATAAACAGCCTGTCGTTGAAAACGTGGTTCCACCTAAAACTGGTGGTAGCGTTGCCCCAGTTGAACCCAAAATCTGCCCCGAACACGTCGCGCCCCAAATAGCCCGACAGAAAAATGGTGTTTTTGTCGTTTATTCGGTAATTGGCCTTGGCCGTAAAATCATAGAAATAAAACTGTGAGCCTTTTAGTTCTCCTTTCAAAAATGGCCTGGCCAGCACGTCGGCATACGAACGCCGCGCGGCCACAATAAACGATCCGCGCCCTTTAGCAAACGGGCGTTCGTAGGCCAACCGACTGAAAATGAGGCCAATGCCGCCCGAAACGCTCGTCTTTTTGGCGTTTCCTTCTTTGAGTCGCACGTCCAAGATCGACGATATACGCCCGCCGTATTGCGCTGGAATACCGCCCTTAATAAGTTTTACGTCCTTGACGGCATCGGGGTTGAAAACCGAAAAGAACCCAAACAAGTGCGACGAATTGAAAACGGGGGCTTCGTCGAGCAGCACCAAGTTTTGATCGATGCTCCCGCCGCGCACGTTGAACCCCGAGGCCCCCTCGCCCACCGTACTAACCCCTGGCAAAAACTGAATGCTCCGGATCACATCTACCTCACCCAGCAGGGCGGGCATCCGTTGCATGGTCTTCATCTCCATTTTGTTGGTACTCATCTCAATACTCTTCACGTTTTCGTCTTCGCGCTTGGTCGTTATCATCACCTCTTGCAGCTCCAATTGCTGTTCTTTGAGCTCGATGTTCAACTTGACGTTTTCAGTGCTCAGAACCACATTCTTGCTAATTTTTTCGTAGCCCACCAAGCTGTATACAAACGTATAGTTTCCCTTCGGAAGGGTGATCGAGTAGAAACCGTAGGCGTTGGTGGCCGCGCCCGAACTCACTTCTTTTACATAGACCGACCCGCCAATGATGCCCTCGCCGTTGGCCACGTCTTTCACGTAGCCGCTCACCGTCAGTTTGTCTTGTGCCCGCAGGAGGGAGTGGATCACCAAAAAAAAGAAGAGCAAAATAAATCGTTGTTTCATGGACTGTTTGTTTAACAAAGTTGCAATAGGAACTACAAAGTTTGCGAAATGTTTTGGTTCAATCCAATTAGAATATGACAAAACCACGTTTTTAGGCCGTGAACGACCCGTATTGTTGAGTTTAACCAATATGGTTGTGGTTTTATAGAATCCAACACATTGCTGCACCGCCACGAAATAGTATCTTTGTTACGACCATTTATTGTTTCAATGATTCCCAACCACATCGCCGACCTGCTCAACGCCAAGGCCAACCACTACAACCAGCCCCGTTTCATGCTGCTCGATCCGGTGCAGATTCCGCACCGTTTTAGTAAGTTGCAGGACATTGAAATCATGGGTTTTTGGGCGGCGATTTTGGCTTGGGGGCAACGCGCCACGATCATCAACAAATGTACCGCGCTCATCGACCGCATGGACGGTGCGCCGCACCAGTTCGTCACCCAACACCAAGATACCGATCTCAAACGGTTTTTGGATTTCAAACACCGCACCTTCAATGCCACCGACGCACTGTATTTTATTGCGTTTTTTAAACACTACTACGCCCAAAACGATTCGTTAGAAACCGCCTTCTTAGACCCAACCGCTGCTGCTGGCCAAAGCACCAACGTTCGGGGTGGTTTGGAGGCATTTCAGAAACGTTTTTTTGGGTTAGATTTTGCCCCCGACCGCACCCGAAAGCACGTGGCCACGCCCCTGCGGGGGTCGAGCTGCAAGCGATTGAATATGTTTTTGAGGTGGATGGTGCGCCACGACGACCGAGGGGTGGATTTTGGGCTTTGGAGGCGTATTAGCCCCGCCCAGTTGGTTTGCCCCTGCGACGTACACGTGGACAGGGTTGCCCGCAAATTAGGGCTCATTCAACGTCCCAAAACCGACTGGCAAACCGCCGTAGAACTCACCCAAAACCTCAAAGAACTCGACCCGCTCGACCCCGTTAAGTACGATTTTGCGCTCTTTGGTTTGGGCGTTGAGGGAGAAATGTAACCGTAGTAAATGTAAATAATAAAAAAAACAGTTCGTAACTATTTAACTATTAGACATTTATTCAATAACCGCGCGGACGGCCCCGTCACTCATTCAAAATTCAATATTATTACTTAGATCATGTTCAAAATTCATACCCGCCGCTTCGGAACGCTCACCGAATACGTGCTATCGAACCTCGAAACTGGCGAATACCTGTGCGTGCTACCCGCCTTCGGTGGGGTAGTTACGCAGTTGGTGTTGCGCAAAAACCACCAACGCCACCAACTTATTTATGCGCCCGCCACCCACCACCAAATGGCGCAGAACCACCACTACGAGTCGGCACTGATGTACCCGTTTCCGAGCCGAATACCAGGTGGAGTTTATACATTTGAGGGAAAAACCTACCAGT
Organism: Cytophagales bacterium; assembly: GCA_013298215.1. Lineage (GTDB taxonomy): Bacteria > Bacteroidota > Bacteroidia > Cytophagales > Spirosomataceae > JAAFKE01. The sequence goes on along the minus strand of JAAFKE010000010.1, from coordinate 85,753 downwards.
TGCCCGCCAACGAAACCGCCCGAGGAAACGCCATGCACGGTTTTGTGCACCCAAAGGTATTTGTTGTTGAGAATGAACACGTTACTGACGATGCGGCAACGCTCACGGTGGCCTACGTTTATTCGGGCAACTACAACGGCTACCCGTTTCCGTTCGAGTTGCGGGTCAGGTACCAACTTTCGGCCGCTGGTTTTTCAATGACCCACGCCGCCACCAACACCGCCGCTTCGGCCGCGCCAGCGGCATTTGGCTGGCATCCGTATTTTAGAATAGACAACACACCCACCGATGCCATGCAGATAGAAATCCCGTCGGACACCGTGGTGCTTTTCGACGAAAGCATGATTCCAACTGGGCAGGCGGCGTTTGATCGGCAGGGAGCATTCGATCTGCGCGACGTTGTGTTGGATAATTGTTTTGTTCTAAAACCCGCCAGCGGCACGCTCGAAACCAAACTGTCGGCCCCGCGCCACGACCTGACCGTGCGCATTGCGCAAGAAACTGGCACGGGCAAGTTCAATTTTCTGGTTGTTTATACGCCGCCTTCCCGCACCAGCGTGGCCGTAGAACCCATCACCGCCAACGTAAACGCCTTCAACTCGGGCGACGGCTTGGTGGTGTTGCAGCCAGGCGAAACCCTGAGCGGCGTTCTGACGGTGGCATTAAATTGACGCCTTGACGGTGTTGTAGTGGTGTTCGTAAAAGTAGTCGGCAATTTCGGCGGCGGTCGTCACCCACACATCGTCGTGGGACGTTATGTAGGCCAGTGCCTCCTCAAATGCCTTCATGCGGTGCGGATGCCCCACCAAATAAGCGTGCAGCGGAATACACATGACCGTGCCAGAGTCTTGCCCCTCCAAATAAAGCTGGTCGAACTGCCGTTTTATCACATCGCCGTAGTGGCGGGGGGTGTGTAGGTACGAGTTGTAGCAGATTACATCGTTTATCTCCAACGAGTAGGGCATCGAGATCAGTCGCCCGTTTTTCACGTTGATCGGCTGGGGCTGGTCGTCTTGAAACAAGTCGCAGGTGTATTTTATACCGTACTCGGCAATGAGCTCAAAGGTGCGCTCGGTGTGGGTTAGGGCTGGCGCCAGCCACCCAGCCACGGTCTGGCCAGTGGCCTCTCGAACGGTGCGAATAGCGTCTTCGATGATGGCGCGTTCCTGGGCTTCGTCCATGCCGTAGCAGTAGCGCGTGTTATAAATACCGTGCGAAAAAAACTCCCAGTTGCGCGCCAGACATTCTTTAATAATTTCGGGGTGGTGTTGGCACAAAGCCACCGAAAGCGAAATACTCCCCCGCACATTGTGCTTGTCCATGGCCTCCATCATCCTAAAATGCCCCACGCGGTTGCCGTAGTCGCGCATGGAGTAGCCCTGCACGTCTGGATTTGGTTTTGGCCAGGGTGTTCGCTGGGGGTTTTTGGGCGGGTTTAGCTCATAAAACTCAATATTTGGTGCCACCCAAAACGCCACTTTGGCCCCATTTTTCCAAGTAATTTTTGGGCGATTTTCGTAGGGCCAGTAGTCGTACAGTTGCGGGTCGCGGAGGGACATTTTTTATTGTGGTGTTTTTGTGTTGGAGTGTTTTTTTGGGTTTATTTTTTCAAATAGTCCATTACTTCCTGCACTGATACTACGTCGGCGTATTTTAGGAGCATATCGGTTAGGTTGGCGAAATGGTAGCTTTCGTGTTTGTCGGCCACGCATTCTTCGGGCACAATGGTGCGGTATCCCCTCGAAAGGGCATCGACTGCCGCCGCCCTGATGCACCCCGACGTGCTGCCGCCCGTCAAAATAACCGTGTCTATTTGGTGCCAAACCAGCAGCGATTGGAGCGGAGTTTCAAAAAAAGGCGAGGGCATTTTTTTGCAATAGACCACATCGCGGATTCGGTCCACCATCAGTTGGTCGTCGAAAGCCGCCCGCCGCGAGTCGAACTTAATATTTTGCAGCGAGTCGGGCGTGTTGGTGCGCGTGCCCCAAACGCCCGCGTCCTCGGCCGAGTCCATGTAGGCCACATACGTAAAGACCACTGGCAGGTTTTTGCCCCGCGCCAGTTCATTAAGCTGGTTGATGTACTTGATCTGGTTGGGGTCGGTTTGGTAGGCTGTTTTAGGAAACTCTTTCAGGTTGGTGTAGGCGTTCTGAATGTCGATGTTCACGATGGCGGCCTTGCGCCCGAAGCCAAATTTGGCGCGCGCGGGGTTGTTTTTTACATCGAAATAAATCTGGCGGGCGGTTTTGTCTGACAGTTCCATGGTCGTGGCGGGGGCTTGCGTGTTTAGAGTAACTCCAAAATGCGTTGTTCCGACACCTCGTACCCAATTTTGGTTCTGAGTTCGGCAATCGGTACGCGCTCCTGGGTTGTCGAGTCGCGGTGGCGAATCGTCACTGTGTTGTCTTCCAGCGTTTGGTAATCTACGGCAACGCAAAAGGGCGTTCCGATGAGGTCTTGGCGGGTGTATCGCTTCCCGATGGCGTCGCGTTCTTCGTAAAAAACCCTAAAATCTTTTTTGAGGTCTTTCATAATTTCCTGCGCTTTTTCGGGCAGGCCGTCTTTTCTAACCAAAGGCAAAACTGCCGCTTTGAAAGGCGCAAGCGCGGGGTGTAGTTTCAGGAACGTGCGTTGTTTTTGTTGGTCGCCTTCGCCCGTTGTTTCTTGGGTAAAGGCATTGCAAAGAACCGCCAAAAACAACCGATCCGCGCCCACCGAAGTCTCAACTACGTATGGAATATAATTGCCGTAGGGCTTGCCGTTTTCGTCGAGGTCGTTGTCGAAATACTGTTGTTTTTTCTTGGAAAACTCTTGGTGGCTTTTGAGGTCAAAATCGGTTCGGGAGTGGATTCCCTCCATTTCGCGGAAACCAAACGGAAACTGGTACTCAATGTCCACGGCCGCGTTGGCGTAGTGGGCCAGTTTTTCGTGGACGTGAAATTTGAGCTTCTCGGCGGGCAGCCCCACGGCTTTATGAAACGCCAGGCGGGCTTCTTTCCAGTTTTCGTACCAGGCCATTTCGGTGCCTGGGCGCACAAAAAACTGCATCTCCATTTGTTCAAACTCCCTCATTCTGAACGTAAATTGCCGCGCCACGATCTCGTTTCTGAACGCCTTACCGATCTGGGCAATGCCGAAGGGGATTTTCATTCGCCCCGATTTTTGTACGTTCAAAAAGTTCACAAAAATACCCTGAGCTGTTTCGGGGCGCAAATAAATGAGGCTCGAGTCTTCGGCCACCGACCCCACTTGGGTGCTAAACATGAGGTTAAACTGGCGCACGTCGGTCCAGTTGCTGGTTTTAGAAATGGGGCAAACGATGCCTTCGGCCACAATCAGTTCGCGCACGCCGTTGAGGTCTTCGGCACCCAACAGGCGGCCCATTTCGTCGAGGAGAGCTTGGGCTTTTTCGGGCTCGTTGTTGTTGGCCAGTTGCTCGGCTTTGCCCTCCAAAAGTTGGTCGGCTCGGTAGCGTTTTTTAGAGTCTTTGTTGTCGATCATCGGGTCGTTGAAACCATCGACGTGGCCCGAAGCCTTCCAGGTAAGTGGGTGCATAAAAATAGACGCATCAATGCCCACCACGTTGTCGTTGAGGCGCGTCATGGCTTTCCACCACACACTTTTGAGGTTATTTTTGAGTTCTACGCCATTTTGTCCGTAGTCGTAAACGGCTTGCAGGCCGTCGTAAATATCCGACGATGGAAAAACGAATCCGTATTCTTTGGCGTGCGAAATAATGTCTTGCAACGATGTGGCGGGAGGATTTTGGCTCATTATCAATGTAAAAGTCAGGTTTAATTTAGTGTACGCAACCCGCCTGGCAAGCGAATGCTGCTGGCTGGTTATTCGGCAAAATTAACCAAAATGACCCTAAAACCTTGACAATGACCCAAAAAAACGGCCCTAATTTGCCGTCTCGCCTACCAGCCATTCAAACCCAACCGCCTGCTCAATGTCGGGGTGCAAACTCAGGGCCACGGGGCAGGTGTGGGCGGCGCGTATAAGTTTGGTTTTGTCGTCGTCAGACAACGCGTTTTTTGTGTGCATCCTACAATTTATTTCTATTCTGGCAATGCGGCGCGGCGCCTCCGCCGACATCACTTTGGTAATCTGCATCTCGGAGTTTTGCAGGTCAATATCACTGCGTTGTGCCACCATGCCCATAATCGTCATCATGCAGCTTCCGAGGGCTGCCGCCACCAGATCGGTCGGCGAAAAAGCCTCGCCTTTGCCGTTGTTGTCGGTGGGGGCATCGGTCAAAATAGACCTTCCAGATTGCAAATGGGTGGCCTCGGTGCGCAGGTCGCCTTGGTAAACGGTCTTAATAGTTGGCATGGTGTTGCGGAGTTTTAGGGATTAGATTTGTGCTTAGTTTTCAACAATAATAGGAAATTATTCGTTTGTAGTTGTGTATTGCCGAGTAGAGTATTAATTTTAAGGATCAAACGCAACAATCAAGATGGCCAAATATATTACAATAGTTTTGTTGGTGCTGGCGGGGATTGGGTCGGCGGAGGCTCAAAAATCGAAAAAGCCAACCAAGAAATCAGCTGAAATCGAAGAAAACGGGCCAGTTTCTACCATGACCTACGGCGTGACCACCAACACCAACTCCGACCTGCTGGGAGGCTTCGTGTTTAGGCACACCAAAACCCTTCCCAGGCTCTTCAAGGGTAGCCACCAAGCGCGGTATTTGGCCCTCGAAATTGTAGAAACCACCCACCCCAAAGAACTCTCTACCTCCAGTTTTTCGACCAACCGTTTCACCTACGGCAAGGCCAACTACTTGTTTTCGATCAGGCCGCAGTACGGCCGCGAGATCATTTTTTTCAATAAGTCTCCCGACGAGGGCATATCAATCAGCGGTATTTTTGCCATCGGCCCCACCATCGGCATTATAAAACCTTACTACATTCAGTACGCCACTGGGCGCACCGTCCAGAGCGCACCGTTCGACCCGTTCAAACACTCACGGTCCGAAATTGTGGGGGCTGGCGGTTTTTTTCAGGGGTTTTCAAGTGCCAAAATTGTGTTGGGCATCAACGCCAAGGCAGCCGTTAATTTCGAGTTGAGCGCCTTCCGAAACAACATGACTGGTTTGGAGATTGGCGTGTTGGCCGAGAGTTTCGGCAAAACGGTGCCCATCATGGCCACCATCAATCCCGAATCCGAAATTAATCGCTCTTACTTTATATCGGGCTACATTACGCTTTATTTCGGTACGCGCCGCGCGCTGCAAAATTAACCGCAAACGCTCCACAGTCTAATAATGCCGAAACTTATCCAAAAAGACCATTCCGCCGACTCGTCTCCGCCCCTGGTGCGCGTCCACGAAACGGGTAGTTTTTGGCGGCAGTACGCTCCCTACATTGGCCCTGGGCTGATGGTGGCAGTGGGCTACATGGACCCGGGCAATTGGGCTACCGACATTGCGGGCGGTGCTCAGTTTGGGTATCGGCTCTTGTCGGTCATTCTGATTTCAAATCTCTCCGCAATGCTCTTACAGCATCTGGCCCTCAAACTGGGCATTGCCACGGGCTTAGACTTGGCCCAGGCTTGCCGCCAATACTACAGCCGCCCCGTGGCCATGGTGCTTTGGGTGCTGTGCGAAATTGCCATTGCCGCCTGCGACCTGGCCGAGGTGCTGGGGTCGGCAATTGCACTAAACTTATTGTTTGGCATTCCGCTTTCGGTTGGTGTGGTCATCACGACCTTAGACGTGCTGCTGATACTGTACTTTCAAAACAAAGGGTTTCGGGTTTTGGAAACCATCGTCGGGGGGCTCATTGGCGTTATTCTACTTTGTTTTTTGTACGAGGTCATTGCGTCTCGCCCCGAAGTTTCGGCTATTTTGGGCGGCCTCATCCCCCAAAAAGAAATTGTTACCAATCCCAAAATGTTGTACATCGCCATCGGTATTTTGGGGGCCACGGTTATGCCCCACAACCTATATTTGCACTCCAATATTGTACAAACCCGGGGCTACGAACGCAGCGCAGCGGGCAAAAAATCGGCCATTCGATTTGCCACCATCGACTCTACGGTGTCGTTGGGCTTGGCTTTTTTGGTCAATGCGGCCATTCTGATTCTGGCGGCAGCTACCTTTCATTTTTCGGGCAACCAAGACGTTGCCGACATCACCGACGCGCACCGCCTGCTCGACCCGCTGCTCGGTGCGCAGTTTGCGGGTACGTTTTTTGCAATAGCACTGCTGGCGGCTGGCCAAAACGCCACCCTGACGGGTACGCTGGCGGGACAAATTGTGATGGAGGGTTTTTTGGACATTAAACTAAAACCGTGGCTTCGGCAGCTCATTACGCGGGGCATTGCGCTCGGTCCAGCGTTGGTAGTTACGATTTTATACGGCGAGCGTGGCACGAGCGATCTGTTGGTTTTTAGCCAAGTTATTTTGTCGTTGCAGCTAAGTTTTGCGGTTGTGCCGCTGGTGGTTTTTACGGGCAGTAAGCAAAAAATGGGTCAGTTTGCCAACACCAATAACCTAAAATACGGGAGTTGGGCGGTTGCGGCAGTTATTGTATTTTTAAATCTGTACTTGTTGGTTGGCTTGGTGTTTTAGACCAATACCAGGCCAGGCCGCCACCCGCCAACAGGTGCCAAATGCCCCACCACGCGGCGGTGATGGCCATACCGCCCAGGCCACCAAAAAAAGTAAAGATGAGCACCAATCCAAAACCCGAGTTTTGAATACCGCTCTCGATGGCCACCGCGCGGGCATCGTAGGGGGGCACGCCCGCCAAACGCGCCAGGCCGTAGCCGCCCGCAAAGCCACAGGTGTTTTGCACCAAAACCACAAACACCACCACGTGGATGTAGTCAATAAAAAAGCGAAAATTGGCCGCAAACGCCGCCACCACAAACAGCCCAAAAAGCACCATGGATGCCTTTCTGATGGGTTGGTAGATTTTGGCGGTGAAGGCAGGAAAACGCTCGGCCACGTACAGGCCCAAGGCCAGCGGGAGTGCCAACAAGATGCCCACGGCACGGAGCATATCCACGGGATCAATGGCAATGGTTCTGAGCAACTGGCGCGTGGGTTCGTACAAGTCTCCGTAGAAAGCAAAGTTGAGCGGCGTGAGTGCAATCGAAAACACGGCCGTAACTGCGCTCAAACTCACCGAGAGCGCGGTGTTTCCTTTGGCCATTGAAGTAATAAAATTAGAAACATTGCCGCCCGGGCAGGCCGCTATCAGCATCATGCCGAGCGCAATGCTGGGGGTGGGCTGCAGCCAGCGCACCAGCAGGTAGGTGGCAAACGGCAACCAAACAAACTGCGCCAAGCAACCCACCAAAACGCCGCGTGGGTTTTGCCAAACGTATTTAAAATGCCACAGCCGCAGCTCCAAGGCTACGCCAAAAAGCATAAAAGCCAGCAAAAAATTGAGCAACAGCAGGCTCTCTGCCGAAAAGTTGAGCCGTATTTGGTCGATTGAATTCATGAAAACCAACGGCTACATTGAAATACCCTCTTTGAGGCGTTCGGCGTTTTCGGCAATGCGGAGCTGCTCGATAAAATCGCCTACTTCGCCCTCCATCACGGTTGGCAGGTTGTAAACGGTGTAGCCAATGCGGTGGTCGGTAATGCGGCTTTGGGGGTAGTTGTAGGTGCGTACTTTGTCGGAGCGGTCGCCGCTGCCTACCAGCGTTTTGCGGTGCGACGAAATGGCATCGTTCTGCTTTTTGAGCTCCATTTCGTAGAGGCGCGTTCGCAGAATATTCATGGCGCGCTCGCGGTTGCCGTGCTGGCTGCGCTCTACCTGACAAACCACCACGATGCCCGAGGGTTTGTGGCTCAATTGCACTTTGGTTTCTACTTTGTTTACGTTTTGGCCACCCGCACCACCCGACCGCGACGTGATAACCTCAATGTCGGCGGGGTTTATTTCTACCTCGCCCACGTCTTCGATCTCGGGCATGACCACCACCGTAGCGGCCGACGTGTGCACGCGCCCCTGCGACTCGGTGACGGGTACGCGCTGAACCCGATGGGCACCCGACTCAAACTTCATCTTGCCATACACGTCTTCGCCCTCGACCCGCGCCACTATCTCTTTGAAGCCGCCCGTTGAGCCCTCCGTGAAATCTAAAATCTCTAACTTCCAGCCCATTTTATCGCAAAAACGCTGGTACATTCTAAATAAATCGCCAGCAAAAATAGCCGCCTCGTCGCCGCCCGTGCCGCCGCGCACCTCCAAAATAATGTTCCGGCTGTCGTTGGGGTCTTTCGGAATGAGCATTTCTTTGATGACGTTTTCCATGATCTCCTCCTGGGGCAGAATCTCACTGAGTTCCTCCTTGGCCATGTCGCGGAGGTCTTCGTCTTTTTCGTTGGCAACAATGTCGCGGGCCTCGTTGATGTTGCTCAACAGGCGCTTATAAATATCGTACTGATTGACGATCTTCTCTAAATCTTTGTATTCCTTGCTGATCTTACGGTATTTGGTCTGGTCAGACACCACCTCGGGCTGCATAATTTGCTGGGCCACCTCGTTGAACCGTTCTCTGATTGCTTCTAATTGTTGGAGCATTGTTGTTTAATTTTGGAGCGCAAAGGTACAAAAAGATATTCAGACCAGCCACTGCCCTGGCCCGCGACCTGCCGCTACCCAATTGTGGTGTTTTTTTGAACCATTCGTCCGTTGATTTTACTAACAAAAATAGGCTTTATGCCGTTTATCCCAATGTGTTTGTTTGAACACAAAAACGTGGCCTAATTCAAAACTAAGTTCAACCAAATAATCTGAAGATCGATGAAACCAGTTTGCATTTTCTTAATGACACTACTCGTCAGCACGGGGCTGCTGGCGCAAGACGCGCTCAAAAAGCCCGTGCCGTTCGACCCCAACGTTCGCAAGGGCAAACTCGCCAATGGGTTTACGTATTACATCCGCAAAAATACCGAACCCAAAAAACGCGCCGAGCTGTACTTGCTAAATAAAGCAGGTGCCATACTTGAAGAAGAAAATGAAAACGGACTGGCGCACTTTACCGAACACATGCACTTCAACGGCACTAAAAATTTTCCTAAAAACGAACTCGTTAGCTACCTCCAACGCGCAGGAATTAAATTTGGCGACGACCTGAACGCCTACACAAGCTGGGATCAGACGGTTTATCAACTGCCCGTGCCGACGGACTCGGCCGAGATCTTCAACAAGGCATTTGTGGTGCTCGAAGACTGGGCGCACAACGTAACGATGGAAGCCGCCGAGATTGACAAGGAGCGGGGCGTTATTTTGGAGGAACTACGCGGGGGCAAGGGTGCCCAAAAGCGGATGCGCGACAAGTATTTTCCCGTTATATTGAACGGCTCGAAGTACGCCAAGCGCAACATTATTGGCACAGAAGAAATCTTGAAGAATTTTAAGTACGAAACGATCCGTAATTTCTACAAGAAATGGTACCGCCCCGACCTGCAAGCCATTGTGGCCGTGGGAGATTTTGACATCGATGCCGTGGAAAAAACAATCAAAGAGCGCTTCGGTAAGATTCCGAAGGCCATCAACCCAAAGCCGTTTCTGAAATATCCCGTTCCTTACCACAAAGATACCAAGGTGGCCATCGTGACCGACCCCGAGCAGCCTTACACCATTGCGCAGGTGATACACAAATTGCCAAAAGCTCCCGAAAAAACCATGAACGACACCCGCGAGGGCATTAAACGCAATCTTTTCAATGCCATGCTCGGTACGCGCTTGCAGGAGCAAACCCAAAAAGCCGATCCGCCGTATTTGTTTGCCCAGAGCGGCTACGGCGGTTTTATCGGCGACTATGATTCTTACTATACCGTGGCAGTGGCCAAGCCAGGTGGCCTCGAAAAAAGCCTGAAAGCGGCTTTGGACGAGAACATCCGGGTGAAAAAATTCGGTTTCGTGGCCTCAGAATTAGACCGCGCCAAAAAACAGTACTCGACCGAGACCGACAAGCGTTTGAAGGAAAAAGACAAGACCAAGTCGGTTAATTATGTGAACGAATACATGAGCAACTTTTACGAGGGCGCGTCGTCGATGGGAATCGAAACTTACGCTGAGTTCGTGAAAAACCAAATCGATGGCATTAAACTTGAGGAAGTAAATGCGCTGGTCAATAAGTTTTTGCAGGCCGAAAACCGCGCCGTGGTCATTATGGCTCCCGAAAAAGACAAAGACAAACTCCCCACCGAGGCGCAGGTTATTGGCTGGATAAACGGAGCTGGGGCCGACGTGTTGGCCTACGAGGACAAAGTAATGACAAAGCCGCTCGTTGAAAACATACCAGCAGGTGCGAAAGTGACGGCCGTTAATGTCATCAAAGAGATCGGAGTGGTGGAGCTAACACTCGGCAACGGTGTGAAGGTAGTGATGAAACCAACTGATTTTAAAAACGATGAAATTCTGATTTCGGCGCGGAGTTTTGGCGGCTCGTCGCTCTACGGCGACAGCGATTTTATGAGTGCCTCCATGGCCGACAACGTGGTGGGAGCCAGCGGAATAGGCGATTATAACCAGACGCAGCTGACCAAATATTTGGCAGGAAAGACGGTAGAGGTCTCGCCGTTTGTGGGCGAAACCGAGGAAGGTTTCTACGGTTCGGCGTCGCCGCAAGACCTCGAAACGGCCTTGCAGATGATCTACGGGTATTTTACCAAACCAGGTAAAGATGCCGATGCCATCAAAGGTGCCATGGCCTCGCAACGCGACTTTATTAAGAGTTCGACGGCCTCGCCGCAGCCAGAAAGTGTGTTTTCAGATACGCTTTCGGCTACTTTGGGGGGCTACAACTTCCGCCGGCTGCCAATGAGCGTCGAACGCTTCGATCTGGCCAACACCGACCGCGCCTACGAGATTTATAAAGACCGTTTTGCCGATGCGTCAGACTTTACGTTCTTCATGACGGGAAACTTCAAGCCCGACGAGGTGAAGCCGCTCATCGAAAAATACCTCGGTGCGCTGCCTTCTACCAACCGAAAAGAATCGTACAAAGACTTGGGAATCAGAATACCAGCGGGAAAAATAACCAAAAATGTCTACAAAGGCATTGAGGCCAAAAGCCGCGCGTCGTTGGTTTTTAGTGGCGACTACACCTACAACGATGATAATAATTTGCAGCTCGATGCCCTCGAGGAAATTTTGAACATCAAGCTCATCGAGGTGATCCGCGAAAAAGAAAGCGGGGTTTACGGCATCGGGGCGCAGTCGAGCTACAGCAAGATTCCAGCCCAGCGGTATTCGTTCAGGATTGGCTACGGCACCGGCCCCGAGCGCGTAGAGGAACTGTTTACGAAAACGATGGCCGTTGTGGAAGAAATTAAGAAAAACGGAGCCACCCAGGCCGACATCGACAAGTTTAAGGCCGAAACCCGCCGCACAATGGAGGTGAAAATGAAAGAAAATAATTTCTGGCAAGAACAACTCATCGATGCCCATACCAACGGCACTGACCCCAAAACAGTGTTGAATTGGGAGGAGGACCTCAAAAAAGTAACCGTGGAGAGCACAAAAGCCGCCGCTAACCAATATTTGAGCGGCGACAACCTGGTGAAGGTGGTTTTACTACCCGAGAAAAAATAGTTTTTTCTAATAAAGCACAAAGCCCCCGAACCACGTATCTGGTTCGGGGGCTTTATGCTTTGGGAGAAAGTTGTGATATGCCCGCGAGCAAACGCCGAAAGACTGACTGCCGCCAAATTATTTTGCCAAACGCGCTATTATAATCCAAAAAAAAGTGTCATTTTGGTAATTGATCGTTAGTTTTGGTTTTTGAATAGCTGCTATAACCTCCTACTATGAGTTCTAAATATACCTTTGCCAGTCTTTTAATGGTTGTATCGGTCTCGTTGGTTGGCCGGGCGCAAAGCACTTTTGTGCCGCTCAACGACGACTACTACCACCTCATAGACCGCTACGAGATCAGGAGCGGAAAGCTGTCCGATTCTTTCCACTCGTCGGTAAAGCCTTTTCAGCGCACTGCCGTTATCAACCTGGTTGATAGCATTATGGCCGACCGAAAAATTGCCCTCAGCGACCAAGATTTTCATAATTTTCAGTACCTGCGCAACGACTCTTGGGAGTTTGTGAAAGGCCCAACACCCGACAGCAGAAAACAACTCTGGAACCGGTTCTATAAAAAACCGTCGGACTTTTATCACTCACAAAACGACAACGTCGATCTGCACGTGAACCCAGTGATGCTCACCACGCTGGGGCAAGAAAACAACACGTCGTCGATGCTCTGGACCACGGCGCGTGGCGTGGAAATTAGGGGAATGATTGCCAACAAATTGGGCTTTTATACCTTCGTGACCGATACCCAGGGGACTTTCCCAGAGTACGTGCGCGACTACACCGACTACGCCGCCAAGGTGAAAACGTATGCGCCCAATACTTTCAATATTCCAGGCGAGACGCTGGCCAAAGTATTGCGCCGAACGGGCGTGGATTTTTTGAGTGCGCGCGGCTACATTACCTTTTCGGCCCTCAAACAGAAGATGAATTTTCAGTTTGGCCACGACCGCAATTTCTACGGGTCGGGGTTTAGGTCGCTGATCCTGTCGGACTTTGCTACTTCGTATTTGTTTTTGAAAATAGACACGCATCTGGGTCGGTTTCGGTACACCAACTTATTTTGTTCGCTCATAAACGACCAAATAGTGCGATTTCAGGACGAGGTTATTCCCAAAAAAATGGTTGTTATCCACCACCTAAGCACCAACCTGGGGAAGAACTTTAACATTGGCGTGTTCGAGGCCGAAGTTCTGAGCCGTACCCGCCAACAGGGTTTTGAGATTAATTACCTAAATCCCATTATTTTTTACCGTTTTGTAGAATCTTACCTGGGCAGTGCCGACAACGCCCTGCTGGGGTTTGATGCAAAGTGGAACCTCAAGAAAAAAATATCGGCCTACGGCCAGTTTATTTTGGATGAGTTTCTGACCAAAGACATCGTTTCGGGGCGGGGGTCGTGGGCCAACAAATACGCCGCTCAGATTGGGGTTAAGTACATTGACGCACTGGGCATTAAAAACCTCGACTTGCAGGCCGAATACAACGTGGCGCGTCCCTATATTTATTCGCACAAAGACGGCTACACCAACTACGTACAAAACAACCAGCCGCTGGCCCACCCACAGGGAGCCAACTTTAAGGAGTTGCTTGGCATTGTGCGCTACCAGCCCACGCGGCGGCTAACGCTCTACGGAACGATGATGCTCAGTACCTACGGTGCCGACGACCAGTATAACCAAGGAGGCAACCCGCTGATTAGCTACAACTTACGCCCAGGCTACATTGTAGACAAAAAATTTGAAGTGGGTAATTTTATTGGCCAAGGCCACACCGTCAAGACCACGTTTGTCGATCTGCGGCTCTCCTATATGCTCAAACACAATTTGTTTTTAGAAGCCCGTCAGCTGTTCAGAAACGCCGATAGTCCCACCAACCCGCTACTGGGCAGCAACACAACCATGAGTTCGCTCTCGGTTCGCTACAACTTGGCCTACCGCCAGCAAGTTTTTTGACGGGTTTTAGGCCGCTGTGTGCAACCGAAACGGCAAACTTCCTTAAACTTACCAAATGAAAAATATAGACAAACAAAGTATAGAAAAGGCATATAATCTATACGAAACTGGTTTTATAGAAAAAATTGAAATTGGGACTACCAGAGGACTGCAACAAATACACGCTTACTTATTTGATGGCTTGTATAAGTTTGCAGGGCAAATTAGGACTCAAAATATTTCAAAAGGTGGATTTAGGTTTGCTACAGCCTTGTACCTAAAAGAAGCCTTAGAAAAAGTAGAAAAAATGCCCGAAAGTAATTTTAAAGAAATCATAGAAAAATACGTTGAAATGAATGTTGCTCATCCTTTCTTAGAGGGAAATGGCAGAACGATGAGAATTTGGCTTGATTTGATTTTGAAGAAAAGAATTGGCAACCTTATAAATTGGCAATTTGTGGACAAAATACTTTACTTCCAAGCAATGGAAAGAAGTCCAATTAACGATTTAGAACTAAGAACTTTGTTAGAGGAAAATTTGACGGAGGATGTAAATAATAGAGAAATAATTTTTAAAGGCATAGAGCAATCCTACTATTATGAGGGTTACGAAAAAGGGTAGAATGGCTGCACACGGTAAGAGGTTTTGTGCAAGTTGGGCGGGCAGAACTCGAATATGCAACCTGCTGCTTTATTTTGTCGCCTTACTTATGTTAAAAGCTAATTAGGAATGAGTTTTGAATTGTAGACGGGGCCGCCCGCGCGGTGGTTGAGTGTTGAATAATGCTTGACAATCAGCTATTTATGTTTTAAAATCCAGCCACTTATTTATTTCACGTTCCTTAGCTTCATTTCAATAATTTGGTACTTTCGCAGGAAGTCCAATATTCAGTAAAAGACTCGGCAATCGGTTCTGTTTCAGCACGAATCGATTGCCGAGTCTTTTGGCGTTTTTTAAAAGAAAGTACCCACCGAAAGCACCACATTGGTCATGTTGTTGGTGGTGGCAACCGCCGAGAACCTCGCAGTATCGTTCAGGCGGTAGGGCGTAAAGGGAGTCTGATAGGTGGTATAACTGCCCGAAAGATCCACAAAAAAGCGGTCGTTTCGGTAGCCGCCCCCCGCCGAATAAATAATTTGGCCGCGGTCGGGATTTCCGCTCTTAGCCTGGTACGGATTGCCCAAAACCGATCCACCCGCTCGCACCCTAAAACTACCCAGCCGCGCTTCCGCACCTATCCGCACGTTCAGAACATTTTGAAACGTGCTGCTAATTTGGGTTCGGTATTTGTTTCCAAACTCAGTGTTGTCTGATGAATTGTCGTAAAAACCCGTCGAAACGCGCATGCCGCTGTAGTTCACGTACTCGGCCGAGCCCGTTAGGAAGCCCTTCTTGCCAAAAAGGTACGTGAGCCCGCCCGATGCCATCAATGGCGTGCGGAGGCTATACTCAAAGGCGGCGGGCTCTACTTCAACCCTTGTTTGGCTCGGCACAAAAGTGGTTGGCCGCCCTTGGTTGTCTAATGTGGGCACGCCAATAATATCGGCCTGGATGGCTTCGTCGAAGGTTTCTTTGATCGATGAAAACGACGGCGACAGCAAGGTCGCGCCGATTTGTAAGTTGTCGGTGATTTTGTAAATGGCCCCAATTGATACGTTTATACCTCCGCCCGACACCCGCAAATTTTCGTTATAAACCACCCCGCGCGTTTGTTTTGCGCCCACAAACTGCTCGCGTAGGGTATGCTGGTAGTTATACCGAACGCTCGACAGGCCAATCGAGCCGCCTACGTACAAGCGATCTTCGTAGTTGCCCGCGTAGGTAAACGTCCATTGGCTGGCGGCTCCCGTGGTCACAAACTGCCCCGACTGGTCGGTTGGCGTGTTGCGGTCTAAGGGCGAACGGCGGTAGGGCACCCCCGAGCTGCGGGGGTCGCTCGACGGAAATTGTGGATAATCAGTCGGATCGAAAAGGTATAATTGGTACGCCGCCGCCTCTAAGCTGCTGGCTGTGTTGGTGTTCTGGCTAAACTCATTGTCTAAGGCCGTTGAGTTAATGTTGCGTCGGTTGGCCCTTTCGAGAATATTGTCCACAATAGAGCTGGCGTTGTTGCGCCCGCCGTAGCTAAAAGTATTTTGGAAAGTATTTTGCCGAGAGTACGTAACGCCGATGGCCGTTCTGCGCCACTTTCGGTTATATTTGTTGGGTTCGCCCGCCAAAACCAACCCAATGTGGGCAACGTTGGGATTACTTTTGCCATCGGTGGTGTTTGTGCCCGCGTTGCGTGCATCTTTTAGGTAGGAAGAATTAGTGCCCAAAATCGTCGCGGCGGGGCTAATACTCAGTTCGGAGCGGTTATAAAACGCCAGCCCCGCTGGGTTTCCGAAACCCGTGCTGGCATCGCCGCCCAGCGCGGTGTGGTTGCCACCCAAGCCCTGAAACCGCGCCGTTCCCGACTGAGTAATGTGCGAGTACCTAAATGCATCGTCGGCGTATTGGCCTTTGGCTTCAAGCTGCACCGCTGCGGCAAGGCTAAAACTGATTATTACTCCTATTTGAAACTTCATGGCTGTTTGTTTGAGTGGGGTTTGAAATTGAATGCAATGGAACATAACGGAATAGATTCGATTCTACGGGTTGTTTTTGACTAATAAAAAACCCCGCAACACGTACACGGCTGCGAGGTTTTTCAAAGAACGGTTGGTGCCAGTAGCACGGTCTACATTAGCGCGGGCCGCGCGAGCCGCCGCCGCCCGACGAGGAACCACCGCCTCCTCCGCCGTAACTTGGCGACGAGTAAGAACTGTTTGAACGCGAACCGCTGTTGTAATCGGAACTGCTACGGCTGCTGTTCGAGGGTGCCGTGTAAGTGTTGCTGCTGCGCGAGTCTGAGTTGGAATATGAACCACTGCTGTTTGAGCGTGGACGCGAGTAATACTCGCCATTCGACGTGTTGCTGTTTGACCTGCGGTTGGTAGTGGTAGTCGATCCGTCTGATGGTGCACTGCTGCGGCTACTGCCGTTTGAGCCATCATTGGAGTAATAACTACCGCTGTTGTTGCGGCGCGGACGAGCGTAGTACTCGTCGGTGGTGTTCCCGGTGGTACCAGTACCAGAGTTGTAAGTGGGGTTGTAGGTGTTGGCATTACCCGACGAGCCGCGCGGGCTGTTGTCGAACGAACCACTTGCCGCTTGCCGCCCACCATTGTTGCGGGCATTATCGCGGGTCGTATTGTTGTTAAATCCATCGTTGTAGCGCTCACGGCTACGGGAGTCTCCGCTGTTGCGTGAGTTCAGAACCTGCCTGTATCGATCGGCATATACTTGGTTGCCGCTAATGTACGATCCGTTGTTGTTGTTAAAACCGTTGCCGACGTAATAGTTGTTAATCACGTTGCCGAAACGGTTGAAACCACCACCCCAGAAGGGATCATTGAACGAGTTGCCCCATCTGTTCCAAGAATTGAAGCCTCCAAAACCCCAATTGTTGCCCCAGGCCATGCCGCCGAAGTGGAACGGATCGTAGAACGGGCTGCCGAAACCGCCCATTCCTCCCCAGTTGTTCCATGAATTGAAGCCCCCAAAACCCATTCCGAGGCCAAAACCCATACCCATGCCACCAAAACCGCCGAAGTTGTTCATGCCCCACGGACTCATACCCATGCCAAAGGGCGAGTTGAAGTTGTTGAAACGGTTCCAATTTGACGATAGACTCCCTTGGTTGAAACCGTCCGAAAAACCGTTTCCGTAGGCGTTGTTAGACCAGTTTTGGTTGGTCAAGTTTCGCGCCGTTAGCGGTGCTTCTTCGTAGTATTGGTCGGTTCCCTGCTGCTCTTGGCGGGGCTCAGGTCGCTGGTTGTTGCTGTAGTAGTCTGGATTGGTATTGCGCTGGCCGAAGCGCTCCTCTGAGCCAGACGATGCCACGATGGCATCGGACGAATTGCCGTACAAGTCGTCGTATTCGCCCGATAAACTGGCGGCGTAACGGCTTGAACCACAACCCCAAATACCCACAACAGCCGCAACTGCCACGTATTTGAGTGTTTGAATCGCTTTCATTGCTTTATGTTTTTTTATGTTGGATGAAAAATAAACCCCAAACCACTTGCATTGTTTATATAAAACGACAAATTAATGTTGGTCCATACAAATTTAGGATAAAAAAGTATCTTTGCAAGTGTTTGACCAAGAATGTTAAAATTATTTTCGTACCTAACTACCAGTAAATCAAAATGTTAAGGGTGTATTTCTGACACGCATAACACCTAAATAGCTGACTTTCAGTGGGTAGTGCCACGCAAATATTTCGGAGGTATTTTATTGGACTATGGCAAGAACACACATTAGAATTTCCTTATAAACAATAAAAAATGGCAAAGACATTACCAAAGCGCAGTGAAAACTATTCGGAGTGGTACAATGAGTTGATAAAAAGGGCTGACCTGGCCGAAAATTCTGCCGTGCGCGGTTGCATGGTCATAAAGCCATACGGTTTTTCTATCTGGGAAAAAATGCAACGCGCCCTCGATGATATGTTCAAAGAAACGGGCCACGTAAACGCGTACTTTCCGCTTTTTATTCCCAAATCTTTTTTGAGTAAGGAGGCAAGCCACGTGGAGGGTTTTGCCAAAGAATGTGCCGTAGTGACGCACTACCGCCTCAAAAACGACCCCAACGGTGGCGGTGTAATCGTTGATCCCGATGCCAAATTGGAAGAAGAACTCATCGTGCGGCCTACTTCTGAAACTGTCATTTGGAGCACTTACAAAAACTGGATTCAATCTTACCGCGACCTGCCGCTGCTCATAAACCAGTGGGCAAACGTGGTGCGTTGGGAGATGCGCACGCGGATATTTTTGCGCACCACCGAGTTTTTGTGGCAAGAAGGCCACACCGCCCACGCCACCAGAAACGAAGCCCTGGCCGAAACCCGCCAAATGCTCGAAACCTACGCTACTTTTGCCCAAGAATGGATGGCCATGCCCGTGCTAAAGGGCCACAAAACCGCCAACGAACGCTTTGCTGGGGCCGACGACACACTCTGCATTGAGGCCATGATGCAAGACGGCAAAGCCTTGCAAGCGGGTACGTCGCATTTTTTGGGACAGAACTTTGCCCAGGCTTTCGATGTGAAGTTTCAGACCAAAGAGGGTACGCTCGAGTACGTTTGGGGTACGTCGTGGGGGGCATCTACCCGTTTGATGGGGGCGCTCATTATGGCCCACTCCGACGACGACGGGCTGGTGTTGCCGCCCAAATTGGCCCCGATTCAGGTCGTTATTATCCCCATTTATCGGAGCGACGAGCAGCTGGCGGCCATTGCCGAAAAAGTTGCCGAGCTAACAAAGGAGCTCAAAAAACTGGGGATATCGGTCAAATTCGATAGTTCGGATGCCAACAAACCTGGCTGGAAGTTTGCCGAATACGAACTCCGGGGCGTGCCAGTGCGCTTGGCGATGGGCGCGCGCGACCTCGAAAACGGAACGGTGGAAGTGGCCCGCCGCGACACAAAACAAAAAGAAACGGTGGCCATCGACGGCGTTGTCAAATACATTGCCGACCTGCTCGACGATATTCAGGCTTCGATTTACCAAAAAGCCCATACATTCAGGCAAGAAAACACCCACCGCGTGGACGACTACACGGCTTTTAAGCAAATCTTGGACGATAAAGGTGGGTTTATTCTCGCTCACTGGGACGGCACGCCCGAAACCGAGGAGCGCATCAAAGAAGAAACCAAGGCCACCATTCGCTGCATTCCTTTTGATGCCCCGCACGAAGAAGGCCGCTGCATTCTGACTGGAAAACCCTCCAGCCAGCGGGTGGTGTTTGCAAGGGCGTATTGACAATCAAAGAAATTCAACGATTATAAACCATAATAATAACAAACAATGACAGTAGCAAAAACAGGAGACAACGTGCAGGTTCACTACAAAGGTACGCTCACCGACGGTACGCAGTTCGACTCGTCGGAGGGGCGCGAGCCGTTGGCATTTCAACTCGGTGGGGGTATGGTAATTAAGGGTTTCGACGACGGGGTGGCGGGAATGAGCCTCGGCGAAAAAAAACAGGTAATCATCCCCGCCGCCGAAGCCTACGGCGAATCTAATCCTGACATGATTTTTACGTTCAACCGCGCCGATATGCCCCAAGATATGCAGGTGCAAGTAGGCGACCTGCTCAATATGCACGCCGACGGCAACGCCCAGGAGGTACAGGTGGTCGTAACAGAACTGACCGACGAGTTTATAACGGTAGATGCCAACCACGAACTGGCCGGCCAAGACCTGGTTTTTGACCTCGAATTGGTACGAATCGATGCCTGAAACAACCACAAAAGAACGACGTAAAAAGTCGTTTTTTTGTGGCCACTCAAACAAAAAAAGACCTTTTGCGTTATAAAAAAGTCCCTCGCATGACTCCTACTCTCACGAATGTAAAAACCCGATGAACCATTTTCACATCAGAGCCATCACCAAACGGTTGGCCGAAGCCGTGGGTCAAGAAAACGATTACGTTCCCGCCAAAGAACTCGTTGAACAAACCATCCAGTACGCGCCAAACCAAGTTGCTTCTTTCGTTGACGAACTAATCAAATACGCGCGGCTCTACGACCTCACGTTAATGGTGCACCAGTTAGAAAAAGACTCGTTCGGTGCGCTTTTGGCCGAAACCGATTACCCAATTTTGTACTTCGAACAATCGGGCGGCGACGTGGTGCCTGTGGTTGGCGGGCGCGACATAAACGGCAAAAAAATTGATGAGCAATTGTTGGCAAACGGAAACACCGAGCCCTGGACGCAGGGCGTGTACAGGCCAGTTGTATTTGAGAATAATGCCGACGCGCAGAAAAACGGCAAGGTTGTTTTTCTGACGACTTTTCCGATGAAAGCCCTCGTCAGCGACGACGCATCGCTACACAACCCCGATGCCAAGCCGCTCACGCCCCTGCGACGGCTGATGCGTTTGCTGGGCAACGAGAAAAAAGATATTGCCTTTATTTATTTCTACGCCATTGTGGTGGGGCTCATCAGCTTGAGCTTGCCACTTGGTATTCAGGCCATTATAAATTTAATATCGGGTGGCTTGGTATTTAGCTCGGTGTATGTGCTGATCGGGCTGGTCATTTTGGGGGTACTTTTGAGCGGTATTTTGCAAGTAACTCAGGTGACGCTCGTGGAGGTTTTGCAGCGGAGGATTTTTGCCAAAGCTGCCTTTGAATTTGCCTACCGGATTCCGAGGGTGCGGGCCGAGGCGTTGCTCAAATACTACCCACCCGAGCTGATGAACCGATTTTTCGACATTCTGAACGTTCAAAAATCGCTTCCCAAACTGCTTATCGACATTACCTCGGCAGTTTTGCAGATACTCTTCGGAATCATACTTTTGTCGTTCTACCACCCGTTTTTTGTGGTTTTTGGCATCGTGACACTCTTTGCGCTGACGCTCATCATCGCCTTCAACGGCCGCAAAGGCTTAGAAACCAGCCTCACCGAGTCGAAATACAAATACAAAATAGCGCAGTGGCTCGAAGACGTGGCGCGTACACTTTACTCGTTCAAATTGGCGGGAAACACCAACCTACCAATTCAGAAAATGGACGGCCTCGTCAATAGCTACCTTAATTACCGCGCCAAACATTTTAAGATTCTTAAAGTGTTCTATTACAATGCCGTGGCTTTTAAGGTACTCATCATTGGCGGCCTGCTTATTTTGGGAACAACACTCGTGGTAAGTCGGCAGATCTCGCTGGGGCAGTTTGTGGCCTCCGAAATCATTATTGTACTCATCACGGGGTCGATCGAAAAACTGATCCAAAGCGTAGATGTTATCTTTGACCTGCTAACGGCCGTAGAAAAATTAGGGACTGTCACCGATCTGCCCTTGGAGTCAGAAAAAGGGTTTAATATCTTACCCAGCGACTGCGTGGGCGGCTTGGCGGTGCGGGTCAAAGACCTCAAATATAAATATCCAGAGGCTTCAAAATATGCCCTCAACGGCATTGATTTGGAGATTGCCCCAGGCGAGAGAATATGCGTGACGGGGCTAAACGGGTCGGGGAAAAATACCCTTCTCAAAATCCTTTCTGGTATCCTGACCTCCTTCGAGGGCCTGGTGACATACAACAGCATTTCGATTCGGGACGTGAACATTGCCACGTTGCGCGACCACATCGAAAAAAATATCTCGTCGGACGACATCTTTGACGGCACTATTTTAGAAAACATAACCATGGGGCGCGAGGGCGTCACACTGGAAGACGTGCGTTGGGTGTTAGACAAATTGCAGATCGGCGACAAAATAGCCAAGTTTCCCGAAGGTCTCAACACCCAAATGATTGCTGGTGGCCGCCGGTACGCCGAAAGTTTTGTGACCAAAATAACCCTGGCGCGCTGTATGATTACAAAGCCCAAATTGTTAATGATCGATGATTTGTTGCAAGAAATAGAAAAAAAGGAGCGGCTGCGGTTAATTGATGTATTGACCGACCGAACCAACACCTGGTCGTTGGTTGTGATCTCTAACGACCCCATTATGATGGCCTCCTGCGACCGCGTGTTGGTGATGGAGGATGGTAAAATAGCCGCCCAGGGAACTTTCAAGGAACTCATCAAAGAGCCATCTTTTCAGTTGGCAGTGATGTAGTTAGGGTACACTAAAAGCAAAAAAATGTTGAACATATCTAAAAATAGCGTCAGTAAAACCGCGTTTGAAAACTTGGAACTGCATTCGCTCAAAACCCTTAGTACACCCAAAACGGGTCGAAAATTAGCCTGGTGGATCCGCATTATTCTGATACTGCTGGTGATTGTGATGTTTTTGCCGTGGCAACAAAACATCGACGGAAAAGGTGCTGTAACGGCCCTCAACCCGCAAGATCGGCCCCAAAACGTGCAGAACCCCGTGGGTGGCCAAATTCAAAAATGGTACGTGCAAGAAGGAGCTTTTGTGAACAAAGGTGATACCTTGCTGACCATTACGGAGGTAAAAGACGAGTACTTTGACCCCAATATTTTGGTAAGAACCCGTGAGCAAATGAACGCCAAGCAGGCGGGCATAAACGCCTACTACGACAAGGTTGCGGCGTTGGATCAGCAGGTGGCTGCCCTCAAAAATGCCCTTGACTTTAGCCTCCAAAAAGCCCGCAACAAAGTAAGACAGGCACGCTTTAAAGTCATCTCAGACAGTACCGATCTATTGGCACAACGCCGCAATTTTGAGATTGCCACCGACCGCGTGGCGCGGTTTGAAAAAGGATACAAGGACGGGCTTTTTTCGCTTACCGATCTCGAAACCAGGCGTTTGAAAATTCAAGAAGACAACGCCAAGGTGATTTCGTTGGAACAAAAACTGGCGATCTCACGCAATGAGCTCATCAACTCGAGAGTGGAGCTGAGTTCGGTCGATGCCGAGTACCGCAAAGATATTGCCAAGGCCATGTCCGACCGCAGCTCGGCGGTGTCGAGCGTGGCCGACGGCGACGGCGAACTGTCGAAACTTAAAAATAAGTACGCCAACATTCAGGTTCGGCGCGATAAATATTACGTGCTCTCGCCCCAAAGCGGCTACATAGTCAAGGCATTGAAGGCTGGTTTGGGAGAGACAATAAAAGAGGGAGAGTCGGTGGTGACGCTCCAGCCCAACAACCCCCGAATGGCCGTGGAGTTGTATATAAAAGCCATGGATCTGCCCCTGGTGGCCATAGGGCGCCCAGTTCGGGTGGAGTTCGATGGCTGGCCAGCTTTGCAGTTTTCGGGCTGGCCGTCGGCTTCGGTGGGTACTTTTGGCGGCACGATCGAGGTTATAGACCGCGTAACGAGTAAAAATGGGGATTATCGGTTGCTGGTAAAGCCCGACAAAAACCAAGAAGCCTGGCCCGAGCCCATCAGGTTGGGTGCGGGTGCGCACGGCTGGGTGATGCTCGATAACGTGTCTGTTTGGTGGGAAATTTGGAGGCAGCTCAATGGGTTTCCACCCAATTACGTAGAAGACCAACAAGCAGAGAAAGGAGACAAGAAATGAGGCCAATCCACCGATTTATCGTAGTCATTCTTGCCACACTTTGGCCCTGCTTTGGGTGGGCGCAAGATCCAAAAGCCGTGTTTACGTTCAAAGATCTGTACGATGTGGTACTTCAAAACCACCCCGTTGTGAAGCAAGCCAATTTGCTCACCGAAAGTGCCAAACAAGAGCTTCTGGTGGCGCGCGGAAGTTTTGACCCTAAGATCGAAATGAACTACGACCAGAAAGATTTTAAGGGAACTAATTATTTTAATTTTTGGGACACCCAGCTCAAAGTCCCCATTTGGTGGGCGGGTATCGACCTCAAAGCAGGCTACGAGCGCAACCTGGGCAAGACCCTCGGAACCGACATTCTGACACCGCCTCAGGGGGTTTCTTACGTGGGCTTTAGCCTGCCAGTTGGCCAAAACCTTCTGATAGATGCACGCAGAGCTACGGTGAAGCAAGCCCAGCTTTTTCAGAAAATAGCCCAGGCCGAGCAGGTAAAGGACATCAACAAAATTATTCTGAGCGCCGCCAAAGACTACTGGTCGTG
The DNA here is from genome assembly GCA_013298215.1 of Cytophagales bacterium. Taxonomy (GTDB): domain Bacteria; phylum Bacteroidota; class Bacteroidia; order Cytophagales; family Spirosomataceae; genus JAAFKE01. The sequence continues at coordinate 61,702 of JAAFKE010000010.1, read as the reverse complement.
GGCGTATTCGTACCAGCAGTACCGCTTGCTGCAAGATTTCTACGACCTGGCCGATGTGCGCTTCCGAGCCGTGCGGCAGCGGGCGTTGATCGGCGACTTGGCGGCGGTAGATACGACCGAAGCCCTGGTGACGCTCCAAGACCGCCAAGTACAGCGCGACCAAGCGGCGGTCGAACTGCAAAACACCCGCCTCATGCTGTCTAACTACCTCTGGAAAGAATCGGGAGAGCCACTCGAACTGCCCGAATTTGCCGTTCCGCAGTCGTTTTTCAACCAGGCCATAAATCCACAAACGTTAGACAACCTACTGGAGCGAGCGCGGCAGCAGCACCCCGAACTCATCAAGATAGATTTCAAACAAAAGCAGTTGAACATTGACAGGTTGCTGGCGCGGCAAATGCTGATGCCCAAAATAAAAGTAGATGCGGCTGCCCTCACAACTGGCGCCGACGGCTTTTTTAATGATGCCAATTTGGGGCAAAAGTTTCTGCGGGATAACTACAAATTGGGGGTCGATTTTTCGATGCCGTTGTTTCTTCGGAAGGAGCGCGGAAAATTGGAGCTGGTAAAAATCAAGCAGTTGCAAACCGATTTTGAACGAAAGTTGCTATCGCGCGAGATTTTGAACGAAGTAAATGCGGCCTACAACGACGTAAAAAACATGGAGCTTCAACTGGCCATTCAGCAAAAGGCGGTTTCGAACCAAGAGATTTTGGTTCGCGCCGAAACCCAAAAATTTGAGATGGGCGAGAGCTCACTTTTTTTGGTGAACTCGCGCGAGGCAAAATTGAACGAACTGCTCCTAAAAGCCGAAAACATCAAGGCTAAATACGAAAAATCGAAGGCAACGCTGCTCTTTGCGGCTGGCCTGGCCGAGTGGTAAGCGGGCGTTTTGTGCGCTGTTCGTAAAACCTACCTTTTCAGTACCTTCCGCACCAAACGCCGCTGGCCCATGGTTGCCTCGATGATGTATAAACCTGGCGGTGCGTTTGGCAAAACAATGGTACTTCGGAGTATTCCTTGGTCTTTTTGCAAGGTTTGGTGGTTGATACTCCGCCCCAACACGTCGCGAATTTGCACCTGCACCGCACCAGTATATGCGTCGTCGATTTGCCAATTTATGTCACCCTCGGCGGGGTTGGGCGACACCGTAAACTGGCTGGTGGCGGCTACGGCATTGCTCAAAATTACGCCTCTGGTGTAGGCCGCCCAGGGCACTAAGTTGGCCTCTGGGGTGGCCATTTTAGTGGTTGTATAAATATGAAACTCGCCCGCTTTCAACGCCATCAGTTCATTGGCATCGGCGTAGTTTACTTCTTGCCCCGTAAAAAAATCGAACCACCGCCCTGTGTTAGGAAACTTGGGCAGCTCCAGCACGTCGTCGGTGTCGAAATTACCCACCAAATGCACCTTCATGCTCGGGTGGTCGATGGTGATGGTCTTGAACCGATTGCCCGTAACCAGCTCAAAGTCAGCACTTCTAAAAGCGGGGTTGTTCAGTTTTAATTTTATGAGCTCGGCATATACTTTGTACAGCTTTGCGCGCTCGGGGTCTCTGGCATACTCCCACTTAATGGGTTTGCGGCCCGTTCGTCCGTTTTGGTCAATCGACACATCGTACCCAAGTTCGCCAAATTGCCAGATTAGTTTTGGGCCAGGCACGGCAAGCATAAAAGCCGCAGCAGCCTTGGCGCGGTTCATGGCGTTGGGCAAATCGCGCACGTTGTAAGTGCCGTTGTTGCCCTGCAAACCTTTGTTGAGCGCATCGAACATAACCCGTTCTTCGTCGTGGCTTTCCATGAAACCGATGGCGGCTGGTTTGGTAAAAGTATGGCTCTTGTAAGACAACCACTGGAAACTACCGCTGCCGCCGCGCACGGCGTTTCTGAAGTCGCCGTTTGAGTTGCTCCAAAACAACATTCCGTAGTCCGACAGTTCTTTTTCTTCCTGCATACCCCCGAAGTGTTCTAAGATCACGTGGGCAGTTGCGTCGTAGGTTCTAATTTTGTCATAAATTCGTTTCCAAATGGCCACCCGGCTGGCATCGTAGTTGCCCCAGCGGTTCACGTCGCTGCCGCTGTTTACCTGCGTAAAACCCTTTGATAAATCGAAGCGGTAGCCGTCGAACTTGAACTCTTTGATCCAAAACTCGCATACCCTGTCTACGTAGTCGCGGGTGGCTTGGCTTTCGTGGTTAAAATCAAAAAACACGTTGAAAGGATGCGTGGCCGTTTCGTTGAACATGGGGCTATCTTTGCTGGGCTGGCTGCCGTTCCAGTACATTTTCACGTATGGAAACTCGAAATCGGCTTGGTTGAGCACCATGTCCAGCACCACCGACATTCCATTTTGGTGGCATTTGTCGATCAATGCTTTCAGGTCGTTGCGGGTTCCGTAGGCTTTGTCAACGGCTTGGTAATAAATGGGGTTGTAGCCCCACGAATCGTTGTTGGTAAACTCCATGATGGGCATGAGTTCGAGGCAATTGATCCCCATTCGTTTGAGGTAGCCCAGCGAATCGGCGAGGGTTTTGTAGCTTTGAGTAGCTATAAAATCTCTGACCAGCAGCTCGTAGATAACCAGGTCTTCGTTGGCGGGGCGCTTAAAATTGGTTACCTTCCAAGGGTAGGGGGTTTGGGCAGTTTGAAGCACCGACACGATGTCGCCGGTGGCACGTTCTGGAAAAGGTTTGATGGTTGTGTTGGCCGTTGCAGGAATACCTTTGTCGTTGTTGCGGTCTAAAATCAACTCGGCGTAAGGATCGCCCACGCCAATGATGCCATCGACCAAATACTGAAAAGCGTACTCCTGCCTCGGCACCAAGTTGTTGATCTCTAACCAGTACCGATTGCCGTCGGGCGTGCGGCGCATCAAAGAACTGGGGTTGGTTGCAAAATCGTTGAACTCCCCGACCGCGTACACAAAACTTTTGTTGGGAGCAAAAAGCGACAATACCACCCGGCTGTCCGACAAGTAATTGATGCCGTCTTTAATGCCAGCGGGCAAAGCGGCCACCACTGGCTCGGGTTTGATGGTAAAACTAAACTCGGTGGTGGCGGTTTCGGTGGCGGTGGTGGCGGTGGCCCGCACGGTGCGTTTTACGCCACGGGTGCTGCCCACGTTTATTTCGAGCGCAACGGAATCTCGGTTGGTGACGGTAGATACAGGTATGCCGTCGAGACTTATTGCCAAAGTTGCCGCACTCGACGCTCGTGCCAGCACCGAAATCTTGGCGTTTGCATCGACGAAAAAGTTAGGCAGTGCAGGTCTGATAAACGACACGTTGAGCTTGCCGTCGAACATATTGATGATAAAGTCTTCGGTTTGGGCCGATCCGTTGGTATTTTTGGCCAAAACGCCCATCCAAGCCAGCTTTTTGCCCGCTGGCACGGGCAGGTAGGCCGCTGGCTTTAGTTTTATACTCCAAACGTCGTTGCCGAGTGGGGTCATTTTGCCGGGCTCAAAGGCCATATTGAAGTTGTTTTGGCCAGTTGGCCCGAACTCGGCCTTTAAGTTTCGTAGGTCGGTGCCGCCCCAAGCCCACAAAAAAACATCAGTTTTGCCCAATAAACCCGCCGACGACGACTTGGCCTGTTTGAGGTCTATCGTGATGGTGAGGTCGGCATCGGGATTTGGGAACGCAGGGTTGGTCGTTACGGCCTGCCCCGAGGCGTTCGAAAGTACTGAAAACAAGAACGCAAGGGAGAGTAATAGCTGTTTCATGACAAGTTGCTTGGATAAGTAATCGATTACGAAAGTAGTACCTATTTGGTAAAAAAAACACGATTCTTTAATTTTGTAGCCGTTTTGTTATCAAGTCAAATTATTTAACACCAAAAAACGCTATTTAAAATGAAAAGAGTATTGAGTTTGATCGTCGTAGGCGGCCTGGTAGCTGTCTTCGGCTGTAGCAAAGACTCCACAATGGTTGCTGCCGCCGCAGGGCCAACGAGCGAGCAAGTGCGGGTAATCGTAACGATGCCCACCACCATTATGGCCTCCGATGTTTTTGTATTGGCGGGGAGCTTCACCAAAGATGCTTGGACTCCAGACAAGTCTACAACAACGCTGATGAAGCAGGCCGATGGCACTTTCAGCGTGGACGTTTCGACGAAGGACTTCGACAAAAAATTGGAGTTTAAGGTTGTTCGTAACCCCAAAAACGGCACGGACGCGTGGTTGCACGTTGAGAAAGATGCCAAATGCGACGAACTGGCGGGCAACCGCACGTTGGATGCCGCCACGCAGGGAGGCAAAGAAGTGAAAATTAAGGTAGAAAACTTCCGTGGCACGGGCACTTGCCCCAAGTAAAGCGGCGTTGATGCCCAACAAAAAAAGCGTGCGGAGCAAACCTCCGCACGCTTTTTTTTTAGAACTCAAAAATATAATCTCCCGAACCAACCACAAGTTCAACAACGCCTTTGGTGGCTTTTGCATCGGGAAACCCGTCTTTGAGCGGGCTGCCGCTCTCGGTTATGCCCGCAACTGTGCCGTGCGGAATCTTAATTGTAGCCGTAGTATTGGCGGGCACTTTCACGGTCATTTTCATTTTGCCGTTTTGGCGCTGCCAGCCTGCTGCAATCTCCCCGTAGTTCGACTCAAACGTGGCCTTGGCATACGAGAGTTTATTGGTAGGTTGGGGTTGAACAAAAAAGTGCTGGTAGCCAGGTTTGTTCGGGTCAATTTCTATACCCGCCACCACCCGATACATCCAGTCGCCGATGGCTCCGTAGGCGTAATGATTGAAAGAGTTCATGCCCTTATCCTGAAACGTACTATCGGGTTTCTGGCCATCCCAGCGCTCCCAGATGGTGGTTGCTCCCATTTTTACGGGATACAACCACGACGGGTAGGTTTCTTGCAGCAGCAGATCGTAGCCTACATCGGCGCGGCCATTTTGGCTCAAAACGTGGCACAGATACGGTGTGCCCAAAAAGCCCGTCGATAGGTGGTTTTTTCGGCCTTCGATGTCCTCAACCAAATAGTTGGTAGCTTTAGATCGGAGGTTTTCGGGCAGCAGGTCAAACATAAGGGCCAGTACGTAGGCCGTTTGAGAGTCGGGTGCAATGCGTCCCTCTGGTGTAACGTACTGCGCATTAAACGATTTTTTTATATTTTCAAACAATGCGCCGTACTGCGCCACGTCTTCGGTTTTGCCCAAGGCCCGTGCTGCCTCGGTCAGTAGGCTGGTCGAATACCCGAAAAAAGCCGCACAAATATAGTCTCGGTTCGTAAAACCATCGGCTTCGGTGTGGCTGTTCATCGCTGGCTTATAAAAGAGCCAATCGCCAAACACGCTGCCGTTTTTCCAGAGATAATTCACCGATTTTTTGCGCTGGTATTCTACGTAGGCCTTCATGCTCGGGTACTGGGTTTCCAGCAGGCGTTTGTCGCCATATACTTGGTAAATCGTCCAAGGGGCAATCACGGCCACGTCGGCCCAGCCCGCCGAAACGGGTACGGAGTTTCCACCCATTTTATTGATTATATCTGGCGACACAAACGGCACGCTACCATCGGGGCGTTGGTCGGCGGCCAGGTCTTTGAGCCATTTTGTGAAAAAAGCCGCCACGTTCATGTTATAGGCCGCCGTTCGGCAAAACGCCTGCGCGTCGCCCGTCCAGCCGAGGCGTTCGTCGCGTTGGGGGCAGTCGGTGGGCACGTCCACAAAATTTCCTTTCTGGCCCCACAGAATATTACGTTGCAGTTGGTTCACTAAGGGGTTCGAGCAATCGAAAGTCCCGGTGGGTTTCATGTCAGAGTGAACCACCACGCCCGTCAAATTCTCGGCATTAATCTCGGTTGGTGCACCTTCAATGCTCACATACCTAAACCCCATGAAAGTAAAGCGCGGCTCGAAGGTTTCTTGGCCATCGCCTTTGAGCGTGTAGGTGGCCTTTGCCTTTGCTGAACGGAGGTTGTCCAAATAAAAATCACCGAATTTATCTAATACTTCGGCGTGGCGCAAGGTTATTTTTGTGCCGCGCGGGCCGCTGATTTTGAGCCGTATCCAGCCAACCATGTTCTGTCCCATGTCGGCCACGAGTAAGCCTTTTGGTGTTCTAAAAACCTTAATAGGCTTTATTTCTTCGATACGTTTGGTTGGCACACCCTGGGGAGCAATGAGCACGTTGTTGTCGAAGTTGGCTATTTGTACGGCTGCCCATTTGGAGTCGTCGAAGCTGGCCTCATCCCAGCCTTTCATTTCGCGGGTGGCATCGTAAGCTTCGCCGTCGTAGAGTTCGTTGATCCGTATTGGGCCGTCGGTGGTATACTTCCAAGTGTCATCGCTGCCAATCGTTTCTTCCGAACCATTGGCGTATTTTACGTGGATCTGGCAGAGCAACCCCAGCCGCTTGCCGTAGTAGGCTATGTTATCTTCCCAGCCCAACGGCGACCGATACCAGCCTTCGCCCAGAAACGCCCCGACGGCGTTTGCCCCCGTGCGCAGTTGGGCTGTTACGTCGTAGGTTTGGTACTGAATCCTTTTGTGGTACGACGTCCAGCCAGGGGTCAGCTCTTCGTTGCCCACTTTTTGGCCGTTTAGGTGCAGTTCATAAAAACCGTGGCTGGTCACGTAGGCCCGCGCCGAGGTTATTTTTGATTTGATGACAAACGATTTACGCAGCATCGACGCGGGCGAATCCTCCTCCTTGGCTATTTGCTGGAGGGCGGGTTCTATCCATTTTGCTTTCCAGTCGGAAGCCGTAAGTAGGCTCATTTCCCAAAATGATACAGCACTCCAAGCCGACTCAACGCCTTGCGCGTCCCAAATTTTAACTTGCCAAAAATACCGTGTGCCGCTTCGGAGTGTCATGCCTTCGTAGGGCAGCAGCACCGATGTGGCAGCTATTTTTTTGTTAGAATCCCACACCAAACTTTTTTTGTCGAATGTAGCCGAAGTAGCCACTTTTATTTGGTAGGCGGTCTGTTTTTGGTTTCGGGTAGTGGTTTGTAGCTTCCAACTCAGGCGCGGGGCGGGCGTGTCTATGCCCACGGGGTCGGTTTTGTGCTCGCAGCTCAGGGCCGTGGCCGTCACATTGCTTTTTTGGCTCAAACCGCGCGTGGCCGTCATTAGCCCTAAAAATATTAAATTGAAGATGAGAAAGTGGGGGTAGTGTTTCATCGTTAAAAAGAGTTGAGAAGTTGCTATTGTCATACTGCGAAAGATAAAGCGCCCGTGAATCTCCTTATTTGGCCGCTGATCTCTGTTTCGGTGCCTCGGTCGTGTTTGTTTTAAAATTGGTACGGTATTTGTAATGGGTTTGTTTGGAAAAGAAATAACCCATCTCAATTGTTCAATACTATGAAAAAATTTATCGCCTTTCTAACTATTCTGGTGGTAATTACCTTGCAGTTCAATGCCTGCAAGCCCAAATCGGGAGCAGAACCCGACCCGCAGGTTGTAGATTCTACGGCCATGGCGGCGCAGGGTTGTTTGCTGGTTACCGAAAAAATAAACGGTGTCATCTTCCGGAGCTATCAGTTCGATACCACTGGGCAACTCAACCGGGTGTTCGAGTTTTCGGCTGATTCGAGCAATCGGCTCCTCAAACGTTATACCTTCGAGTACGACGCGGCTAAACTGCTCACTAAATTTAGAGAGACTAACTTGGCCGTCCGCGACCAGAGTTTCCAGTACGAAATTGAGTACGATGCCGACACTAAGCTGATGAAGACCGTCAAGTCGTACCGAATTCTAAACTCTGGCGCACGCGCCGACGACACGATTACGGTTGATTACGACGCTCAAAAACGCGTTGTTAAGTTTGCACCGCAACGCGGCCTAACTTATCTGTGGGACTACGACAGCACCAGAAACGCCACTAAGTTTTCGGCGCGCTTGCCAGGTACTACAATCGACAGTACGCTGGCGATCTTTACGGCTTTCGATGGCAAACCCAACGTTTACACGGCGGCAAGGGCCATGCAACTGCTGAACTTGATGCTCGGCAACGCGCCCAATCGCCACAATCCGACCGCTTTTAGGGCCAATAACCAAAACGGAACGGTCAATTATTTGTATAACCAAAAAGGGCTGCCCACCGAGGCCGTCGTAAAACTACGGTCTGCCACCGACACCGCTGGCCGCGTTACAACTTACAATTACGAATACCAATGCAAGTAGAAGTTCACTAAGATACAAAGGAGTACGGTGTAGTGTCGCAGTAGTTGGCGGAGTATCCGGAGGGCTTTGGAGATTTGGCTCTCCACCGTTTTTTGTGAAATAGCTAACTGCTCCGAAATTTCGCGCTGCGACAACCCAGATCTGCTCAACACAAAAACTTCGCGACAACGCCCTGGAAGCTGCAAAAGAGCCTGGGCGTAGGCCTCATTGAGTTCATCGAAAGCAACAGTCTGCTCGGTAAAATTACCGCCGCCGTCGGGGTCAGTCCCGTTGGTGCCGTATTTTTCGAGCAGACTGTTTTGTTTAAAACGCGCGATGACCAGGTATTTTGCCGCACCGAAAAGGTACCCTTCGGTGTTTTCGATGGTTGTTAGTTGCGCCCGCCGCTCCCACAAAGACACAAACAACTCTTGGATAACCTCCTCAGTTTGCGGTCGGTCTTGAAGGCGTTTATAGACCGATCCGTAGAGTTTCGAGAAATACCGCCGGTATAGCAGCTCAAACGCCAGGTTGTCGCCAGTGGCAATTCGAGCCAGTAGTTGCTGGTCGGTATCAATAAAGTTGAATAGCATTTGGTACAAAGTAAATAAAAATTTGTACTAAATACCACTTTGAGTAATAATATTGAATCAGTACCGTGCCCGTTTTGAATGAATAGGCGGCAGGATGGGTCACTTCAACATTGACAAATCACCAAACATAAAGTCAAAAATGAGTAACTTTGTGGAATTACTTTTAAAGACAAATACATGAAGGCAAAATATATAAATCCATATACCGACTTCGGTTTTAAAAAGATATTTGGCGAAGAAGTAAGTAAGCCCCAACTTATTGACTTCTTAAACTCATTGTTGCCCGAAAAAAATAAAATTGTTAACCTTACTTTTAAAAACAACGAACAACTCGGAACGACTGAGTTGGACAGAAAGGCCATCTATGACATTTATTGTGAAAACGATAAGGGAGAAAAATTTATAGTAGAACTTCAAAAAGCAAAGCAAAACTATTTTAAGGAGAGAACCATTTATTATTCAACTTTCCCAATCAGGGAGCAAGCGGAAAAAGGGAACTGGAATTACAATTTAACGGCAGTTTATTGCATCGGAATTTTAGACTTCACTTTTGACGATTACGAAACAGAAACTGAACGAAGCGAATATTTACATACGATAAAACTCAAAAACCAACATGGGAAAGTATTCTACGATAAACTGACTTATGTTTATCTGGAAATGCCCAATTTTGCTAAATCGGAGACAAAATTAGAAACTCGTTTAGATAAGTGGCTGTATTTCATTAAACATTTAGAGGACTTTCAGAGTATGCCAACCATTTTTTCGGACGACGTATTTGAACAAGCATTTGAGAAAGCCGAATTATCAAAACTTGGACAAACTGATCTTAGTTTGTACGAAAATAGTTTGAAAGTTTACAGAGATTATAAAAATACAATAGATACAGCATTTGACGAGGGAAAAATTGAGGGAAAAATTGAGGGAAAAATTGAAATCGCTAAACGAGCAAAGCAAATGGGACTTTCGACCTCTGACATAGCAAAACTGACAGGATTATCACAGGAGGAAATCAAGAAGCTCTAAAAAAGCTACTGTACCCAACAGTGGTTTGTAGCAAATGAGGTGGACACTGTACGCCGCTGCGATTACATTTCCACATCTCCACGGAACCCTGTTCGACTCACGCCACTCAACAAAATCGAAAGTTATTTTTCGTAACCTTAAATCGTTGATTAACAAACGATTAGACTTTGTCGAAGTTATTTAACGTGGGTGTTTGAATCGACGTTTTCTTGCTTCGGAAACAACATACTGAGGCCGATACTACCGCCCAAAATGAGCAAAATGACGTAGAGCGAATATTCTGTTTTGAAACCCCAAGCCTCCAAATAGTGGTGGAAGATCATTTTTAGGCCAATGTAGGTGAGTAAAATGGCCAACCCAACCTTCAAAAAACGGAACATTCCCATGATACTCGACAAGAAAAAGAACATTGACCGAAGCCCCATGATGGCGAAAACATTGGAGAAAAACACAATGTAGGGGTCTTTGGTGATCGAAAAAATGGCAGGGATCGAATCGACGGCGAAGACCACGTCGGTGAAAGCAATAACCATAACGACAATGAAAAGGGGCGTTACGAACCACTTTTTGAACCCACGGTGGTAGATCAAAAAATGATCGGTTATGTTGCGCTTGTACACATTAAAATACTTCGACACCACCCGCACAACGGGATGAGAGGACGGTTCGATGGCCTCGTCTTCGTCGTTGCCAAAAAATAGTTTCACGCCCGTGTAAACCAGAAACGCCCCAAAAATATAGATGATCCAGTCGAAGCGTTCGAGGAGGGCGGCTCCCACAAAAATGAACACAAAGCGCAGAACAATGGCCCCCAAAATGCCCCAAACCAGAATTTTTTTGTAGTACCGTTTGTGTACCCCAAACGAGTTGAGGATCAGAATGAACACAAAAATATTGTCGGCCGAGAGCGAATACTCTACCAAATAACCCGTAATGTATTCCAAGGCCATGTTGTTTTGAAAACGCTGCAGGCTGACTTCAAAATTGCCCGCAGTGAGTTCTACGTGTTTGGCGTACTGGTCTCTGATTTCTTGCAGGTGGGCAAAATCGACAATGCCATGGACGAGGTAGCCGAACTGCTTTAAGAAAAAATAGAAACTTATTGCTAATACTACCCAAATGGCACTCCAAATACCAGCCTCCTTAAAGCTAACTTCGTGGCTCTTTTGTTTGGAAAAAAAGCCCAAATCGAGCAACATAACGAAAATTACAAAAATAGCAAAGCCCGCAAAAAAAAGTGTTTCGTATGAAAACATAGGTAAAGTATTGAGTTGATTACGCCAAAAACCGCCTCTTCGGCAGCACAATTATTTTGGCAAAGGTATGAATGTAGAATTTTAATTTTCATAAATTTGGATTAAAGGTAAAAAAACGCGCAAATGCCACTACTCCCAAGCAAGATTTTATGAGACTATTCACCGTTCTGTGTCTATTTTGTTTTTTAACGGAAACGTCTTGCACCCAGCAAACGCCCGTTGCGGCGGCCAAGCCAGCCGATGGCGAAAATGCTTGGCAGCGTACCTACTTGGAAGCCCACCAAAACAACGATTTTGCAACGACACTGGTACGTAGAAGATGGTGTTTTGAGAGAAGAGTAAAGGTTATTTGGTCAGATAAAAAACCTGCAAGTTCAGGCCAGCCGTTTGGGCAAAATGCCTCGCGTTGAGTCCCCAAAATGGCCCCGCACCTGGTAAATACGCTGGATTGGCCGAGCCGTAGTCGAAGGTATTCAGGCCCAGATTGATGGACGAACGTAGCCGCCAGCGTTTGGCTACTTTTGCGTATATCCCCGCCTGAATTTTTAGGCCAGCCCCCGCCCCCGAGAAGGCGGGCAACGGTGCTAAGTAGGTAGGAAAAAAATCGCCTTTGATCTGAATTGCACCCCCGCCGTAGCCCACCGCCACCATGCCACCGTAAGCCCAAAACACTTGCCCGTCGGTGGATTGTATTTCGTGCATGACTTGGGCGTGAAAACCCTTCAAAAAGTGCACCGTTCTGCCGTTGTTGCCGCGCTCTTGGTCAATTTGGGTGTAGCCCAGCGTGAGGTTGATAAACCGATTTGGTTTGAGGGTGGTGAGTTGCAGGGTTGGCTCGATGACAAGGGCGTTTTTGCCCCCAAAAAAGGTCGGAAAAAACAAGTAAGGCACGTTTTTAGCCACGTCTATGCCAACGGAGCTCACGCTGTTGGGTTTGCTTTGGCCAAAAACGCCCGCGCAGCAAACCATAAAAAGTAGGGCAAAAAGGGTTGTTTTTTTCATGGCTCCGATACTATTATGGTTATTGAGGTTTCGGCACCACCCCCACCCCACCCTCCTTTGGAATAGAGCGAGTTGTACTGCACCGACACCTCTTTGAAGGTAGATTTGAACAGCACGCCTCTGGCGGGAGCCTCTAAGTCGAGAACGTAGTTGCAGGTGCTGCTGGCGTTGTAGATTTTTTGTTGGTAAAAAACCGTGAGCGTATCTGTTCGGTTGGCACGCTCGAAAACATAGGTGGTTTGGTTGCTATGTAGGTTAAGGGGCCCGGTAATGAAGTTCGCAAAAAGCAGTTCGCGTCGCGACAGCGTGTCTTTGGGAGAACCCAAAACACGAATTTTTTGGAATTTGGGCACGGGACTAAAAAACGATAGCTGCGCGGTGGGTTCGCGATCAATACCACACTGTTCGCAGGCAGTCAGACCCAAACAGAGCAGGCCAATAAGGCAGATAATGAGCGGGCGAGTAGTCATAAAAATTTGTGTTGTGCTGTATAATAACAAAAGTATACAATTCTGTTATACATCAAAAATCAGAAATCATTTTTGGATGCGTAAATCCCTAAAAAAAACACTAATTTTGTGTCTATGACTTCCGCCAAAAAACTTTTTGATTCCCTGGTCGGTCAGATCACGGTCTATCCCCCGCGCGAAACCCGTGCACTGGTCTTCATGATGCTCGAGCATTTTATGAGAATCCGCAACGTGGATGTGCTCGTGGACAGGCCCATTCCTGAGAGCCAGCTGCAGCCCGACTGGAACAAAATCGTTGAACGCCTCAACCAAAACGAGCCCGTGCAGCACATCATTGGCTCGGCGTTTTTTTGTGGGTTAGACTTCAAGGTGTCGCCGTCGGTGCTGATTCCGCGCCCCGAAACCGAAGAGCTTGTTCGGCTCATTGCCAGCGATTTTGCCGACGTAGAAAGATCAATAAACATGGTAGACATTGGCACGGGCAGCGGCTGCATAGCCATTGTACTGTCGCGGTTTTTGCCCCACGCCGACGTATACGCTTGGGACGTGTCGGACGATGCGCTGTCGGTAGCCCAAGAAAACGCCCGCCAGTTGCTGTCGGAGGTTATTTTTGAAAAACAAGATATTCTCAACCAGGCCACCACAAACACCAAGTTCGACTGCATAGTGAGCAACCCGCCCTACGTTACTTTTGCGGAGGCCAGCGAGATGCGCCCCAATGTGCTGCGTTTCGAACCCCACTTGGCCCTGTTTGTGGAAGACGAAGACCCGCTGCTTTTCTATAAGGCCATTGCCGATTTTAGCGTCAAGCAACTTGCGCCGGGCGGTGCTTGCTACGTAGAAATAAACGAGCATTTCGGAGCCGAAACTGTGCAGGTTTTCAGCGAGCGCGGGTTCTCCCAAATCCAGTTGGTGCACGACATCAACGGAAAAAACCGCTTCATAAAGGCGCAAATGTAAACCCACGCTCCATGTATTTACCCAAGATAAAACAAGTTATCGACGAAATGCAACAGGTAGTGGTGGGGCAAGAAAAACTGCTCAACCGCCTGCTGGTGGGTCTCTTTACGGGGGGGCATTTGCTGTTGGAAGGAATGCCTGGACTGGCTAAAACGCTGATGGTTAATACACTAACCAAAATTTTGCAGCTCGATTTTCGCCGCATTCAGTTCACGCCCGACCTGCTACCCGCCGATTTGATCGGGACAATGATTTATAAACCCAAACTGGGCGACTACGAAGTTAAGAAAGGACCGATTTTTGCCAATATTATTCTGGCCGATGAAGTGAATCGTTCGCCCGCCAAGGTGCAGTCGGCCTTGCTGGAGGCCATGCAAGAAAAGCAAGTTACCATTGGCGACATTACCTACCAACTCGACACTCCGTTTTTGGTACTTGCCACCCAAAACCCCGTCGAGCAAGAGGGCACTTACCCGCTTCCCGAGGCGCAGTTAGACCGTTTTATGATGAAAATATTTGTGGATTACCTCAGCAAAGAGGAGGAGCTGCAGGTTATGCGTCGAATGGCTAACATGGATTTTAAGCACCAAACCAAGGCCCTGCTCACCAAAGAAGACGTACAGCTCGTGCGGGAGGCCATCAACAACGTTAATATTTCGGAGAGTTTGGAGCGGTATATTGTAGAGCTGGTTTTTGCCACCCGCCGCCCCCTCGAATACAACCTGCGCGAGGAGTCGAAGTATATTCAGTACGGCGTGTCGCCGCGCGGCACGATCAAACTCAATTTGGCGGCCAAAGCACTGGCCTATTTCGATGGCCGCGACTACGTGCTGCCCGAAGACATTAAAGAGATCGCTCCCGATGTTTTCAACCACCGCCTGATGCTAAACTACGAAGCCGAGGCCGACGGCATTACGTCGCGGATGGTGATTGATTCTATTCTGCGCAAGGTAGCCATTAATCGGTAGTTATTGAGCCAAACTCTTGGGCGATTCGTAGCTGAGTAGCCTCCCCGAGCGCTGCGAAACCATGTCCCAGGTCACTTCCGCGTCAAACTCAACCACCGCTACGCTGCCCTTTCCCATCGACCCAACGTGTTGATTTGTAAGGTATTCTGCAAAAAAGCTAATATCGGGATTGTGGCCAAACAGCATGACGTGGGTGTGGGCGTTGTCTAAGGCATTGACGGCGGCCAAATACGCACGCGCCCCGCCCTCATACATAAACGGATTGTTCTCGATGGTGTCGACGTTGTAGTCCAGTTGTTCGGCCATAACTTTGGCAGTTTGGTAGGCGCGGGCGGCCTGGCTGCTTACCATTAAGTGCGCCACCAAACCCTTTTCTTTCAAAAACCGCCCCATTCGAGCGGCCGACATGATGCCCTGGGCGGTTAGCTCGCGGTCAAAGTCACGCGAGGTGGCGGCGTAGTCCTCTGCTTTGGCGTGGCGAACGAGGTACAGATAACGTTTCATAGATTCTAATTGTGTTTGTTGGGCTCCCATATCTACGGCGCAAATTCCGCGTTCGTCGATCACGGTGATGCTACGCGCGTTTGTTGGCCCACAAATATAGCCAAGTTTTTTATTGTAGATTGATTACCAGTTGCTTTGTGGCTACTTTTGCGTTTTGAAACCAGTAAAAGATGAATCTCGAACAAGAAATAAACAAACGCCGCACTTTTGCCATCATAAGCCACCCCGATGCAGGCAAAACTACCCTCACCGAAAAACTACTGCTCTTTGGTGGGGCCATTCAAACGGCGGGAGCGGTGAAGTCGAACAAAATTAAAAAAACGGCTACTTCCGATTTCATGGAGATCGAAAAACAGCGCGGTATCTCGGTGGCCACTTCGGTGATGACGTTTGAGTATAATCACATGAAAATCAATATATTAGATACGCCCGGACACAAAGATTTTGCCGAAGACACCTACCGAACCCTCACGGCCGTGGACAGTGTAATTCTCGTGATCGACTGCGTGAAAGGCGTAGAAGAGCAGACCAAACGCCTCATGGAGGTGTGCCGGATGCGCGACACGCCAGTGATTATTTTTATCAACAAGATGGACCGCGAGGGCCAGAATCCGTTTGATCTTTTGGACGAACTGGAGCAGCAACTCAACATCAAAACCCGCCCCCTGACCTGGCCCGTGAACATGGGAGCCGACTTTAAGGGAGTCTATAGCCTGTACGAAGAACAACTGTATTTTTTTAAGAGCAACAAGACCAAGATCGAAAGCGATGTGCTAAAAATAAAGCTCGACGATGCACTGTTGGAACAAAAAGTGGGCGCGCGCGATGCCGCCCAACTGCGCGAAGACGTAGAACTGATCGAGGGCGTGTACGATGCCTTCGACCGCCAGGAGTACTTGGCGGGCAAAATCGCGCCCGTGTTTTTTGGCAGCGCAATCAATAATTTTGGGGTTAAAGAACTACTCGATGCTTTCTGCGAGGTGTCGCCGAGACCCGTACACAGGCCCACCAACGTGCGCGTGGTAGAACCCAACGAAAGTAAATTTAGCGGATTTGTCTTTAAAATTCACGCCAATTTAGACCCGCGCCACCGCGACAGGATTGCTTTTTTGAGAATTTGCTCGGGCGTTTTTGAGCGGGGTAAGTTCTACCGCCACACGCGGTCGGGCAAGGATGTGCGGTTTTCGAGCCCGTTTAGTTTCATGGCCGACTCCAAGGCGATCCTGGAAGAAGGATTCCCTGGCGACGTGGTGGGACTCTACGACACGGGTAGTTTTAAGATCGGCGACACCCTGACCGAGGGCGAGAACCTACAATTTACGGGTATTCCGAGTTTTTCGCCCGAGATTTTTAAAGAGCTCGTGAACCTCGATCCCATGAAATCGAAACAATTGGAGAAAGGTATTCAGCAGCTTACCGACGAGGGCGTGGCGCAGTTGTTTACCCTCCAGCCTGGTAGCCGAAAGGTAGTCGGCACCGTTGGTGAGCTCCAGTTTGAGGTTATTCAGTACCGCTTAGAACACGAATACAGTGCCAAATGCCGTTTCGATGCCATGAGTATGACCAAGGCCTGTTGGCTGACCTCCGACGACAAAGGTAAATTAGACGAGTTTATCCGCCTAAAAGGAATGCAGATTGGCTATGACAAAGACCAAAACCCCGTGTTTTTGGCCGATTCGGACTGGATTCTCCGCATGAATATGACCAATAACCCCGATATTAAATTTCACTTTACGTCGGAGTTTAAGCTGGAGGCTTAATTTGAACGCAGCGGCCACTGCCATTGAATTATTCAGATTAAACAAAATTTTCTTTACCTAAAATTTTATCCAACCGTAGGATTATGCGTATTATTGCAGAATAACAAAATATTGTTTTTCATGCAAAGCTACGTCAAGCCCATCAAGCGTTTATTGGTTGCTAATCGCGGTGAGATCGCCATTCGCATTATGCGTGCTGGCACCGAGTTGGGTATCACTACGGTGGCCGTTTATACCTACGAAGACCGCTATTCGCTCCACCGCTACAAGGCCGACGAAGCCTACCAGATTGGCCGCCAAGACGAGGCCCTCAAACCGTATCTCGACGTGGAAGGCATCATTCAGTTGGCCAAACACAAACGCATTGATGCCGTTCACCCAGGCTACGGTTTTTTGTCAGAAAACGTTCGGCTGGCCAAGCGCTGCCGCGAGGAGGGCATTATTTTTGTGGGGCCAACGCCCGAAGCAATGAATAAATTGGGCGACAAAGTGGCCGCCAAAAACTTGGCCACCATTGCCGACGTACCGATGATTCCCGACAGCCGAGCCGATATTTCGGACCAAAACTTTGCGCTTTCGGAGGCCAAGCGCATTGGTTTTCCGATCATGGTTAAAGCCGCCGCTGGCGGAGGCGGGCGCGGTATGCGCGTGGTGCGGGTCGAAGAAGAATTTACGAAGGCATTCAGCGAAGCCAAAAACGAGGCCAAAAATGCCTTCGGCGACGATACAATATTTCTCGAAAAATTTATTGAAGACCCCAAACACCTCGAAGTACAATTGCTGGGCGACACCCACGGAAACCTCGTTCACCTCTACGAACGCGACTGCTCGGTGCAGCGGCGTTTTCAGAAAGTAGTCGAGGTGGCTCCGTCGGTGGGTTTGAAACAACAAACCCGCGACAAACTCTACGAATATGCCCTCCGAATTGGCAGAGCCGCCGACTACTCGAACGCGGGTACGGTTGAGTTTTTGGTGGACCAGCAAGAAAATATCTTTTTTATTGAAGTGAACCCCCGCATCCAAGTCGAACACACAATTACCGAAGAAATCACGGGGATCGACATCGTCAGGACTCAGATTCTGATTGCGATGGGCTACAAACTGTCCGATAATGGCATTTACATCAACCACCAAGACGATGTGACTTGCAGCGGCTACGCCATTCAGTGCCGGATCACGACCGAAGACCCCGCCAATGGTTTCAAGCCCGACTTTGGCACGCTCACTGCCTACCGCAACGCGGCGGGTTTTGGTATTCGATTAGACGAAGGCTCGGCCTACGCGGGTGCGCGGATTTCGCCTTATTTCGACTCCATGATCGTGAAAGTAACCGCCCGGGGCCGTACCCTCAAAGGAGCCACCCAGCGTCTTCACCGCGCGTTGGTCGAGTACAGAATCAGGGGCGTGAAAACAAATATTCCCTTTTTGTGGAACGTGATAGCCCACCCCGTTTTTGTGGAAGGCAACGCCCGCGTGTCGTTTATCGAAAAACACCCCGAACTTTTTAACCTACGCAAGCCCAAAGACCGTTCGACGCGGGTGCTCAAATACCTGGCCGAAGTGGTGGTGAACGGAAATCCCGAAGTAAAAATAAAAGATGACCGCGCCCTAAGAACGCCAATAGCACCCGTCTTTGACCAGTATGCCGCCTACCCCAACGGCAACAAACAACGCCTCACTGACTTGGGCCCCGAAAAGTTTGCGCGTTGGGTCAAAGACCAAAAACAAATACTCTACACCGACACCACCTTCCGCGATGGCCACCAGTCTTTGCTGGCTACGCGCGTGCGCACCCAAGATATGCTCAAAGTGGCCGAAGGTTTCGCCAAGGCGCATCCCCAGTTGTTGTCGATGGAAGTTTGGGGCGGGGCTACCTTCGACGTGGCGATGCGTTTTTTGGGCGAAAGCCCCTGGACGCGCCTCCAAGACTTTCGCCAGGCCATGCCAAATATGCTCCTGCAAATGCTCTTTCGGGGGTCTAATGCGGTTGGATACTCGGCGTATCCAGACAATTTGATCGAAAAATTTGTGGAAAAAAGCTGGGAGAACGGCATTGATATATTCCGAATTTTTGACTCACTCAACTGGGTCGAGGCCATGAAAGTGAGCATCCGCGCCGTGCGAGAGCGCACCAACGCGGTGGCCGAAGCCGCTATTTGCTACACCGGCGACTTTATGCAGACCCAGCAAACTGGCAAAACCACCAAATATTCGCTCCAATATTATTTGGACATGGCGCGGCAGCTCGAAGACGAAGGGGCGCACATATTGGCCATCAAAGACATGGCGGGCCTTCTAAAACCCTACGCCGCCGAAGTACTGGTGCGCGAGCTCAAAAAGGCCGTGAGCATCCCGATTCATTTGCACACCCACGACACCTCTTCTATTCAGTCATCGACCTATTTGAAGGCCATCGAAGCGGGCGTGGACGTGATAGACTGCGCCCTCGGTGCGTTGTCGGGGCTCACCTCCCAGCCCAATTTCAACTCGGTGGTGGCCATGATGCAGGGCCACGCCCGCGAGGGGGCTTTCGACCTGCATTCATTGAACGCTTATTCTAACTATTGGGAAGACGTGCGCGAGATGTACTACCCCTTCGAGAGCGGCATGAAGGCTGGCAACGCGGAGGTGTACCAAAACGAGATTCCTGGTGGGCAGTACTCAAACCTCAAACCGCAGGCCATTGCGCTGGGGTTGGGTGCGCAGTTTGAGACGCTAAAACAAAACTACGCGGTCGTAAACGAAATGTTTGGCGACATCGTGAAGGTGACACCGTCGTCGAAGGTAGTAGGCGACATGGCCCTTTTTATGACCTCCAACCACCTCAGCCCCCACGACATACTGACGCGCGGCGACTCGCTGTCGTTTCCCGAATCGGTCAAAGATTTTATGCGCGGCGGTTTGGGGCAGCCAGTTGGGGGCTTTCCGGCTCAGTTGCAGGCGGTTATTTTAAAAGGCGAACAGCCCATGACCGCCCGCCCCAACGACAATATGCCACCCGCCGATTTTGAGGTGGAGTTTGCCGATTTTCAGGCCCAGTTTCCGCACAGCGAAGGGTTTTTGGAATACCTTTCCTATAAAATGTACCCAAAGGTCTATGAAGATTTCTACGCCGCCCGCGAGATATACGGCGATGTGTCGATTATTCCGACCAATGCGTTTTTGTACGGCCTGAAGCCCGACGAGGAGATTTTGATCGAAATTGCGGAGGGAAAAAATATTTTGGTGCGCTTGCTCTTTGTGTCGAACGCCGACGACCTCGGTATGCGAACCGTTACTTTTGAACTAAACGGGCAGAGCCGCCAGGTGCGCGTGCGCGACCGCAGCCAAAAAGCCACCAAGTCTCAGAACGCAAAAGCAACCAAAGTGGGCGACGTGGGCGCACCGTTGCAGGGGCGTTTGGCCAAAATATTGGTAAAAACGGGCGATGAAGTGAAAAAAAATACGCCGCTATTTGTGATCGAGGCCATGAAGATGGAATCGATCGTGGCCGCTACCCAAGCAGGTAGCGTAGGCCAGATTGTGCTGCGCGAGGGCTCGGTGGTAGAGCAAGACGATTGCGTTCTGCAACTAAGTGCATTACCACAGTAAGCCCTTGTTGATGAGTGGATAGACGAATTGCAGCACGATGTAGCCCAAAATAATGAACGATAGCGTGCCGAGCAGCGTAGTTTGGTCGAGCAAATACCCACCACTTTTGCGGTTTATCACCAGCAATTTCCGATTGCGATTCGAGTTCATGGTCTTAACGATGTTTGTGATGACAAATATAAGAGGTAACAATTTTACGTTTTAGCGTAGAAATACGTGTTTTATCGTAGAACGCAAAATAGGTACGTTGCCCGCCTTTGTTTGGATTTATACCACCCGCTACTTTAAATGCAACAACATTTATATGCTTAATTATCCAGCAATCGATTTTATGAACAGTTAGCATAGCGCAGTATTTTTTTAATACCGCTCAATAATACATCCCGTAACCAATGAACGAATCGTCGCCCGCCGAACAGTACCAAAACGAAATTCTCCGCCCCATTCTCAAAGCCCAAAACGAGCTAATTTTGGGCGTGTTCGGGCATTACTTGCAGAAGCGAAAAGTAAATTTTGAGAAGATGAACGCCGACGCTCGGCTCGAATTTATCCAGAATGCGTTCCGAAAAGACCAAGTGCTGCGCAACTTTTTTGTTGGGTTGGTTGTGGGTCAGCTGTCGGCCGAGCAGTGGCCAGCCTACGCCGCCCTCGACGACGAACTCAACCGACGCGTGGTCAATATGCTCATTAAGCGGGTGCAGAGCCAGCTTGTTGCGGCTGCGTCTTGATTAGTTTTAGGTAGTTGTTCAGCACCACAATGTCGGCTTCGGCCCAGTCTAAGTTGGGGAGTTCTTCGGCCGTAAGCCACTTGTACTGGCGGTGTTCGGTGAGGGTTATTTGGGTGGTTATGAGTTCACAAATGTAGGGAATGAGGCAAATTACCCGGTGGGTGTCGTCTTTGTACACTTCTGATTGACGCGCTCCAATGCTAATTTCTACGTCTAACTCCTCCCTGATCTCCCTCACTAACGCTTCGATCTCGGTTTCGTCGCCGTCTATTTTTCCGCCAGGAAACTCCCATTTCAGCGACAGCGACATTCCTTCGGCGCGCTGGGCGGCCAGTATTCGGCCCTCGTGTTCGATAATGGCACAGGGTACTTTAACGATTACTTTTGAGCGATGGGGTAGGGCGTTATCCATGGGATGAAATTAATTTCGCCGCAAAATTACAACAAAAATGAAGTGATCCTATGGCCTTGCCCGAAACTTAGCAAACGGCGAGTGCCTCAATGGCGGCTCTCAGCGGCAAAACACTTCCATCTCGCACGGCGTTTTCGATGCTGATGAGCCAGTTTTTTACATTTTTGTTTTCGTAAAATCGGTCTTCTAAAACCTGTTTAATGTGGCTGTGCATCCACTCTAAGTTCTGATTTTGGCGGTTGCGGTCGTAGAAACCGTTCTCTTTCGTAACTTCTTGGTGTTTCTCAATGATTTTCCAAAGGTCTGCTATACCAGTTTGGTTCACGGCCGAACACGTCAGTACGGGCGCAAACCACCCCGAACCGTTGGGAGGATACAGATGCAGCGCGTTTTGGTAGTCTAATGCCGCCAGTTTAGATGCCGCCACGTTGTTGCCGTCGGCCTTGGTAATGGCAATGGCATCGGCCATTTCCATAATGCCGCGTTTTATTCCCTGCAACTCGTCGCCAGCACCCGCCAGCATGAGCAGCAGAAAAAAATCGGTCATGTTTTTCACCACCGTTTCCGACTGCCCCACGCCCACTGTTTCTACCACAATAACCTCAAAACCAGCGGCTTCGCAGAGCAGGATCGTCTCACGGGTTTTGTGGGCCACGCCCCCCAAAGTTTGCCGCGACGGCGAGGGCCTGATGTAGGCCAGCGGGTTGTGGGCCAGTTGTTCCATCCGTGTTTTGTCGCCCATGATGCTTCCCTTGGTCAGCTGGCTGGTTGGATCTACTGCCAGCACCGCTATTTTTTTGTTCAGTGCCGTCACAAAACCGCCAAACACCTCAATAAAGGTGCTCTTCCCGACCCCGGGCACGCCCGTAATGCCTACCCGCACGCTACCGCCCGTGTGGGGTAAAATATTTTCGAGCACCTCCTGGGCAAGTGGCTTATCGGCCTCTAAGTGGCTCTCTATCAAGGTAATTGCCCGGCTCAAAACTACTCTGTCGCCCCCCAGAACCCCCTTTGTGTACGCATCTGCATCCAGTCTTTTAAGCATTTTTTGGGAGTGAGAGCGTTTTTTGAACCATTCTTGCCATCGATTCATCGCCGTTGTACTGGGCAACATCTCCGAGGCGTACCCACAGTAAATCTTTGGACTCCGAATTAATAATGAGTTTTTCTGCTGGATCGGCCTCAACCAAAAAACGAATGTCGTAGTGCAAATGGGCGGGTTCTTTGGCATTGGCCGGAATTTGATGCACGTCCACGTCAAAGATAGCGTCGCTCACGGCCCGTATTTGGGTGAGCCCCGTTTCTTCGTGGGCTTCTTGCAGGGCCACTTTCAGCACATCGGGCAGGCCATCGGCGTGGCCGCCTGGCTGGAACCAACGCCCGAGCTTGCGGTGGTGCATCAGCAGGGCGTGGGTGCGGCTGGGGTTCACCACCCACGCCGAACCCGTAATGTGACCGATTTGCAATTGTCGGTCAAAACAATTGAAATTATTTTCAACAAATAAAATCGTCTGGGCAAGCATCTGGCTTTCGGCAGCGTCGGCGGCTTGGTGTTGGGTTAATAAATCAAGAAAACGTTTTGGTTGCATATTTTTTATTAATTTCGCTTTCAAATTTCAAACTAATTTTTCAAAAACCATGAAGAAATTCCTTTTAAGTTCCCTCTTTGTGGCCGTGTTGGCCACGGCCAGTGTTGCCCAGCGGTTGCCACAGCCCAGCCCAGGCGCATCGGTCATGCAAACCATTGGCGTAACCGACGTAACTGTTAAGTACTCGCGCCCAAGCCTCAAAGGCCGCGAAGTTTTCCCTACTGTATTGAAATACGGCGAATTTTGGCGCACGGGCGCAAACCAAGCCACCAATATTGAGTTCTCGACCGACGTAATGGTGGGCGGCCAAAAAGTGCCAGCGGGCAAGTATTTCTTGTATTCGATGCCTGGCGAAAACGAGTGGCAAGTTATTATCAATAAATCTGTCGCTACGTCGCCCGAAGCCTACAAACAGGCCGACGACGTGGTGCGGGTGGCCGTTAAGCCAACCGCTCTGGGTAGTTCGGTGCAAACAATGACCATTGGTTTTTCAAATTTGACCGACAGCTCGGCGCATTTAGAGATCAGTTGGGACAAATTTAGCGTGGCAACGCCCATCGTAGTCGATACAAAAGCCAACGCCGAAGCCAACGTAAACAAAGCACTGGCCGACAAGCCCGAAGACCCCGCCGTTTTGCAAACCGCTGCCAACTTTGCCATGAACCAAGGTAAAATGGACCAAGCACTTTCGTTGGCCGACAAGGCCATCGGTGTCAAAGAAACTTTCCGTAATGTGTGGTTGAAAGCACAGATTTTGGGTAAACTCGGCAAATTTACCGATGCCCTTCCGTTGGCACAAAAAGCACTTTCGTTGGGCCAAGCCTCGGGCGATGCGGGCTTCCCGTTCATGAAAACGGCCATTGAGGGCGGTATCAGCGACTTCACCTCTAAAATCCCAGCGCTACCCGTGTCTATTCCAGGCATGAAAAAGAAGAAGGGATAAGGTTCTGTAAACACCCTAAACAGGCCCGTTCAGAATTTTCTGGGCGGGTCTGTTTGTTTTATGCGGGGGTAAAGCCCGCCTGCGGAATGACCACGCACGGAAACCCAAAAAGGCAGCGGTCTTTTATCATTTCGACCACCGAGTCGGGAACAAACTCCTCCCATCCTGGCTCCGCGTGCTTAATCATGTCGAGCACGCGGTCGGTCGAAATGTGCAAGTTGGCTTCGTTGTAGTCTTTAATATCTTCGAGTTTGTCGTTCAGAAGTAGGTACTGGTAGAGGGGTTGCAGGTGAGCAGGTAGTTCGAAATTGGTGCAATTGACGATCTCATTTTGGGTTCGGGAGAGCGTTGGGTAAACGAACAGTTTTATTTTACGGCTAAACAGCGTCGAAAACGACTCTAAAATACCGCCAGTCAAGTTAGAGTAGTGCGTTTCCTCAAAAATATATTCTAAGTTTGGAATGCCCAAGATGAGCCCCGTTTTGAGGCGCGTTACCTTCGACAGGTACGCCACCAAGCGGAAATATTCTAAAAAATTAGAGATCATCACCGTTTGTCCCAGCGAACACAGAATATCAACCCGGTCTAAAAAATCCTTTTCGTCGATCTCGTTTTGCACCGCCGACAGGTTGTTGAGCGTCAGCTCAGAAACCATCACCAGCTTGCTTTCGTCCACGTCGGGTTCGGCCCTAAACTGTTTGAGGCCGTTGTCGATCATGTCTAAATGGATGTTCGTGATGGGGCGCAACCGCCCGCGCATGAGCAAAATATGCTTTTTGTAGAGCGCCTCCGAGGGTTGCAAAACACCTCCGTCGGGGCCAAACAGGGCCGCGTCCGTAAAATTTCGGCTCACCAAACGGAGGCTCAACAGGCGGTTGTCGATGTGCTCAAAGTCGGGGCCACTCACCCGAATCATATCAATCTCAACGCGGTCGCGGTTCAGGTCGTCCATCAGCGAGTCTAACAGCACCTCGGCGGAGTTGTTGTAGTAGAAGCAGGCGTAGAGTAAGTTTACACCGATCACCCCCAGGGCATTCTGCTGGAGCACATTGTCGTTGTCGTGCATCCGAACGTGCACCACCACGTCGTTGTGGGGGGCATTGGGCGCGAGCTGAAACCGCACGCCCAACCAGCCGTGGCCTTCGTTGGTTTTTTTGTAGTTGAGTGCCGACACCGTGTTTGCGAAGGCAAAAAAAGTACTGTTTTCGCCGCGCTGTTCGCCGAGTCGTTGTTCCAAGAGGGTATATTCTTTGTGGAGCATTTTTGCAAGCCGCGACTCGCACACGTAGCGGCCGCTTTCTTCGGGGCCGTAGATAGCATCCGAGAAAGTCATGTCGTAGGCCGACATTGTTTTAGCAATGGTTCCCGACGAACCGCCCGCCTTAAAAAACTGGGAGGCCGTTTCTTGCCCCGCCCCGATCTCGGCAAAAGAGCCGTAAATGGCCGAGTTTAAATTGATGCGAAGGGCTTTTTGCTTTGTGCCCAAATTCTTGTCGTGCAATACCATGGCAGTGGGTGTAAATCTTTTTTGATGAGACTACAATCGACGCGAAGGTACTGAATTTGGGTATAAAAAATAAAGCGACTGCCCTATTTAACCCCAACCAGTTGGCAATCAGGTTTATATATTTTAATAAAAAAAAAACTTACCGATTTAAACTTTGTAACTTTGCAGGCTTTTGTCAACTACACTGTTTTAAGTAATTTTCCGTTCAAAAAAAGGGGCTAAAGTGCTCACAGGGAGTTTTGTCGCCGCTTTTCGGCTGGTTCTACTACCTAAATCGGGCGGTTACAATTTTTAGTGGGTTGCAAAGTAAAATCAATAACGGATAACATTCAGTAAATGAAAAAGGATTTTAAAAAATCATCCGATTCGCCAGGCCGCCAAAGACGTGGCCCGCAAGGATCGAGTGAAAGTGGCTTCGGAAAGTTTATGAAAGATAAACCTTCGGGGAGTAACGAGCGCGGCGGATACGACCGCAGCAGTGGAAACGACCGTCGAGACGATGGGCGCGGGCCACGAGAAGGAGGCTACAAAAAGCCCTACGGCGAGCGCAGCGGTGGCAGCAGCTACGGTGGCGAGCGCAAACCATACGGCGACCGCAAGCCTTTCGACGGTGAGCGTAAACCATACAGCGAGCGCAGCGGTGGCAGCAGCTACGGCGGCGAGCGCAAACCCTACGGCGACCGCAAGCCTTTCGACGGTGAGCGCAAACCATACAACAGCGAGCGCAGCGGTGGCAGCAGCTACGGCGGCGACCGCAAACCCTACGGCGACCGCAAGCCTTTCGACGGCGAGCGTAAACCATACAACAGCGAGCGCAGCGGCGGCAGCAGCTACGGCGGCGACCGCAAACCCTACGGCGACCGCAAGCCTTTCGACGGCGAGCGCAAACCATACAGCGAGCGCAGCGGCGGCAGCAGCTACGGCGGCGAGCGTAAACCCTACGGCGACCGCAGTTACCCAAAACGCAGTGAGGGTTTTAGCAAGCCAGGCGGGTATATTAAACGTGGCGAAGCACCAAACGACCAGCGGGAGACTTTTAACCGCCGCCAGAACGACAGGGGCGCGGACAATGTGCAACCCAACGAAGACCGCGATTGGAACAGCCGATTAGACAACCAAGAAACCGACGGCCAGCGCATACCTTATGACGCTGGAAGCAAACCGTTTGAAAGACCGCGCAAGCCCTACGGCGGTGGCGAACGCAAACCCTACGACGAACGCAAAAGTGAGCGCGACAGCCGGGCGGCGGCACAAGTTGATGGTGAAGCGCAGGGCGATTCTGACGAAAAAAAAAAGGACTCTGAGCCCGCCGAGCGGCCAAACCGCCGCGAGTTTGGGGCCGAAAGACCCAACCGATCCGAAAAACCCGACCGCCGAGTTGGAGACATAAAATATGCCCCCAATTATGATTTCGAGCGGATGGAGGCTACGTTGCCACCAAAAAAACGCGCCAAAATTGAGCGGTCGAATACGGACGAGATACGCCTAAATCGGTTTATTGCCAACGCGGGGGTGTGTTCGCGGCGCGAGGCCGATGGGCTCATTGAGGCGGGGCAGATTACGGTAAATGGCAAAGTAGTGAGCGAGATGGGCTACCGCGTGGCCATGAGCGATGTGGTTAAATATGGAAACAAGGTGCTGAATGGCCAGAAAATGGTTTACATCCTGCTCAACAAGCCCAAAGATTACATAACCACCACCGACGACCCGCAAGACCGACACACAATTATGGAACTCATTGCCGGTGCTTGCGACGAACGCGTGTACCCAGTTGGGCGGCTCGACCGCAACACCACGGGCCTGCTGCTGCTGACAAACGACGGCGAACTGGCCGAAAAGCTCACGCATCCGTCCTACGAAACGCATAAAATATACCAGGTGGAGTTGGACAAGCCCATGACCAACGAACACTTTGAGGCTATGAAGGCGGGTGTGGAACTGGAAGACGGCGTAGCAAAACCAGACTCGCTGGCCTTAGTAACGCCAGATGCCGAGGTGATCGGCATTGAGATTCACAGCGGGCGTAACCGCATTGTGCGCCGAATGTTTGAGCACTTCGGGTACGAGGTAAGCAAATTGGATCGTACCGTTTTTGCGGGCCTCGACAAGAAAACCCTGCCGCGCGGCAAATGGCGTTTCCTGACCGAAAGGGAGGTGATTAAGCTCAAATTTTTGTCCTAATAAGTTGTAATAAATGCCAACAAAAAAGCCCAGATCAGCTTGATCTGGGCTTTTTTGTTGGCAACTGCAATCATTGCACAATAAACGGTTGCGTTAGTTTCGCCCACCGCCGCCTTGCTTGGCGGGCGTGGCGGCGCGTTGTAGCTGCATGGGGTTAGGGCCGCGCGTGCCAAAAACCGACCCCTGCTGCTTGAACAATTGAAAACGAGTTGGCGTTTGAACCCGAGGGAAACTGTTGTTTTCGGGGTTAATATCGGCAATTTCGGAGAATGGGTCGAGCGTCCACTGAACCACCTTTTTGGGCGTAGAGATCACTTTTTTGGCTGTCTTGGCATTGAAACGCCAGATTTCGGCGGGGAAACGCGCCACCGAATCCGTCCCGTCCTCAAACTGCATTCTGACGATGACGGGCATCACGTTGTCGCTTTCGTTTTTTATGTTTAAAACGTAAAAATTGGAATTGCCCTCCACCAACGCCCTTTCTTCGGGCAGCAGGCTGGTTAGGTAGTTGGCATACTTGTCGCGGTCGGCTTTGGTTATTTTGCTGGGGTCGTAGGAGTCATAAAAATCCTTCATTGTGGGGTCGTTGTTCACCACTGTGTTGGTTTTTTCGTCGCGCAGTGCGCTCATGGTTTGGGCTTTGCGGTTGGCCTCGGCTTTTTCGAGTGGTTTTTCCACGTCGGGGTTTTGGGTATTGATCCGAAACCACTCGACCTCCCCCAAACTCTGATCCACGGGTTGCTTGCCGTAGAACCAGCCCTTCCAAAACCAGTCTAAATCCATGCCCGAAGCGTCTTCCATGGTTCTGAAAAAGTCGACGGGGCTTGGGTGCTTAAATGCCCACCGGCGGGCATATTCTTTGAAGGCATAGTCGAAGAGCTCGCGCCCCATAATTGTCTCGCGCAAAATATTGAGTGCCGTGGCGGGCTTGGCGTAGGCACTGTTGCCAGCACTAATAAGCAGGTCGGAGGTGGTCATAATCGGCACCAGCGTGTTGGGGTCAGACTTCATGTAGTCGGTTATGTACTGGGCCTCGCCCCGGCGGCTGGGGTAGTTGTAGTCCCACTGTTTTTCGGCAATGTACTGGCAAAAAGTGTTGAGTCCCTCGTCCATCCACATCCACTGGCGCTCGTCGTTGTTTATAATCATCGGAAAAAAATTATGCCCCACCTCGTGAATCACCACGCTGATGAGGCCATATTTGGTGGCCTCTGAGTACGTGCCGTCGGTTTCGGGGCGCGGCCCGTTGAAACAGATCATCGGGTACTCCATGCCGCCCACGGGGCCATTGCAAGATATGGCCGTGGGGTAGGGGTAGTCGATGGTGGTAGCCGAGTAGCTCTTTATGGTGTGCGCCACGGCGCGGGTGCTGTATTTGCCCCAGAGCGGGTTGCCTTCTTTTGGGTAAAACGACATACACATGACCCGGCGGCCCGCTTGGTCGATGGCCATGGCGTCCCAGATGTATTTTCGGCTGGTGGCAAAGGCAAAATCGCGCACGTTGTCGGCCTTGAACACCCACGTTTTTTTCTGGGTCGATTTTTGTTTTTCGGCGGTTTCGGCCTCGGCCTGCGTCACAATTTCGACGGGATTGCTGGCTGTCTTGGCCGTTTCCCAGCGTTTGAGCTGCGTCGGCGATAGTACCTGCGCCGTATTTTGCAGCTCGCCGGTGGCCCCCAAAACGTGGTCGGCCGGTACGGTTATGGCCACTTTGTAGTTCCCAAAAGTGAGCGCAAACTCGCCCTGTTCAATGTACTGCTTGTTTTGCCAGCCGTTCACGTCGTCGTACACGCACATACGCGGAAAAAACTGCGCCATTTCATAAATATTATTGCCGTCGGAGGCAAAGTGTTCGTAGCCCGTGCGCCGGCCACCGTTGGCAAATTCGATGACCTTAAATTTCCACTCCACCGAAAAAGAAAACGTTTGCCCCGCCGCCACTGGCGTTGGTATTTCGACGCGCATCATGGTGTTGTTGATCGTAAAAACGAGCGGTTTGCCCGCCTTGTCTTTTACGCCCAAAATCTCGTAGCCCGTTCCCTGCTCGCCGTAGCCCATCTCAGAAACGGCCTTCATCGTGGCTACGGTCATGTTGGGCTGCAGGTTGCCCGTTTTAAGAACCGAGCGTGCTGCTCCTTTCTTAAATATATTTTGGTCTAATTGCAACCACATAAACCTCAGCGCATCGGGCGAATTGTTGAAATACGTCACCGTTTCGCTGCCCGTCAGGGTCTGAGTGGCATCGTCGAGTTCTACTTTTATGTCGTAGTCGGCGCGTTGCTGCCAATAATCGCGGCCAGGTGCGCCCGATGCCGCCCGGGTGGTGTTTGGCGTGGGTAGTTGAGGGCCCAGTTGCTCAAATTTGTCGTTGGCTACTTGCCCAGCGGGCCGATTTTGGGCAAATAGTTTCGGTGAATATCCCAACGAAAAAAGTAAAAAAAATGTAAACGAATGTAAATAAGTGCTGTTTTTGGGTAGATTCGACATCGTTAGTTGTTTAATGAGCGTGGCAACAAAAATATAAAATTAATAAAAAACACAATACAAAAGATGATTTGGTTTTGCGGGTTGATGTTGTTGGTGGCGTTTGGTACGGGGGTGTACTGGTTCATCCGCATTAAAGTGTTGGAGAGCAAGCCCGACGGGTATCCTGCTGGCGGCCAGCTGGACGCGGGCACGCTCGACCACAAAACGGTGGTGGTATGCGCCGGCGACAGCATAACGCACGGCAACATGGGAGCTGACTACGTGGCCATGCTCAGAGGTTCGTTGCAAGCGGAGGACTACTATTTTTTTAACGCTGGAATAAACGCCGACCTGACTTTCACGCTTCTGCGGCGCATAAACGATGTGGTGGCCACCCAGCCGAGTTACGTTACTCTGCTCATCGGAGCCAACGACCTAAACGCCGCCATGGATGCGCGCGCGCTGAAAACATACCGACAATTGAAAAAAATATCTGCTACCGAAATACCAAATTTTGATACATTTTGCGCCAATTATAAACAAATTATTGACCAGCTAAAAACCCAAACCAACGCCCAAATTGGCGTTTGCTCCATTCCGATCATTGGCGAAGATTTGGCGCACCAGATCAACCTAAACGCCGACCGATACAGTGCATTTCTGAAAGACCTGTGCGCCCAACAACAACTCACCTACCTGCCCGTGCGCGAGGCAATGAAGGATTATTTGAAACATAACCCAAAAAAAATGGGTACTTCCTACGCCAAAACCACCACGTTGGTCAATATGGCCGTTTTGCGCCATTATTTGGTAGGCACCAGTTGGGATCGTATTTCGGACTCGGTGGGTAATGCGCTATCGCACGACAACCTTCATTTCAACACCCGTGGGGCTCAGATTATTGCCGATGTTATAAGGCCTTTTTTATCGGCGTCGTTGCGCTAACCTTTTAGAATACCGTATTCAAGCTGGTAATAATTTGGAAAATCGGCGCCAACTACGCTACTTTGCCCATCTTTTATACATCATACTCAACATATAAGAAAACTATGATCTCGAAAAAAGCAAAATATGCCCTCAAGGCGTTAAAAGTCCTCACCGAGGAATTTGGTAAAGGGCCAATACTTATTTCTTACATTGCCGAACGGGAGCGCATCCCGAAAAAATTCTTGGAGGCTATTTTGTTGGAACTCCGCAACCAAGGGGTGCTGCAAAGCCAGAAAGGCAAAGGCGGCGGCTACGCGCTCAGGGTGGAACCCGAAAAGATTAATTTGGTGCAGATAATCAGGATCATCGACGGGCCCATTGCGCCCACGCCTTGCGTATCGCTGAATTTTTACGTAAAATGCGACGATTGCGAAAGCGAAGAAACTTGCACCCTGCGACCTATTATGGAGGCCGTCAGAGATGCAAATCTATCGGTATATGCCAACACCAACCTCACTGCTTTGGCCCACAAAAGTGCCGAACCAGCCGCAGCGTTAGTGCATTAAAATTACTTTTTCGATAATTGCGCAAGCCTCGTCCATCTGAGATTCGTTGATGACCAGTGGCGGGGCAAAGCGTATTTTGTTGCCGTGGGTTTGCTTGCACAGCAGGCCGTGCTCTTTCATTTGCAGGCAAAGCTCCCAGCCCAAACTACTCTCCTCGCTCGAATCGATCACGATGGCGTTCAGCAGTCCTTTTCCGCGCACGGTGGTGACTAAGCCGCTTTTTTGCATCAGTGCGCTCATGCGCTGGCGGAAGTAAACCCCCATTTTTTCGGCGTTTTCTGACAATCCCTCGTCCGTCACCACACGCAGTGCCTCCATCGTAACGGCGCAGGCCAGCGGGTTGCCGCCGTAGGTGGAGCCGTGCTGACCAGGTTTTATGGTGAGCATAATTTGGCTCGATGCCAACACGCAAGACACTGGATACATTCCGCCCGAAAGCGCTTTTCCGAGCACCAGAATGTCGGGTTTCACGTCTTCGTGGTCGCAGGCCAGGCGTTTGCCCGTGCGGGCTATTCCCGTCTGAACTTCGTCGGCGATGAAAAGTACGTTGTATTTTGTGCAAAGCTCGCGCACGCCGCGCAGGTAGCCGTCGGTGGGCACTACCACGCCAGCCTCTCCCTGAATGGGCTCTACCATGAAGCCCGCCACGTTGGGGTCGGCCTTGAAGACCGCTTCGAGGGCGGCCAAGTCGTTGTAGGGTACGTTGAGATAGCCTGGCAAAAACGGCCCGTAATCGTCAGTGCTGTCGGGGTCGTCGGACGACGAAATGGCCGCCATTGTACGCCCCCAGAAATTGCCCGAGGCAAACACAACCTTGGCCTCGTCTTTGGGCACTCCCTTGACGAGATACGCCCACTTGCGGGTCAATTTCAGGGCGGTTTCGCCGCCTTCTGCCCCCGAGTTCATCATCAAAACGCGCTCGTAGCCAAAATAGTCGCACAAAAACTGCTCGCAAATACCAAGTTGGTCGTTGTGAAAAGCCCGCGAAGTGAGCGAGAGCCTTTGGGCTTGTTCGGTGAGTACGCGCACGATACGCTCGTGGCAATGTCCTTGATTTACAGCACTATACGCCGACAAAAAGTCGAAATACTGTTTGCCTTCCACGTCCCAAAGATACACACCCTGCCCCCGATGAAGCACCACCGGAACGGGTTTGTAGTTGTAGGCACCGTACTTTTTTTCTAAATTAATGGCCGCTTGGCTGGCCGATAGTGTCAGAGTTTCCATGCTCAAAAGTACGATTTATTACCGAAACACGCAGTATGATCTTGAACCAGGGCAGTGCCTAACTTCCGAAAGCCTGGCCAATTTTCATGGCCAGACCCATGTCGCCCTTAATTTTGAGTTGCCCCATCATGTAAGCCATCATCGGGTTCAGGTCGCCGTCGAGCATTTTTAGGGCGTTTTGCATCGTTATTTCCAATACGCAATCAGCGTCATTGTCGTCGTTGGTAACGGTTGGTGGCGTTTGGTTGCCATCGATAAATACTGTGCCTTCATTGGTAGCAAATTTCACGGTTGCTTTCAAATCGGTGGTTCCATTGGCCACAATGCCACGAAGGCGGTCGGTAAGGGTTGGTAATGACATATTTTTTAGTTTGTTTTCGTAAAGTTAAACACTCGTTTTAAAATAAGGTGCGTTGCACGCATTATTTATGATTCATCGACTTTTTTTAGCGCTCAACGGTTTCTTGCAACATCCTAATAACCACATCTTTTGTGTCTATCAACTCCCTCAGACTTTTTTCTAACGCTTTCCAAACCTCCCGCTCTTTTTCAAAATCTTGCTGATTAGACACAACATCTTTACCTACGTGGCCAACCGAATTTTGAGGGTTACTCTCTATCGTTTTACGCAAAATAAAATGCAATGAAACTACACATTATTCTATTTTTTGTTGTCGCAACGTTTTTAACAAAATTCGGTTACGCCCAGAAAAGTATTCTAATTTCAGGAATTGTACTTGACAAGAGGACTAATGAGCCAATCCCTTTTTTAAGTGTGATTGAACAAGGTTCTAACAAAACTACAATTACTAATGAAATAGGGGAATTTGAATTTAAAATTGAAAACCTACCTTCTAACTTATCCTTTAATCATATATCCTACAAAAAGACTACGTTTGTAGTTACTGAACAGAAATTTTATACAATATATTTAAATGAGGCTATAAGAGTTTGTTTTGAAATTATAACTCATTGATAATGAATAAATTACGATTTTTCTATTAATTTTAAGCCTCTGACAATCTGATAAATGCAAAATATTTTCCGGTAGCGTGTTTCTACTCAATTCTGAAAGCGAAAAAAATAAATATCTGCAAAGAAAATATATTAAAACATTGATTGTCAACAGTTTGAAAATCCAAAACATACTCTAATAGATTTGGCCGAAGTGAGTACTGGAAATAGAGCAAGCCTCATTTTAAATGCAGCCATCAATAAGGCTGAAGGTGATTCATTAGAAAAAATATACAGCAAGTTCTTCTATCAAAAAGTTGCTAAAGGGGGTAGTGAAACAAATTCGATACACGAAATTTTTTTTGACGGGGGATGGTCAGTATTTGGTTTAAAGTTGTGGAACCCTACCAATGCGAGATATGCAGAAAAACCATCTCAGTATCAATTTAGAAATATAACAGCACTTGTTTTTAATTTATCAGGGGTGATAACTAACAATAGATATTTACCAAATAATGCTAAAAATATTGAAATGAACTATAGATATACGATTGATGGCTACATAAATGAATCCTCAGATGATGAGATAGTAATCATTAGTTGCATTCCTAAAAGCACAAAAATATCCTATTTTTCAGGGAAAATATATATAAAACCAAAGTATGATAATATTGTAAAAATCGAAGGAGTGTACCATCTCAAAGATTCTGAGGGATCTTTCGACATAGTTTCATTTAAAAGAAATAAAATAAAAATGACAATAAATTTTGAAGAATCAATAGAGAAAAAAAGTTCCTTTAAAAGTGCGAATTTTCAATACAGTTTGGTTATGACTTACGTCGGCTTAGGAGTTCGGAAGTTTACAGAAAATATAAGTATTATTTCATACGAGAATTTAACAATGACTCCAAACCTAAAATCTTCTTTTGTCAGAAGCGATTTAGATTTGATTAAGGAAGTTCCATACGATGAGTATTTCTGGAAAGATAATACTGTAATTAAACGAGGATCTATGCTAGAAGCCGACATAAAAGAATTTGAAAAAAATAAATTCTTTGGGAATTATTTTAACAAGAATAACAATAAATAAAAATTAGACCATTTGCAGACTTATTATCTTTGTATCATCCCCAAATAGCGTTCTTATCCCCATTTATTGTTGGTGGAGAAATTACGTTAGGTTTTTTATTCTTATTTCTCTCAAAGATTAGGATTTCGGCCCTAATATCCATTATTATTTTGCTCATATTCACATTGATATATTTATACGGCTATTTCTTTTACAATATTAAAGATTGTGGTTGCTTTGGTGATTTGATCAAATTGAGTCCCTCTTCAACTGTTATAAAAAACATTGTAGCACTTGGGATTTGATTTTTATAAAATATAATGACACACAGTTTTATTGGCTACCAAATTCCAGACTGGTAGCTGCCTTATTTTTGGGTGTAATATCATTTGGCGTAGCTTCCGAAGAAATTATAAATGACTATAGACCAATAAAATACATTCAAAATACTGATATAAGTGCAACATTTCTAAAAAATGGAACTCTCATAATGAATCTCTCATATTTATCTTTAGGCCAGATTGTGACCACTGTAAATTAGTAACAGCAGAGGTTAAAAGATTATTTAAAAAGAACAACTACGAGAGAATAATTGGCCTTTACCCATCAAATACCAACCTTTCGGTAGTTGCTGATTACAAACTTGATTATGAACCAAATTTCAATATATTTCCAATAGATATTGATTCTATAAGATCAGTTACACGATACTATCCTACATTCGTAATTGTTAGTGATGGGAAAATTCGATTGGTCTCAAATAGTATTCCCAATCCAACTAAACATGAATAATCTTCTCAAAACCAAGGCATTTGTTTTTATCATAACAACCTTTTTTAGCTTGCAGGTAAAAGGGCAAGTAACTGACAATAAAGGAATTGTGGTATTAAAAAACAAAAAATCGATTACTGAAATATTGGCTTCAAAGGAATTTAAAGGCAAAGTTGTTTACGGTGATATGTGGGGAGCCAATTGTAGGCCGTGCTTAGAAGAACTTAAAAATTATACCCCCGCGCTCAAGGAACGGTATGCCAACAATGATAATCTCGTTTTTCTCTACGTTTCCATCAATTTCAATAAAAAAGTATTGGGCAAATGGAAGGAGTTAATCGCCTCCCAAAAAATGACGGGATACCATCTTTCCTTTGAAAACTTAGAAGATTATAGTGTTATTTTTAATCAGGTAGTGGGTTCAAAAGACAACGAAGTGGTTATTCCAAGGTATTTTATTGCGGATAGATTGGGAAATATCGTCGTCAGAAATGCCAAAAGACCCAGTGACACGACCCAACTATACAGCCAAATAGACAGTGTGATGGCAACAAAACCCCAAAAGTAGAAGTGATAGTGATGTTGGTGAATAGAAAGGCTAAGCCTTACCTGTTGGTAGAGCTTTTAGGCTTCCAATTCGGCCTGCGTAGTTTGGATTCGCTAACGGTCTCCCTTGACAAACTTCAAAATTGGCTTATTATCTTGTACTTTGTCTAACATTGACTTTTGCCCTGGCTTGAATTACGCTAAACTCAATATTTGTACTTTTACTCGGTTTTGTTGGCTTGGAAATATGTCAGTTTTTCACACAAATAAAAAGCTGCAAGACCTTGAACTACAATTTGGTACGCAGAAATGACGTGACTACTTCGAGTCCCAATTTAAAGTTTTTGTTGTTCGGAATCACCAGGTCGGCCTCCACTTTGGTGGGCTTTATAAACTGCTCGAAGGTCGGAAAAACGTGGTTTTCCCAGCGGTAAAGCACGTCGGTTAGGTCGTAGCCACGCTCCATTTGGTCGCGGATTATCCGGCGTTTTAGTTTAATGTGTTCTTTGGCATCAATAAATATTTTGAGGTCGAGCAGGTTGGCAATTTCCTTGAAATAGAACACAAATATGCCCTCGACCACAATGATGGGCGCGGGTTTGAAAGTAATAACATTGGGCGTTGCCAGCGGATTATTGAACAAGTATTCGGGCTGCTGAATGGCGCGGCCTTCGCGGAGTTCGAGGATGTGTTCGGCGTATAGCTTGTGGTTGATGGCCTGCGGCAGGTCAAAGTTGTGCACGCCGTTTTCGTCCACGGGTACTTCGCGCAGTGTCCGATAGTAGTTGTCTTGCGACACCAAACAGAGTTCGTCTGCCGAGAAAGCGTTGGTGAGACTGTTTAAAAAAAACGTTTTTCCCGACGCGCTTCCGCCCGTTATTCCGACTATGTAAGGCTTCATTTTTGATTAGATTATCTAAGTACTTTCTTTGTTGCTCGCCCGCTCACCACGCTTTTTACGTTCAAGACTGGGGGCTGTGGCGACTCGGCCTCGCCCAACAAAAATCCGAAGGGTTTGAGGGGTTCGACGGCATCGAAAATAACTTTCAGAATCGCCGTGAGTGGCAAAGATAGTATCAAACCCGAGATGCCCCATATTTGGCCACCCAAAATGAGCACAATCATGGCCGCCAGCGGGTTGATACTGATCTTGGAACCCACAATGTTGGGCGTTATAAAGTTGCCCTCTAAGATTTGCACAAACGCAAAAACCCCCAATACGCCCACCGCCGTCCACGGAGACTCGTGGGTGATGAGCGTCATCAGGGCGGGAAGCACCGAGCCGATCAGCAGGCCAATGTAGGGGATCAGGATAAGAAATGCGGCGAAAAATCCAAAAAATACGGCATAGTCCACGCCCAAGGCCACCAACCCGATGGTGTTGAGAACGCCCACCACGCCAATGACCAACACCAAGCCGAGCATGTAGCTCTGCACAACGTCATACACTTTTTTGAATACGCCGTCTAATAGGTCTTTGGATTGGTCGGAGAAAAGTTGGTAGAAAAAGCTCCGAAAAAAATCGCGGTACAACAAAAAGAAAAATATAAAGATGGGAATGAGGGCCACATTTGCCAGGGTGTTGGTGGTGGTGGCAAAAATGTCTGAGATCGTGGAGGCTGAGTTTTTTAGGGCATCGGTCACGTATTTTTGCACCTCGTTGGCTTGCTTGGCGCGGCTGACGTGAAAGTTGTTGGAAACGAAACTTTGCAGTTTACTCGTCCAACGGGTTATTTTGGTGTTCAGGTTGGGCAATTCGTTGGTGAGGCTCGCAATTTGGGCCGACGCCAGGTAGATCAGGCCCGTGAGCAGGGCAATGACCAAAATAATGCAGATTGTGATGGCCCACACCCGGGGCACCCGCCAACGCTCTAAACGCCGGCAAAGGGGCAGCAACAAAATAGCAAACAAGACCGAGAACGTAAGCGGAACCAGAATATCTTGCAGAACAAACAGGATATAGACGATAATGAGCACAGAAACAAGTGTGAGTGCTAACTTTGCCGTGAAACCGATTTTAATTTCCATAACGATGCTGAAATTTGTCTATTTGTGGTTTGCCCTCAAAACAACTTTTTGCGATTGCCACTCCGAGCGGCGGATCAGTGGCTTTGAGCGCGGCAGAACCAACTACAAAGTTATTAAAATCGGTAAACTTCCCGCCGTAATATCCGAAAGTTCTGGTTTGGCGCGGGTTAGTAACAAAAAAACGTTCTGGACCCACAACGACGGCGGAAACACCCCCGAACTTTTTGAGATAGACAACACGGGCAAAATAGTGGCGGTGCTGAAACTCCCAAAACTCCAAAACACCGACTGGGAGGACATGACCCAGCACCCAGACGGGCAGTTGTTCATCGGCGATTTTGGCAACAACGACAACACCCGCCGCGACCTGGCGATCTACAAAATAGACCCCGCACAACCCGATAGTCCCGAAAAAATAACTTTTGCGTACCGCGATCAAACGGCGTTTCCGCCGCCCGCCAAGCTCCGCAATTTCGACTGCGAAGCAATGGTTTATCTCAACGAAAAACTCTATCTTTTCTCCAAAAACCAAAGTAGTATCAACAAACGCGTGCGCCTCTACGAAATGCCAGCGCGGGCGGGGAGCTATGAGGTTGCACCCAAAGACAGTATCTTTTTGAAGTCGATGATTACGGGCGCGGCACTGAGCCCCGACACCCGCACGCTGGCGTTGGTGTCTTACGGAAAAGTTTTTTTGTTTGATGTCATCGACGACCAGATCAATTTCAAACGCCCCAGGCAGTGCATTAAGGTGGCCAAACTACAAACTGAGGCAATCGTGTTTGTGAACAACACCGATTTTGTCGTTACGAATGAGCAGCGCGGAATGTATTTGGTGAGGCGAAAAAAATAAACTCCGGCCGCAAGTGCCTTGGTTTTTGTACAATTATTCGACCAGCTGAATTAAAAAACAATATGAGCTACCAAATAAATTTTTGGGCTAATGCAGCTACATTTGTGTACCTAAAAAATACAACGTATAAGCACCATGATCGATAAAATAAAGGCGTTGGCCAGGACCGTTGCCGCCGATGCCGTGGCCAACCGCCGCCACCTGCACGCAAACCCAGAGCTTTCTTTTTTGGAGTTTAATACGGCCAAATTTGTGGCCAAACAACTCACCGACATTGGCCTGACCCCCCAGGAGGGCGTGGCCAACACGGGCGTGGTGGCGCTGATCGAAGGCCGAAACCCCCAAAGTAGGGTAGTGGCACTGCGGGCCGACATGGACGCGCTGCCCATTCGCGAGGCCAACGACGTGCCGTACAAATCTCGGGTGGAGGGCGTGATGCACGCCTGCGGCCACGATGCCCACACGGCATCGCTCATTGGCACGGCCCACATTTTGTACCAACTCCGCCACGATTTTGAGGGTTCGGTGAAGCTGGTTTTCCAGCCTGGCGAAGAAAAAATACCTGGCGGGGCATCGCTCATGATTAAAGAAGGAGTGCTGCAAAACCCCGTTCCTGTCGCCATGCTGGGCCAGCACGTGGCCACCAATATTCCAGTTAGCAAAATTGGTTTCAGAGAAGGAATGTACATGGCCAGCACCGACGAGCTTTACTTGGTTGTAAAAGGCAAGGGCGGCCACGGTGCCATGCCCGACACGCTCATCGACCCCATTCTGATTGCGTCGCACATTATTGTGGGCTTGCAGCAGGTCATTAGCCGCAACCGCAAGCCCGCCAATCCGTCGGTGTTGTCGTTTGGCAAGGTCATTGCCAACGGCGT
Source organism: Cytophagales bacterium (assembly GCA_013298215.1). Classification (GTDB taxonomy): domain Bacteria; phylum Bacteroidota; class Bacteroidia; order Cytophagales; family Spirosomataceae; genus JAAFKE01. Next base: position 21,820 of record JAAFKE010000010.1, on the reverse strand, counting down.
TACGAACGTGGTGCCCAACGAGGTTTATATAGAAGGAACGTTTAGGTGCATGGACGAGGAATGGCGCGAGGAGGGTTGGCGGCGCATCACAAAAATGGCGCAGGGAATAGCCGAAGCCATGGGGGGAAGTTGCGAGGTCGAAATCCGAAAGGGCTACCCGTTTCTTAAGAATCACCCCGAACTCACGCGCCGCTCGCGCGCTGCCGCCACCGCCTACGTGGGTGCTCAAAACGTGGTCGATCTCGACCTGTGGCTCGCCGGCGAAGACTTCGCGTTCTACTCTCAGATCGTAGATTCGTGTTTCTACCGCCTCGGCACGCGCAACGAGGCCAGGGGCATAACGTCGGGCGTACACACGCCAACTTTCGACATCGACGAGGCGGCCCTCGAAACGGGGCCAGGTCTCATGGCTTGGTTGGCCCTCGAAGAACTTCGCCACAAATAATACACCCACCCGCCCATGACCGTCGTCGTACTTAAACTATTGGATTGGCTCCGCCCGTTTTTTGTGGCGCAGGGCATAAACTTCGAGCAGCTCAAGGCCATTGTGAGCGTAAAACTCACCATGGACAACCGCCGCACCCGCGCCGGTGCTGGCTTTGGGCAACAACAAACGGCCAAGCCCGCCAAAAACTCGTTCGTGCTCACGCTGGCCCTCTACGCTTTTTTTGGGCTTCTTATCGGCTTTATGGTGTTGGGCATCGACAACCTACTCGGTACCATGCTCATTGTGTTTGCGTACCTCATGTTTATGATGGCCATGACGCTCATCACCGATTTTTCGAGTGTTATTTTAGACTCCAACGACAACGCCATCATCCTAACCCGCCCCGTGGACGACAACACGCTGCTCACCGCCCGCACCGTGCACGTCCTTAGTTACCTAATCTCAATGATGCTGGCACTCGGTTTTTTTCCGATGGTTTTTACGGGGGTCAAATACGGTATAGTGGCGGGCGTGGTCTTTTTGATTGTGGCTGTTTTGGCTACTTTTTTGGTGGTTTTCATAACCAACCTGCTCTATTTGGGTTTGATGCGCTTTACGAGCGAAGAAAAACTACGGGACGTGATTAATTATTTTCAGATTGTACTCACGCTGTTTTTTATGGGCGGCTACCGCCTGGTGAGCAGCTTTGGCCAGCTCTCTATTTTTAGCGGCAACGCACTGGTATTCAAGTGGTGGTACTATTTTTTGCCGCCCGTTTGGATGGCCAAAACCATGGAAACTGCCGTGAGCGGAACCCTGGGTCTGGGCAATGTTGTGGGCATTGCGCTCACGTTGGTGGTGCCAGTGGTGGCTATTTTGGTGATGAACAAAGTTTTTGCGCCCGTTTTCAACCAAAAAATTGCTGGCTTAGACAACGCCATCCGCACCAAAACTGCCGATAAACCTTCCCAAACATCGCAGGCAAGTTGGCTATCCACGCTGGCGGGCTTCGTATCTGCGAGTGCCGTGGAGCGCAGCGTATTTGAGTTTGTTTGGAAAATGACCGCCCGCGACCGCAAGTTCAAGCTGGCCGTGTATCCGTCGTTGGCTTATTTTTTGCTCGTTTTTCCAATCTCTATTTTTGGGGACGATAGCAGTAGGACTTTGGGAGACATCGGCAACTCGTCGCTCTACGTATTTTTCATCTATGCCACTGCCCTCAGTGCAACCACTGTTCGCAACGCCGCCGTTTATTCCGACCAATTTAAGGCGGCCTGGATCTACGAAGTAATCCCGATAGACCGCCCTGCCCAAATCCTGACTGGAATGTACAAATCATTGTTTTTTCACTTCACCCTCCCCCTCTTTTTGTTGGCATCCGTGCCCATTATTTTCATCTGGGGGCCAACTGTCATCGACGACCTTTTGCTGGGGCTTTTCGCCAATTTGGCCATTGATTTGGTGGCGTGTTTGTTGTTCGATAAAAAACTGCCGTTCTCAGTCGAGGCTACTGGCAACAGCAAGGGCGGTAATTTTGTGCGCGGGCTCACTTTTGGTATCATTCTGTTGGGCGTGGGCCTTAGCCACTGGGCGTTGAGCAACGTGAAGTACGCGGTGGCGGGGCTGATACCCTTTGCGGCACTGCTGGCCTACGCTTTTTACCGCCGATACGCCCAAGTGAGCCTCGGTTAGCACCACTTGTGGCCGCTGTTTTGTGGTTTAGTAACCGAAAAATGTATCTTTGTGGTCAAGGGACGCGTTCCGTAAGTCCACAACCATAAATAGTAGCTATGTTGCAGTCTGTCTGGCGGCCCGCGTGTTTGGGCTTGGTTTTTCTCCTTTTTTTTCAACATACATCGTTTGGCAGTCGCCCCGACTCGCTCCAACGGCCCGCCTGGGCTGCTAAAAAAGGGCCTTACCGCCCCACGCGTTCGCTCAAAAACGATGTTATTCACACCAAACTCCAACTGCGGTTCGACTGGTTGCGCCAGCACGTACTCGGCACGGCCACCATTGCCTTTAAGCCCTATTTCTACGCCCAAAACACCCTCGAACTCGACGCGAAAGGCTTTGACATAAAATCGGTCGTTCAGTTAGATACGCTCAACCGCTACGACTCGACCCAACAAAAAACGATCACGGAGTTCGTTGCCGACACGCTCGAATATACCTACAACCGCCGAACGCTCAACCTAAAACTCCGCCGAAACTACTCCCGTTTCGACACCCTCCACGTGCAAATTGACTACGTGGCCAAACCCAACGAACTGCCCGAAGACCTGCGCGGCGTTGATAGAAAAGGACTTTATTTTATTAATGCCGATGGCCTCGAAACCAATAAACCGCGCCAAATTTGGACGCAGGGCGAGACCGAGAACAACTCCTGCTGGTTTCCGACGGTCGATTCGCCCAACGAAAAAATGACGCAGGAGGTTTTTATAACCGTCGATAACCAGTACCGAACGCTGTCGAACGGACTGCTGATTGACTCCAAAACCAACCCCGACTCTACCCGCACCGACTACTGGCGGCAGCGGCTGCCCCACGCGCCGTACCTGACGATGATCGCCGTCGGCGACTTTGCGCTCCTGCGAGACTCTACCGCCAGCGGCCTGCCCTTAGAATACTACGTCGAACCCGAGTATGCCTCCCACGCCCAGGCAATTTTTGGCCGTACCCGCGAGATGATTTCGTTTTTTGAGAAGACCTTCGGCGTGAAGTATGCGTGGGAAAAATACGCCCAAATATGCGTGCGCGATTTTGTGTCGGGAGCCATGGAAAACACCACCGCCACCGTCCACGGCGAAGACGTACAGATGGACTCGCGGGCACTGACCGACGGCAATTCTGACGATGTTATTGCCCACGAACTGTCGCACCACTGGTTTGGTAATTTAGTAACCTGCGAAGAATGGGGGCAGCTACCGCTCAACGAAGCATTTGCCAACTATTCGGAGTACCTCTGGAACGAACACAAGCACGGTGTTTTGGAGGCCGACCGCCTCGCACAGGGCGAAATGAACCAGTATTTTGGGGAGGCCGAAACCAAGCAAGAGCCGCTGATCCGGTTTTTTTATGCCGACAAAGAAAATATGTTCGACAACCATTCCTACGCCAAGGGCGGGCGGGTGCTGCACATGCTCCGACGCTACCTGGGCGACGAGGCATTCTTTTTGTCGATGAAACTATACTTAGAAAAAAGCAAGTTCAAAACTGCCGAAATTCCCGACCTCCGAACTGCGGTTGAGGAAGTAACGGGTCAAGACATGAACTGGTTTTTTGACCAGTGGTTTATGCGGGCGGGGCATCCAAACTTGAAAATAGAAAACAGCTACGATCCCAAAAGTAGTAAAGTAGTGCTTAAAATCAGTCAGTTGCAAGATTCTACCTACACGCCTATTTACAAATTGCCCCTTAAAATAGACGTGTGGGTGAAAGGCCAACGCCAACGTTATGACGTGACTATCAACAGGGCACGCCAAACGTTTGAGTTCCCAGCCACCGAGCGGCCCGACTTGGTAGATTTTGACGCAGAAAAACAACTACTGGCCGTAATCGACTACAAAAAGACCAAGCAAGAGTTGGTGTTTCAGTACTACAATACCGACAAATATTTGACCAAATACGATGCCGTGACGGGCTTAGAAAATCAATTGGCCGACACCACCGCGCGAAAGTTGATGATGGATGCCATGTCGGATCCGTTTTGGCGCATTCGGCAGCTGGCCATTGCCAATTTTTCGGAATACGACGGGCTGGGTTTCAACCAGGTGGAGCGGGCGCTGCAAAGCAAAGCGCGGGTCGATGAAAAATCGGCGGTGCGGGCCGAGGCACTTATTACGCTGGCTTCGTTTGGAGACAACTCGAACGACCCGCTGTTTAGGGAGGCACTCAACGACTCGTCGTTTATGGTTGTGACCTCGGCACTCGATGCCTACTTGATTAGTAAACCCGACGATGCCACCGAGGTGACGGCCAAGTTCGAGACCTCGCCCAACAACGACATCATCACGGCGGTGGCCAATTACTACGCGGGCTTGGCCCAACCCGAACGCTACGATTGGTTTTTGGCTAAAATGGAGCGCATGAAATCGGCGGAATACTACAACTTTTTACAGGTTTTTGGCAAGTACTTGGTAAAATCAAACCAAGACATTCAGCGGCGCGCGCTGCCACTGCTCGAAACCACCGCCCGCAACCACAGCGCGTATTTTGTGCGTTTTGGGGCGTATCAAGTATTGGGCTTATTGACTGACATTGAGGGAGTTAAGGCCATGCGAAAAGACCTCCGAGCCAGCGAACAAGACCCAAAATTGCGCGAAATGTACACCCAATTTAGGGATTTTTAACCCAACGAACGGTATAATTTTACCAATTGAGCGGCCACGAGCGGCGCGGCAAACTGCGCCACGTGGCGCTGGCCATCGGCCACTAATTGCTGCCGAAATGCAGCGTCGTTCCAAAGTTGTTGTAGTTTCTGAGCCACGTCAGCTTCGTTTAAAGGGTCTGCATACAGGCCGCCGCCGCCGCCCGCTTCTTCGAGACACGACCCCGTGGCCGCCAAAACTGGCACGCCGCTGTGGAGTGCCTCCACCACCGGAATACCGAAACCTTCAAAAATAGACACGTAGGCCGCCAGCTTGGCGGCTTGGTAGAGCGCGGGCAAGTCGGCAAACGCTACGCCGTTGAGTATCTTGACGCGCTGCCCGAGTTTATGCTCTCCGATGTATTTTTCGATCTGAGCCTGGTAGCCCGTAGCCCTGCCAACCAAAACCAGTTGGGCGTTGGCCAGGTTGGCGGCCCTGAAAGCGCGCACCAGTTGAAGCTGGTTTTTGCGGGTTTCGATGCTGCCAACGCTCAAAATATACGGGTCGGTGAGGGCGTACTTTTGCTTAACGGCCACCAGTTCGTTTTCCGACAGCCGCTGTTTAAAAATATCGTTGCAGTCTTGATAGATAACCTTAATGCGTTCGGGCGCAATGCCGTAGTAGGCCACAATGTCGCGTTTGGTTTGCTGGCTTACGGCCACCACAATGTCGGCTTGGGAGCAGGCCGCCTTGAATTTTTGGCGGTAAAAAAAACGATCTATGGCGGGAAACAACTGCGGATAACGCTCAAAGATCAAGTCGTGGATCGTGACCACCGACTTAATTCCGCGTCGCTGCAAGCCTACGGGTAGCTCGTTGCTCAAACCGTGGAAAACTTCGATTTGGTCTTTTTTGAGTTGATCGACCACCCAAAAACTGCGCCAAATGGGGTGGAGTTTTTGCTGAAACCCCGTTGGGGGCAAACGCGCAAAGTCCAACAGCGGAGTTCCGCCGTTGGACAATTGCGTGCCGATGCTCGGCGTATAAAGGCACAGGTGCTCAGTTGGGGCGTGCTGGGCCAAGGCGTTGAGCACAAAACGGGCGTAGTTGCCCAAGCCAGTACGGTTATGAAACGCTCGCTTGGCATCGAAGCCGATTTTCATCAACGCACGCCCGTCGTGTCTGCTGGTGCAACAGCCGCAGGGGCTGGGGCGGCAGGCTGGGGCGCAACTTGGGGCATTGGGGGCAAAACCACGGGGATGAGTTCGACACTGATGATGAAATATTTTGTGTCGCCGTTCCAAGGCAATTGAAAAAACTTCTCCTCGTAGTGTAGCGACACCCGCTGCCCCATTTTCATGGCCTGCTCCAGGTTATTCACCACGGTTTCGTTGTCTTCATCAACCGAAAAATCCCACTGGGTCGAGTTAAGAGAACCCGTTCCATCCGACATTCCGCCCACGTTTATTTGCCCTTCGTAGGTTTTGAACACGTAGCCGCGCTTGCTGAGTTTAATGAGCGAGCCTACCCGAGTTCCGTCGCTGTAATAGCCAAAGGTTAGGTAGTACAACCCTCCGCCCACAATGAACAGGGTTAGTGCCAGAAATATCCATTTTTTCATATTAATAAATTGGGATTTGGTGATTAGAAAGTAAAATAGTGTGATACCCAAGCACAAAAATATCTAATTTCTGCAACTACGTATGCATCGTGAAGACGATTATTTTTATACCATTTGGGTGCAGCGCGTCAAGTTACGAATGGCATAATACGGATTTTTTGCTGGCCCAGTCCAGTACGATTCTATTCGGTTGCCCTGCCGAGTTAGGTTTTCTGGCCAGTCGCCAGCGAGATCGTCGGCAAAAAAATTTCTTACCGTGTAGTCATGCACTTTCTCAAAAAGACCAAAAAGCCCAGCACTGGGCTGGTGCAGGTGGCAGCGAAACAACGCTGAGAGCGCCTCAAAATGAACGCGCGCCACTTTCTGCGACCAGTCCGTTTGCACCACTGGGTGGCCTTTCAGGTCGAGGCGCAGGTAAAACCCGCCGTTAATTTTGTCCCAGGCGGCAGTGGCCACGTACTGCACGAGTTGGCACAGTTGGTTGGTGAGTTTATTCTTTTTGATTTTTTCGGAGGCTTCGATCAAGGCGTTGCAAGTTTCAAAGATCAGTCCCGCGTTTATTTCGCGGCCCGCGTGGCTTTCAACAAAACCACCCTCGGCAAACACATTTATGAGCATAATGTCGCCGCGTCGGTCGTAAAAATGCGTCATTATCTCGTTCACGATGGCCGCCGTCAGGGTCTTAAAGTCTTTTCCGAGGAGCGTTTCGTTTTCTAAAACGGCTTCAAGCAGCACGGTAAGTTCCCCAATATTTTTTAGCTTTTGCTCTCCCAGTATGTCATCCTGCCATTTTTTGAGTTTTTTTTCGCGTGTTTTAATTGCTGCGAGCAGCGTTTTTTTTGCCGCATCGGCCACGGCCGCGTCGGGGCTAATTTTGTGAAGTTTTCCGAGTGCCATGGCCGAGTAGGCGGCGGGTAGGGCATCGGTTGCCTCCAAAATCAAATTGCCCATTCGATCGGTGGCGGCCGAGCAGCTATATTTCTTGTCGAGGGCGCGTTTTACCAAAAAATCCGCGCCGTGCTGTGCCAAACGCAGCCAATCGGGCTGGGCTTCGGTGTGTTGGTACAAATGCGCAAAAGCCCAAGTGGTTTGGGCCTGAAAAACGGTGTGCTTATTGGAGTCGAATACGGTGCCGTCGGTGGCGAGCGATTCAAAGAAACCGCCGTGGAGCTGGTCTTCAACGCGTTTGGTCCACGGTTGGGCTACCCGCAAAATTTCGGCTTGGTATAGTTTATGGATCGGCAGCAGGTTCATATCGCACAAAGCTAACGTCAATTGAAGTGCCGTAAAACCATTTCTGATTAAAATTTAGTCCATTCAGGGCCTAATATGACAGACTAAGCGTTATTTTAGCGGATTCTAAAACTTGTTGGAACGATGAAGATTTTAGCTTTCACGCCTTTTATTTACCTAACAGCCCTTTCTATGAGCTTGGCACAACCGCAACAACCGCCCCGAGCGGCCAAAAAAACAAAAGAATTAAACATCCACGGCCAAACGCGGATTGATAATTATTATTGGCTCAACGACCGCGAAAACCCCGAAGTGATTGACTATTTGAACGCCGAAAACGCCTACACTAAGCAGACTTTGGCTGCCACAAACGGCCTGCAAACCAAGTTGTTCGACGAGATGAAGGCGCGAATAAAAGAACAAGACGAGAGTTTGCCCTACAAAGAAAACGGGTATTATTACTACGCGCGGTTTGTGAAAGGCGGCGAGTATCCCATTTATTGCCGTAAAAAGGGTACGCTCAAGGCTGCCGAAGAGGTGCTTTTCGACGGCAACGAGATGGCCAAGGGGTTGAGTTACCACGATTTGGGTGGCTACGAAGTATCGGACAACAACCAAATAGCGGCTTTTGGCGAAGACACCGTGAGCCGCCGAATGTACACGTTGCGTTTCAAAAACCTCAAAACAGGGCAGGTATATCCCGAAGAAATACCCAATACCGAGGGCGGCAGCTACGCCTGGGCAAGCGACAATAAGACGCTTTTTTACGTGCTAAGAAACCCTAAAACGCTCCTCGGCTACCAGGTGTGGCGGCACGAACTAAACACCGAGCCCACCCGCGATGTGTTGATCTACGAAGAAAAAGACAACCAATATTACATGGGTTTGTACCGAACAAAATCCAAAAAATACATCGCCATTGTGTCAGACCACAACGGTGTGGCCACCGAATACCAGCTACTCAATGCCCAAAACCCGACGGGTACGTTTAGGTCTTTTTGCAAGCGCGAGCGCGGCCACGAGTACCAACTGCAGCACTTCAACGACCGATTTTATGTTCGTACCAACTGGCAGGCATCCAATTATAGGCTCATGGAAGTATCAGAAGATCAGGCATTTGCCGATCGGGCGGCCTGGAAAGAGGTGATTGCCCACCGCCCGAACGTATTTTTGGAAGGCATGGAGGTCTTTAAAAATCACTTGGTTTTGAGCGAGCGAAAAGAAGGCTTGTTACAAATACGGGTCATAAATTTTGTGGATAAGTCGGATCATTACATCAACTTTGGCGAGCCAACCTACACCGCCAGCGTGTCGTACAACCCCGATTTTAACGCCAAATTGCTGCGTTTTGGCTATACGTCGTTCACCACGCCAAACACTGTTTTTGATTATAACATGGACACCCGCACCAAAAAACTCAAAAAGCAACAGCAAGTTTTAGGGGGCTTCGACGCGGCGCAATACACCAGCGAACGCGTCTATGCCACCGCCCGCGACGGCGTGCAAGTGCCGATCTCGATTGTCTATAAAAAAGGCACCAAACTCGACGGCACCGCGCCCTTGTTGCAGTATTCTTACGGTTCATACGGGTACTCGTCCGATGCCACTTTTAGTTCCAATCGGTTGAGCTTACTCAACCGGGGCTTTGTTTACGCGGTTTGCCACATACGGGGCGGCCAAGAAATGGGACGTAGCTGGTACGAAGACGGCAAAATGTTCAAGAAAAAAAACACGTTCACCGATTTTATCGACTGCGCGGAGTTTTTGGTTGCCAAAAAATACACCTCGTCGGCCAAACTATTTGCCATGGGCGGCAGCGCGGGTGGCTTGCTGATGGGTGCAGTGGCAAATTTGCGCCCAGATCTGTACCGGGGCATTGTGGCGGCAGTTCCGTTTGTGGACGTGGTGACGACGATGCTCGACGAAACCATTCCGCTGACCACTGGCGAGTTTGAAGAGTGGGGAAACCCAAAAAACAAGGATTCTTACGAATACATGCTCTCCTACTCGCCCTACGACCAAGTGGCAGCCAAGGCATACCCCAATTTATTGGTTACTACTGGGCTCAACGACTCGCAGGTGCAGTACTGGGAGCCCGCCAAGTGGGTGGCCAAGCTCCGCGACCTAAAAACGGATGCTAACCAATTATTGCTCCACACAAACATGGACGCTGGCCACGGGGGCGCGTCGGGGCGGTTCACGGCCCTCAAAGAAGTAGCCCTCGAGTACGCCTTTATGATGAACTTAGTGGGTTTGAAAGAGTAGCAAGATTATTATTTAAACGGCGTAAACTGTACGTTTGAGATTTTCCATACGCCCCCCAGCTTTACGCACACCACGCCCACGGCCACCTCAGTATCGAAGGCATTTCCTTGAATACTGCCTTTGGCTTTCCAATTACAAGTCACCACGGCGGCGTTGTCGTTGTAGGTGCGGGTTCTGGTGGCCGATGTAGTGCCCGTTTCGGTGGCCACGTACCCACCGCTGAGGGCTTGCAAAATAAGGTCGCGATCTACCGACGCGCCGTCGAAACTGACGATTGAGAAATCGTCGGCCAGAATTTTGCCCATCAGCGCCGCGTCTTCGTCGAGCATTGATTTAAAAAATGCGTTGGCGCAATCAGTCGGGTTTTGGGTGGGGTCTCCAGTGGTTTGGGCAAAAGAGGCCACCGAGATCAGCAACAGCGAGGCAAAAAATACGATTTTTTTCATTTGGTTTTTTATGTTGGGTTTCGTCCGACACGTAAACGCTCGTACCCAAGTGTCAGTATAAAACGAAAGCACTGCGGTTTACAGCCCCGAAAAATCGAAGGATTCCAAAAACTTGGTCGTAAAATTGCCCTCCTTAAAACTCGGGTCGTCCATGAGTCTAATGTGAAACGGGATGGTTGTTTTGATGCCCTCGATTACAAACTCTTGCAATGCACGTTTCATTCGGGTGATGACCTCCTCGCGACTTTGGCCGCTCACGATTAACTTCGCGATCATCGAGTCGTAGTTTGGCGGAATGGTGTAGCCAGCGTACACGTGGCTGTCGATTCGTATTCCGTGGCCGCCAGGAAAGTGCAGGGAGGTAATTTTGCCAGGCGACGGCCTAAAATTATGGGCGGGGTCTTCGGCGTTGATCCGGCACTCCATGGCAAACACCTTTGGGTAGTAGTTTTTGCCCGAGATGGGCTCGCCAGCGGCCACCTTTATTTGCTCTTTGATGAGGTCAAAATTGGTTACTTCTTCCGTAATGGGGTGCTCGACCTGAATGCGGGTGTTCATTTCCATGAAGTAGAACTTACCGTGCTTATCGACCAGAAACTCAATTGTTCCCGCACCCTCGTAGCCAATCGACGACGCGCCTTTGATGGCCGCCGCCCCCATTTGGTCGCGCAGTTCGGCGGTAATAATGGGCGAAGGCGTTTCTTCTACTAATTTTTGGTGGCGGCGTTGGATCGAGCAATCGCGCTCCGACAAGTGGCAAACCCGCCCGAACTGGTCGCCCACAATCTGGACTTCGATGTGGCGGGGTTCTTCAATAAATTTTTCGAGGTACAGCGCATCGTTTCCAAAAGCCGCCCCAGATTCTTGGCGGGCATCGTCCCAGGCTTTCTGAAACTCGTCGGCGGAGTTAATAACCCGCATACCGCGCCCGCCACCGCCCGCCGTGGCTTTTACGATGACTGGGTAGCCCATTTCGGCGGCCAGTACTTTGCCTTCCTCCACCGAATCCAACAATCCGTCCGAACCAGGGATAACTGGCACGCCCGCCGCCCGCATGGTAGCTTTGGCGGTGGCTTTGTCGCCCATTTGGTTAATTTGCTCGGCGGTTGCGCCAATGAACTTAATGCCATATTCGGCGCAAACGCGCGAAAATTCGGCGTTTTCGGACAAAAAACCGTAGCCAGGATGGATCGCGTCGGCGCCCGTTACTTCGGCTGCCGAGATAATGCTCTTCACGTCGAGGTACGACTGCCGGCTGGCGGGCGGGCCAATGCAAACCGACTCGTCGGCAAAACGCACGTGCAGGCTTTCGCGGTCGGCGGTCGAGTAAACGGCCACCGTTTTAATGCCCATTTCGCGGCAAGTACGGATTATCCGCAGGGCGATTTCTCCGCGATTGGCAATGAGTATTTTTTTAAACATCGTTTCTGGGGATGACTTTACGCGGGTTCAACTAAGAAAAGCGGCTGGTCGTACTCGACGGGAGTAGCGTTTGCGACCAAAATCTTGACGATTTTACCCGCCACGTCGGCTTCAATTTCGTTAAACAATTTCATGGCCTCTATAATGCATATTGGCTGGCCCAACTCAATATTGTCGCCAACTTCTACAAAAACGGGTTTTTCGGGGTTTGGCGTTCGGTAAAAAGTGCCGATCATGGGCGATTTTATGACGACCAGATTAGACTCCTCAACCTTCGGGGCTGCCGCACTAACCGCTGCAGGTACTGCTGCCGCAGGGGTTACTACAGCTGGCGCAGCTGGTGGCGCGGGTGCTGGTTGCTGATACACCACGGGCGCGGCGGCCGTGCCGCTATATCGCTTCACGCTGATCTTTAGCTCGTTGGTTTCGATATTGACCTCGTCTAAACCCGAGTGAGCAATAAAATCGATCAGTTTTTGGATTTCTTTGGTTTCCATATTTTTTGGTCGTTAGTGGTTAGGCGTTCAGCAACGGTTGGTTCAATTTTATTTTACCCGCTCCACGTAATCGTAAGTGCGCGTATCGACCTTTATTTTTTGACCCTGCTCAATAAACAGCGGAACCATAATGCGCGCACCGGTCTCTACTTCAATTGGTTTGCGGGGGCTGTTGGCGGTGTCGCCGCGCGTGCCAGGTTCGGAGTAAGTCACCTCCAGTTCCACAAATGAGGGCAGTTCGCAGGTGAGCGGCGCGTCGTTTTCGGTATTTATGAGTACCTCCACCTCTTGGCCTTCTTTCATGAGGTCGGCCGACTCGATCAATTTTTGGTCGATCGTAATCTGGTCGAACGACTCATTGTCCATGAAATTATAGCCACTTTCGTCTTTGTACAAAAACTGAAATTTGCGGCGTTCTACGCGCACGGGGCTAATGTTGGCCCCAGACGTAAAGGTATTATCGACGACTTTACCCGTGGTGAGACTCTTTAATTTGGTACGAACAAAGGCGTTTCCTTTGCCGGGTTTCACGTGTAGAAACTCCACAATCTGGTACAGATCGGTGTTGTAGTTAATCACTAATCCGTTTCTGATGTCTGCGGTTGAAGCCATTTTTGTATGTGTCTAAGTAATTTATTATTGTTGTTGCAGGCAGACCTTAGTATGCCCATTTTACGTAGGAGGCCCCCCAAGTGAAGCCCCCACCAAAGGCAGCAAAGACGAGGTTATCCCCTTTTTTTAGTTTCGATTCGTAGTCCCACAAGCACAGCGGAATGGTGGCGGCGGTGGTGTTGCCGTATTTATGAATATTGAGCATGATTTTGTCCATGCCTACGCCCATGCGCCGGGCGGTGGCTTCAATAATTCGTTTGTTGGCCTGGTGGGGCACAAGATACGCCACGTCGTCGCCCGTCAGGTGGTTTTGCTCCATTATTTGGGCGGCTACCTCGGCCATTTTAGTGACGGCAAACTTAAAAACCCACGGCCCGTCCTGAAAAATAGTGTGCATTCGGTTATCTACGGTCTGGTGGGTGGGCGGGTTCAGGCTCCCGCCGCCGTGCATGATGAGGTGTTTTGCGCCCGAGCCGTCGGATCCGATAATAGAATCGATCACACCAAAACCCTCGGTATTGGGTTCGAGCAGCACTGCCGCTGCGCCGTCGCCAAACAAAATGCAGGTTGTGCGGTCGGTATAATCTACGATCGACGACATTTTGTCGGCCCCCACCACAATAACCTTTTTATATTTTCCCGTTTCGATGTACTGCGTCCCCGTGGTGAGGGCATACAAAAATCCAGAGCAGGCAGCCAAAATGTCGAAACTACCGATGTTCGGAATCCCAACTTTGTCGCAAATGATATTTGCCGTGGAGGGAAAAAAATAATCGGGTGTCACCGTTGCACAGATCAACAGGTCAATTTCTGATGCGTCGGTATTGGTTTTTTCGAGCAACCCTTTCACGGCCTCCACGGCCATGTCTGAGGTAGCTTTTCCCTCGCCTTTCAAAATTCGGCGTTCTTTAATGCCCGTTCGGGACATAATCCACTCATCGTTGGTATCTACCATGGTTGCCAACTCGGCGTTGGTCAAAACGTAGTCGGGTAAGTATCCACAAACACCCGTAATAGCAGCGGTTATACTCATAAATCTAATTGAATGCTTGCGCAATTTTTTGGTAGGCATTGGCTTCTACTTGGCGGACTGCCCACGAAACCATACTTTGGATGGCCAAGGCGGTAGATTTACCGTGGGCGATCATCACGTTTCCGTTCACACCCACAATGGGACTGCCGCCGATGGCTTCGTAGTTTGTTTTATCAAAGAAGCCATCTTTCAGGCCCCGTTTGGTTGCAATGTCGTAGAGCGACTCTCCCAACTTAAAGACCACGTTGCCCGTAAAACCATCGGTAATTATTACATCAGCCGCCCCTGTGAACACCTCACTGCCTTCTATATTGCCGATAAAATTAATTTTTTTGTTTGTTTTCAGTATCTGGTACGCCGCCTGAGCCGCCAAAGAACCTTTTTGCTCTTCTTCGCCGATGTTCATGAGCGCCACGCGGGGACTCTCGATGCCAAAGGTATGGCGGGCAAATATAGAGCCAATTTCGCCAAATTGCGCCAAGACTTCGGGTTTGCAGTCGGCATTTGCGCCAATATCGAGCATTACGGCGTGTTGGCCACCGAGCTGCGGCACAAAGCCCGCAATGCAGGGCCGCAGCACTCCCTCAATGGCTCCGATGCTAAACAACGCGCCCACGTGCATGGCACCAGTGTTTCCAGCCCCGCAAAAAATATCTAACTTTCTGTCTTTCAGTAACTTAAATCCAATACCAATGCTCGAATTTGGTTTCTGAGAAAGAGCCTTGGTGGGGTGTTCGCTCATTTCTACCACCTCTTCGGCGTGTACGACCTCAATTTGGGTGCCAGCGTAGCTGTATTCTTGTAGGAGGGTTTTTATTATTTGCTCCCTACCAACCAATACAATCTGCGATTCAGTGGGCAGATGCTCAGTGGCACTGATGGCTCCCGCTACAACGGCACGCGGCGCAAAATCTCCGCCCATTGCGTCTACTCCAATTTTCATAATCTTCTGGTTTTGACTGGCGTTAAGAAAAAAAGTGGGAGCAAAATTACGCCTAATGACGTACCAAAAAAAGCATTTCACAACAACTTATCGAAATTGTTATGAAATGCTTTTCAGGATTAGAATCTTATTTTAGTTAAGACGCATAATTCTCAATAATGACGCGGCCTTTGTAAAACAGATTGCCCTCGCTCACGTGGGCGCGGTGGAAGAGATGTACCTCGCCCGTAGTTGGGTCGGTTGCCAGTTGTTTGCCCGTCAATGAGTCGTGCGTTCTGCGTTTGTCTCTGCGGGTAGTCGAATGTCTGCGTTTTGGATGTGCCATTTTAGTATAATTATCGTAATTTATCTTTTACTGTGTGCTTCTCGGCGGCGGAATTGCTTGGAGAAAAATTATTTTTTAAAATTTGTCAAGGCCGTCCACCGTGGGTCAATGTCCAGGTTTTCTGCTTGGTCGCTTGTTTCGTCTTGTTTGGCCGACGAGTAGACCAGTATCCCGTCTTCGTCCTCAAAATCGAACGTGTCTTCTTCTTGGCGCAGGCTTGGATGTATTTTTTTCATCGGGAGCGTAAGCGCAATAAAATCAAAAATGTACGTGGCCACGTTTATGCTTCCACGGTTTCGGTTCACGAGCACAATCTCGTCGGTCAGCTCCTCGTCTCGGTCGGCAAACTTCAGAATAATCCGCTCTTCAATGTCGATGGCCTCGTCGTAGGGTTCTAAACTTCGGTCGCAAACCAAACTTACCGAGCCGTTGATCTTAAAACTTAGCTGAATCATTGTCGAAGACCGGTCTAAGATCATCGCAACACTAAAAAAGCCTTTCTCGATCATCGACTGCTCATACTCCTCAAAAAACGCACCACCCGACTCAAACTGGTAGGTGTATTGCTTGCTTTCTAAGCCCGATATTTCAATGTCATACTTCCTTAACTCTTTCACTGTGTGTAATATATACTTGAAACGGGTCGCAAATTTAAGATTTTTTTTTAACTATTGAAACATTACGGACATAATTTTTGGCGTTGTGGTCATCGAAAATCGTTTCCGTGAAGTATTCGGATAGACACAATTTTTGCACAATTTTTCGTTTCATGGCTGGAAGTGATCTTGGTTTAATGAAAAAAAGCTACCTACTGTTTTTATTAGCGGCACTCATGGCCGAGCGATCGGCTGGCCAAGTCCGCCGGGCGCGGTGGCAAGCTGGGCGCGAAATACCACCACTGGGCGTCATAAAACTCATTGGCGGCGGCGGCCTTTCGTACTATCAGGGCGATGTCAGAAAGACCAACGACCTCACTCACATCGAACCCCAGGTTGGTTTTGGGGTTTCGTACCGCCTCACCGAACGCGTTTCGGTGCGCTCGGAGTTGCGTTTTTATCGTATTTCGGGCAGCCAACCCACCAATGTGGCTAATACCAACAATCTTTCGTTCCGGTCCGACAATCCAGACGGCTACGTGGCGGCCCAGGTAGACCTACGCCGCTTCAACGACCGCCCGCGCACAAACTACTATCTGTTTGGTGGTGTGGGGGTTACGTATTTATCGCCGAAGGCACCTTACAAAAACGAGTGGGTAAGTTTGCCTCCGTTACAAACCGAAAAAGTAGCCTACGCCCGCACTACGCTGGTGCTGCTGGCGGGAGCGGGCGTGTCGTACCAGGTGGCCGAACGTTGGAATTTTGGGGTAGAACTAAGCAATAACTTCTCGACTTCGGACTACATGGACGACGTGAGCACCGTTTACCCAGACCCCGCTGGCATGACCGAGCGGGCGTTGGCGCTGTCGGACCGCCGCCCCGAAATTGGGCTGGGAGCCAACCAGCCTGGGTTCATTCGGGGCAATCCGAAGGCAAAAGATTCTTACATTTTTTTAAGCATAAAGGCCGAGTATCTTTTAGCAAACCGCGCCCAGGCACGCGCCAAACGAAAACTTAGATGTTCATATTGAATAAATTATCGGCAAAACCCGTACTTTTGTTGGCGTGTATAAACAACAACGTTTTGAGAATAAAGCCCTTTTTTGTGCCTGGTGTTCATGGTTGGTTTGCTCGTAGGTGGGCGCGGCAGCTGGTGCAGGGTCTGTTTTTGTTGGTTTTGAGTTTTCATTCTGCTGCGCAATCAACCCGCCGCGACGCCTTCGATGCGTGGGGCGTGACCAAAATAAACATTGGCGTGGGAGTGGCCTACTACAACGGCGACATGCAAGAAATAAAGTTTTCGCAGCTCCGCTTGGGGCCGACTTTCAACGTGGGAGTGTCGCACAATGTTACGGATCGCTTTTTTGTTCGCGGCGACTTTAACTACTACCAACTCAACGGAAGCCACCAAAATTCCCGAAACAGTTTTTTGAACTTATCTTTCCGGGCGCGTACTTTCGACGTGGCGGTGATGGCTGGGTACGATATTTTGCAGTTTGAAAAAATAGGACTCAGAAGCTACCTGTTCGCGGGTTTGGGCACGACCTACATAAACCCCGGGGCCAACTACCAAGGCCAGTGGTATAGTTTGCCGCCACTGCTTACCGAAGGTGTCAAATACAACCGATGGCCAGTAATTGTTCCGTTTGGCGTTGGTTTTGTACAAAAACTTAGTAGGCGTTGGAGCGCGGGGGTAGAACTGAACTACACCTACGTTTTCTCGGATTACATAGACGACGTGAGTAGAGCTTTTGTGGGGAGCGACAAACTGGGTAGTGCCATTGCCGTGGCGCTGGCCGACCGCGGCCCCGAGATCGGCGAGGCTCCGCGCCCAGCGGGAGCCCAGCGCGGCAATCCCAACAAAAACGATGGTTATTACCTAACCCGAATCAAAGTTGAGTACCAGTTTGGCCCGCGCCAGCCCCGCCAATACGGCCGAGGGTTGCGTTGCCCCAAGTAAATCTATTCTAAGCACGTTCCCTAAAAATGCCAAAAGCCAAAGCTGCCCACCAGAGCCTAACCACCATGACCGAAATGGTGCTGCCCAACGACACCAACACGCTCAACAACCTGATGGGCGGGCGGTTGCTGCACTGGATGGACATTTGCGCCGCCATAGCCGCCCAAAAACACGCCAACCGCATCGTGGTGACGGCCTCGGTCGATAGCGTGTCGTTTGTGGAGGCCATTCAACTGGGCGACATCGTGACGATGGAGGCCAAGGTGACTCGGGCCTTTAACTCGTCGATGGAGGTGTATATTAAGGTATGGGCGCAAAACATTTCGGCGGGCGAGGCAGCCACCAAAACCAACTCGGCTTTTTATACTTTTGTAGCCGTGGATCAGAGCGGCAGGCCCATTGAAGTGCCCCAGGCCACCGCCGAAACCGACGAAGAGAAGGAACTCTTTGCCAGTGCGCTTCGCCGCCGGCAGTTAAGGCTGGTTTTGGCGGGGCGCATGAAACCAGCCGAGGCGGTCGAACTACGCGCCTTGTTTGAGCTCGGATAAAATTCGGCAGCGTGTCTGGTTGTGTTGATTGAACTTACAATTTTTTTTCTACAAAAGCCCCAAATTCGTCTTTGTATTGCGCACTGATGGGAACGAACTCGTCGCGGCCAAAATTGATTTGGTTGCGGTAAACCGTTTTTATTTTACCCAACGACACAATGTACGACCGATGTACGCGCATGAACTGAGCCGACGGCAGGCGATCCTCGAGTGTTTTGAGGCTCATCAGCGACAGAACGGGGCGCGGCTGACTGGTCAAATAAATCTTAACGTAGTCTTTTAGTCCCTCGATATACAACACGTCGTCGAACTGTATTTTGATGAGTTGGTGTTCTGATTTGACAAAAATGTAGTCGTTTTTACCCTCCAACGCAGCGGGTTCGCTGGCTTTTTGAACCAAGTCGAAGTGCTTTTTGGCTTTGTTGGCGGTGCGCAAAAACTCTTCGTAACTAAAAGGTTTCAGTAAATAATCGAGCGCGTCGAGTTTAAAGCCTTCGAGGGCAAAGTTGTTGAAAGCAGTCGTAAAAACGATCTTCGGCCCCGACCCTACAATGCTCCGCGCCAGCTCCACGCCCGTGAGGTCGGGCATCTGAACGTCCAAAAAAAGCAGGTCGATGTTGCGCTCGTTGAGCAAATCGACGGCATTGAGTGCTCCAGTCGATTTGGAAACGAGTTCCAAAAAAGGCGTTTTCTCGATATAATTACAAACCAGGGCCAACGCCAGCGGTTCGTCATCTACGGCCATGCACCTGATTTTCATGGGTTGCTTTGCGGGTTGGTGTTTATTTCTAATCGGACGCGGTACTTTTTTTCGTCTTCGCTCACCTCCAATCGGTGGCGCATGGGGTAGAGCAGGTCTAAACGGCGGCGGGTGTTGGTGAGGCCAATACCGTTGGGTTCTTCGACGGAGGTACTTTTTTGGGTCAGCAAGTTGTTTTCGGTTCTGAAAACCACGGTGTCGTTAGTTTGCTCTAAACTAATTTCGATCTGGCTTTTTTCGATGTTGCTCACGCCGTGTTTGAAGGTGTTTTCGACGAATGGCAGCAGTATCATGGGGGCAATCGACACGTCGCGGTAGTGCGCTGGGTAGCTAAAATTTACTTCCACGCTGCTACTGAGCCGCAATTTCATGAGCTGCACGTAGTCTTTCATAAAATCGATTTCTTTAC
Source organism: Cytophagales bacterium (assembly GCA_013298215.1). GTDB lineage: Bacteria > Bacteroidota > Bacteroidia > Cytophagales > Spirosomataceae > JAAFKE01. The sequence goes on along the minus strand of JAAFKE010000010.1, from coordinate 2,416 downwards.
TGAGCGAGGTGCTCTCGTGCTGGGTGTCATAGAGCACGTAGCGCATCAACCGCGACAATTTATGGATTGCCTCGCGGGCTTGTTCGCCGTCGATGAGCGTGAGGGCATAAATGTTGTTGAGCGTATTGAAAAAGAAGTGTGGGTTAATCTGGGTTTTCAGGAATGATAGTTCGGAGCTGATTTTTTCTTTTTCTAACTCTTTTTGTACTTCGGCATCTTCGTACCACTTGTTGATGACCGTTATGCTGGTGCTGAAGCCCAAAATAACCAGACTCGAAACCACCGGAAAAACCCGCGATGGCCAGCTGCCAATTGGCAAGGGGTGTTTAATGGGCAGCTGGAGTTTTTTTATTTGGTCGAATGCCTGCTCGACCAATTTTTCTAAGCCCAGCAGGTCGTCTAACCGATAATTGATAAAACTCACCGCCACCACGCACGCAACCACGGAAAGAACGTACTGCACGGTTTTTTTGTGCGAAAACAAAAGGTTGGGAATGAGTACGTTGGAGTTGAAATAAAATGTGCAGACCAACAGTGAAAGTTGAAGGATGTATTTGACCCAAAAATAGTTGGAGATCGTGAAATCGTCGGTAAAGGGCATCGTTGTGATGAAAACCAGCAGCGCCCAGCCCAGGAGGTGAGCCAAAATCTGGAGGTATCTGCGCTGTTGAACCGACGTGTTGGCCATAAATTGATTCTGTTTGGCTTACAATCTACGAACGGGATGCCTTATACTCCAAAAAAGCAGCAAATAAACCCAAAAGACGGGCTGCCTGAGTGCATAATGAAACCAACTGAAAACCAGGAGGGACACCGCCGCCGCCCACAAAATGGGCTGCCGCCAACATGTTTGGAGTACCATAAAAACAAAAAAGCACAGGCTACCAAGGCCTATCGCACCAGTGGCATCGGCCCAGTCGATGAACGAATTGTGGGCCTCCTCGCCCTCGAAAGCCCCGTGGGTTCCCGAAAAAGAGCCTGGCCCAAAACCCCACAAAACCGACTGTCCCCATGCTTTCAGCCCACATTGCCAGCGGGTAAGCCGCTCCCAACCCTGCTGGTCGTGGTCGTATTTTTCTTGCAGGTATGCCGCCCACGTGCCGTAGCTGGCAAGTATAATTGTGGCAATAAGTGCCGATTTCAAAGGCCACTTAAAGGTGGCACTCTTGGAGCGGTAGTACCAACAAAGCCCGCCCGCCACCGCGCCCGTCTGCCACGCCAAGTAGAGCGCGTCGCTTTGGGTGAGCCGCCCCAGCTGCCAAACGCAGAGCAACAATGCCGATTTTAGCAAGACGGCCACGCTCGGTTTTAGTAGGGGGTATTTTTGGTATAAAATCAAAAACGGGAGGCAGCACAGATAGAGCGCAATCTGATTTGGGTTTTGCGACAGCCCCACAAACCGCCAGCGAAACTCGTCATAAACCAGCTCGTCGAGGGCATCGGTCTGAAACGAAAGTACGTACAATAGCACATAGAGTAAGCTAAAACAACCAAACAAGCAGACTAATGTTGCACTAAAAAATGGTGTTTGGTCTTGATCTTGAATCTGGCTCCAGTTCAGAAAAACGCACACGAAGGTAAAACCCAGTGCCAGGCCGTCGTGCAGAAACAGACTGCGCTGCCAAACGCCCAACAGCATCGACGTGACCGTTCCCATGGTCAGCGCAACCGCCGAGACGAGCACAAATACCCCAAAGGCGTAGCTTTTGCGGTCGATGAGCAGTTTTTTTTGCACGATTTTCTTGTAGAACACCCAAATAGCCAGCGTCAATAAGATGGCTTCGCCGATGCCAACCGATGCCGCCAAGCGCAATTTGGTGGCCGAAACCAACACCAAACCCGCCGCAAAAAGCAGGGTGTGCGTCCGATAAATTATTTTGGTATCAGTTTTCAAATGGGTACGCTGGCGTTCGTACCAAAAATAACTAAAAGTGTAGAACGAACAAATACAAAGTTGGGAATTGCCTAACCTCACCCCCACGTTTTTATAAAAATGAGGATATTACCCTTTTTATGCCAGGGCAAGCGCATTAAAATTCAAGTACCATTGAAGATGACCTTATGCAAAAAATCTTTTTGTCCGTTAGCCTTGGTTCTTTTGTGCTGAATTGAAATTTTAGTGCTTTCTTTTTTGAACAAATTGAGGGTTATTCTCCTAAGAAAAGCCATATTGACCGCAGAATTATCCATTCTGTTTCTTCTGCGGTCTTCATCAAATGTTACATCAAGACTGCAATGGAGCTTGTTCTCAATGCCCCAATGCGAACGAGCCGCTGATAAGACCTTATCGGCAGTAAATGCTTGACTACAAATAAAATATCGAGTCTCAAAGCTAACTTTATTACTGGCTATGATAGTACGTTCACTGGTGATTTTGACGATACTGGTCAAATGTTTCCACTCTTCTTTTGCTTCT
>JAAFKE010000001.1:10691-276949 GCA_013298215.1 Cytophagales bacterium | reverse complement strand
ATAACTTGCCATTGAGAATCGGTGAATTCAGAGAAATTTGTTTTCATTATCTTATGTTTTTTGTCAATCACAAGATAAGCCGATTCTTTATTTATCACAAATTATTCAAATCCCAAACATACTCTTATTTACTCCGATTTACTTAAAATGCCGCCTTTGCGGCTGTCCACATCCACGGTTATTGTGCTGGTGGCGGCGGCTTTTAGCAGCCACCTCACTTTCACAAAGTTGCTGCCCGAACCGCCGAAACCACCCGAAGTAGTACCGCCAATGGTGGGTACTTCGATGACGGCGGGGTTGTTTTTTTGGTCGCGGGTTAGGTTCAAATCTTCGTTATCGACGATCATGCCCGCCAACACCTGGCCTCCTTTTATGCCGATGTAGTCGGGGCGTTCGATTTTGAATTTGACATCGTGCGCCGAATGCGTAGGTATGGCGCGGCGGTTAATGACCGTGGCCGTGACCTCCAAAAGCCCACCTGGTAACGGCTTTTTCTTGATGTCGATGATTTCTAACTTGGGCAAATGGTAGGCATGAAACAGCGTAAAAGCCATATTGCGGTGGCCTTCTTCTTCGAGCATAAAGCCAGGCGTGTTTCTGATATAGTTTTTCTTGGTGCCGCCAATTTCAATCTCGCCGTACTGCCGGTGCGTTATTTTTTTCCAGGGTATTATGCCGTCGCCAAACAGCATGAGCCGGTCAAACTCGTTGAACTCGCTGTTCTGAAAACGCCCCTCCTCCGATTTTTTATTGAACAAACGGTACGAAGTCATGATTTCGTTTGAGAACACAAAAATGCCCCTTCCCAAAGACAACCAGTCGATCTCACCCCCGTAAACGGTGTACAGGTCTTTGTAGAGCGTAAAATAATTGTAGCCCGGGATCATTTTTTCGCCCGTCTTTCCAATCACGTCATACACAGATATATCGGCCTGCGAGTAGTACTGCTGGTCTTCTTCGGCACCAGGTCCGCGCAAAAACATTCCGCCGTAGTTGTGGTAGAGCTGTCCGCCCGCAATATTTGGGTGGGCATACACAAACTTTTTGAGTGCCTGGGTTTCGGGCAACGAACCTGGGTAGTACATGGCCCCGTTCTGAATGTAGTTTGGCTGCCAGCCCCAACCCCAGTCGCGGTTTGGGTCGTACTGAAAATAATCGCCGTCTTCGTTCACCGTGCCGTCACCGTCGTTGTCGATGCCTTCGTAGCCAAGCATTTCATAGTCGCCTTTTTCGTCGGCCTTGGCTGGGATCATCCGATTGGGGTCATCGCAATCTACTTTCCAGCGGCCAGTGGCACTTCGCCGGCGCATCATCACAATGTTGCCATCGTTGTCTAAGTCGTCGTACCCGTCTTCGTTCACTGCGCCGTCGCCGTCGTTGTCGATCGCCAGCAGACCCGAGCGTGGCGAGTTTGCATTGTTGGGTTTATAGATAAAATTGTCGTGGCCGTCGGGGTTCAAGGTGGGCAAAATATAAAAAACCTTGTCTTTGAGCATTGTTTTGATGAACTCGACATTGGCAAAGTTTTCGGCCAAATACCAGGCCGTGTACATGGCAAACTGCGTGCCTTGAAGTTCGTTGGCGTGGATGTTGCCGTCGATATAAAAACCTGGTTTGCGGGTGGGGTCGCCAGTTTTGGTGTCGCTCACCGTCAGTAGGAGTATGTCTCTTCCCTCCACCGACTTTCCGATCGATTCGTATTTAACGAGGTCGGGGTGCTGCTTGGCCATATCTTGGCAAAACTTCAACAAGCTGGCGTTGTCGTCGTATTTGTTCCAAACCCACTTCACTTTGGGGTTTGCTGGCGATCCAATGGCCCGCATACCCGTCAGTTCGGGATTGGGTGCGGTGTTTTGTTGGGCTGTTGCCGTATTAAAAGCCAGGCCCGCAACGATGAGTAAAGATATGATATTAACTTTCATGATGTTCGTAGGGTGAATCGGGTTGTTATTTCAATGTAACCTCAACTATTTTTCTGCCCGTTGTGGCGCAGCCAGCTTCGAGCGTCACTTTGCCCGCGCCAGAGATCAACCACGTAAACTCTTGGCTCTCTCCCGCGCCCATGGCTGGGCGGAGGTTTAGTCTTTTGCCAGCTACAATTTGCTGATTTACGCCCGTTTTTAGCTCCACTTTTACTTTTTCTACGAACGTGATGCGGTCGCCCATGTCGGCGTAGGTTGGCAGAAGTCCTTTGTTAATGACCGTTACCGACAAGCGCGTGATGCCGCCACCGACGGCCTCCGTTTTTAGGTTCACAATCTGCACGTCGGGCATTTGATTGGCCAATGCGCTCAAAAAAGCCACGTGTTTGTCGGCTATTTCGGCCAACATGGCCACGGGTGGGTTCAGTCTAACAAACGGAACAATGCCTCCTACTTCGGTTTTTTGGTTTGGGTAGTCGGCCATTTTCACATCCACCCACTTCACGGCCACATCAGTTATTTTTTGGCCATCGGCCCACTTCAAAAACTTTAGGTCGTCGTCGGTAGTTCCAGCCGTGCGCGGCGTTGCAGGTGCGGCTCGCGCGGGCGCGACCATACTTTTAGCGGCATCGGGTGTTTTTTTGGTTGTGTCTTTGGGGGCTTCTACCTTGGGAACCCACCAACCAGGGGTCGTAAAACTAAACCGACCCGCGTGGAAGTAGGCCGTTTGGGCAAAGTTGCCGCGCGTTTGGGGGAGCGCGGGCGTGTCTTTCAGCCCCGTTTTGTCGGTATATAGTTTTCCGACCTGCTCGCCCGCGCTGGCATCTTTGGCAAGCGCACCCGTCGGAATTTTCTTCAGGGCGCGGGTTGGGTCATACTTGGGCGCGTCGCTGAGGTTATTGGCCGGGCCAAAAGTCAGCACCGAATGAATATTTTTATTTTGAAACACGAAATCCATCAGCGCCCTCACCTCTGGCTCGGAGGCCGCGTGCTCGCCCGAACCCGCAACGAAAATGGGGTAATCGAACGAAAAGTTTTTGTCGATGTGAACCCCGCCCAGCCCGTCTTCATTAAACTGGCCGTCTTTATCGTTGTCGAAGCCCTCGGTCACTACAATATATTTGCCTACTTCGCCCTTGGTGGGGTCGGCTTTGAGCATCAGTCTGGGGTCGTCTTTGCTCACCACAAAAGTTCCCGTGGGGTCTTCTATTCGGAGTTGCGAAATGAGCCCGTCGCCGTTGAGGTCTTCTGCGGGGTCTTCGTTGGTGCGCCCGTCGCGGTCGTCGTCGGTGGGGCTGTCGTTGCCGTTTCTCTCAAAGCGGGGCGTGGCTCCAAACTGCGCTTGGGCATCAGGATTAACGCTCGGTACGAAATAAAATGCGTTGGTTGTGAGCAATTTTGCCACGGAGTCCTCGTTCGACGTACCCAGCATTTTTTCGGCCATCCGCACGGCAATCTCCGTGCCAGCCAGGTGCGTACCATCTACGCCAGCCACCACCAAAATGCCCGTTTTTTGGGCGGCATCACCCTTCGAAATCGTCAAAGCCCAGATGTCGCGCCCGCCCGCGCTTTTTCCAATCGACTTCACACTGGTCAGCGCGGCGTACTTGGCAGTCAGGGTTTTGAGGCGGGTGGTTAGTTGGGCGTGGGAGTTGTAGGTTTGAGCAATTGCCACCTGGTGACTGGTTGCAATCACTAAAATGGCTGCAATAATTCTCTTTGTCATTAGGTAATGGGGTTAGATATAGTTGGTGTTGGAGCAAGGTTTCACAATTTTTAAGTAAAGCGAAGGCGGGCTGCGCTCTACTTAAAAATTGTGGGGGTATGTTTTCTAAGCCAGTTTTGCTTGCAAGCCAGCGTCTAAGGCATCCAAAAATTCTTCTGTATACAAATAATGCTCGCCGTGTTTCACGTTGTTTCCGTGCACGCAAATGGCCAGGTCTTTGGTCATTTTTCCGCTCTCGATTACTTCTACGCAAACTGTTTCGAGGGTCTGGCAAAAATCAATCAACGCTTGGTTGCCGTCGAGCTTGCCCCTAAACTCTAAGCCACGCGTCCAAGCAAAAATAGAGGCCACGGGGTTGGTAGAGGTTGGGCGGCCTTTTTGGTGCTCGCGGAAGTGGCGCGTCACGGTGCCGTGGGCGGCCTCGGCCTCCATCACAGTGCCGTTGGGCGTTATCAGTACGGAGGTCATCATGCCCAGCGAGCCAAAGCCCTGCGCCACCGAGTCCGACTGCACGTCGCCGTCGTAGTTTTTGCAAGCCCACACAAACTTACCAGGCCATTTGAGTGCCGATGCCACCATGTCATCAATCAGGCGGTGTTCGTAAACAATACCTGCTTGGGCGTATTTTTCTTTGTAATCAGACTCAAAAATTTCGGCAAAAATATCTTTAAAACGTCCGTCGTATTTTTTAAGAATGGTATTTTTGGTCGAAAGGTACAGCGGCCATCCTTTCGAGAGCGCCATATTGAAGCACGAATGGGCAAAACCACGGATCGACTCGTCGATGTTGTACATACCCATGGCCACGCCGCCGCCCTCAAACTGGTAAATGGTGTGTTCGATCACTTGGCCGTCTTCGCCCTCGAACTTCATGGTGAGCTTGCCCTTGCCCGGCACTACAAAATCAGTGGCGCGGTACTGGTCTCCGAATGCGTGCCGTCCCACAATAATGGGTGATGTCCAAGTAGTTACTAATCGGGGCACGTTTTGGCAAACGATTGGCTCTCTGAAAACGGTTCCGTCCAAAATATTGCGGATCGTTCCGTTGGGCGAGCGCCACATTTGTTTGAGGCCAAACTCCTGCACGCGGGCCTCATCGGGGGTTATGGTGGCGCACTTAATGCCCACGCCGTGGGCTTTGATGGCATTGGCCGCGTCAATTGTCACCTGGTCGTTGGTTTGGTCGCGGTGCTCGATACCCAGGTCGTAGTACTTTATGTCCACGTCTAAGTAGGGCAAAATCAATTTTTCTTTAATAAACTTCCAAATGATGCGGGTCATTTCGTCGCCATCTAACTCAACGACGGGGTTTGCTACTTTAATTTTCTCCATTTTTTAATTTTTTACTGATCTACATGATAATTTAACCCGCAAAAATAGGAAATTTTAGTTGATCTTTAAAATGCTTTTTGGGGAGTTGCGGGCTGGCGATGCACGCTATTTTTTCAGGATCACAAACTCCACGCGGCGGTTTTGTTTTCGGCCTTCGTCGGTATCGTTGGTGGCCATGGGCAGGCTTTCGCCGTAGCCTTTGCTGGCCACGCGGTCGGGTTCTACGCCTTTTCCAATAAAATATTCCCGCACCGAATCGGCCCTGTCCTGCGACAGTTTTAGGTTGTCGTCGTCCTTGCCCACGTTGTCGGTGTGGCCGGCCAGTTCTACTTGCAGGTTTGCGTTTTCGTTCATCGTCAAAATAATACGATCCAGCTCTGGGTACGACTCAGGAGAAATAGCGGCCTTGCCAGTCTCAAAAAAGGTGTTGTTCATCCGCACCTTCTGGCCAACTTCAATCGGCACCAGCGTGAGCCCCTGGTTGATAAGTTCCTGAAATTCTTTGATCTTGGTTGAGTCGGTGAGGTCGATATTCAAAGCCTCGGCCACAAAATCTTTGGCCACCGCCCTGATGCTGTAGCGGCCACCTTTGGGCAAAATTACTTTGTATTCACCCGTATTGGGGCTCGACGTGGCCGTTCCTACCTCCTCGCCGTCGGGCAGGGTTTCGATCACAATTTTGGCCTCGATGGGCTTACCCGTTTTTTGGTTTATGACCTTGCCGCTCATCATCACAACGGGGTCTGGGGCGGGCAGCTGGGCCACGGTTGGTTGGCCTCCGTCGGCAGCGTCGCCTTTGAGTTTAACGCGCACCAGGTCGTTTTTGCCCAACGATTCGTTTTTGCTGGTCATGTAGGCATAGTCGCCCGCCGCTGCAATGGTGTAGTAGGCATCGTAGCCGACGGTGTTTATGGCCGTTCCCAAGTTCTGGGGCTTCGACCATTTTTTCCACGATTTGTCTAATCTTTTGGTGTAGTAAATATCGTTGCTACCCTGCCCGTTGGGGCGGTCGCTCGAAAAAAACAACGTAGTGCCGTCGGCGGCCAAAAACGGCGTTGTTTCCGTGAACTCAGTATTTATTTGTTCGCCGAGGCTCGTTGGTTTGCTCCACGCACCCTCTTTGTTTTTGAAACTCACGTAAATGTTGTCTTCGCGGCTATTTTTTTTCTCCGAAAACGACATGACCAGCGTCTTGCCATCGACCGACAGATAGCCGCACTGAAACTGCCCCGCGCTCATTTTTTCTAAACCTGGCACGGCAATTTTTTGGGGCGCACCCCAGCCCGACGCCGTGCGTTTGCTGAGCGAAAACCCCCTGGTTTCGTAAACGCCGTTGTTGTATGCCCCGTGGATGAGCAGGGTGTTGCCGTCGGGGGTTATGCTGTAGGCCGAGTTGTACTGCTCGCGGTTTAGGGGGTTGCCCAGCCGCCGGGCGAGCGTCCATTGGTTGTTTTGCGACTCGGCGTACCAAATATCCTGGCTGCCTTCGCTGCCGAAGGTGTTTTGGGGGTGGCTCACGCGGGCAAAAAACAGCGTCTTGCCGTCGGGCGAAATCACTGGGCTGATCTCGTTGTATTCAGAATTAATCAAAGCGCCCAAGTTTTCTTTTGTTTGACCGTTGCAAACCACTACCGCGCACTGAATTATAAGTAAGACCTTTGTGAGATGCGTCATGTTTTTTCTGGGTATTTGTAAAGACGTACAAATATTGCTTAATTGTCTGATTATTAAAGATTCATGCTTCTATTGAGCGGCTCCGCATTCACCTTTCAAGAACCGCCACATTGCTTCAACGATTTTTAAATGAGGAAAATAGGGTAGGTAAGAAAAACAAAAAAGAGTCCACGTTTTCGGCAAATCTACTACGCACGGGGTAGAAATGATGGAAATTGGAAGGGAAGCTGACTTTTTCCAGATTTTTGACGGACGACTGGGGAGAAATTTTACCAAAAGCGGCGACGATAACCGCTGCAAGCCAAGTTTAGACCAGTTCGCGCTGGTAAGTTATCTCGCTCACCAAGCCCACGGCGTTTATCCGCAACACAACCTTCATGGCTGCCGACGGGTTCTTAATGTCGTCGCACTGGGTGCCTTTTTCTACAAAATAAACGTAGTATTTTTGGTTGCGCTCGGCCAGCTGTTGAATATCTGGTTTACCCAACAGATCGGCAATTTCGTTCGATGATTTTGAGAGTAAATCGGCCTCAATTTCTTTAAAATTATTCAATTGGCCCGCTCGCTCGCCAGTGCACCCGCCGCGGTCGGTGCGCCATTTCACGAGGTCGAGTCGCCCGAAGGTGTCGGCCTGCTTGCTGCACGAAATGAGGAGAGCTAATATTACTCCCGAAAAGAACGGTGTAAGTTTCATTGGTTTATTGTTCTTGGTAAAGTACCTGCACCAGCACCTGCCCAACGGCTTTGAGGGTGGCGGGGTCTATATTTCTCATGTCGTCCTCGTGGGTGTGCCAGTCTTCAAAAAAGGTCTTGTCGGCCTTTTTCACTTCCAAATGAACAATGTCGATCATCGGAATTTTGGCCGTTTCGTTCACTGGCCAGTGGTCGTCGGTTATGCCTGGGCCGTCTTGGTCAATAAAATACTGGTTGTAGCCCAGTTGGCTGGCTATGTTCCAGACGTTGCGCGTCACGTCGCCAGCAAATTGCAGCGATGAACCTTCGCGGGGGAAGGTGGCGTTTTTCGCCCCCACCATGTCCAACAAAACCCCAAAATAGGCCGAATAATTGGGCACGTGCTTGTTTTTGGCCCAGTAGTCTGACCCCAAACAAAAGCCACCGTACTTTTCTTTCGACTGCGCTGAATTGCCCCAGTCTTCGGCATCGAACAAAATAAAGTCCACCCCAACGCTTGGTTTTTGGGCGGATAGTTGGAGGGTTCGGGCTATTTCGAGCAGCACCCCCACGCCACTGGCGCCGTCGTTTGCACCGTCTATTGGGCCTTTTTTATTGGTAGGGTCTTCCTCGGCGAAGGGGCGGGTGTCCCAGTGGGACGATAAAATAATGCGTTTGGTGGCCTGTGGATTGATGCTCCCAATGATGTTGCGCCCCCGCAGCGTTACGCCGTCGAAGGTTTTTGCCGAAAATTTTTGTTCAATTACCGTGCACCCAAAGGCTTTGAACTTGGCCACCAGGTAGTCTCCGCAGCGCTGGTGCGCCGCCGAGTTGGGCACGCGCGGCCCGAAGGCTACTTGTTTTCTCACAAACTCGTAGGCCGAGTCGGCATTGAAGGCGGGTGCTTTGAGGAGGGTGGTTGCGTTGGTGCCGTCAGTTTTTTGTTCCGACGACGATTTTGTTCGGCACGATCCAACGAACAGGAGCGCGCACGCCAAAGCGATTAAGAACTTTAAGTGGCTCATCTAAAAGACAGAGTTTAGTACCAACCGCCGCCCAAATTGGCGCGGAACGGCCACGGAATGGACGCAAAGATGAGGATGAGACCCGCCACGTAGAACAAAAACACGGTTTTATGTTTGTTTTCGGCCACGGCCTTGCGCGAGCGTACCCGACCGATGGTGATGAGGGCGATGGCGATTATCATGCCCGTTAGGTGTTCGACGGTGTAGAAACGGTAAACGGTTTCTTTAAGCATACTAAAATTTACTTTTGGGCTCCACACGTAAAGCACCAAGCCGATCAACAATTGAATGTGCGTTGATATCATTGCGAAAGTGTACAACTTAACGTCTTTGCTACCGTCGTCTTTTTGTTGCCATTTACTAAAAGCCACAAAAATAGCGGCCACAAGCAGTGCCAATACCACGTACCGAAGCCCCGAGTGCGCTCTAACTAAAATTTCCATGTTGCGATGATTAGGTTTGATCTTAAAAATGTGGTTGCAAGTTACAACGCCTTAGCCATTTTTACATAAAATATTTGTTTCTTCGCGTCAAAATCTACCGCAATGATTCTGTATAGTGTAACCGTAAGTATCGATCCGTCGATCGAAAAACAGTGGCTTAGGTGGGCGCGCGACAGCCAGATTCCCGCCGTGATGAGCACAAATTTGCCCGTATCCTACAAATTTCTGCGCCTCTTAACGCGTCTGGACGACGAGGGTCTCACGTACTCTTTTCAGTTTTATTTCAATAGCAAAGAGGACTACGAAATCTACGAAAATCTCTACGCCCCCAAACACCAATTGCGCCACGACGAGCAGTTTGCGGGGCAATACGTCGTTTTTAGAACCATCTTAGAAGAAATTTAGGTGCGCATCCAATATGTCAAACTTCCCGCCGAACCGTTATCCCTGACCTGAATGAACAAAAACCCTACTTTTGCCGCCTTGTTTAGCTTGCCCGTGGTGGTGTCGGCGTTGGGCTTTTTCGTGGATGTGTACGATATGCTCATTTTTAGCATCGTGCGCGTGCCGAGCCTACAATCGTTCGGTTTGTCGGAGGCCGAGGTGTCTAAAATCGGCACGTATATTATTAACTGGCAACAGGCTGGCTTGGTATTAGGTGGCATTTTGTGGGGCGTACTGGGCGACAAGCGCGGGCGGCTTTCGGTGCTTTTTGGGTCTATTGTTACTTATTCGCTGGCAAATATTGCCTGTGGCTTTGTTTCTGACGTGCCAACCTACGCCCTGCTGCGGTTTGTGGCGGGCATCGGGCTGTCGGGCGAGATTGGGGCGGCCATGACGTTGGTGGCCGAGATCGTCCCCAAACAGATACGCTCCTACGGCTCGTCGATGGTGGCGGGCATTGGCTACCTGGGCGCGGGCGTTGCCTACGCCACCGTCACGTGGTTCGACTGGCGCACGGCCTATTTTGTGGGCGGTGGCATGGGGCTGGCACTGCTGCTGTTGCGCATTAGTGTGTTTGAGTCGGGGCTTTTCGAGAACCTCAAAAAAAATACGTCGGTCAGTCGCGGCAATTTTTGGTCGCTGTTCAAAACCCGCCAAGATGCCCTCAAATACTTTCGGTGCGTGGCTGGGGGCATTCCAACGTGGTTTGTGGTGGGTATTTTGGCCACCTTTGGCAACGAAATTGGGCAAGCGTTGGCCATCAGCGAGGCGGTGTCGCCGGGTCGTTGCGTAATGATGCTCTACGTGGGTCTGGCCGCTGGCGACCTGCTCTCTGGGCCGTTGAGCCAGTGGTTGCGCTCGCGCAAAAAAGCCATCATTGCCTTGCTGTTGAGCAGCGTTACGCTGGCGGGCGTTTATTTGTTTGGCGGCGTGTCGGAGGCGGCCACACTCTACAACCTAATATTGTTGATGGGATTTTGCACTGGATACATTGCCATGTATCTAACCACGATCGCCGAGCAATACGGCACCAACATCCGCGCCACCGCCACCACGTCGGTGCCAAGTTTGGTTCGCGGCACGCTCATCCCGATGACTTTTGCCTTCCAGGCCCTCAAACCCGCCGTTGGCACGTTGGGGGCAGCCGCATTGGTGGGCGTTTTTGCCTACGGATTGGCCATTTGGGCGGTATCTCAGATGGAAGAGACCTTCGGCAAAGACCTCGACTTTGTGGAGGGATAGGGGAGGCAAGGTGCTTTTTGTTGTCAGTTCAAAATCAATCCTACACAGTTTTCAAATGGGCGTTTTACGTTTTTTATTGGCAATTTCGGTCGTACTGTTCCATTTTGGTGGCCAACCTACCCTCATGGTGGGCGGTGGCATGGCGGTGCAGGCTTTTTATGTGGTCTCGGGCTTTTATATGTCGCTGATTCTCAACGAAAAATACCTGCGTGGCAGTTACGCTCTGTACATCAGTAACCGTTTGCTGAGGCTTTATCCGCTCTACTTGGCCGTGCTGCTGGGTTCGGTGGCGGTTTTTGCTACCGATACGTTTTGGTTTAGTTACCCAAATCCGTTGGAAGGCATCGGTGCGTATTCATCAAATTTTAGCGTTGGTACCTGGTTGTACGTGGTTGGGGCCAATCTGCTCATTATTGGCCAAGACGTGTCGCAGTTTTTGGGTTTGGACGCGCAGAGTGGCGCACTTTATTTTACCAAAACTACCTCCCAAACCCAACCAGTGGTCAGTTCGTTTATGCTCATTGGGCAAGCCTGGACGATCGGCATTGAAATTCTATTTTATCTCGTTGCGCCTTTTATCGTGAGAAAAAAAATGGGGTATCTGTTGCTTTTCTTGCTGGCATCGCTCGCCCTGAGATTTGTCATTTATTCGGTTTTGGGCATGAAATACGCGCCGTGGACAAATCGGTTTTTCCCGCTCGAAATGGCCTACTTTTTGCTCGGTAGCATCTGTTATAAAGTGTACTTAATCCAAAAAAAGTGGAAAGTAAACAGGCTTTTTTTGCAAGTTAGCTTCGCCACCATTATTCTCTTTACAATTGGCTACTCGAGTATTTTTGCCTCCATAACCAACGTAGCGATGTTGCAATCTATTCTGCACGCCAGCTACATTGGGTGCTTTGTGGGGTTGCTGCCTTTTGTTTTTCGATTCACGGCCAAAAATAACTTAGATCGGCAGATCGGCGAACTTTCGTACCCCATATACCTTCTTCACGGGCTGGTTTTGTACCTCAACGCCCGTTGGCAACTCAACAGCCTGCTATTTGTATTGGTACTTACGGTGGTACTATCGGTTTTGCTGGACCGATTCCTACTCCAAAAAATAGAAACTTACCGACAAAAGAGAACGGTGGTTGTGCCAACTGTTTAGCACTTAATCGAGCATAAGTTGCTGACTGGCATGTGCTTACGGGCCCAATTAGGGATAATCACCCCAATGGTACTACCAGCATAATCTCAAAAATATTGGAATATACGGTCTCTGAAAGCGACAACGTTGGTTGCGAAGTTTGGCTGAGGTAGTTGAGGATTATTTTGTCGAAAATGAGTTTAAAAATATATCAATCAAACACAAGTAAGGAATGAGTTTTGAATTGTAGACGGGGCCGCCCGCGCGGTGCTTGAGTGTTGAATAATGCTTGACAATTAGCTATTTATGTTTAAAAATCCAGCCACTTATTTATTTCACGTTCCTAAGTAGAAAGACGAACCAAGAATAATAATTAAATAATACAAAACTCACTCCTTATCAGACAGTTGTAGGTTTTTAAATGGCTGTTTTATTTTGTTTCTTTACTTGACGAGACAAATTTGATCGAACTTTATTCGTGCTACTAAGTGTTTTTTATTAAATATTTACACCAAATTGTGCCACGGATATTTGCCAACTTTTTGTGTCCCAGTACTTACACGCAAATAAATAACTGGCATTTTTATTTTGTAACTGTTTAGCTATCAAATACTTATTAAATAATTCGTTTGCCGCGCGGGTGGCCCCGTCAAAATGCAACATCATTACTTACGTTACATCACTACAAAAAATAAATTATCTATGAACCAACAAAGCACCGAGTTTCTCTACAAGTATCTGAACAATGCCTCACCAACTGGTTTCGAGTCGTCGGGCCAGCAAATTTGGCTGGACTACCTAAAACCCTACATCGACGAAACCATTATTGACGTGTATGGCACGGCCGTGGGCGTTATAAACCCAGGCATGGACTATAAGGTGGTAATTGAGGCGCACTCGGACGAGATTTCGTGGTTCGTCAATTATATTTCTGACGAAGGTTACATCTACGTGCGCCGAAACGGCGGTTCGGATGCCCTCATTGCGCCGTCGATGCGGGTGAACTTGCACACCAAAAAAGGAATGTTGCAGGGCGTTTTCGGGTGGCCAGCCATTCATGTGCGCGACCTGGCGAAGGACACGGTGCCCAAAGTGACCGACTTGTTTATTGACATTGGCGCGGCCAATAAAAAAGAAGTTGAAGAAATGGGCGTGCACGTTGGTACGGTTTGCACCTTCGTGGACGGCCTCACCGAAATGAACGATCGCTACTTTGTGGGGCGTGCCTTAGACAACCGAATGGGCGGCTTCATGATTGCGGAGGTGGCCCGGTTGCTCAAAGAAAACGACATTAAACTACCCTTTACACTCTACGTGGTGAATGCCGTGCAGGAAGAAATTGGGCTGCGCGGGGCGGAGATGATTGCGCGCCGCCTGCGCCCCGATTTGGCTATTTGCACCGACGTGACCCACGATACGCACTCGCCCAAGTACGACAAAAAAGAGCAGGGCGACCTAAAATGTGGCCAAGGCCCCGTGCTTTGCTACGGCCCAGCGGTGCAAAACAATGTGCTCGATATGCTGATTGGCGTAGCCGAAAAAAACCAAATTGCGTTTCAGCGGCAGGCCGTGAGCCGTTCTACTGGCACCGACACCGATGCTTTTGCGTATGCCGCCGAGGGGGTGGCATCGGCATTGATCTCGTTGCCGCTCAAATATATGCACACCACCGTGGAGACAGTCCACAAAGGAGACGTGCAGCAGGTCATAAAGCTCATGTACCAAACGCTGTTGCAACTAAAAGGAAACGAAGATTTTCGGTATTTGAAGTAACTTAAAGCGGGTATCTGCGCCAATATGTTTAAAATATACAGTTCGTCGGCGGGGTCGGGCAAAACCTACACGCTCACCAAAGAGTACCTCAAACTTGCCCTCGGCAACCATCCCAACGCCACCAGCGGCGAGCCGTCGTTTAGTGCGTTTTATTTTAAGCGTATTTTGGCGGTTACTTTCACCAAGGCCGCTACCCACGAAATGAAGCAGCGAATCACGGATTCGCTGCTGGCGTTTTCGGAGATTGTGGCCCAACGCCGAGCCGCCACCGACAGGGGAGAAGCACCGCCCGAAGTGCCCTTTTTGATGCGGGATGTTGTGTTGGAGTTGTATCCGAACGATCCCGACAATTTCGACGCGCACGTGTTGGAACTGAGCTGGCGTGCCAAAAAAGCGTTCGCGTATATCATTCACGATTATTCGGACTTTGCGGTGATGACCATCGACAGCTTTGTGCAAAAAATTGTGAGTGCTTTCACCGACGAACTCAACTTGCCCTTTGCTTTTGAGGTTGAACTCAACACCGAAATGCTCCAAACTGCCGTGGATAAACTGCTGGAGCGGGTGGGCAATGAGCAGCATCAGCAGCTCACCGAAGTGTTGGAAAACTACTACCAAGAAGAGGCAGAAGAGGGAAGTGGCTGGACGAAAATACCCCAAAAACTGGCCGAGTTTGCCCGAGATTTACTCAATGAGCAGCATTACGAAGTGATCCGTAAAACGGACGGCTTGGAAGCAGCCGATTTTGTGCGGATCAGGGCCGAGTTGAATGCGTTCAACAGAGACATTAAAACCCAAATTGGGGCGTTGGCAAAAGATGCCCTCGGCGTGATAGCAGACGCGGGCCTTGAGCAAAATTCGTTTAGCAACGGGGCGGCGTTCAAATTTTTTAGCTACAAGCTCCACGAATCTGCGATTATGAATGAGCCAGGTACGCAAATGCTCAATGCGTTTGAAAACGACAACTGGTGGACAAAAAAAGCGCCAGTTTCGGTTCAGGTGCAGATCGAATCCATAAAAACGCAACTGATTGAGTACTACGAGCAAATTGAGAACATCCGCAAAAAAAATCTGCTGCGTTATAACCTCAACGAGGCCATTATTCCGAGCATTTTCAATATTTCGTTGCTGGCTCAGATCAAAAAAGAGTTCGACGCGCTGCTCCGCGAAAACAACCGCGTCCATATCTCTGATTTCAACCGCCAGATTCTTAAAATTGTGAGCGAAGAGCCCGTTCCGTTTATCTATGAACGCATGGGCGAAAAATACAACCATATTCTGATCGACGAATTTCAGGATACCTCGCGCCTGCAATTGGCCAATTTGCTGCCGCTCATCGATAATTCGTTGGCCATGGAAAACTTTAACATGGCCGTTGGCGATGCCAAGCAGGCCATTTATCGGTGGCGCGGTGGAGACATGCAGCAGATTGTGTCGCTCCACAAAAGGCAACTCGGGGGCATTAGCGCGTCGTTTTCGGACAGCGTCTGGAACATGGAACGGCTCGTGGCGGTTGGCCAGCACCTTGTTCCTGCCGCGCTCAACACCAATCGGCGGTCGGCGGCCGAGATTATTGCCTTTAATAATGAGCTTTTTACGTTTGTTTCGGAACAATTCAGGGAAAATTATCCTGGGGTAGAAGCTGTTTTCGACGATAATTTCGCCCAGCAAATTCCCGCGAGCGCGCCAACGGGCGGCCACGTACAAGTCAATTTTTTGCCCAACCTCAAAGACGAAAACCAGCAACAAATGGTAGCCGAGGCCGTTAAAATGGTAGAGCTGGCCGTGGAGCAGGGCTTTGAGTTTGGAGATGTTGCCGTTTTGTGCCGAAAAAGAAGCCAAGCCAAGGCCATTGCCAACGTATTAAAAGAAAAAGGGTATCCGCTCATTTCCGAAGATTCGCTGTCGTTGCAGTTTTCCGAATCAGTCAATTTGCTGGTGTCGTTCATGCGCGTGCTACGGTCGCCCGAAGATAGATTGGCCAAATACGAAGCCCTCTACTTATTTCATCGAATCATAAAAAAACAGTCGCCCAACGGCGTGCTGAACGCCCAAATTAAAGCTGCCGCCGAAGCCCACGACGTGCAGGTTTTTTACCAACACCTCAACCTGCAAGAAATTAACGGCCAACGCATTGATATTGATCCCTTTAAATTGTTGCAACTCAACGTGTACGAGCTGTGCGAACGCCTCATAACCATTTTTTGCCTCTTTGATTTTGCCCAAGAAAAGGACTTTTTGTTCCGATTCCTCGACGTTGTTCTTACTTTTACCAACCGAAATACCAACCACCTCAGCGATTTTTTGGACGACTGGCATGTCAAGCAAACCACTGTTTCTATAGCCGCACCCTCCCGTGCCGACGCCATCACGGTACAAACCATCCACAAATCGAAGGGCTTGGAGTATCCCGTTGTCATCATTCCGTTTGCCGATTGGTCGTTTGCGCCCCCAAAAGGCTCGAGTTTGTGGGCAGATTTGGCCGAACCCAACCACGGACTCAAAGCCGCGTCGGTCAAAACGGGCAGCCATTTAGATAAAACTACTTTGGCCGCTCAGTACACCAGCGAACTCGAAAAAACGTTCATCGAAAACCTAAATCTACTCTATGTGGCCCTCACGCGTCCCACGCAGCAGCTGTATATTTTGGCGCAGGAGAAAAATTTCTCGCACGGCAGTTACAAAAAAAGCGTTGCTTACTTGATCCATGCGTACTTAGACCACAAAAACGTTTGGCAGGAGGGCGGTAATCGATACACAATTTGCCAAGGAAGTGGCTTGCTGAAACCCAGCAGTAGCCCCGCCAATGCGGCCAATGTTTTGAAAATACCGCGCGTAATTTCGGCCGATCGGTCTCAAAAGCTGCATCTAAGACGGTTGGCAGAGCGGGTTTTTGACGTGGAAACGTTTGAGCAAAAGAAAGATTTGGGCAACAAAGTTCACTACGCCTTTGCCGAAATAAAATCGTACAAAGACGTAGATAAGGCACTCACCAAACTTCTGAGCGACGGCATTATTGAGGCCAACGAACGAGAATCGCTCCGCGAAAGCATCGAAGGCGTGATCCGGATGCCCGAATTGCGGGGGCTTTTCGACGAAGACGTGACGGTGTACAACGAAAAAGATATCCTTGTTTCTGACCCCGAAATCGAAATTTTTAGGGCCGACCGCGTGGTTGTTGCCCACGACCGCGTGGTGATATTAGACTACAAAACGGGTGCACCCAAAGACGACCACAAGCGGCAGATCAGACGCTACGCCAATCTATACCGCCAAATGGGCTACCAAAACGTAGAAGCTATGTTGGTATATTTGGAAGAAAACAGGGTTGAGAAGGCCTGATAATCAACGAACTAACTTTCGGTAGAGCTCAGTTTGGGTGGGGTCTAACTGCGACAGTATGGCAAAAGCGCGGGTTTTTTCTTCGCGGGTGGCCTCCGACAGTATCTTGAAAAGTTCTTCGCCTTTGGCATCAAAAAACGAATTGACCAGCACCGCGTTTGGCCTCAAAATGCTCACCTGCTGAACCATTTTGAGCACATCCATAATTTGTTTGCGCGACTGCGCGGGGTTTTCGCCGATGTTGTCTAAGGCCAGACGGTGGTAGGTATACATCCCGTCGCGGAAGGGTAGGAGTTGGGTATTCATCAGGTTTTCGACGAGCCAGTAGCGGTTTCTGATGTCCGTACCGTTGCGCCAACCAATTGACCCCGAGCCATTTTGGGCTAAATTGGCCAAGTTAAACGCCCGCTGCACGTAATTATTTCCCCCTTGTTTGCTGAAAGTATCGTAATCTACCGCCAGAACGATGTACGCATAAAAAGCCAACATAGACGTGAGCTCGTCGGTGAAGTTGTTCTCGTTGAAGTACATTGGGTTGCTCGGCAGGTAGGTAAAATTAAAGTTGCGGTCCACAAAACTGAAAGAAATTGTCTCGTAGGTTGAGCCAAAAACGGGGCGCGTCACAATCAGCTGGGCGTTGCCCTCGTATACCCCCTGCGCCACCGACCGCAGCAGGTTTATTGTCAGTTTGCAATTAATGCGTTCCTCGGTGCTATACTGGTCGTTCGTCCAGCGTTTGTTGTTTATAAAATCGTTGATAGCGGTTTTTAGCTGGCTCAAATTTTGCTGATCGGTGGTTTGCTGCGAAAAAAGCTGCTCTGTGTTGAGCGTCACCGTGCAGTTTAGTTCTTGCGCGTACACGCTTTGAAGCAGGCCAACTACGGTCAATAAAATCAGAATCCCTTTCATGCTACATTATTTTTTGAACCACCAGTTCCAGAATATCCTTTGCCACTTCGGCTTTGGTTTTGAGGGCAAATGTTTTCGTATTGCCAGCACGATCAATAACGGTAATTTTGTTGGTATCGTGTGCAAAGCCCGCACCTTTGTCTTGCATCGAGTTCAGTACGATTAGATCAAAGTGTTTTCGGAGGAGTTTATCTTTGGCGTTAATGAGCTCGTTATCAGTCTCTAACGCGAATCCAACCAGCAGCTGCCCCGCTTTCTTTTTGGCTCCGAGCGTGGCGGCTATGTCAATGGTTTTTACGAGCTCCACGCTGAAACTGCCCTCTTTTTTCTTGATTTTTTGGGTTGCCACCACCCTCGGGGTATAGTCGGCCACGGCGGCGGCAAATATAACCACGTGGGCGTTTTCGAAGTGCGCGGCGGTGGCCTCAAACATTTCCTGCGCCGTCGTAACCCCAATAAATGCAACGTTTTGCGCTGGTTTGGGCAGTGCCGTTGGCCCGCTCACCAGCGTTACGTGCGCCCCCGCTGCGGCAAATGCCTCCGCAATGGCGTAGCCCATCTTGCCCGACGAATGGTTGCTAACGTAGCGCACTGGGTCGATCGATTCCTGCGTTGGCCCAGCAGTAATGAGCACGTTCGTTCCGATCAGCGTGGGAGTGGGGGCAAAATACAGGTCTAATTGCGCAACTATTTCGTCGGGTTCTGCCATGCGGCCATCGCCCACCAAGCCGCTGGCCAACTCGCCAAAGTTTGGTTTAATGATCTGATTACCAAATCGTTGAAGTTTATCGAGGTTCTCCAACGTTGAGCCGTGGCAGTACATATCGAGGTCCATGGCTGGCGCAAAAAAAACGGGGCACCGCGCCGACAGATACGTGGCCGTTAGCAGGTCGTCGCAAGTACCGTTGGCGCATTTCGAGAGCGTGTGCGCGGTGGCGGGGGCCACCACAATGGCATCCGCCCAGAGGCCCAGTTCCACGTGGTTGTTCCATTCGCCCGCTTGGTTTTTCACGAACTCCCAAACGGCGGGGCGTTTAGAAAGGGTAGCCAGCGTGAGCGGAGTAATAAAGTTTCGGGCGGCGTCTGTCATCACAACTTGCACCTCAGCCCCTGCTTTTATGAGCAAACGAACCAGCAGCGCGGACTTGTAGGCCGCAATACTGCCCGACACTCCGACGATTATTTTTTTATTTACCAGCATTTTGGGTATAAATAAAAAGCACCATGACCAGTATTCGTCGCTAAATAAACGAAAGTACTGGTCATGGCCTACATTTGGGTCGTGTTGCTACCGATCTACTGCGGTTCTTCTACTGGGTAGTGGTAGAATAGCTTGTCTTCAAAAAACTCGTCTAACGCCACCGACGCTGGTTTGGGCTGGCGCTCGTAGTATTTAGAGATTTCGATCTGCTCGCGGTTTTCAAAAACTTCTTCTAAGTTGTCTACTCCCGAAGCAAACTCAGCCAGTTTATTATTGAGTTCCTCCTTTGTTTTGGTGGCCAGCTGGCGGGCGCGCGTCGAAACAATCGAAACTGCTTCGTATAGGTTTCCCGTTCTGACGGCCATAATGTCGGTGTCGCGGGTTACGATTGATGGGTTGATAGCCATTTTTAAATATTTATAGTAGTAAAATGTATAAATCTAATTGTTTCCTGTGGGCGTGGTCAGTTTAGCGGCTTTATCGGCGGCTTTGGCTACTTCAATTTCTTTTTCGACTTTGTTGATCCGCGCCAGTTCTTTCACGCTTTCGTCGTATATCTTCTCGGCGTTCTTTATAAATTTACTCGTTGGGTATTTGTCCACAAATTCTTGGTAAAAAGTTACTGCTTCTTGAAAACGGTCTTTCTGTTTTTCAAAAAAGCTGTTCATCCCGTACTTGTACTCGGCATCTACTTTGAGGTACAAAAGCTCTTCGTTGTACTTAGAATCAGGAAACTCGCGCTGGAAATTTGAAATAGCCACCACCGACGACTTGAAGTTTCTGATGTCGCCCTCACTGGTTTTGTAGTACAGTATCACTTTTTCGTAGGCTTTCTTTTCGAGTTTTTCGCGAAGCTCTAAGATCAGTTTGGTTGCCTCGGCACTAAAAAGACTCTCGGGGTAGGTATTCACAAAATCTTGCATGGCCCCAATGGCCGACAACGTACTCGACTGATCTAAACTCGAAATGGGCGAGTCTTTGTACAAAGAGTAAGTATACATATACAGTGCTTCTTGGGCATAGTCGCTTCGGGCGTAGGTGTCATAAAAATTTTTGAACATATACTGCGACATGCTGTATAATCCCTGGTGATACTGGCAGTAGGCGTTATAAAAGGTGGCAGTTTCGGCCTCGGGTTTGCCGTTGAGAAGCGGCAATATTTCTTCAAAGAGCAACCCAGCTTTGTAGTAGTCAGCTTTTCTGTAGTAGTTCATCGCAGCCTCCAGCTTTTGCTCGGTAGTACCCGTCTTTTGGAGTTTAGAGAATTTGCCGCACGACCCGAGAATCAACAGGATTGATACCAGAACGGAATATTTTTTTATTTTTATAGACATGGTCGCAAATCTACGAAAAAAGCTACTCTTTCTTGAACGAACGAGTAGCTTTTATATTTCTTGGCTTGAAAATTACTGATGTCTAACGAGCAATTTTTTGGTCGCCACTTTTTTGCCGTCCAGCGACAACTGGTAAAAGTAAATCCCATTGGCCATGTCGCGCGTAGAAATCTTGATTTGACGCTCCGACCTATCCAGTTCGTGTTCGTTTACGATCGACCCAAGCATATTATAGATAACTATCTTGGCCTCGGTAAAATTGCCAGATACGTTATAGTCGATCTCGGCATATTCGGTCGAAGGGTTGGGATATATGTTCGACACCGTTATTTTGTCGTTTGCAAACAGGCGGTCCTCGATTCTTAGGAGTTCATCCGCTCCCAACTTACCATCGTTCAGTACTGGCGTGGGAGCTTCGGCGGCTTTCGTGCGGGCGCTCTGCACGGGTGCGCCTGCACCCGACGATGTCAGCAAGGACTTATAAAAGTTACTAATTGCGGTGCTCTGTTTCACGGTGAGGCCGCGATCCAAGCCATTTTGGCGCATGATTCCTATTCGGCTGTTGCCGATGGTGCGCGTGAGGGGGTCTTTTTTCTTACCCACGTTCAAACGACTTTTGTTGCCATCGCTCTGGGCTAAACCCCCAAAGCCAACGGCAATTAGAACGATTGACAGTACATAGCTAAGTAAATTTTTTTTCATTTTTATTTTGTTATGAGTGGCTGTAGTAATGGCGCAACAAAAATATACAATACACAACTGATAATCAAGATTTTAAGCGAAATTTAATTTTTAGGCAGTTACGTCAAAAGTGGTGATATAGTTTTCTGTTATACCCAAATGGAGCAAAAATTAGGCCAAAGAATGCCGTTAAATGGATGACAGCCTTCATTTGACACCAATTTTGTTCTTTTTTGCCGTGGGAGACACAACTTTTTCAGTCGGGCGCTTGGACGGAGCCGCTGGTTGATACTTTTCTTGGCGTAAGGCGTGTTTTTTAGTTGGCTTTTCGGCCTCGCGCCAATTAAAACCGTCCAACTGCCGCTGGTCGGCCTTGATTTCTTTTGGCGGAACGAGTGACCCGTCTGGCTGACCCACAAACTTGATGCGCTTCATGAGCGCCTTCTCAAAAAACAGTGTCATTTTGGCGCATTCCACCTGGTTCATTCCCACCGTTGTACGTTTTTCGTCCACGATAAAATAGATACTTTGGCCGTTTCCGTCCACAAAAACGCGTTGTATTTGGGTGCTGTCATCAAAAAAAGCGGTTACTTTTCTCCCTTTCACTTGGTTAAATTGTTTGAGGCTGTCTTCCGAAATAATAAAAGCTTTTGTGCTCAAATACATTGTTTTTATTTTGTTGTAGGCCAATTGTGCCACGATGCTGTCGGCCTCCATTTGGTAGGCGGTACTCCAAATAATGGGTTTTTTGAAGAAACGAATGGTAGAATCCTGCGTATTATAAACCATCGAATCGCAGCGATTTTGAAAATCTTTTCGGTAAACAACAACGTTTTTGTAGCCGATCATTTTACGCGGTTTGTTGTTGTCGTCTTGGTTGTCTCCCGTTTGTTTAGATCCATTTTTTGACGCATTCTCATTCTTTACATCACGCCTTATCCGCTTTTTTGCTGCCAACGAATCTCTCACTGCATCCTTTATGTCAATCGAGTACAGGGTGTCGGCGGTCATAAATAGGGTGTCTTTGGTCTTCGAGATCGACTTGGCAGTGGGGTTTCCCCACACTTTTGAGTAGCCGACCTCGCCGTCGTATTGGCCAAACTCCCCGTTCAAAACGCCGTTGTCGGCCTTCGATTTTATTTCTACGTTGCCCCTGGCAAATCCTTTTTTGGTGGTGTTGTCGTAGTAGAGCGAGTCGCCCACGAGGGTATAGGTTTCGCCCTCCACTGGCGTGCGCGACCTAAAAATGGACACGCCAGTTTCGGTGTTGTATGAACCTCGGCGGGTATTTATGGTGCCATCTTTGCCAACAAGTTTGGTAGGCCCCTCAAAATCAGCTACTTTGGCCAGGGCATTATACACCAGCGTGTCGTTGGTGAGGGTATACTTTGGGCTAATTAATTTTACATTCTGATAATACCTAAAAACCTTTGTCTGGGTGTTGTAGTAGCCTTGCTTGCTGGTCAGTACGTTGTCTTTATCAACGGTTTTGCCCTTGTTTGGGTAATACGCCACGCCACTTAGCATATCGTACTCCATTTTTGTAGTGGTCAGCGTCCGTTTTTTGTCGCGCAACACCACCGACTTTCCGCTCATAATTGCCAGGCGCGACTCCCCGTAGTAGTACAGCGTGTCGCCAGTAACAGTAATGGTATCGTTCTGAATTATTTTGACGCGCCCAAAAGCCTCAATCACGTTTGTGTTCACGTTCAAAACGGCCAGGTCACAGTACATGATTGCGCCTTGGTGTCGCATCTTTACGTTGCCAACCACCTTTCTAATATCAACGTTGTTCACCTGCGAAAAAACGCCGCTGTCGCCGTGCATAATTTCAATTTTGCTGCCGCCCGCTGCCGCTCCAAACCCCTGAGAGTAGCTCCCAAAAGTGGCGCACTGCAACAGACCCCAAATAAAAATAATGTTTTTATTAAAAGTTGGCATCCGATTGTCAGTAATTTTCGTTGTAAGTTCACACAAAATTACGCAACAAACAGCGGCTTGGTCGTATGCTAAATCAATTTTTAACATATATTAATGCACGCCAACTTTTCAAACCCCACGAACGCGTACTATTGGCCGTGAGCGGCGGCGTGGATTCGGTGGTGTTGGCAAACTTGTTTTTTGAGGCCAAGTTTCCTTTTTCAATCGCGCACTGCAACTTCAAACTGCGGGCCGAAGCGTCGGAATCCGACGCCGAACTGGTCAGAAATTTGGCGTTACAGTACCACGTTGAATTTTTTGAAAGGTCGTTCGATGTTCCTGCGTATTGCCAGCAAAACGGGGTTTCTGTCCAAATGGCCGCTCGAAAACTGCGCTACGAGTGGTTTGAAGAGACCAGAGCTACCCATGGTTTCGATTACATTGCAACGGCGCACCACCAAAACGACAACGCAGAAACGCTACTGCTCAACCTGGCGAGGGGTACGGGAATTGCGGGGTTTCACGCAATTTTGCCAAAAAAAAACAACTTAATTAGGCCGCTTCTTTTTGCCACCAAGGCCAGTATTGGGGCTTATGCCCACGCCGAGAAGTTGGTTTGGCGGGAGGATGCTTCTAATAAATCGATAAAATACCAGCGAAATTTTATTCGGCATCGAGTCACTCCGCTCCTCAAAGAACTCAACCCTCAGTTCGAAACCAGCGTTGCATCCACCATTGAGCAGCTGTCGGCGGTAGAGCGGATGTTCAACCAAAAAGTAGCCGAAATTTGCAAAGAGGCGGTGGTAGAAAGAGAACATTCTACCGAAATTTTGTTTCAGGCACTTCGCCTTCAGCCCGAACCAGTAATTGTTTTATTTGCCATTTTGAAATCTTATGGCTTTGATTATCAATGGTCTAAGAAAGTTTGGGCTTCGGTAGATTCAAATTTATCCAAACGTTTTATGTCCGAAAGCCATGTTTTATTTAAAGAGCGGGCATCGTTTGTGATTCGTGAGCGGAGCCTTGTCGATGCAAATATCAGCGACGAACCGACGCTCGTTTGGCCTCATTCCAAGATCGAAGGCCTGACTGTAAATAGTTTTACTACCGACGAGTTGCCGATTGGGCAAATAAAATTTGGTGATAAAAACGAATTATTTGCGGATTTAGACTTGCTCGAATTTCCGTTGGTGCTCAGAAAATGGGAGGCTGGCGATTGGTTTTGTCCGTTTGGCATGAGCGGAAAACGCAAGAAAGTGAGCGACTTTTTGATCGACTGCAAATATCCTGTCTCTCAAAAAAACGAAGTCAGGGTGCTACTTTCCAACAATGTGGTCGTTTGGCTGGTGGGCTTCCGCGCCGATGAACGCTTCAAGGTAAGTTCCGAAACTTGCAATTTATTCAAAGTTTCGATATTGTAATTACTTGATTGTGAGAAGTTTAAGATACGATAAAAAATATTTAACAATTAAACGAAACTAATAAAAGTTTTTGGCATTCTTTTTGATGTAGAACATGATAGACAATTTTATCCTATAACTCCACGTCTGAAATTTTCGTCACTATGAAAACTTTTAGAAAAATAATGCTTGGGTTTTTCTTCGCCACTCTGGGTTCGGGGGTGGTGGCCCAAACCGCCAAACTTAGGTCTGCTAATAAGCAATTCGAGAACTTAGCCTACATGGATGCCGCACGCATCTACGAAGATTTTTTGCGTCTGGACAAGAAAAAAGATCCCGTCGAGACCAAAGAAGCGTTAGAGAAATTGGCCTACAGCTACCGAAAACTGCAGGACACCCGAAATGCTGAACGTATTTATGGTCAGTTGATCGAGCAATTTTCGGACGTTGAAAGCAAGAACGTTTTGTACTACGCCCAGGCGCTGAGTGCAAACGCAAAGTACAAAGACGCTCAAAAAATGTTTAGTAAATATGCCGAAATGCAATCGTCGGACTTGCGCGGACGGAAGTACACGGTTGCCTACATGGACATGAATCGTTTCTACAAAGATTCGTCCTCGTACAAGGTAGATTATTTGCCGATCAATTCTCGCCAGGCAGATTTTAGCCCGATGTATTATAAAAGTGGAATCGTTTTCGTTTCGGCAAGAGACGAGTCTGGCATTGTTAAACGCGTTTTTCAGTGGAACCAAACTCCGTTCTTAGATTTGTACCTCGCACCAGATACATCGGCACTCAAAGGTGGGCGCGTCGTGGCCACAACACAGTCTGGGACTGCCACGCTTGGTGCCAACCAAAATTCTACGCCTTCGGGCTTGCCGTCGGTCGAAAGCGCCGATACTTACGTGCAGCCGCTCACCAAGGCCGAGATTTTTAGCAAGACCATCAACACCAAGTACCACGAAGGGCCAGCGAGTTTTTTTAAAGATTATTCTAAAATTGTTTTTACGCGCAACAACCACAACAAAGGAAAGACTGGCAAAGGAAGCGATAAGATCGTTAAACTGAAATTGTACCTTGCCGACCAAAAGGGCAAAGACTGGGGAAACGTGAAAGAACTGCCCTTTAATTCGAACGATTATTCTTGCGGGCATCCGGCACTGTCGGCCGACGATTCTAAACTTTATTTCGTGTCTGATATGCCAGGCGGCTACGGCGGAACGGACATCTACGTGGTAGAATACAACGGTGGCCAGTGGGGAACACCCGTAAACTTGGGCAAAGAGATCAACACGGAGGGCAACGAAATGTTTCCCTACATTGACGGAGGCGGGAACATTTATTTTGCCTCCGACGGCCACGAAGGTCTGGGTGGCCTCGATGTTTTCTTTGCCGAGCTCAAAGACGGTATTGCCTACAAAGGAGTTGAGAACTTGGGTGCGCCAGTGAATTCTGAAAAAGACGATTTTGGACTCATTACTGATGCCCAGCGGTTGAACGGGTATTTTAGCTCGAACCGCAGCCGCACTTCGGGCAGCGACGACAACATTTACAGCTTTCGGCGCATTTGCCGCCAGATGAATATCTTCGTTTTTGATGCCAAAACCAACACACCCATCGAGGGCGCAGACGTGCGGGTGCTCAAAAACAGTGCCAACCAAGACCTGCAACAAACGGGTTTAGACGGCAACGTGAAACTTTGCATAAGTCCCAACGCCGACTACGAGTTCAAGGCACTCAAAGAGGGTTATGCCACCAATAGCGTCCGCTTTAGCACGCTCACGCAGTCGGCCAAGCCCAACATGAGCGTCTCGATTTATTTGGAAAAGACCGAAAATACAATCATCAGGGGTACTGTGAAGCGCGAAGCCACCCAACAACCCGAAGCGGGCGTGAAGGTGACGATTAGAGACGAAAAATCGAAAAGTGAGCGTTCTACTCTCACTGGGTCGGACGGTGGCTACGAGTTTGAGGTTGATCCGAAGGGAGACTATACCATCAAAGCCGAAAAAAATAAAATGGCTCCCAACAAAAGCCAATTGGGCAAACAAAAGAAGAGCAAAGGCAAGACCATCGAGAACGATTTTAGTATGTATGGCGAAGGTGACGTTTTCAGGCTGGAAGAGATTTATTACGACACCGACAAGTTTTTTATTCGGGCCGATGCCGCCTCGGAGCTGGACAAGGTGGTGTCGCTGCTGAAAAAATACCCAACCATGAGCATCGAGCTGCGGTCTTTTACCGACAGCCGCTCAAACGATACGTACAACCAACGGCTGTCTGAGCGCCGTGCCCGCGCGGCCTACGACTACATTGTTAGAAAGGGAGTTGAACCCGACCGCTTGACATCGAACGGCTACGGCGAAAACGAGTTGGTCAATGACTGTGGCAACGGTGCGAAGTGCAACGACGACGAACACCAACTTAATCGCCGAACTGAATTTAAGATCACGTCGGTGAGTGGGTCAAAATCGGTTCAGTAGGGTAGACTAACTACGAAACGACTCTTTTGTTGGAACTATCAAAAAATCGGTTGGGATGGAGGCACAATTCGGTGCCTTCATCCCAACCGATTTTTGTTTTAAAAAGTGTTTTTGAACGAAACCCCAAAGCCGTTATTTCAGAAATTTGTCCAACTCGGTGTGGTACAATTCAAAGTCAGCCAGGTTTTTGTGTTTGCCCCCAGGTACGGTAGTCAGGATTTGGGCGGGTGTTTTTTGCAGCACGTCGGCCAGCATCAGGCTCGAACGGTATTTTACGACTCCGTCGGCGGTGCCATGAAACAGCTGGACCGGACACTGCACCCGCGCAATTCGCTCGTTGGTCTTAAACTGGTAACTGAGCATTGCTTCGTAGGGGTAGATCGGAGCTTGCATCCAACAAAGCGACGCGAAACTGTAGTACGGAGCCTCCAAAAGCAGCAGGCGCGGCTGGTGGTCGGCGGCCAGTTTGGTGGCCAAACCCGTGCCCAACGAAAACCCGTAGAGCACCACCTGGCTTTCGGGGTATTGTTTGAGAACCTGCTGATAGACGTGCTCTGCGTCGTCATAAAAACCCTGCTCGCTCCACGTGCCCGTGCTTTTGCCAAAGCGCCGGTAGTCGTACATCCAAACGTCATAGCCGTTTTGGGTGAACCGCGCCGCGTTTTTGCCCCAGCGGACGAGGTTGTCGGCGTTGCCATGAAAATAAACCACAACCCCACGGTGCTTGGCATTGGTTCTAAAAACCAGGCCGTTCAACCGAACACCAGCTTGCGGGCGCAAGTCGAACTCCTCAAAGGGTTCGTCGAAGTGGTACTTAAAATCGGCTGGCAACGCCACGGGGCGGAATAAAAACAATTCCTGCAAAAAATAGATAAACGGATAGCCCAGCAGGTACAAAACCACGATGAATGCCAGCAAGATGCGTATTTTTTTCATAGATATACTCACAAATCGTTAGGCATTGAAGCCGATGTCGCCCATCATTTGGTTTTCAACGTCGGTGTAGCGGTCGGCCAGAATATCGCCCAAAACGCGGTGATACTCATCGAACGAGGGCAAGTTATTGTGCCCGCCGCCGTAGATCGGGATCAGATGGGTGTTGAGCGGCACCACTTTGGACAGACGCACGCTCGAACTAAGTGGGATGAGCAAATCTTTGGTGCCGTGAATAATATAAATGGGGCAAGGCACGTACTTGAGCCAAATATCGGTTCTGATCTTGAAACGCAGGATCATCGAAACGGGCAAAAATGGCAAATATCGACTCGTAAGGTGCGAAAAACTGTAGTAGGGCGCGTCGAGAATGAGCATCTTTGGCTTGGTGGTAGAGGCCAGTTTGGCCGCAAACCCCGACCCCAGCGAGCGCCCGTAGATCACAATTTGGTTTTCTTGGTAGTTATAATCCAACCGCATTCGGTTATAGACAAACTTCGCGTCGGTTTTGAGGCTGTCTTCGGTGCGTTTACCGAGGCTTTTGCCGTATCCTCGGTAGTCGATCATCACCACGTCGTAGCCGTGGCGGGTAAAATCGCGGGCGTACTTCGACCAACCCTTTATGCTTCGCGTGTTGCCGTGGAAGTACACCACCAGCCCGCGTTTGGTTTTTTCTTCCGTAAAAATCAGCAGGCCGTTGAGGTGCGCACCGTCTTGGAGGTCGAATTTGAGTTCTTTGAACGGAGAATCGTATTTATAAACAAAGTCGGCAGACAGTTTTTCGGGCTTAAATATGAAGCGTTCTTGGATGTAGTAGGCCAACAAGCAAAGCACCAAGTAAGCCGCCACGCCCCACAAAATAATTTCGATGTTGATCGTCATGGGTTTACGGAGTTTTGGGCAACAATATAGAAAAAAAATTGTGTTTTTGTGGACATAATTTCGTTCAATATTACCGCAACAAGTTGATCTCGACCAATAAAATAAGCCCCGCCAACCGTCTTTACAGGACAAATTGGCGGGGCTTACCTCGTCGTTGGGTTCAACGAACCTCCTACATTTCTTGCAACACCTGGGTTACTTTGGCGGCGGCTTCTTTAAATTCGATGGCCGACAGTACTTTAAGCCCCGACTCGTTAATTATTTTTGCCCCTTCGGCGGCGTTTGTGCCTTGCAAACGCACGATGATCGGCACTGGAATTTCGCCGATTGCCTTGTAGGCCTCAACTACGCCCGTTGCCACGCGGTCGCAACGAACAATTCCCCCAAAAATATTGATAAGAATTGCCTTCACGTTGGGGTCTTTCAAAATAATCCTGAAACCAGCCTCCACCGTTTTGGCGTTGGCACTGCCGCCCACGTCCAAGAAGTTGGCTGGCTCTCCGCCCGACAATTTAATCAAGTCCATCGTTCCCATGGCCAAGCCCGCGCCGTTTACCATGCAGCCCACGTTGCCGTCGAGCTTTACGTAATTGAGGTCATTTTCCGATGCCTCCACCTCCAAGGGGTCTTCCTCGGCTTTGTCGCGGAGGGCGGCAATGTCGGCGTGCCTAAACAACGCGTTGTCGTCAATGTTCACTTTGGCATCGACTGCCATTATTTTGTTGTCCGATGTTTTGAGAACGGGATTGATCTCAAACATCGACGAGTCGGTGTCGGTGTATGCTTTATAAAGGCTGGTAAGAAATTTGACCATTTCTTTGAACGCCTCGCCCTCCAAACCCAACGCAAAGGCCAGTTTGCGGGCCTGAAAACCCTGCAAACCCACGGCGGGGTCTATCCATTCTTTCACTATTTTTTCGGGGGTGTGCTCGGCCACCTCTTCAATATCCATGCCGCCCTCGGTGCTGGCCATAATTACGTTGCAAGCCTTGGCGCGGTCTAAGAGTATCGAAACATAATATTCTTTTGGCTCGCTCGCGCCTGGGTAGTACACATCTTCGGCCACCAGGATTTTGTTTACCCGCTTGCCCTCTTCGCCAGTCTGGATCGTTACCAAAACGTTGCCGAGAAGATTCGTGGCAATTTTTTCCACATCCTCAACCGACTTCGCCAGTTGAACGCCGCGCTGCTCGCTGCCCACGATCTTGCCTTTGCCGCGACCGCCTGCGTGTATCTGAGATTTGACGACCACAAACTTAGAGTTTGTCAGGGTCATCATTTGTTGAGCAGCCTCAACGGCTTGGGCGGGGGTTTCGGCCACTATTCCGCGTTGAATTCTGACCCCGTACTTGCTCAGAATCTCCTTGCCTTGGTATTCGTGAATGTTCATATAATTGGATATGGAATGAAGAATGTACTAATTTTGGGGCAAATTACGCAATAATCGAATCTGTGCGCGGCTCCGTTATCTTTTTTATTTACCAACATCCACAGTTCTCTAAATCCAGTCACTTTTTTTATCCGTAACTTATTATGCTGATTGCAAGTCAGATTGAGCGTTCGTACCAGTCATTAAAAATTCTGAAAGGGATTGACCTACAGATTCAAAAAAAAGAAATTGTGGTAATAGTTGGGCCCTCGGGCGCGGGAAAAAGCACGTTGCTACACATTTTAGGTACCCTCGACCGCCCCGATAAAGGATCAGTTTGGTTGAACGGGGTAGATGTTTACGGTCTTTCGGAGGCAAAGTTGGCCGAGTTCAGAAACCAACAAATCGGATTTATTTTTCAGTTTCATAACCTAATGGCCGAGTTTACTGCCCTCGAAAATGTGTGCATGCCCGCTTTTATTGCGGGGCGGGGCCAACAAGCCAAAGTCCGTGGACAAGAGCTACTCCAAATGCTGGGACTGGCCAAGCGGGCGCACCACCTGCCGTCGCAGCTGTCGGGAGGAGAGCAGCAGCGGGTGGCCGTGGCGCGCGCCTTAATAAACGAGCCAGCCATTGTTTTTGCCGACGAGCCCAGTGGTAATTTAGATTCGACCAACGCCCGGGAGCTGCACGAACTTTTTCTTGACCTCCGAGAGCGGTTGGGCCAAACCTTTGTGATTGTGACCCACGACGAGACCCTGGCCGCCATGGCAGACCGAAAAATAGTGATGCAGGATGGTTATTTGAAACAGTAAAGAACTTGTAAGCTGGTGATAAGTGGCGGAGGTATCGTTCTGCGTTGGTTGTTTTTCAAGTATTTAGAATATAAAATATTTATAACACTCTAATAATCAAATAGTTAAAATATGTTAGTATTTTTATACTAAATATATTGTGACTTGGCTTTAATCTGTCAGTCAAAAAAGAAAGTTTTTCATAACGTTGAGTAAATCAGAAAGTCAGAGAGGGTTCCTCTCTGACTTTTTCGTTTGTGGCAACCGAACGCCCACCGCCGAAATATTCCTATTCAAATATTTCGGCAGATTACCCCCCCCAAAAAGACATGGTCTAAAATCTGGCGGCACACCAAACCAATTGCGTGCCAGAAATATTTTTAATATTAGCGAATATTCGCTTGTTTTATAAAAGTCGCTAACTACATTTGTGCCACAATTACACTTCATCAACATTAAAAATGTCTGCACTCGCCCCAAACGAACCTGTAATGACCGCCGCCGATCGGGCACTCGATTTCCTACAACTCAATGATGTGAAAGACCTTCATTTTCAGTTGAGCCCCTCCGAATTAATTGAACACGCGCTCAAAAACGGAGAAGGCCAACTGACCGAAACGGGTGCGCTGGCTTGCTCAACGGGGCATTTTACGGGGCGGTCGCCCAAAGATCGTTTCATTGTGTTCGACAAAACAACGTGCAGCACCGTAGATTGGGGCAGTGTCAATTTGATGTTCGACGAAGAACAGTTTGAGCGTTTGCACCGCAAGATGCGCTATTTTTTAGAATACCAAACTGCCTATGTACGCTATGCAAACGCCAGTGCCGACCCGCACCACCGCCTAAATCTGTGCATACTGACTACCTCGGCGTGGCAAAATCTGTTTTGCAACAATATGTTCTTGCGCCCCACCGACGACGAAGTAAGCGAGTTTGAACCAGATTTCACGGTCATAGCCGTGCCTGAGTTCAAGGCCAACCCCACCGAAGACGGCACGCGCGGCGAGAATTTTGCGGTGTTAAATCTTACCAAAAGAATCCTGCTCATTGGTGGCACGGGCTACGCGGGCGAGATAAAAAAAGGGGTGTTTTCGGCACTCAATTTTTTGCTGCCCCAACAAAACGTGCTGCCCATGCACTGCTCGGCCAACGTGGGTAAAGACGGCGACGTGGCCGTGTTTTTTGGTTTGTCGGGAACTGGAAAAACCACGCTCTCGGCCGACCCTGAGCGCGGCCTCATTGGCGACGACGAGCACGGCTGGAGCGAAACGGGCGTTTTCAATTTTGAGGGTGGTTGCTACGCCAAGGCCATAGACCTGACCCGCCAGAACGAACCCCAAATTTTTGATGCCATCCGATTTGGTGCCATTGTAGAAAACACCCGCTTCAAAAAAAATACCCGCCAGGTCGATTACACCGATACCACCCTTACCCAAAATACCCGCACGGCCTACCCCATACATTTCATTGATAATGCGGTGCAGCCCTCCGTGGGGGGTATTCCCAAACACATTTTCTTTTTGACCTGCGATGCCTTCGGGGTGTTGCCGCCCGTCTCGAAGTTGAGCGTGGCGCAAGCCATGGACTACTTTGTGCTGGGATATACCGCCAAAGTTGCGGGTACCGAAATGGGGGTGAGCGAGCCACAGGCAACGTTTTCGGCTTGCTTTGGAGCGGCGTTTCTGCCCCTGAAACCCCACCAATACGCCGATATGCTCGGCGAAAAAATAAAGCAGCACCAAGTGCAGGTATGGCTCATTAATACGGGCTGGACGGGCGGTAGTTTTGGCTCGGGCACGCGCATGAAATTGAGTCTGACCCGCAACATGATTAATGCCGCCATGGGTGGTCATCTAAACGATGTTGCCTACCGCGAGCACCCCATATTCAAGTTGCAAATGCCCACGCAGTGCCCAGGCGTACCAGAACAGCTCCTCGACCCGCGCCAAACTTGGCAAGATGGAGCCATGTACGACCGCAATGCCCAACAACTTATGCACTGGTTTGAGAGTAATTTGTCAAAAATCGCCGCCAAATAATGGCCGCTCTCGGTACAAATGCGCTACTTGGTTTGCCAGTGGGAACCACGCTGGATCGGCATTTATTACAAAGACAAAACGCCTTCAAGGGGGCAACGGGCGGACTCTCGCAGCTGCTGCGAGACATTGCACTGGCGGGCAAAATAGTAAACCGGGAGGTAAATCGCGCGGGCCTGATCGACATCACTGGGGCGGCAGGTAGCGGCAATATTCAGGGAGAACAGCAACAAAAATTAGATGTTGTTGCCAATATAAGGTTCATTCGCGCCCTCAGAAATGGGGGAGAGGTCTGCGCCATTACGTCGGAGGAAGACGATGAAATGGTGCAAACTGGCAATACCAGCGGCAAGTACGTGGTGGCTATCGATCCGCTCGATGGCTCGTCGAACATCGACGTAAACGTGTCGATTGGCACTATTTTTTCCATTTATCGGCGCGTGTCGCCCGTTGGAACGCTGCCAACCACCGCCGATTTTTTGCAGGGCGGGCGGCAGCAAATAGCGGCGGGCTACATTCTCTACGGTTCGTCTACCATTTTGGTCTATACCACTGGCCAGGGCGTGAACGCCTTTACCTACGATAACTCTCTGGGTGAGTTTATTCTTTCCCAAACGCAGATCAATACGCCCGACGATGGCGGTATTTTTTCGTGCAACGAAGGTTACTTCAACGATTACCCGCCCCACATAAAAACCTACATTGAGACTTGCAAAAGCCGTAGGCTAATGGGCCGTTACATTGGTTCGCTGGTGGCAGACTTCCACCGAAACCTCATAAAGGGAGGCATTTATTTATACCCGCCCACCTCTGCCGCACCCAAAGGAAAACTGCGCCTGCTGTATGAGTGCTTTCCGATTGCCTTGATTGTTGAGCAGGCAGGCGGTATGGCCACCAACGGCGAGGAGGCCATTTTGGATATTGTGCCCCGCGAACTCCACCAGCGCAGCGTTTTTTATGCGGGGTCGCCCAGGATGATAAAAAGTGTGATGCCCTAAATTGTTGGTTTATTCCAGTGTTTTTTTGGTAGCTTTCCGTACTTTACATGACCAACAAACGAAAAAATCTTTCTATGGCAGCCGACACCGATAAAGTACGACTTATTTTTGGGCTCAAAGTCAAGCAGCTACGCCTCGACCGTGCAATATCGACCCACGAGTTAGCAAACAGAACTGGGCTCTCGCCTTCGTACTTGAACGAAATTGAGAAAGGCAAAAAATACCCCAAAACCGAAAAGATATTTCTGATTGCGAAAGCACTCCAAACCGATTACGACTCGCTGGTGTCGCTCAAATTGAGTAAAAAATTGGAGCCAATCGCCGAGTTGCTCAACTCAAATATTTTGTCAGAACTCCCTCTCGAAATGTTTGGGATCGAACCCGCCAATTTTCTCGAACTCATGTCGAGTGCGCCCGCCAAACTGAGCGCGTTTGTGAACACAATTATTCAGATCGGGCGTAGTTATGACCTGCGGGTGCAAGAGTTTTATTTTTCGGCGGTTCGGACTTACCAAGAAATGCAGGAAAATTATTTTGAAGACCTGGAACTGGCAGCCAACGTTTTTTTGGATCAAAATAGCCTCTCCAGCGTGCCAAGTGTCTGCATAACGCAACTAAGTACCTATTTAACAGAGCACTGCAAGTACATAATCCTCGATTTTG
This sequence comes from Cytophagales bacterium, assembly GCA_013298215.1. Taxonomy (GTDB): domain Bacteria; phylum Bacteroidota; class Bacteroidia; order Cytophagales; family Spirosomataceae; genus JAAFKE01. Next base: position 242,622 of record JAAFKE010000001.1, on the reverse strand, counting down.
ACGAAACCCTCCAGCCCGAACTTGCCCAACTGCGGTCGGTATTTATTCCAGAAAAGCGAACACTGAACCTCAACAGTCGTTTGTCGGACGTACAGCGGGCGTTTACTTTGGCCCGCGAGGTGGGCTATCAGCAGCTAAAAATCACCCAGCGCGGCTTGGTGTCGTCGGCGCTCGAGTCGGAGTCTTTTGAGGAGGTCTTGAACAACGTCCGAGCGTCGTATTTTGCGGGGGCGATCTTAATTCCGCGCCAAAACCTGATTGCACAACTCACGCACTTGTTCGACCAGACTGATTGGCAGCAGCAGCGGCTCATCGAAGTTATGCGGCAGTATGCCGTTACGTCGGAGGTGTTTTTTCAGCGCATTACCAACATTATGGCCAGCCATTTTGAGGTAAAACAACTGTTCTTTTTGCGTTTCAACCACCTCGTGGCGGCCAATCGGTTTTTGCTTACCAAGGAGTTGTACCTCAGCAAACGCCACGGCCCGCCCGCGTCTGCCCTCGACGAACACTATTGCCGCCGATGGGTGTCGCTAACAATCTTAAAGGAGCTTGAGCAACTTCAAAACGATAAAAGTTGGGACGGTGAGCCCCTTTGCCGCGCCCAGATTTCTACCTATGCTGATTCTAACGAGCAGTATTTTGTGGTGTCGCTGGCTAAGTCGTCGCCGCCCCACGACCAAAATAGCAGCGTGAGTTTAGGTTTTTTAATCAACCCAAAACTAAGGAATACTTTTAAGTTTTTGCGTGACCCAAACCTCCTAAAACGTGAGGTAAACGAAACGTGTCAGCGGTGTTCGATCGTGGGCTGTGAGGTTCGGGCGGCCAAGCCAGTTATTTTTGAACGCAACCAAAGGCGCTCAAACGTGAAGAAAACCGTCGAAGTACTTAGGTTTTCCTAATAATATTTTGCGGCAGCCAGGTAGTTTTTTACGTAATCTTCAATGCCTTCTTCGAGGCTGTGAAACGCCTTTGAGTAGCCAATAGACCGCAATTTGGCCATGTTTGCCTGCGTAAAATACTGGTATTTGTCTCTAATGTCGGCGGGTGTATCAATAAAACTGATGCTTGGCTCCAAGCCCATGGCCTTGAAAGTATTGGTGGCCAGGTCTTTGAAGGTTCGTGCCACGCCGCTGCCCAAGTTATAAATGCCCGAGTTGCGCCGGTGGTGCATCAAAAAGGTACAAACCTCAACTACGTCTTTTACGTACACGAAGTCGCGCATTTGCTCGCCATCTTGGTAGTCTGCGTGGTGAGATTTGAACAGGCGCATGGCTTGCGTTTGCTTGATTTGGTTGTGGGCATGAAAAATAACCGATGCCATGCGGCCTTTGTGGTATTCGTTGGGGCCAAAAACGTTGAAAAACTTGAGACCCGCCCAGAAGAAAGGCTTCGTTTCTTGTTTCAGTGCCCAAATATCAAAGTCGTTTTTCGATTCGCCATACGGATTGAGCGGCTTCAACTGCGGTATGGTTGCTTCGTTGTCGTCGTAGCCAAACTCGCCCAGGCCATACGTTGCCGCCGACGACGCGTATACCAGCGGAATTTGGTAGTCAATACACTTTTTCCAAATATTTTTGGAATATTCTACATTCAATCGGTCAAAAATCGACGAGTCAAACTCAGTTGTATCCGTTCTCGCTCCAATATGAAACAGAAATTCTACTTCCTGGTAGTTTTCGTCGAGCCATTCAAAAAAGTGATCTCTTTCTACAAATTCTTGTATTTTTTTACCTACAAGGTTGCCTTTTTTTTCGGTCTGAGAAAAATCATCAACGGCAATTATGAAGTTAAAATTGTCTTGGTTGAGTTTGCTTATCAAGCAACTCCCAATGAAACCAGCGGCTCCCGTCACTATAATCATGCCTTGGGGGTGTATTGGCGTTTGAAGAATGATTAGGTTGGATTGTGAATACGTTGCAAATTTAGCCGTTATTTTTGTACTAAACTATCCACAATTTTGGGTTAAAATATAATTATTCGAGTAACAGGGGGTAGCGTGAGGTATTATGCGCCAAGCCCTGGGTTTTACTTGGCCCGAAAAACCAACAAGGCCACGTCTGTTTAGACGTGGCCTTGTTGGTACAGTTTTTTCAATTAGACTTAGTTTTTGTAACCAGGGTATCTGAAACCAGCTGGATAGTTAGAACGCAGTGAGTTTTGTGGCAATATCATAATCTCGACGCGGCGGTTGGTTTGCAAACCTGGGTCGTTGGTGTTCGGTGCAATTGGGCGGTACTCGCCAAAGTACTCAATAACCACTCTGCTTGGGTCTTGCAGGCCATTGCGGATCACAAAGCGCTTGGCTGACTCCACTCTGCGCTTGGCCAGTTGCATATTGTAGCCGTAGGAAGCGCGGGCATCGGTGTGGCCCACAATCACAATCCGACAGTTTGGTCTTAAGTTCAGCAAGTCTATTACTTTGCGCAGTGTTTCTTGTGAGTTAGGGCGCAGAGTTGCCTTGTCGGTGTCAAATTCTAAATTGCTAAACATGGCTTCGCACTCTTCTTTGGCAACTGGGCGATTTTTTAGTGCATCAAAATACTTATCGAAGTCGATGGCTACCCCTCCACCCGACACGATGCTGTTTTCGGGTGTGTTCGCTTCTTTGTCGAACAGATCAGAAACGCCGTCTTTGTCAGTGTCGGTATACATACGCGGATCGACTGGTTTTGGCATTATGGCCTTTGCAATCGAATCTGCGTCTTTCATGGTTGGGTTGTATGGCGGTGGTACCAGATCCATTGGATTTGTGTATCTCAAACTATACCGACCAGCTTTGGGATCCATGTCGTACTTGCCAGTTACTGGGTTTTTCTTTGACATGACGGCGTTTTTCCCCAGTTTGTAGGTCAGCGCAATACCAACGTAGCCCCACTTGTCATTCTTAGAATTACCAAACTTAAACGTAAAAACGTTAGTAGGTAAGCTATTATCTACACCCCCAACGGTCATATCGAGTTTTTCGGTGTTCACGTGGTTTATCGTAAAATCAAGGCCAATGTCCAAACGTGGGGTTGCTTCGTAGTGAATTGCCACGCCCGTCGGGATCACGATCTCGCGGGTGTAGGTAGAGCCAGTGCGATCCCAAGCACCCGCCGTGCGCGAGCTACCAGGTGTGTTGTTACTGTTTCTTAGCATTTTCCCTGTTCCGAGCTCGAAAACCGATGTATTAAACCACATGTAGCCGTAGCCTGCGTGGGCATCGACTTTCCAACGTTTGAGTTTGTTGTAACCAAAAAGAAGCGTTTTGAGGTTCATCGTACCCTGGATGCTTGTTTGCAAGAAACCCTTCGACTGGAAGTAGGCATTGTAGATTCGGGCTTTCGAACCGTTTAGATTTCCCGTAGAAAAGTCTATTTGGGCACCAAAAATGGGTGATATTTGCTTGTGGATGCCGATGCCAAGTCCAAAAGATGCCATCTCTTCGGGACCTCGTTTGAAGTCGTACTCTCTCAGATCGCCAAAAAACGCGGTGCGCATGGGTGTGAGCGTGAGCGACCAAGTGTTTAGCTTGTAGGGGCCTTCGTAGCCAGCCTTCTTTGGGGCTACCTCTTGTGCCATTGTCAAATGCACCAGCAAAGACAAATTAAGTAGGGAAATGTAAAACGATTTTTGCTTCATCTGATTGAAGGTTTACTTGCTGTTATTTTAATTCAAATAAATGGATACTCTGAAATAAATCTATAAGCCGGATTCTGTATTCATTGGGCTTGGCCCGCACAAACTCTTATCATTTATCTCCAATTGCCGTCGCCGACAATCTCTAACGACCTACCCGCTGGCATCGAGCGAGTAGCTCTACGTGCGCCAGCCTATTTGGTCTTTCAGCCCGTAAGGTTTACCTTGCCTCGCCTGTTGCCAGTTGAGCGGTGGGCTCTTACCCCGCCGTTTCACCCTTACCTCGCCGAAGCGCGGCGGTTTGTTTTCTGTTGCACTTGCTGTTACTGGGTTGCCCCAGCACCTTCCCGTTAGGAAGTACGGCACTCTATGCTGTCCGGACTTTCCTCTTTTTTGGCTCAAAATACCCGAACCAAAAAAACGATAAGACAATTTACATCAGCGTATCCGTTGCAAATCTAACAATTCATAGCGGTTTAAAAGCAAAAGTAAAACATTTTTCTGCAAAACGAAAAGCCAACTGCCACAATTTATTAAAGTAGTCCGTCTATTTTTAGTTCTAATTTGCCTTTTATGTACAAAACCGAAACCAGCGAATTGGGCGTTAGATACACCTGGTCGGGTTGCATATTTTCTAATTTGCCTTTGAGCTTAATACCCCGCCCGATAACTCGGTTGCCAATTGTACTTTCGATGTTTTTTCGGATGTCGCTCAGTTGCTGGCCAATCGGAAACCTAAATTGTGTTTGCATCTGATTTTTGAATCGCCCTTGCAAAAGCCAGTTTGCGGTTTTTATCAACACGTTTTTGGTTTCGAGGTCGTAATCAAAGTCTTTCAAGTAAATAGTATTGGTGGCGGGGTCGAAGGTTGGCACTCCCTTAAAATAAACATTGCCTTCTATGCTGCCCTTGAGCCCAGATTTAATGACCAATTTGTCGTTCTGACCGTAAACCGACAGGTCAGTTACTTCTACTTGATAGGCTCCGTCTTTGAAATCAAATTTTTGGCCCAAAAAATATTGCTTTGCCAGCTTCGTAACCTCGTCGTGGGATATTTCGGAGCGCACCCCAATCTGAAAATCTTGCGGAATGTTGCCCGCAATTTTGAGGTTGGGTAATGCACTTGGGGCGTTGGCTGGGCGCACACCCGTGAGCGTTTGGGTGTAGCCTCTGATTCCCAAACTGGCCTTTACGACGTTGTTCTGAATATAAAAAGGGGTCATTAGTACATCTGTGGGCAATACCACCAGCCAAGTTCTAAATTCTTCCGACAGTAAATTGGGTTCGTGGAGTAGGTTCCACGCCTGCGACACGTACTTTTTGATGTCGATGTTTTTTCTCAAATTTGCGTCGATCAGTCCTGCGTATTTGGGCAAATTGTTGTTCAGAACCCGTCCTACCACCCCAGCCACTGGAATCTCGATACCCGCCACCCGAATGATCGGTTTTTTGATCCAGTCGAACCCCGCCGAGACAGTTTTAGCATCTACCTGCCAATCGGGCGATATGCCGAAACGGGTTATAAATTTGAGGTCTAATTCAAATTCTGACTCTTTAAAGCCCGATATTTCAAAACCCAACGGCGCAATTTTATACCCCACGCTCACCCAAATTCGCAGCGGCACGTTGTATTGCAGCAACGAGTCTTTTGCGCTCACAGTAATCGGTGCGCGTTTCCACACCTTCGATTTGACGTTGTCGTTGTTGTCGTTTTCGTAGCTCGCATCCTCGAACAAAAGCCCTTGGAGCTGCGCGTTTATTTGTTTTTCAACGTCCAGCAGTCCAATTTCAATCGGCACGTTCACCACTGAAATATACTGTTCTTTTTGCAACTGCATCGTACTTAGGGTGTTGTATTTTTCGGCTGGGGCTTTGGGGTTTGTCATAACGGTCGATGACGGCGAGCAACCCACCGTCATCGACGAACAGAACAAAACAACGGCACTGTACTTATTCAAAAAACTGTTCTTTGGCATAACCATGCGCGTTTTGTTTGCTCCTTTTTACTCTTTATCGGTGGCTTTGGCTTCTTTTTTGTCTTTGTTTGGATTCCGTTTCACCACCACCTCGCCATCTTTGAGGCGTTTGGATACGGCAATAAACGGCCCCGAAATAATCTCGTCGCCCTCTTTCAATCCCGACAGTATCTCTATGTTTTCAAAGTCAGAGATGCCCGTTTTCACCTCGCGCATTTTGGCTTTGCCGTTTTCGCTCACAAAAACGACCTCTTTTATCTTGGCTTTTTTATCAGCTTTTGTATCAGTCTCAACCTTACTGTCGCCTTCGTTGGGTTTAGATTCGGTGTTTCCGTCGCGGGTGGTCACAGCGGCAATCGGGATCGATACTACGCCCACTTTGCGGCTGGTGATAACCTCCACGGCGGCGGTCATGCCAGGCTTGAAAGGATAAGAGCGTTTGGTTTTTGCTTTAATCAGGTCGCGGTAGGACGAGTTTAGAATCTTGATTTTGACCTCGAACTCCGTCACTGCGTCGTTCGACACGGCTGCCGCCGCGCCGCCGCTCCCAATGCCATTAGCCGTGTTGGCCACCTCCGTCACAACGCCTTTAAACTTGCGGTCGGTGTACGAATCTACCTCAATGTCGGTGGTGTCGCCCAATTTTACGCGCACAATGTCGTTTTCGTTCACATCCACCCGCACCTCCATGTTGTTGAGGTTGGCCAAGCGCATAAGCTCGGTGCCTGCCATCTGCGACGTTCCCACCACGCGGTCGCCCAGTTCCACGTTTAATTTCGATATGATGCCGCTTACGGGGGCGTAGATGGTGGTTTTGCGGAGGTTTTCGTTGGCATCGCGCAGGGCAGCTTCGGCACTTTGAACGTTGTATTTCGATGCCTCGAAGGTGGCTTTGGCGGCTTCAACGTTTTGTTTTGCTACGTTGAAATCAGCTTCAATTCGCTCAAAATCAGCGTCAGAAATAACTTGGTCGGCGTGGAGTTTCTTGTTGCGTTCGTAGTCTGTTTTAGACCGCACCAACTGAGCCTGCCCCTGGGCAATGCTCGCTTTGGTACGCTCTACGTCGGCCTTGCTCGAATTGACGGCTGCCTGGGCGCGGGCGCGGAGGGCATCGAAGTTGTCGGGGCGAATACGCACCAAAATTTGCCCCTGTACCACTGAGTCGCCCTCGGCTACGTACAAACCGATGATTTCGCCGGGTACGTCGGGACTAATTTTTACCTCTACTTCGGGCTGCACGCGCCCCGACGCGCTGACGCGCTCGACAATATCCACTTTTTTGACCTTGGCAAAATCAACTTCGGTTTCTGGCTCTTTGCCAATGTAGCCAGCTTGTTTGGCCCCAAAAAGACCTGCACCTATCAACACAATCACGCCAGCGAGTATCCACCAAATGCGGGAAGAGGATTTTTTTTTCATATTTTTTTTGGATGTAATGTTGCTTAAATGATCGTATTGAGTGGTACTTAAATGTTGGAATAAAAAAAAGGTTGGTTTTAGAAAGACAACGGTCGGTTTTGGTAAAAGTCGAGCACCTTGGTTCTGAATATGTATTCGTACTTGAACAATATTTGGTTGATGCGGGCGCGGTCGAGGTTGGTTTTTGCCAAGTTATAATCGACCGAGTTGAGCGCACCCACGTTGAAACGAACCTCCGAGGCCCTAAATGCTTGTTCGAGTGCCTCAACTTGGCGGGTGGTGGCTTGGTAGCGTTTGGCGGCGTTGGTCATGTTATTAAAAGCCTGTTCGATGTTTTGGCGGAGCTGATTTCTAACTATTTCGGCCTGGTACTCAACGTTTTTTTGTTGAATCTGGGCGTTGGCCACTCGGTAGCGCACTTGGTAGCCGTTGAAGATGGGCATCCGCAGGTTGAGCCCAATCTGAACGTTGCGGTTGAAATCCAATTGGTCGAAATACCCAAAATTTTGCAGTGAGCCGCTCGGTATGCTCACTCGTTCGATGAGCGGCACGCTGGTAGTGCCTACTTGCACAAACTTGGTGGTAGATGGGACATCGAGCGTTCGGGCCTGCCCGCCGTCGGTTACGAAGCGTTGGGATGGTGCCGCGCTCGAAAACGCCGAATTAATGCCCGCATTAAAACTGATGGTGGGCATTTTCAGTCCTTTGGCAATGTCAATACCCGTTTTGGTACTTTCAATCCTGAACTTAGCCGCCTGCACCTCGGGGAGGTATTTGAGGGAAGTTTCGTAAATTTGGTCTAAGGTGGCATCGTAGGGTTGCAGGGAGGGGTCGGCTACGGCAATGCGCACCACGTCTATGTCTTGGCTGGCGGGTACGTTCATGAGTTGTTTGAGCGTCAGTTTGGCCACGTCTACGTTCACTTGGGCGTTCACCACGCTCAATTCATCGTTGGCAACCTGCGCTTTCAGATCAAACGAGTTGGTGGCGGGTAGCGTACCAGCACTCACCAGCTTGTCGGTGCGCGACAGCTGCTGGTTGCTTATCTCGACCTGCTTGCGGGCAACCTCCAATAGGTCTTGCGTATTCAGAATATTGAGGTAAGATAGGGCCACGTTCAGCGAGATGTTGTTTTTGGTAGCCTCGAAGTCTTTTTGGGCTGCCTGCACGTTGGTTTGGTTTTGGACAATGGTGTTTTTGAGCTGAAAACCATTAAAAAGCGTCACGCCCGAGTTGAGTCCGAAGTTACTGAACGTAACCGCCTTTTCGACGAAAGCGTTGGTGAATGGATCCACGCTCCGCCCCGAGTTAAGGCCCTGGCCAGCCGAAAAGTTGGCATTGGGGTATTTTTGAAACCGCGACTGCTCCAACGTATTTTGGTTGAACTCGACCTGCAAACCACTTTGCTTGACTTGCGGGTTGTTTTTCAGTGCCACGTCCACGCACTGTTGGAGCGTGAGTTTTTCGGTCTGGGCAAATGAGTTGTACTGAACAATCAGAATTGTAAGAATGGCTGTTAGAATCTTTCGCATGGCGTACTGGTGATTGAGCCAAAAGGCGGTTTAAGTATTTGAAAGCTCAATTTTACGAACCTTTGCGACGGTGTCAGCATTTTTTTTGATAAACGGCTCAAAACGCCCACCAAAACAACTATTTAATCTGTTTGGGGATGTTTGCCTTTTTGCAGATGTTCAAAAATATGTATTTGTGGCGTACTAATGTGCCGAAACATCAAACAAAACTTAATAATAATTTGGATGACGCGCCCGATACTTGTACTTTTGCACTCTAATTTTTGAAAATCAAGCACACAGACACTATAAGTTTACCGAAATGAAACGTACTTTTCAACCGTCGAACCGAAAAAGAAGAAACAAGCACGGATTCCGTGAGCGCATGGCAACCGCCAATGGCCGTAGAGTATTAGCTGCCCGCCGCCGCCGTGGCCGCGCCAAGCTGACGGTGTCGAGCGAAAAGCGTCATAAGCAGTAATTCAATTGGAGAGCAACGCTCTGACAAACCAACATTTTTCTAAAAACGAGCGGCTTTGTAGCAAGGTTATTATAGACCGCTTGTTCGAAAGAGGTAGTGAGGAGGTACAATCCCGCTACCTTTTTCCGTTTAAGATATTCTACATCTGCGACCCCACAGCTGCGGCCAAACTGCCCCAAGTGCTGTTTTCGGTGTCTAAGCGCAGCTTCAAACGCGCCGTAGATCGCAACCTCCTTAAAAGACGCTGCCGCGAAGCCTACCGACTACACAAGTCAATTTTGGGGGCAAATCACGCCGCGCAAACGCCGTCGTACATAGCTTTTGTGTATATTGCAAAAGAAAAGGCCGATTATAGCGTTATCGAAAAGGCCATGAAAAAATTACTGGTTTTTTGACGCACAGGCCAGTTGCGCCAATGAAATTATCCCTAAAATGTACCGTTCTCCATTCATGAAAAAATCAAGAAACATTCTTTTGGGCGTTTTGCTGACCGCCTCGTTGGCCTTTGTGTCGTTCCAAAACGACGACCGCTTTTTTGAAATTGCCAAAAATCTGGATATTTATACCACCATGTTCAAGGAACTGAACTCCTACTACGTGGACGAGATAAATCCCAACCGGCTCATCAAAAAAAGTATTGAGGCCACCCTCAAAAACTTGGATCCGTTCACAAATTTCTATGCCGAAGACGACGTTGAAGATTACCGAACCATGACCACTGGCACTTACAACGGCATTGGGGCGCTGGTGGGGCCGCGCGACGGAAAATTTACCGTTTTTATGGTCTATGAAGGCACACCCGCCGAAAAGGCAGGGCTAAGACTGGGCGATGAAATTGTGAAAATAGATGGCATTGCCGTTGCCGTTCGCAAAGATACCGACCCAGGCAAGTTGCTCAAAGGGCAAAACAACACCAACGCCAAACTTACCATTAAGCGTTTTGGCACAAAAGAACCCATTGAACTTGTGATTGCACGCGATGTGGTGAAATCGACTAACGTGCCATATTTTGGAATGATAACCGACGAAGTCGGATACATTGACCTGAAAGATTTTACGGCCACTGCCTCCCGCGAGGTGAAAAACGCCTACAACGAACTCAAAACCAAGGGCATGAAAAAATTAATCTTGGACGTGCGCGACAATCCAGGCGGTTTGTTGAATATGGCCATCGACATTTCTAATGTGTTTATTGCCAAGGATGCCGAGATTGTATCGACGAAAGGGAAAATTGCCGATTGGAACAAAACTTATAATGCCCTCAACCCCGCCTTAGACACCGAAATGCCAATTGCCGTGCTGACGAGCAGCAACAGCGCATCGGCGGCCGAGATTGTGTCGGGCGTGATCCAAGACTACGACCGGGGCGTGTTGATCGGCCAACGGACTTACGGCAAGGGGCTGGTGCAAACCACCCGCGACTTGTCGTATGGAACCAAACTAAAAATTACCGTGGCCAAATATTACATTCCCAGTGGGCGCTGCATTCAGGCCATTGACTACAGCCACCGCAACCTCGACGGGAGTGTAGGCAAAATTGCTGATTCGTTGAAAACAGCCTTTAAAACCAAAAACGGGCGCACTGTTTACGACGGAGGTGGGGTAGATCCCGACATTGTTACCGACGTGCAAATGCCGTCTCAGGTTACTAAAGCACTGGTTACCAAATATTTACTATTTGATTATGGCGTAAAGTATCGCAGCGAACACCCAACCATAAAGCCCGCCCGCGATTTTGCGCTTTCGGATGCAGACTACCAAGATTTTGCAAATTGGGCAAAAGACAAAGAGTATGACTACGTAACCCAGGTCGAAAAAGACCTCAATGCACTCGAAGCCTCGGCCAAGCGCGAGAAGTATATCGACGCCATCGGAGATCAGCTAAAAGCCCTGCGCGTGAAGCTGTCGCACAGCAAAGAAGCCGATTTGTTGAATTTTAAAAAAGAGATAAAAGAACTCCTTCAACAAGAGATCGTGACCCATTATTACCTTCAAAAGGGAGCAAAGGAGGCATCTTTCGCGTCTGATAATGAAGTAAAGGCCGCCCTCGAACTTTTCAAAGATATGCCTAAGTACCAGTCTATCTTAAAGAAAAATAAGTAGTTTTTGGGTATGAACATCGGAATTGTGATTTTGGCGGCGGGGGCATCGAAGCGCATGGGAACACCCAAGCAACTCTTAGACTTGGGCGGAACAACCCTGCTGAGGCGCACCGTGGAGGTGGCTTTGGCTACCAAATTTAGACCCGTGGTGGTGGTTTTGGGAGCCAACAAAACCCAAATTGCCCCCCAACTTGCAGACCTCCCCGTGACCATTATCGAGAACCCCAAGTGGGAAGAGGGAATGTCCACGTCGGTGAAAATGGGTTTGGTGGGCCTGTACATGACCGAAAAAAAACTCGACGCTGCCATGATGTTGGTCTGCGACCAGCCCCATATTTCGGTTCAGCTGCTCACATCCATGGCCAAAGTTCAAGCGCTCACCAGCAAAAAAATAGTGGCTTGCCAGTACGAAGACCAATTGGGTGTTCCGGTGCTTTTTGAGCGCGAAATGTTCACTGAATTGCTTGACTTACAGGGCGACAAAGGTGCGCGTTTCTTGCTGCATAAGTTCCCAGAGCAGACCGCACGGGTGCGCTTCGACCTGGGAAATATAGACTTAGACACCCCCCAAGACTACCAAACCTACAAACTGTCTTGCTGAATAACCGACTTGGCGGGGCCTGTTTCCTTTTTGCCAAAAATCGACAGATTGACGTATCTTTTTGGGTGCTCCCTGAAGTTGGTGAGTAGGTTGTTGAGGCTCACTATGCTGTAATTGAGGTTATTATAGAGCGCGTCGCTTTTCAATAACTTGCCAGCCGTTCCTTGGCCTTTTTGCAGGTTGGTCAAAATGTTTTGGAGCGATGCCACCGCCGCGTTGGTGCGGTTGAGGGTTTCGCCGATGCGAATGGAGGCCAGCGAGTCGGCGAGGGTGTTGGTTTTGAGTAGAATGGGTTTGAGTGCCTTTTCGGTTTCTACGAGCGAGGCCGTCAGGGCGTTCATGTTGGCCAATACGCCCGCCAGACTTTTGGTATTTGCGTTCACCAGGGTGTTCACGCCCACCACCATTCGGTCGCTCGACTGCAGCAATTGATTAAGATAGGCAGCCGTTCCTTCAAATTTTCCAACCACTTTATTCAATCCTTTCATCAGAGAGTCGGCGGTATGGAGTACTGGCACAATTCTTTCCTGTGCTACCTCTTTTATTCCTTTCTCGACCATGGCCGTAATGGTGTCGCCGCTGGCAAACATGGCAGTATTTTTGCTCATTTCGAGTTGAATGAGTGCCCCGCCCAAAAGTTCGGTCGTTAAAATGGCGCGGCTGTCGCGTGGGATGCTCACGCTGCGTTTTATTTCGAGGGTTACGGCGACTTTATTGTCCAGGTTCTGCAAAATTTCAGTTTCCTTTACTCGGCCCACTACCACCCCGTTGATCTTAACGGGGCTCGACGGCACGAGTGCGCCCACGTTGTCGAAAATGGCGTAGTAAACCGCTGTTTTCGAGAAGAAATCGGTGCCTTTTAAAAAGTTAAATCCAAAATAAAATATGGCTATTGCCACAATGGCCAGTACCCCAACTCTTGCTTCACTTGAAAATTTCATGGCTGCTTTGTGATTTAAAAACTATTGATCTTCGTTGCTCTCTATGTCCTCGCGGTAGGCTTTTATGGCATTAAGTATGGAGTCGGTTATCTCGTCTTGGCCTTTGTCGGAGTCTAAATATTCTTCCTCGGTGCGGTTAGACAAAAATCCAGCTTCGACCAGCACGGCTGGCATGGCTGCTTTCCAGAGCACAATAAAACCCGCTTGTTTTACGCCCCGGCTGCTGCGCCCCGACTTCTTGAACTGTTTCTCGATCTTGTCGGCCAAAACCAGGCTATTGGTGAGGTAGGCGTTCTGAAAGTTAGACAACATAATGTGCGCCAACGGAGACTTTGGGTTGTAGCCTTTGTAGGTTTGTTGGTAGTTTTCTTCTTGCAAGATAACGGCGTTTTCGCGTTTGGCAACTTCCAAGTTTTCGTTCGATTTATGCAAACCCATCGCAAAAGTTTCGGTGCCGTGCACGACGCTATTTTTGGGCACAGCGTTGCAGTGGAGCGACACAAAGAGATCAGCTTTTTTGCGGTTGGCAATTTCCGACCGTTCGTTGAGTTCGATGAACTCATCGCTGGCGCGGGTTAAAATGACTTTAACGTTGGGCGAGTCTTTTTTTACTTTGCTTGCCAGTTGCAGGGCCAATTTGAGAACGATGTCTTTTTCGGAGGCGTATTTTCCGCGCGCGCCAGGGTCTTTGCCACCGTGGCCAGCATCAATAACGAGCGTAAATCTCCTGAGACTACCCCCAGTATTTGGTGGTTTGGCCACGAAGCCCACGCACGAAATGGCAACCATCAAAAACAGGTATTTAAGAATCTTTAACATTATTTTTAGGGGAAAAGGATCATTCTCAATGGTCGATGCGCTAATTTTGTCAGTAAGGTTACAAAAAATATAACAATTGATAAAACAACTAAAATACAAATTTATTATTCGGTGTGCCTGCCTGTTGGCTATTTTTTGGTTGATGACACCCACCGCACGAAGCCAGTTTGGCCGCCGTGCCAAGACTAAAGCAATTGGTGCGGCCATCAAAACGGCCACCGACGGCCGCAAAGATACGCTTGTTCAAATACTTGCCGACACGCTCAATAAAAAATTCGCGGCCGATTCAGTCCGCAAAGATACACTTCAAGACGACTCTGACCTAAAAACAACCGTCAAATACGATGCCAAAGATTCGACCGAAATGGACGTGACGGGGCGAATCGTAGATTTGTACGGAGATGCCAAGGTCGATTACGGCACCATAAAACTCACCGCCGACTACATCAGAATCAACTACCAAACCAACGAACTCTACGCCAGAGGCACCTACGACTCGACGACCCGAAAAATAAGGGGTAAACCCGTCTTTCAGGACGGTTCCGAAAAGTACGACGCCAAAGAAATGCGCTACAATTTCAAGACCAAAAAGGGGCTTATCCAGGGCGTAATTACCCAGCAGGGCGAAGGCAACATCAGGGGCGAGAAGGTGAAAAAAGACGATGAAGACAACCTGTACATTAGGGGGTCGGTTTATACGACCTGCAACTTGGCCACGCCGCACTTCCATATTTACTCGCGCCGGCTCAAGGTTATTCCCAACAAACAGGTGGTTTCGGGGCGCTTCAATTTTTACTTGGGAGAGATTCCTTTGCCCATTGGTTTGCCCTTCGGTTTTTTTCCGATCCCGCAAAAAAAAGAAGCTGGAACATCGGGCATTATTTTTGGTAACTACGGCGAAGAACCGAACGGACGCGGTTTTTTTCTGCGCGATTTTGGGTATTACTGGGCCGCCAGTCAGTATTTCAACGCCGTTTTCACGGGGCAGATCTACTCAAAAGGCAGTTGGGGAATTGGAATGCAATCTACTTATACCAAAAAATACCGCTACAACGGGGCCTTCGCGCTCAGTTTCAACCGCAACAACACGCCCGACGAGGTGTCGCGGCGGCTGGGCGTGACCGACCCCCGCAACGATTTCAGCGTTCGGTGGTCGCACGCGCCCGTGCCGCACGGCAATTCGAGTTTTGGCGCGTCGGTCAATGTGTCGAGCAATAGTTTCAATCAATTTAATGAGCAAAACACCCAGCGGTATTCGTCGAACGTGGCGGGGTCGTCGGTGCAATACAGCCGCCAATTTGGGCAATACGGCCGCATGAGTTCCAGTGCAAGGGTGAACCAAAAGTTCGGGCAATTCAATCAGCTCACGGGCCGCACCGACCCTGGCGAGACCGACATTGGCCTTGATCTTAGTTTCGGCCTAAACCAGATTGCCCCCTTTGCCCTCAAAGGCGGCACGGGGCGTTGGTACGAGAGTTTTAGGCTCGGGGTCGATTTTCAGGGGGGGTATTCGATCAATAACTCCCGCCAGTCGATCGACACCTCGTTTGTGCGCTTGGGTTTTAAGTTTGCCAATGCCTTAGATACCAACGTGGTAGATGCGTCGGGGCGGCGGTCGAATCCGCTCAATTTTAACTTGGCCAACTTGCCCATTTTTATGAAAAACGCCCAAGTTTCGGGCCGCTACTCGTTGCCAATTGCGTTGCCTAACTTCAAGATTGCCAAATATTTTAACTTTACGCCCACCATTTCGCTCCAAGGCGAACTGTTCACTCGGGAGTTTCAATACACCTACGCGGGCAACAACAAAGTGCGCGTGGATACACTCAACAGCGTGTCGTTTGTGAACAGTTATTCGTTTGGTATGAGCGTGAATACGCGCGTTTACGGCACCGTTTTTGTGCGGGGTAGGCGCGTGGAGGCCATTCGGCACACGCTCATTCCGTCGGCCAGCATTAGTTATACGCCAGATCTTTCGGGGCAAAAATTCCAGAACGTCCAGATCAACGACGGAGCCGACATTGAAAAGCGGTTTGAAAAATACAGCCGCTTTGGCACCATCCAGCGGGGTGGATTTGGGTCGCGGTCATCGGCGGCGGTGTCGTTCAGTTTGAACAACAGTTTCGAGATGAAACTACGTTCCAAGAGCGATACGGCCTCGGTTCAGTTCGAGAAAATGTCGTTGTTAGACAACCTCGGCATTGGCGGTAGCTACGACCTCATGGCCGACTCGCTGGGGCTTTCTACGATACTGATCGGCACCAACGCCCGAATATTAAAAGACATCAACTTCAACGTTTCGACCGTTTTTGACCCCTACGCCTACGTGAAAGCGCCTGGCTACGGCGAGGTGGGCGCGCGCATCAACCGTTTCGCGCTGTCGCAGGGCCAGGGTTTGGCGCGGCTTAGTGGGGCGCAATTTGGTTTTTCTAAAAATTTTAGACCAGCCACCAAAAAAAAAGAAGCTGATAAAACCAGCAACAAGCCTGCCAGCGAGGCCTCCGAGACCCAAAAAGAGTTCATCAAAAACAATCCCGATTTGTACGTCGATTTCAACGTGCCGTGGAGTGTGAACCTAAACTACAATTTTAGCTACCAGCGAAACGGCCTGCAAAAAGGCATAACCGTGCAGACCATCAGTATGACGGGCGATTTTAGCCTCACGCCCAAGTGGAAATTTACTTACCAAACGGGTTACGACGTGCAGGCCAAGTCGGTGGCGTTCACGACGGTGAGCGTGATCCGCGATTTGCACTGCTGGGAGATGTTTTTTGAATGGACACCCTACTCGGGCAACGGCCAGCGACAAGGAAATTACAGTTTCACGCTCCGTGCCAAGTCCACGCTGCTGCGCGACTTGAAACTGAGCCGGCGCCGGTCGTTCTACGATACGGCTGGTTTTAGGTAAAAAGCGAACGGTAATTTTCGGGCAAATCAAGGTTTGTCGGCATAAAATTTGGTTAATGTTTGCTTTGGGCGTACTTTTCAACTCTAAATCAAAACTTAACCAATTAATCTCAACACAACACAATGAGTTATTCGATCTGGCGAAAGAAGCCAACGTACCTTTTTGAACAAGATATTCAGAAAAGCGAACTGAAGCGGGTTCTGGGAAAATGGAGTTTGACCGCCATTGGTATCGGTGCTATTATTGGTGGCGGTATTTTTGTGCTCACGGGCACGGCCGCCCACTACCACGCTGGCCCCGCGCTGGCACTGTCGTTTGTGGTGGCAGGAATCGGCTGTATTTTTGCCGCCCTTTGCTACGCCGAATTTGCCGCCATGCTACCCGTCGAAGGCTCGGCCTACGCCTACGCCTACGGCACCATCGGGGAGCTTTTTGCGTGGGCCATTGGTTGGGGGCTCATCCTCGAGTATGCCATGGGTGCCATGACGGTAGCCGTGAGTTGGTCGGGGTATTTCAATAAACTGATGCACCTTTTCGGGATAGATATTCCGTTTTGGCTCCGAAACGACCCCGTCTCCGCCGCCAAATTTGCCGTTGATAACGGCCTGGACC
This sequence comes from Cytophagales bacterium, assembly GCA_013298215.1. GTDB lineage: Bacteria > Bacteroidota > Bacteroidia > Cytophagales > Spirosomataceae > JAAFKE01. The sequence continues at coordinate 225,631 of JAAFKE010000001.1, read as the reverse complement.
GCCCTTCGTTTGCCGTCAATCTGCCCGCGTTTATCATCGTTTGGTTGGTTACGTACATATTAGTAAAAGGAATCAAAGAGGCCGCCAGTGCCAACAACATCATTGTAATTATAAAAGTAGTGGCCGTTATTTTTGTGATTATTGCCGGTGCGTTTTTCATTAAAACCCAAAACTGGATACCGTTCATCCCCGAGGCGCGGATGATTCCTGGCGAAATGCTCGATGCCAACAACAAGCCTATCTTGGTAGAAGCCTACGGTTTTCAGGGCGTAATCAGCGGCGCGTCGGCAATTTTCTTTGCCTACATTGGTTTCGATGCCGTTTCTACGCAGGCTGGCGAGGCCATTAATCCTCGCAAAGATATGCCGTTTGCCATTATCACGTCGCTGTTGGTGTGCACGGTTTTGTACATTCTGGTGTCGCTGGTGCTCACGGGCATGATCGACTACAACGCCATCGTGGGCGACGCCCTCAAAGCGCCAGTAGCTTACGCGTTCGAGAGTGTGGGACAAAACTGGGCGGTGTTTATCGTAACCGCCGCCGCCACCACGGGGCTCATTTCGGTTATGCTGGTGATGATGCTCGGCCAAACGCGGGTGTTTTTGGGAATGGCCAAAGACGGCCTGTTGCCCAAATTTTTTAAAGAAATTCACCCCACATTCAAAACGCCCTGGAAAAGCACTGTGTTGGTTGGCCTGGCGGTGTCGATGGTGGCGGCCTTCACGCCGATCGGTATTCTGGGCGACATGACCAGTTTCGGAACGCTCTTTGCCTTTGCCATGGTTTGCTTGGCCGTGCTGCTGCTCCGCATCCGCGAACCCGAGCGCGAGCGTCCCTTCAAAGCACCGATTCTGTTTGTTATTGCCCCCCTTGGCATTATCGTAAACACCATTTTGATCGTTAGCCTCAGCGACTTGGCCAAGTACTGCGCCGTGGGCTGGTTGGCGTTGGGCATGGTGGTTTACTTTGCCTACGGCCGCCCAAATAGCAACCTCAATAAACTCGAAAAATAACAACCGAGACCGTCGGTTTATGCTGCGAAGGCGTAAATAAACTGCACAAAAAAGTCCGTCAGCTACGAGAGTCTGACGGACTTTTTTGTGCGGAATGTGTTGTAAAACCTTACTTTTTCTTCAAAGTCATCAAGTATTCCACCAAATCGACGAGCTCTTTCGTTTTCATGTTTTCGTGGAGGTTGGCAGACATCATCGACTCGTCCATCTTTTTGATCGACACAACATCTTTCATTTTATAGTCCATTGTTGTGCCGCCCGGAAACTTCATTTTGAGGTCGGTCTCGGTTTTGCTGGCCACAATGCCCGAAATCACCGCCCCGTCTTTTAGTCTCACCTCGTGGCCTTCGTAGCCAAAACTTATGCCCCCACTTGGGTACAAAATAGAGGTGTATTGCGCCTCTTTGGGGAGCTTGCTGCCAATTTCGGTGAGCTGCGGGCCAAAGTCCGCACCGTCGTTGCCAACTTTATGGCACACCGCACATTGGTTTTTAAACACAGTTTGCCCGCTTTCTACGTTGCCTTTCATGGCCAGCAGGTCGGTGATGACGGGCATTTTTTTGGCCGAGCCAGCTTTGGCATTTGGTAAATACGAAGCGGCCTCGGTGCGGATACTGGTGCGCCAAGCGTAAGTAAGTCCATCCACGGCCGAGGCAATCAGATTGGCGGGTATTTGCTTGGCTCTGAGCATACTAACAACTGCGTCTTCGCCGCCCCAACTGCCGCCTACGCTCCGCATGGCCTCGCGCCGCACGTTGAGGCTACGTTTGGAGTCGGTGGCCACCGATTTAAGCATCTCTACTGACTCTCGGCTTCCTACACCCTTCATGGCGGCCATGATGGCAATGCTGGCGTCGGTGTTTTGGCCGTTTATCACTCCCCAGACCAGCGGCGCACCCTTTTGTTTGAGCAATTGGCCCACGGCAGTTTGAGCTAAGTTGTTGGGGTTTTTGATGGCAATGTCCAACAGCCGGTTGTTTTCGGCGGTCAGTTCGTATTTGGCAACCAGTTCTAAATATTCTTGCGTTCCAAAAGACGTGTCTAACAGGTTTTGCAACGCACCCATTGCCTCGCCCGACTGCCGCACGAAGGCGGGGTCGAGGTGGCGCAGTGCCAGCGACCGCACTTCGTTGTCGTTTTGGTTTTGTTTAATGATATTGAGCAAAGCCTCCGATTTTTCGGTGCCCCCTGGGTTGAAATCGAAAGCCCTAAAATAGCGTAGTCGGTCTTTGAGCCCCAGCGACGCGTCGGCGGCCAATTGCGCCAGCATCGGCACCGACGCTTTGGTGCGTGCCCGCCAAACGATGTCTTTTCCGCCCAGATTGTTTATGGCGGCAGCCCCCGCCCTTTTTTGCCAGGCCGCAAAAAACGTATCCCACTGTCCAGCCGCTCCAATGCCGAGGGCCTCCAAATACCAGCGGTCTTTGCCGTCGTGTTGCATGGCCAGCTGCGCCCACAAGTCGGGTGCGTCGAAGGTAGCGTTGCGGCGCAGTGCAATGGCGCATTCGCGCCTGACGGCGGGATTGGGGTCGTTTACCAATTTTTTGATGTAGGGTGTTGCGTCGGAGTTCCACTGGCGCACCGCCCGCAGTGCCGCAATCCGAAGGTCGGGGTTGGCATCTTGCAGGGCGTTGGCCAGGGTTTCTTTGTTTGCTCCCTCTATTTTAGACAACAAAAACAACGCCCGCGCCCTCATTCGTGGGTTTGGGTTGTTCCGGTACATTCTTACCAGTGCGGGTTCGGCAAGTATTCCTTTTTGTTGGAGGGCGGTCCAGGCCAGATAACGCGCCGACATATTGGGGCTTTCGAGGGCGGCCACCGCGCCAGCTGTCGAAGAAAAATCGGGCTTGGCCACAACGTACCGGCTCGACGGAGGCGCAACCCGAAACACCCGTCCACGCGCCAGATCTCCAGCCTGGTGGCCACCCACGCCGGGGTCATACCAGTCGGCTACAATCAGCGAACCATCGGGCGCCACGCACACGTCCGACGGTCTAAACCACTGGTCGCGCTTGCCGTACAAAATATTTTCAATCCGCGCGGTGTAGCCCGCGCCGTCTTTTTGAGTAGGGTAGGAGCGCACCACGTTGGGGCCAGCGTCGCAGTGAATAATCTGATTTTGAAACACTTGCGGGAGCATATTGCCTTCATAAACCAAAATTCCCGTCGGTGATCCTGCCCCCGTTTGTAGCAGGTTTGGCACCACGCCAGGGTCGTTTAGGTGCCAATGGCGGTGCGGAATTTCTGTTTCGAGGTTCGTGCGGTTGGCTGCCCAGCCCGCGCCCGTCAGCTCGTCGGTGTAGCCATAGTTGCCGTATTCCATCACATAATTAATCCGAACGCCCTTGTTGCCGTCGTCGTCGTTGTCCGACTGCCACAGCGTGCCGTAGCTATCGACGGCCACTTCGTAGTTATTTCTAAAGTTTTGCCCCAGCACCTCCACGTTCGTAAAATCGGGGTCGCACCTAAATACCACGCCCTGCTTGAAGTTTTCGGGGTTAATGGCTTTTTTAGTTATTTTGTCATAGACGGGGTTTCCGTTTCGGTCCAACAACTGTTTGCCGTCGTTGCCGTAGTTAAAATACAGCTTGCCGTCGGGGCCAAACACAAAGGCGTGCATTCCGTGGTCGTGTTGCACCCCGCTGACCCCCGTAAAGATGATCTCTTTTTTATCGGCTTTGTCGTCTCCGTTTTCGTCCGTTAAAACAAAAACGCCTGGACTCTGCGAAACGATGACGCGGTTGCCCAAAATACAAATACCGAGCGGTGCGTTAAGGTCTTTATCTTGGTAAAAAACCTTGCTCACATCGGCTTTCCCGTCGCCGTTGGTGTCTTCCAAAATCATAATTCGGTCTCCCTCGGCTTTTGTTTTATTGCCCGTAATGGCGGGGCGGTAGTTGTAGGCTTCGCAAACCCACACCCGTCCGCGCGCGTCCACGTCAATATCGGTGGGGTTCCAGATCATTGGTTCGGAGGCAAACAGGGTTGCTTGTAAACCTTCGGCCACCGACAGCGCACCTACGGCGTATTTTGGGTCTCGTTTGGCGGCATCTGGCAGCTTGGCGTACAGACTGTCCAATTCTTGCTCCGTTGCCATGCCTGGGTTGTCGGTCCAGAACACGCCCAGCACTGCCGCACTGATCAGAAGTAGTCCCATCAGGAGACCATTTTTTTGGGTTCTTGCGTTCATTGTAGGTGTTGTTTTTATAATAGAGTATTTTAGCTTTAAAGATAAACGCGGTGTTTTCGCCTGCTTAAACAGAGTACGATAGCTTATCAGTTTTGAAAAGTAAAGGTAGGGTGTTTTATACTTGCCCGAAAACAGGAGCAATTTATATTTTTTTAAGCACTAAAATACCTACCAAAATCAAGCATTTGGTATAAGTATACCTGGAGCGGCACTTCAACGAGGTGGTCACGGGGTAGTATTAATTGGTATTTGCGGTAAGTTTTTTGGTGACGGCTGGAATACAAATCTGTTTGCATGGAAACACTTCTCGTTTTATTCTTGTACTCCAGCCACAGTATCGTTTCACGGTATTGACCCAATAGTTAAGGTTGAGCGAAACATCAGTATAAGGGCAGCCATCGCATAGTTCTATTGCAACTTCTACCAATGTCCAATCGTTTTCAACAATGTGCCAGGGGAATTCATAAGAGGCATTTTTGTTATACCCGTTGCTACCCATTGCCAATGCACCGTTTATAAACAGTCCCCTATTTGCTGGTATTTTTTGCAACTCACTTTCGACTAAGGTAATTACGGCAGGGTTGTTGGTAGCAACCACAAACGACGTATCTCTCCACTCGTTGTGTCCACACCGGGTACTAAACTCAAAGTACCTGAGTGTTTGCGCTTGGTTGCTTTGGATATTAATGAAATAGAGAAGGGCGACTAAAAAAGTGATTTTCATGATGGTTTGATTATGTTTTTTGTTACTGTATCGCAATAAATGGATCATAAGTAAAGACATCTTATACAATCGGTTAGGACAAATTCGCCAATCAAAACGGTCGTCTTATCAATGGCCGCTACCTGGGCGGCAAATGCACCTCGGCCATCATGCACCGCGCCGATCCGCCGCCGTTGCCCTCAATCATCGACAGGTCGAAATGAGTCAGCTGGGCGTAGTCGTTCAACTCGTCGCGCTGTTTGGCGGTCAGAGATTGGTAGGCCGTCGTAGACATAACGAGCAGTTTCTCATCTCGCTTCGTGCTGACCATCAGCATATTGCCCGCAAAGTTATTCATTTGCTGGTGGGATATTTCAACCACATTTTTGCCCGAATTAATCAGCGAATTGCGCACCTGCTGCCGCTGGTCGGGGTCCGTAATGGCCGTTAGGCAAACCACTGCAAAGTTGTCGCCGATGCACATCAATACATTGGTGTGGTAAACGGCCTTGCCATTTTGGTCGGCAGCTTCAAATTGAACAACCTGATAACCCATGGCGTTGGCAAAAGCGGCCAGTACCTCTGGGTGGGTGCGGGGCGACACGCACGCGTAGGCCGTTTTGTAGCGTCTGTCCAGCACCATGCTGCCGGTTCCCTCCAAAAACTTACCCTGCTCTTCAAAGTACGTAAGGTCAATGATTTGTTCGACCTGAAATTTGTCTTTGAGGCTTTCTATCAAGTCCATTCGACGTTCTAAGCGGCGGTTTTGGGCCTGCATGGGGTACAAAACTATTTTTCCGCTCTGGTGAAACGACACCCAGTTGTTGGGAAAAATAGAATCGGGCGTAAAAGGCTCGGGCGTGTCCTCGACCACGGTCACGTTCACGCCAGCAACCCGAAGTTGGGCCACCATGTCGTCGAACTCGCGGCGGGCATCGTCTTGGGCCACGTCTTTAGTTTGGGCGGCCAACTTTACGTCCTGAAAAGCGTTGCTGTCGGCAGTTTGTTCGTTAAAACCAAACCGCACCGGGCGAACCATCAGGATGTGCGATGTGCTTTGGGGCTGAGTTTTGTAGAATGAGTTCTGCACGGTGGTTGTCGTTGAATTACGGTTAGATCACAAAAGTACAAATGTCTTTGGTCAGATAAAAGAATCGGCGACGAATTGATTTTTTGCGTTGTGGGTCGAACAAAAAAACAATTTGCGGGTGCATTTGGCGTTGTAAAGCGGTAATTCACCAACTTTACAAAGTTGTTCACATTGCCCACAGGCCAATGCACACCCTACCCGTTCCCCAAATGTATTGGTTGAAGCACACTGTTCCTCTATTCTGGGTACTTCTGCTGTTGGGCCAGCGCTATTTGATTGCTCAAAACACCAACGTTTGTACCGACAACACCTATGGTTTGGGCGGTTTTTTTGCGCCCATCACCGCTGGTTGCGTGCCGCTCACGCTCAACGTGGCCAATACCGCCCAGGGTGCCACCAACGTGCGGTACGTGTTCGACTACAAAGGGGGCAGCCCGAGTGCCTACACGCCCGTTACCGACTCTTCGGCGGCTTTCAAGTATCTCAAAGCAGGTAGCTACGTGGTGCTACAATTGGCCGAAAGAGACGGCAAAAAGCTCCGCGAGTGCCGCACCATAACCGTGCGCGACACGCTCCCCCCCGTTTTTTCGCTCAGTACCTGTGGCAACGGCTCGGTGAAACTCACCGTACCCAGATCGGCCAATAATACGTATGATACCTACGGTGTAAATTGGAACTTCGGAGGGGCCGAAAACGTGGAGGTCATCTCTAAAATTGCCCCCTTTTCTCAGACGTACACCTACCAAAACGCGGTGCCCAAAGTGGTGGAGGTGCAAGGAATATACCGCATCGGGCAGTGCGGCGGGCGAGCCCGAAGGGTTGTTGTGCCAAAAATAGTGACACAAAAACCGCGCTTAGAACAAATAACAACCATCAGTGGCCTCACCGCCGAGATCGTGATCGACAACCCCGACGAAATCGAGTTGCTGTTGCTGCGTAAAGTGGGTGCGGGCGTTTTTGAATCCACCGGGAGCGTTACCCGAATCGAAAATCGGAGGATTAGGGTACTAATCGACAGCACCGATTTTGCTTGTTTTAAGGTTCAACCCACCGACAGTTGCGTGGTCGGCTTCGAGTCGAACGTCATCTGCAACGCAGTCCTGTCGGTCGATCAGCGCGAAACAACCAACGACTTGGTATGGGCCACGGCACCCGAAATGGTTCCAACCAAAACTACTGTTCTTTTAAACCAAAACGACTGGCTGGTTGTGGCCGAACAAAACCAAACAACGGCCACCGACCAAGACCCATCCTGCGGCTTGGGCAGCTGCTACCGCGTGCGAATCGAAACCCCCACGGGCACGGTGGTGAGCAACGAGGTTTGCGTGCTGCCGCCTCCGCTGTTGTGCAACACGCTCGGCAGTATGTACGTGCCAACGGTTTTTTCGCCCAACGGCGACGGCACGAACGATGTCTTACTGATTATGGGGACGGGGCTCAACAAAACCTTCAAAATGTCTATTTTCAATTCGTGGGGTGTGCCAGTGTTCAGCACCACATTGCGGGCGCAGGTCTGGGACGGCCGCTTGGAGGGCCAACCCGCGCCAGTTGGTACGTATTCTTACACCATTGAGGCGCAAAACCAAACTGGGCAGGCATTCCGAAAAAACGGTTATTTTATTTTGATTCGATAGTTTAATTTGGGTTCATTCGCTCGATGGCCTGGTAGACCAGCACCTTAAATTTGTCGTTTAAATCGCCGTAGGAATTTGGATACTTTTGGGTTATGAGTATGGCAGTGAGGTTTTGCTGAGGATCTACCCAGTAGGTTGTGCCAAAAATACCGCCCCACTCAAACATCCGCGCCGACGGCGGCAGGCGGGCGGCCTCACGCGCTGTGCCTACCGCAAAACCCAACCCAAATTTGCGAGCGCCCAGGTTCAGGTCGCCGATCTGGTTGTTGGTCATGGTGGCAATGGTAGTGGGACTCAGCAGCATTTTGCCGTTGTAGCGGCCACCGTTGAGAAACATCTGCAAAAAAATGGCGTAGTCGTAGGCCGTCGAAACCAAACCCGCCCCACCCGAATAAAACGAGCCGCTCATTTTCGGAAAATCGACGGAAGGAATACTTTTGGGCATTTTTATTGTGATCTTATTGAACTCGGCGTAGAGGGTTGTCAGGCGGTTGTGTTTGGCGGCTGGCAGGTAAAAATAGGTGTCTTTCATTCCCAATGGCTCGAAGATGCGTTGCTGCAAAAAGTCGGCCAGGGTCTTGCCAGAAACTACCTCTACCAAATAACCCAGCACATCAATGTTGAGTCCGTATGTCCATTTTTCGCCGGGGCTGTGCATGAGCGGCAGGGCGGCAAGGGCGTTGATGACATCGCTTAGTTTATCGTTGGGCGTACCAATGCCACTCGGGATTTTGTATTTAGCGTACAGAGCCTTTGCTTCGGCCGAGCCGATGCCTGGGTAGCCAATGCCCGATGTGTGGGTGAGCAGGTCGCGGATGGTGATCTCGCGCTTGGCGGCCACCGACGTGAAAGTGGTATCCTTTTCGTTGAACTTGTCAATCACTTTTGGATCTTTGAAACTTGGGATGTACTTAGAGATGGGATCGTCTAACAAAAAACGCCCTTCTTCGTAAAGCATCATAACGGCGGTGCTGGTGATGGCCTTGGTCTGCGAAGCAATCCTGATTATTCCGTCGCGTTGTAGTGGGGTTTTGGTCTCAAAATCGTCGTAGCCGAGGGCTTTGTAATACACAATTTGGCCGTCGCGCACAACCATCGCCATAATCCCCGCTTGGTATTTTTTGTCGATGTATTCTTGAAAAACACGGTCGATCTGTTTGAGCCGATCGGTGCTAAACCCTACGCTCTCGGGGGTTTTGGCGGGCAGTAGTAGCTGCGCACTGGCAAACTGAACGATAAAAATAAAGAGCAGGGCGATTTTTTTCATGGTCGTCAATATTTTTTTTGAGATTACGGTTCCAATATTAGGCAAAGAGTCGTAAACAGCCAAAAGCACGGTTGCAATTATTTTGGGCTGTTGGTAGTAAAAAAAGCCGTTGGCTGCTTTTTGTGTTTATAAAGCCGTAAATTTTAGTATTTTTGTAAGAATTTAGTTTAAACAAAAACTTAACCAATAATGAACAGGAGAGATGCACTTGCCCGCGTGGCGTTGTTGATGGGCGGCACGCTGTCGGCACCCACGCTGATGGCCATGTCCGATAATTTAGCGAATGCCAGCGCCCCTGCGGCGGGCACGTTTGCGTTCGATGCCAACCAGATGAAATTGGTGGCCGAAGTTACCGAAATGATTATTCCGCGTACCAAAACGCCTGGCGCAAAAGATGCCAAAGTGCCCGCTTTTGTGCAACTTATGCTCAAAGATTGCTACAAAGAAGACGCTCAAAAGGCATTTATGGACGGACTAACAAAGCTCAACGACGACAGCAAGGCCGCCTACAAAAAAACTTTTGTGTTGGCCACTCCCGTTCAACGCACCGAGTTGCTTACTAAATTGGACAAAGAAAAAGGCCAGTTTTGGCGCATGGCCAAGGAGCTAACACTGCTCGGGTATTTTACGTCCGAACCAGGTGCCACCAAAGCACTGGCCTACGTGGCTGTGCCAGGACGCTACGAAGGATCCACCAAACTGAAGCCAGGCCAAAAGGCGTGGGCTATGTAATTTTAGATATAGTTTCCATACATTTTACTACACCCAATGAACTTAAACTTGAAAGCAACCGAAGCCAATACCTACGATGCAATCGTGGTCGGATCGGGAATATCGGGCGGCTGGGCTGCCAAAGAATTGACCGAAAAAGGGCTAAAAACCATTATGATTGAGCGTGGACGGGACATAAAACACATAACCGACTACGAAACAGCCAACAAAAACCCGTGGGAGCTCCCCCACCGGGGCCGCGTGACCACCCAGGCCGCCGAGGAATACTACCTCGGAATGCGCACTGGCTACACCGCCAACGAAGAACACCGCTACCTCTTTGAAAACGACAAGCAAAACCCCATCATCGAAAAACGCCCCATCGACTGGATCAGGGCCTACCACGTGGGCGGGCGGTCGCTGCTGTGGGGGCGGCAAAGCTACCGTTGGAACGAAGAAGACTTTTTGGCCAATGGCAAAGAAGGCGTTGCCATAGACTGGCCCATCAGATACAGTGACCTGGCTCCTTGGTACAGCTACGTGGAGAAATTTGCGGGCATCAGCGGTTCGAAAGACGGTTTGGACGTGCTGCCCGACGGGGAGTTTCAGCCAGCCATGGAGTTGAACTGCGTGGAAAAAGAAGTGAAAAGCCGCATGGAAAAAAAGTTTGCCGCCCGCAAAATGACCATCGGTCGGGTGGCGCACCTCACTAAGCCAGAAGATTGGCAAACCGAGCTGGGACGTGCTGCTTGCCAGTACCGCAATATGTGTATGCGTGGCTGCCCTTACGGCGGCTATTTCAGCACGCAGTCGGCCACGTTGCCAGCCGCCGTCAAAACGGGCAACCTTACCCTGCGCCCCGACTCGATCGTGACCGAGGTACTGTATGACGAAACCAAAGGGCGGGCCAAAGGCGTGCGCGTCATTGACCAAAATACCATGGAGGTGCGCGAATACTACGCCAAAATTATATTTTTGAACGCCTCCGCCTTTGCCAGTACCTCTATTTTGATGAACTCGAAATCGGCACGGCACCCCAACGGGCTGGGCAACGAAAGCGATATGTTGGGCCGAAATATTATGGACCACCACTTGGCCGTGGGCGCAAGCGGCAATTATGACGGCATGGAGGATATGTATTATTACGGTCGCCGTGCCAACGGCGTGTACATTCCACGCTACCGAAACTGGGGCAACGACAAGCGCGACTACCTGCGCGGATTTGGCTACCAGGGTGGTGCAAGCCGCGCTGGATGGGGCCGAGGCAACGGAATGGAGGGCTTCGGAGCTGCTTTCAAAGACTCACTGTCGGCCCCTGGTCCTTGGAACATGGGTATTGGGGGTTTTGGCGAAGTACTACCAGATCCCAACAACCGCATGACTTTATCGACCGACCAGAAAGACAAATGGGGGATTCCACTCATTATTTTTGATGCCGCCTACGGCGAAAACGAACGTAAAATGCGCATTGACATGATGAACGATGCCGCCGAAATGCTCGAAGCGGCGGGTCTCAAAAACGTCCGCCCCTACAACGACAACACCAAGCACCTCGGCATAGGAATCCACGAAATGGGTACGGCACGCATGGGTAAAGAAGCTAAAACATCGGTGCTAAACGCCAACAACCAGGTGTGGGGTGCCGAAAACGTGTTCGTAACCGATGGCGCTTGCATGACCTCGGCGTCGTGCGTGAACCCCTCGCTCACCTACATGGCGCTCACGGCCCGTGCCGCTGATTTTGCCGTCGGGGAACTCAAAAAGGGCAATTTGTAGTTTACAAGTCAATAGCAATACCGAAGTGCCAAGTCTAACTATAAATTTGGCACTTCGGTATTTTTATTGCCAAACGTCAAAGCAAAAACCCGCGCTACCACGGCATGATTACGATACAACACCCCCCCAAATCTACCTGGCCAACGCTGCTGGCGCGCCCAGTGCAGCAAATGGCCGTTATTGAGCAGCGCGTTGCCCCCATTTTGGCGCGCGTAAAAGCCGAGGGCGATGCCGCATTGAGACATTACGCGCTCGAATTTGACAACCTTTTTTTGGATAAAATTGAGGTGGACACCGCCGAAATAGCCGCTGCCGAGGGGCAACTTTCGGAAGAACTAAAAGCGGCCATTCGGCAGGCATATACCAACATAAGAAAATTTCACGAAGCCCAAAAGCAACCCGTCGAACGCATCGAGACCATGCCTGGCGTGGTATGCTGGCGCAAGTCGGTGGGCATCCAAAAGGTAGGTTTATACGTTCCTGGCGGCACAGCCCCGCTGTTTAGCACGGTGCTCATGCTGGGTGTGCCAGCCCAAATAGCGGGTTGCGAGCAAGTAGTTTTGTGTACGCCCAGCAACCACCCCGCCATCTACTACGCGGCTCAGTTGGTTGGCATTACCAAAATATTTAGAATTGGCGGAGCGCAAGCCGTGGCCGCAATGGCATATGGCACCCAAAGCGTGCCGCAGGTTTACAAAATATTTGGGCCTGGCAATCAGTACGTTATGGCGGCCAAGATGCTCGCAAACAAAGAAGGGCTGGCCATTGATATGCCCGCTGGCCCGAGCGAAGTGGCCGTATATGCCGACGACACCGCTGTGGCCGCATTTGTAGCCGCCGATCTGCTGTCGCAGGCCGAACACGGGGCCGACAGCCAAGTGGTGCTGGTTTCTACGTCGGAGCGTCTGATTGCTGACGTACAAACCGAACTCGACACCCAGTTGGCCAGCCTACCACGCCGCGAGTTTGCCGCCCAGGCTCTCCAAAATAGCAAGGCCATTTTGGTAAAAAACCAGCAAGAGGCCATTGACTTGCTGAACGATTACGCCGCCGAGCACCTAATTTTGAGCATAGACAACTCCGACGAAGTAGCCGAACAAATAGTGAACGCGGGTTCTATCTTTTTGGGAAATTACACCCCCGAATCTTGCGGCGACTACGCCTCGGGAACCAACCACACTTTGCCCACCAACGGCTACGCGCGGGCATACAGCGGGGTTTCGTTAGACAGCTTTGTAAAAAAAATAACCTTCCAGCGCATCAGTCCGCTTGGGCTACAAGCACTTGGGCCAGCCGTGGAGGTCATGGCCGAGGCCGAGCAATTAGAAGCCCACAAACGCGCCGTAAGCCTGCGATTGGCGGCCATTGACCAACAATAGCACTAAAAATCAGTGTCTGGAAGTTGGTAGGGAAGGAACTCGTCGATGTTTTGGTGGTATCGGTGCAGGTCGCGGATGATGCTCGAGCTTATCGGCGACAGGTGCGGGGCGGTAATCAAAAAGACGGTCTCCACGTCTTCATAAATGTAGCGGTTCACCTGAGAAATACTGTTCTCGTACTCAAAATCGGTGGTGTTTCTCAGCCCTCGAAGCAAGTATCGTGCGCCATTTTCGCGGGCAATGTTTGCCGTCAGGCCCTCGTAAGCAAGCACCCGAACGGGCAAATCGGCGAAAGTATTGACGATCATTTTTTCCATGACCTCGATCGGAAAGTACCTTTTTTTGTTGATGTTGGTACCGATACCCACAATGATCTCGTCGAAAATTTGCAGACCGCGCAACACAATATCTTCATGACCTTTTGTGAAAGGATCGAAAGAGCCCGGAAAAAGTGCGATTCGTTTCATGCTGTAACTTGTTAAAGATAGCGGATGGGTTTGACAAAAAAGACATTAACTGGCCAAGGCGTAGAGACTAAAATAGCGGTGTTCGGGCAAGTCGTCGAGCGCGGCCGTGTAGCCGATGGTTGCTGGGCGTTGCCCAAACGAAACCTCGGGCAAAAACTTGGTTATTTCCACAAAACTGTCCGAATATGGCGTAATCTCTCCGTACAAAATCACTTGGATGTCAGCTGGTTGAATGCCGAGTTGCTCCAATATGAACAAAATACAGTAGGTTGTGTCGAAGGGATTTCTAAAACTAAATTTGTTGCAAAGGAGCAACTCCGACTGCCGCATAACGACCACGTTCATTAGGCCGTCTTCGAAATAAAGTACTGCGGTGGGTTGGCCTTGGTTTTCGATGGCAACGCTACGGGTTCCTTTGATGAGCGCGGAGGTTTGGTGCGAGAACGTGGGTTCTTGCAAGGCATAAACACCCTTGAACCAGTCGGCCAACGAACCGTCGATGCCAAAAATATTGACCATGTCAGTGTCGGCGGCTTGGCTATAGAAGGTTTTCTCCTGGTCTCCCAGCCTGCCCGCCACCAATTTTAGGTATTCTTCGGCGTATTCTTTCCTAAAAAGAGCCGTGGGAAGCAGCGTAAAGTGGGGCGAGCTGAACGAGATGTTTATTGCTTTCCAGAAGTTAGCTGACAAAAAAGAGTGGTGCTGGTAAATATTTTGAAGCGTTTGTAGGCGGGTTTCGGCGTTGAGGACCACCGAAAGCGAGTAGTCTTCGACCCACACCCAGGCGTTGTTGCAAAATACCCCAAAGCGGAGTGTCTCGTCGCTCAGTTCGATGTTGAGCGTGGCGTTTGCGATTTGCTCAACCCCAAAAAGCTCATCTTTTATTAGCAAGACGGGCGCGTTTGGGGGGCTGGTATCGATGCGATCCATCATCAATTTGAGGTCAAATAACCTGATAATGAAAAGACATCGGATTGGGACGAGCAAAGCCCGAAGAGCGTATGTACTTCGTGGGTGTGCTGCTGCTTTATCTCGTCGAAGGTCATTAGTTTTAGGGCTTGGATAACCTGCTCGTTGTCGTTCATTTCGGGGTCGCTGCCCACCACCATTTGGCCACCCACAACGGAGACTTCAAAAAAAAGCTCGACCGCGTGGAGCGGCAACCGCATGAACTCGTTTACGAACAGCAGCCGTCCTACGGCAACGTCCAGCCCCGTTTCTTCTCTAAACTCTCGGACTAAGGCACTGGGTACGGTTTCGCCAAACTGAACCTCGCCGCCTGGCGGACACCAGAAAGTGTCGGTTTGGCCAACGCCTCGGTGGTTAATCATCAGTATTTTATCGTTTATAATGCACAGGCCACATACCCTGGTGCGCAGGCGATTGCCGTATATTTTGACGACCGCTTCTTTTACTTGATCCATTCTGCTGTTTTAAAGAACGCCGCAAAGATACAATTCTATTCTTTGCTCACGAATAAGACCCCGATATATAACTTTCGAGGGAGGCGATCTGGTTTTTTTGCTCGCGGATGATCGTCGTCACCACATCGTTGATGGAGATGATGCCAACCAGCGTACCCGCATCCATAACGGGCAAGTGCCTGATGTGTTTTTCTGACATAATGAGCATGGCATCTTCGAGTTTGTCTTTGAGGTCGATCGTGATTAGTTTCGCCGTCATCACCTCACTGATAAGGGTTTCTTTTGAGCTGCGCCCCTGCAAAATACCCTTGCGGGCGTAGTCTCGTTCCGAAAAAATACCCGACATCGCACCGTCGTCGATCACTAAAACGGCCCCAATGTTGCGCTCGGCCATTTGAATTAGTGCGTCATAGACAGTAGAACCAGACGTGACCGAGAATATGGCGTTGATCGGTTTAGAGTTTAGTATTTGACTAATTTTCATGTACGTGCAGTTTTGAGATGGAGGAAAGGAACAATTGTGTGACTCGGGAAATCAATTTTAGGTAGAAAAAACGATTTCCCCAAATCTTTCTCGAAATTATACTGGATTTAAAGACTTTTTGGGTCGCTATTGCTAAATTGCCAGCATGATTGAAGAAATAAAGCCGTCGGCGTTGCTCCAAAAATATTTTCCGTTTGCCCCCACCTCTGGTCAGTTGGCATTCTTTGAACTGATGGACGATTTTTTGACCAACGATGACCGACCACGCGACTGCTTTTTGCTGAAAGGCTACGCTGGTACGGGCAAAACTACCATCATTGGTGCGCTCATAAAAACCACCAAACAGTTTGGCTACAAAACGGTTTTGCTCGCTCCCACGGGGCGGGCGGCCAAGGTAATGTCGAACTATTCTAAGAAATTGGCGGTAACGATCCACAAAAAAATATACCGCCAAGTTGCCGACGCATACACGGGTAGCTTGGTTTTTGAACGCCAAAGAAACCAAACCGACTATACCCTGTACGTGGTAGATGAAGCCTCAATGATTGGCGACGATGCCGATTTTGGGTCGCGCGGGCTGCTAAACGACTTGGTGTCTTACGTGTATGAGGGCGCGGGCAATAAACTACTGTTGGTCGGAGACGCCGCCCAGTTGCCACCCATTGGCAAGGTTATTAGCCCAGCTTTGGATGCGGGCTATTTGCAGGCCAATTTTAAGATGAGCGTTTCGGAGCGAGAGCTTGTGGAGGTTATGCGGCAGGGACAGCAGTCGGGTATTTTGTACAATGCCACCAGCCTGCGCAACGTGCTGATCGAAAACCGTTTCGACGCGCCAAACCCCGAGGCCGTTAAGTGGTCGGGGGTCGATTTGAAAGAACCTGCCGCCAAAAAGCCCTCCGATTTATCGATCAAACTTACCACAAAGGGTTTCAAAGACATCTATAAAATGACTGGCGAGCGCCTCGAAGACGGCCTGCGCTACGCCTACAACAAATATGGGCGCGAGAACGTAGTCGTGGTGACGCGCTCCAACAAAACTGCCGTAAACTACAACAAGTACATTAGGCAGACCATCAATTTTGCCGAAGAAGAACTCGATGCCAGCGATTTGCTGATGATAGTCCGCAACAATTACACGGTTTTGGACGAAGAGGCGCCCGCTGGTTTTTTGGCCAACGGCGATTTTGTGGAGGTGCTCAAAATTAGAAACCAGGAAGAAATGCACGGCCTGCGGTTTGCCACCGTTACGCTGCGGCTGGTAGATTTTGACCGGCAGCCCCAGTTCGATGCCAAAATTATTTTAGATACCCTCCACTCGGCTTCGCCAGCGCTGTCGGCCGAAGAAAACAAGCGGCTCTACGAGAGTGTTTTTCAGGACTACGTGCATTTGAAATCTAAAAAAGACCGCGCCGATGCCATCCGAAAAGACCCCTACATGAACGCGCTGCAAGTAAAGTACGCCTACGCGCTCACCTGCCACAAGTCGCAGGGGGGGCAGTGGGGGGCGGTGTTTGTGGACCAGGGTTATTTGCCCGCCGAGCAGATTAACCAAGATTTTTTGCGGTGGTTGTACACGAGCATCACGCGGGCCACCGAAGAGGTTTTTTTGATGAACTTCAACGCCGATTTTTTTGAATAAATCAGTCCTCGAAGGCGGGGATGTTGGGCATCGGGTTGCCACTTTGATCGAACACAAAATGAGATAAACCGTTGGTTATGAGTATGTAGCGTGCCAACAGTGAGGCGTTGTATCGAACGGCTTGCGCCAAAACGTTGGCGTTGATGGGTACGTTGGGGGCTTTGCACTCTACCAACAAAAAAGGCGCGGCGGTGCGGTCGAACACCAAAATATCAGTCCGTTTTTGGAGGTTATTATAGCGTAGGCCGCTCTCGACCCGAAACAGTTTTTTTGGGTAGTGGTACTGGCCCAGCAGCAAGTGAACCACGTGTTGGCGCACCCATTCTTCGGGTGTGAGGACGATGAACTTTCGACGAATTACGTCCCAGATGGCGGCTTTACCGTCGATATGCTTAATTTTGTGGGCAAAGGTAGGCAAAGAAAGTGCTACACTAAGTGACATTCTGCGGTAGATTTTGGACAAAATTAGTACTTTAACAATTTAATTTTTTGTATTTATTTTTGATAAACGCCCTTGTTAGCGAACGCCCGCCGCCCTTGTCAGTGTCTTCACTGACAAGTGAAAGTGTCTCCACTGCTAAGTAAAAGTGTCCTCACTGGCAAGTAAAATGTGAGTATATCGTTGCCTGTGAGGACACAGGCAACGGCCTTGAAAGTGACATTCTGCGGTAGATTTTGGACAAAATTAGCTTAAAACGCAGCAAAAATAGCAAGTGGCTGGTTCGCAGCAGCCGATGGCAAACGAAAGTGAGCCAAGCCGAATGATCGTTTTTTAACAAAAAAAATGTAACTCAATTTCATGAAAACAAAAGAAGAAATAGTCACAAACTGGTTGCCGCGCTATACGGGTACGCCCTTGGAGGGTTTCGGCGAGTACATTCTGTTGGTCAATTTTATAAATTACGTTGAAATGTTTGCCGAAAAGTTTGGCGTTGAGGTGCTGGGGCGCAGCCGCGCCATGCAAACAGCCACTTTTGAGGGAATCACGATTGTGAACTTCGGCATGGGCAGTGCCATGGCCGCCACCGTGATGGACTTACTGACGGCCGTGAACCCCAAAGCGGTGTTGTTTTTGGGCAAATGCGGTGGCCTAAAAAAGACCCAAATTGGCGATCTTATTTTGCCCATTGCCGCCATTCGCGGCGAGGGAACGTCCAACGATTATATGCCGCCCGAGATTCCCGCCCTGCCGTCGTTTCGGTTGCAGCGGGCGGTGTCGTCGATGATAAAAAAACAAGAATTAGACTATTGGACTGGCACCGTTTACACAACCAACCGCCGAATTTGGGAACACGACGAGAAGTTTAAGCAGTACCTCATCGACATCCGAACAATGGCTATTGACATGGAAACGGCCACCATTTTTAGCGTGGGTTTTATCAACTCAATTCCGCACGGTGCGCTCTTGCTGGTGTCTGACAACCCGCTCGTACCAGAGGGAGTAAAAACCGAGGAAAGTGACAAAAAAGTGACGACCCTGTTCGTGGACCGGCACTTACAAATCGGGATCGACTCGCTCAAAGAATTGGCCTCATCGGGCGATTCGGTAAAACACCTGTTGTTTCAATAAGTTGGGTGCGTTTTGAGTCCAGAAGTACGTTGCAGCCACCTGGGGCAAGCCAAGGTAATGGCCGACAGCCTGGTGAAGTACAGTCTCGATTACAAGGTAATTATTTGCCTGGTTGATAAGCTGGCGAACATCGATGCGGCTGATTTTGCGCCGCACGAAATTCAGGAAATTACAGACCAACAAATACCAGCACTACTCCAAACCGCCACTACCCACACCTGCGCGAGTTTTTGAACTACAGAACCAACAGTGTATTTTGGGTAAACGAACAGGCCCCCTTTGTTGTTTTTTCATTTTAGTGGCTACCGCCACCAGTGGCCAACCAGCACGCTTTTACCTCAAACAGCCCAATGCCTACTACCAAGAGCCTTGGCACAACAAACTGGGGAGCCTGCGGGGCTGGATCATTGTGATCTGTCGAAAGATTTTGAAGATTTTAAATGGGTAGTAACCAACAAAAAAATAGTGGGTGCTGAAAAAATTCGTATTTTTCGGAAAAATCGGACTTCTCCTAAAACCCAATTGCTATGCAGATACTTACTATTTTACTCCAAGTGCCCAACCTCGAAAAAGGAATCGTCGGAACGCTCGTTTACGCCACCGTAGGCCTGATTATGAGCGTTATCGGTTTTAAAGTTGTGGACTGGATTACGCCTGGCAACCTGGCCAAACAAATCGGCGAGGGCAAAAATATGGCCATTGCCCTGGTGGCATCGGCACTTATTTTGGGCATTTGTATCATAATAGCCGCCTCCATTGCCAGCTAAAACGGGTATAAAAGACAGCGCGCGCTTGGTGGTGCTGTTGGTGTCGGTTTTTATAATTGCCACCTGCGGAATTTTGTACGAGCTGCTCATTAGCACCATTTCTACCTACTTTCTGGGCAGTAGCGTCCTACACTTTTCCATCACCATTGGCCTGTTCATGTCGTTTATGGGGGTGGGCTCGTACCTCTCAAAGTTCATCAACGACCACCTGCTGGAGCGGTTCGTTTTCATTGAGATATTGCTCGGTGTGGTGGGTGGGTGCTCGGCGTTGGTGCTTTACTTTTCGCACTCGCTCACCGAAAACTACCACCTCGTTGCTTTTTTGATTATCAGCGCGTTGGGCACTTTTATTGGCTTAGAGATACCCTTGGTGGCGCGGATCATCAACCAATATACCACCCTCAAAGACACCCTGGCGCAGGTGCTTTCTTTCGATTATATCGGTGCGCTCATTGCGTCTATTGTGTTTCCGCTTTTGCTTTTGCCTTACTTTGGCACCATGCGCACGGCCTTTTTGATCGGAATCCTAAACCTGTCGGTGGCGGCTTTCAATGCGCAGGTATTTAGAGATATTCTCAAAAATGCAGTACCATTGCGCAATGCTTCAATCGTGCTGATGGCGGTTTTGGCGGTTGGCTTTGCGTGTTCGTTCAAGATCACTACCTTTTTTGAGCAGTTCGTTTACCAAGACGAGATCATCCTCACGCGCCAGTCGGCCTACCAGCGGGTGGTGCTTACCCGTTGGAACAACGATTTTAGGCTGTACCTCAACGGCGCGTTGCAGTTTTCGACGGTAGATGAGCACCGCTACCACGAAACGCTCGTGCACGTGCCGATGCAGCAGGTGCGCAACCACGAGCGCGTGCTGCTCTTGGGCGGGGGCGACGGCCTGGCCGCCCGCGAAATTCTAAAATATACCGATGTAGCGCACCTCGACGTGGTTGATTTGGATGCCGCCGTGACCGATCTGGGAAAAAATAATCCCATTTTTAAAAATTTAAACCACAATTCGTTCAACAACCCGAAGGTAAAAATTTACAACCAAGACGCGTTCAACTTCATTAAAAACGCGTCCGATTTGTACTCAGTCGTTATCATAGACCTGCCCGACCCCAACGACCCAACGCTGGGCAAACTCTACAGCCGCGAGTTTTATAATTTGGTAGCAAAACGCCTCACCGCCGACGGCCTCATGGCCACCCAGGCCACGTCGCCGTACTTTGCCACCGATACTTTTTGGTGCATTGCCCACACCGTCAGATCGGCTTTTGGTGGTGCCACTCCCTACACAACCTACGTGCCATCGTTTGGGCAGTGGGGCTTTGTAATGGCCAGCAAAAACCCAGGGCCGCGCGTTGCTCCAGCGTTTTCGGCGCGGTTAGAACTCCGCTATTTGAACGCCAAGGTTTACGAAAATATTTTTGATTTTGACCCCGACATGGCCGACCGCCCCACGGAAGTGAATCGTTTAGACAACCAAATAGTGGTGCAGCTGTACGAAAAGAGCCTGAAAAATTGGCAATAATAGACCGCCAAACCGCCAAAGTGATATAGGCGGTTTGGCGGTTTTTTATTAGATTTGCCACCTAATTTATAAACTACAAAACCAACAACATGGCCAAAGTACCCGCCAACAAACACCAACCCGTTTATCAGATGCCGTCTGCGCCAAACGCCATCAAGACAAAAAAATACGCCCTAAGCACCAATACATACGTGAAATTGGGCATGAAACAAACTTGGGAAGACCAAAAAATGTGGGTGCTATTGCCCGTCGGTTTGTTGCTGGTCAATGCCATTTTGGGGATCACGGGCGTGTATCCAAACATCTGGATCTACGTGACGATCATCGTTGGGGTGGCCTTGTACGTGGCTTTTTGGGCTATTCAGTTCACTGGGATCACCCAGTTGGCGCAGTACAAACCACTCTTTGAAAAGTACGTCTATGAGATCGATAACCGCCAGATATTGATGAAACTCAATTCTAAAGAAGGTGGCGTAATGAAATGGGAGCAGGTGAAAACCGTCGTAAAAAACAAAGAAGCCTACGTGATGACGCTCTCAAAAGGCCAGTTTATTTACCTGCCCTACACCATTTTCAATTCTGAAACTGATATTAAACTTTTCGAAATGCTCCTTAAACGCAAGGAGTACCTGAAAGGGTAGTAATTTGGTGTCGGTAATTTGGGGCATAGTTTTTGTGAGTGGTTGAGGTAACAAATACAAGGTATTGTTTTTCGTAAGAACCTGAATTTATGCAAGCACTCAAATTGTTTTTATTGTTTTCGTTTTGGATCAACCAGTCGAACCACGTCAATGCCCAGCTGGGGGCCGAACATGCTGGCAAAGCGTCGTTTTACGCCAAATTTTTTAAAGGAAAAAAAACGGCTTGTGGCGAGCGTTTTAGCAACAAAGCCATGACGGCCGCTCATCGTACACTACCTTTTAATACCATGATCGAGGTGACAAATTTGGCCAATGACAAAACGGTGGTAGTGCGCGTAACCGACCGTGGTCCTTATGCGAAGGGTCGGGTGTTGGACTTGTCGCGGGCGGCCGCCCACCAGTTAGACTTTATAAATCGGGGCGAAACCAAGGTCAAAATTAGGGTAGTAGGTATGCAAGGAATGATATTTTTGGGGCGAAACGACCTGATGACCGACGTGGGAGAGATTATCGAAGCAACCGTGCAGCCTGCACTTCAACGCCAATGAACAACCAGTTGGACATAGCCAAGGTGCGCCAGTACGGAAACGTGGAGTTTTTGGCCAAACAACTCGTGGAGGGCTTTATTACTGGCCTGCACAAGTCGCCGTTTCACGGATTTTCCGTGGAGTTTGCCGAACATCGCCTCTACAACACTGGCGAAAGCACGCGGCACATCGATTGGAAGGTGTACGGAAAAACCGAAAAACTGTTTGTAAAACGCTACGAAGAAGAAACCAACTTGCGTTGCCAGTTGCTCATCGACACGTCGTCGTCGATGTATTATCCCGAAAAAAACTACGGCAAAATAACTTTCAGTACCATGGCGGCGGGGGCGGTAGCTTATATGCTCCAACGGCAGCGCGACGCGGTGAGCCTGTGCACGTTTTCGGACCAGATTGAGGTACAAACGCCCGTAAAATCCACGCCGTCGCACGTACACAAAATATTTAGTGAGTTAGACCAGCTGCTCCTAAAACCGAAGCCGCTCCGCAAAACGTCGGTGGCGGAGGTGCTGCACCAGATTGCCGAAAAAATCCATAAGCGTTCGCTGGTCATTATTTTTAGCGATATGTTCGATGATTTTCAGAACGCCGAGCAGCTTTTTGGTGCGCTGCAACATTTGCGCCACAACCTGCACGAAGTACTGCTGTTTCACGTCACCGACCAACGAACGGAAGCAAATTTCGATTTCGACGAACGCCCCTACGAGTTTATTGATTTGGAAACTGGTGAGCGCGTAAAAGTGCAGCCAAGCCAAGTGCGGCAAACCTACCAGGCATCGATCAAACAGTTTTACCAAGACCTTAAACTACGCTGTGGCCAATACCGCATCGATTTTATTGAGGCAGATATTGAGCAGGGTTTCGACCAAATTATGACCGCCTACCTGGCCAAGCGCAACAAGATGAGATAAAAAAATGCAGTGCGAAGTCGCACTGCATTTTTTTACAAGTAAATCATTGCCTGAGAAAGCAGGATTTAGTCCAACGCTGGTATTCTCAGTACTTGGCCTGGGTAAATGAGTTCTGGGCTTTTGAGCATTGGCTTGTTGGCCTCAAAAATAACGGGATACTTCATGGCATCGCCGTAGTATTCTTTGGCAATTTTCGAAAGCGAATCACCTTTTTCTACGCTGTGGTAGCGTGCCTCCTCTTTGGGCTCGGCTACATTCAGGCGGTTGTCTACCACCTCAACGCCCTCCACGTTACCAACTGCGAGCGCAATTTTCTCCGAGTCGGCTTGCGTGGCAACCTCGCCTTCGAGCGTCACGGTGTCGCCCGATGTTCTTACGGTTAGGCTGTTATAGGCCAGTCCGAGTTGCTTCACGTGGGCGAGCAGTGCGCTGGCGCGGAGCGGCTCGGCCTCAGCGGCTTTTTCGGGGGTGGGTGCTACCTCAGCTTTTCCGAAGACTTTTTCGCCCACGCCCTTAAAAAATGACATTAATCCCATTGTGTTTGGAGTTTTGTTTGATATTTAATTTAAAAATCCCGCTCAAAACTACTATTTTTTACATTGATTGCAACAATTTGTTGTCTTTATTATGTTTACATTTAACCCAAAAAATAAGCAATATGAACAAGACCATTTTGACCTCCACTTTTTCTGCGGCAATACTCACTGTTTTTATGGCTTGCCAAAAGGCCAATGACAATGCGATGCCACCCTCTTTTGTTCCAGCCCCGGCGGCCCAACCAGTGGTATATGCTTTTGAAAGTACGCCATTCTGGCAAGACGAATTTGACAACGCGGGTGCGCCCGACCCTAAAAATTGGGATTATGACACGGGTGGAAACGGCTGGGGCAACAAAGAGTTGCAAAATTATACCCGAAACGCTAAAAATGCCCGCGTCGAAAACGGGAAACTCATTATTGAAGCCCACAACGAAAATTCGGCCAGCAACAATTATTCGTCGGCGCGGCTTATAACCAAAAACAAACGTGACTGGACGTATGGTAAGTTTGAGATCAGGGCCAAACTACCGCAGGGGATCGGTACTTGGCCCGCTGTATGGATGCTTGCCACCAACCAGACGTATGGCACCAGTTATTGGCCCGACAACGGCGAGATAGACATTATGGAACACGTGGGCTTTGACCCAACCCGAGTCCACGGCAATATTCACACCAAGGCCTTCAATCATAGCATAAATACCAACAAGGGCAATAATGTTATTGTGCCAACGGCGCTGACTGATTTTCACGTTTATACGACCGAGTGGACACCCGAAAGCATTAAGATTTTGGTGGACGACAAGGATTATTTTACCTTTAAGCGCGACGGTGGCTGGCAGGTTTGGCCCTTTGATAAGCCATTTTACCTGATTATGAACATTGCGGTGGGAGGTGAGTGGGGCGGCCAAAAGGGTGTTGATAACACCATATTTCCGCAACGCATGGAGGTTGATTACGTTCGGGTTTACGCGCTTAAAAAGTAATTGCGGGTAATTTTGCCAAACCAACCTCAAACAAAAAAAAATGACTAACCCAATGAATTGTAAGTAAACAATCGTCATTTTTTTTATTTCGCAACTACTTAATAAATAGTCACTTACTCGATAATCGCGCGGGCGAATCTGCCAAAATTCGACATGATTACTTGGTTTACATTTTCGTCCTAATTGGATAAAATTAAAATTCAACATCATTATTTCCCATTGTTTCAAATGGCTGTTTTAAGTTTTCCTTTGCGCGTTTTGGTGGTTGGTTGCGGCAACATGGGCGCGTCGCACGCGCTGGCTTACCAATTGTTAGATGGTTTTGAAATCTGCGGAATCGTTTCGACGGGCCAAAGCAAAATAACGCTTAACGAACGCCTCGGCGGCGGCTACGCCTTGTTCGACGACTACGCCGAAGCCCTCAAAAGCACCCAACCCGATGCCGTTTGCATTTCGACCTACCCCGACACCCACGAAGCCTTTGCGCTGCTGGCGTTGGCGCAGGGCTGCCACGTGTTTGTCGAAAAACCCCTCGCCGACACCGTGGCGGGAGCCGAGCGCGTGGCCGCTGCCGCCCAAGCAGCCAACAAAAAACTGGTAATCGGGTACATTTTGCGCGTCCACCCGTCGTGGGAACGCTTCATTGCCGAAGCACAAAACTTAGGTAAACCGCTCGTGATGCGCATGAACCTCAACCAACAAAGCCACGGCAATATGTGGACGGTGCACCGTAATTTAATGAAAAGCCTCAGCCCGATTGTCGATTGTGGGGTGCATTACATTGACGTAATGTGCCAAATGACGCGTGCTAAACCCTTGCAAGTGAGCGCGATAGGGGCGAGGCTGACCGACGATATTCCTGCCGACAACTACAACTATGGGCAGTTGCAAATTAGGTTTGACGACGGCTCGGTGGGTTGGTACGAAGCGGGTTGGGGGCCAATGATGAGCGAAACGGCTTTTTTTGTGAAAGACGTGATCGGCCCCAAGGGGTGCGTTTCGATTGTGGCCAAAGAGGCGGGCGGTACGGGCAAATCTGACAACGTGGACGCGCACACCAAAACCGAGTCGTTGCGGGTGCACCACGCCGCGCTCGGTGCCAACGACCAGTTTTTGCACGAAGACACTTGGATAAACCTCGCCGACGAACCCGACCACCAAGAGCTGTGCAACCGCGAGCAACGCTATTTTTTGAAGGCCATCGTCGAAGATGTAGACCTGACCGACCACGTGCAAGACGCAGTCAATAGCCTAAAAATTGCCTTCGCCTGCGACGAGTCGGTGCGCACGGGGCAAGTGGTATATTTTGAGCAAGTAAAAACACCTAAACCTACCCGATGAAATCTACAATATTTTTTCTGAACCTCCTTTTTTTGTGCTTCGTTTCGGCCTGTTTTGCCCAAACGAAAGCCGTTATTTCTTCGCCAAACCAGGCAATTGTCCTCAAAGTTGGTGCTGCCCAAAGTGGCAACGTTAGCTACCAGATTTCCTACAAAAACAAAACGATTATCGAGCCTTCGTTGCTGGGTTTTGCCCTCAAAAAACCTGAAATAACGCTTAATAAGTTTGAAGTTGTTGGCATTGACTCGACCGCCGTTGATGAAACCTGGAAACCCGTTTTGGGTGAGGTAAGTACGATCAGAAATAATTACAAACAACTGACCGTTAGACTGATAGATAAAAATAATGCTAAAAATACACTGAACATTATTTTTCGAGTTTTCGACGATGGCGTGGGTTTTCGCTATGATTTTCCGCAACAAACCGCAATCAAGCATTTTATTGTCAAAGACGAATTGACGCAGTTTAATTTGGCGGGAAACCACAAAACTTTCTGGATGCCAGGCGATTATGACACCAACGAATACTTGTATAATACCACCAAACTGAGTGAAATTGATGCCACCAAAGCGGCAAAAAAAGAAACGGATATTGCCCTGCAAGCGGTCATTGGCCCAAACACCGTGCAAACGCCTTTGATGATGAAAACCGCCGACGGGATTTATCTCAATATCCACGAGGCGGCCTTGGTCAATTATCCCGCCATGCACCTCACGCTCGACAAGGCTACTTTTACTTTTACCACCCACCTAACACCCGATGCCGTTGGCAACAAAGCCTATTTACAAGCACCTTTTCAAACGCCGTGGCGGACGATTGTGGTGAGCGACAAGGCCACCGAAATTCTTTCGTCGAAACTAATTTTGAACCTC
The DNA here is from genome assembly GCA_013298215.1 of Cytophagales bacterium. Lineage (GTDB taxonomy): Bacteria > Bacteroidota > Bacteroidia > Cytophagales > Spirosomataceae > JAAFKE01. The sequence goes on along the minus strand of JAAFKE010000001.1, from coordinate 199,160 downwards.
AACGAACCCTCAAAAATTGCCGATGTGTCGTGGATAAAACCGCAGAAATTTATTGGAATGTGGTGGGAAATGCACGTCGGAAAATCGAATTGGTACAAAGAAGGCAACAAGCACGGTGCCAACACGGCCAACGTGAAAACGTATATTGACTACGCCGCCAAACACGGTTTTGACGGGGTTTTGGTGGAAGGTTGGAACGAAGGTTGGGAAGATTGGTTTGGCAATTGGAAAGAAAATGTCTTTGATTTCATAACGCCATACAGCGATTATGACATCAATGAACTAACGGCCTATGCCAAAGTCAAAGGGGTAAAAATTATTATGCACCACGAAACGTCGGGGTCGGCCACGAACTACGAGCGGCGTTTTGACAAAGCTTTTCAATTTATGCAAGACCACGAAATGAACACCGTAAAAACGGGTTACGTGGGCCGAATTATTCCGCGCGGCGAACACCACGACAGCCAGTGGATGGTGAATCATTACCAGAGAGTAGCCGAAAAAGCCGCCGAGTACAAAATCATGGTGGAGGCGCACGAGCCCGTGCACCCAACGGGTTTGCACCGCACCTACCCAAACTGGCTGGCCAACGAAGCCGCCCGTGGCAACGAATTTAACAACGCGCCAAATTTGGGGCTTGTGCCCGAACACGAAACCATTTTGCCATTTACGAGGTTGATGGGCGGCCCAATGGACTACACGCCAGGCTTTTTTTGTTTTCAGCTCAACCAATACGATGCTACCCGCAAAACGCGGGTAAAAACTACGCTTGCCAAACAATTGGCTTTGTACGTAACGATGTACAGTCCGCTGCAAATGGCGGGCGATTTTCCCGAAAATTTTGACAAACACCTCGATGCTTTTCAGTTTATCAAAGACGTGCCAGTAGATTGGAGCGACACCAAGGTTTTGGAAGCCGAACCTGGCGATTACGTTACGATTGTGCGCAAGCAAAAGGGCGAAGAAAATTGGTTTTTGGGCGCAATTACCGACGAAAATGCGCGAAAAAGCACCGTAAAACTTGATTTTCTAACCGAAAACACCAGCTATAAAGCCACAGTTTACCAAGACGCTGCCGCCGCCGATTGGAAAACAAATCCTGAAGCCTACGTAATTGAGCAGAAAATAGTTACCAACAAAGACACATTGAACCTACAACTTGCCAACGGTGGCGGTTGTGCAATTAGTTTTATAAAACTTTGAAATTGAGCCGCCGTGGTCTGTGTCCCCGCCGTGGTCTGTGGGGACACCCCCGCCGTGGTCTGTGGGGACACCCCCGCCGTGGTCTGTGTCCCCACAGACTACAATGGTCATGGTTTGTGGGGACACAGACCACGGCTTTTTTTCGCAATTTTTTTACAAAATAGCCACAAAAAAATGCACCCCTACGTCAGCGTTATTATCCAGACCGTTACTATCTACCTGCTCATGGTGGTTTCGTTGCGGCTTTTTGGCCGAAAGGAACTCGCGCAGTTGTCGGTCATTGACTTGGTGTTTATTTTGCTCATCAGCAACGCCGTTCAGAACGCCATGGTAGGCAGTATGGACGATTTTATTGGCGGGCTGCTTTCGGCAGGGGCGTTGTTTGTGGTAAATTATGCGCTGAAAATGATTCTGTTTAAGAGCGAAAAACTGAGTAAAATAATTGAAGGAGAGCCACTTACGCTGATTTATAAAGGCAAGATACAACGCCAAAATTTAGACAATTCTCAAATTACAACCGCCGAGCTGGAAGCGGCCGTGCGCGAACACGGCGTTAATTCGATTGAAGAGGTAGATTTGGCCGTTCTTGAAATAGACGGCAACATCAGCGTTTTGTCGCACGATTTTACGCACAAATCCACGCGCAAACGCCGCGCTCACAAGGTGCTTTCTAAGCAAGAGTGAAGTGGGCGATTTTGGGAAATCCTCAACCGACACATCGAGTTAAGGAAAGATTCGTATATTTGCGTATAATTTACGCATATATAAAATGAAACTTGAACAGAACATTAAAATAGCGGTGGACGCAATTGTTTTTGGCTATGCAGACAATCATTTGAGTGTATTGCTAATCAAACAAAAATTTGGCGAATTGAAAAACCAATGGGCGTTGGTCGGTGGTTTTGTAAAAGACAATGAAACCCTAAACGATGCCGTAAATCGAGAACTGAAAGAAGAAGCAGGAATAAAAGTGAATTATTTGGAACAGCTTTTTACTTTTGGCGACAACATCGACAGAGATCCACGATTTAGAGTGATTTCAGTTGCCTACTTTGCATTAGTAAATTCTACCAAACTTGTTTTAACGGCCGATACCGATGCAGAAGATGCAAAATGGTTTCCGATAAAAGAGTTACCTACACTTGCTTTTGACCACAAAGACATACTGAATACCGCACTTCTTCGGCTTCAAAATAAATTAACCTATCAGCCTATCGGCTTTGATTTGCTTCCAAAAGAGTTTTTGTTTTCAGATTTAGAAAACCTGTATTGCACCATTTTAGAAAAAGAAATTGACCGCAGAAACTTCCGAAAAAAGATATTGAGTTTTGGTATCATTGAAGAAACTGATAATTTTTCACCAAAAAAAAGTGGTCGTCCTGCAAAGTTATTTAGGTTTAATAAATTGAAATACAATAAGTTAGCGAAAGATGGATTCTTGTTTGATATTAATTTTGCGTAATTTTTACACAAATTGTTTGGATAGTAAAACAATCCATTTAATTTTGCGTAATTATTACACAAAATAAAGAATTATGGTACTCAATTTAGACAAAGATTTCAAACCATTAGATGGAAGAGAAATTGAATTTCAGAACTTTACTTTTTCAGGTGGCGAACCGCATATAAAGATAAGCCTAAGCCCCCTAACCCCCAGAGGGGGAACTATTGATAGATTGAACTCCCCCTCCGGGACGGGTGGTGCGCCACTGCGACGCCGCGCGGGCGGGGGGGCTACAGTTACTCACCGCCTAAACTCATTCAACGATTTGGGTTTGCTTTGTTTAGCTGTTGATGCCTTGAAACGCATGGATATTGAGCTTTCAACGTTGATTATACCCTATTTTCCTGCCGCCCGACAAGACCGTGTGATGGTAAAAGGCGAACCACTTTCTGTAAAAGTTTATGCAGACATTATCAATAATTTGGGTTTTAAAAAAGTAATTGTTTTAGATGCACATTCGGAGGTTACGCCCGCTGTTTTGAATAATTGTGAGGTGATTGCAAATCATGTTTTTATCAAGCAAGTGATTGAAAAAATTGGGGCGGAGGTAAAACTAATTTCGCCCGATGGTGGTGCTTTGAAGAAAATCTATAAAGTTTCTGAGTTTCTCGGAGGTGTTGAAGTGGTGGAATGTAGTAAAAGTAGAGATGTAAAAACGGGTAAATTGACGGGTTTTAAAGTCTATGCCGATGATTTGGACGGTCAAAATTGTTTGATTGTGGATGATATTTGTGATGGTGGCGGCACATTTATCGGTTTGGCGGAGGAGCTAAAAAAGAAAAATGCTGGTAAATTGTACTTGGCAGTGAGTCATGGTATTTTTAGTAAAGGATTTGAAGAATTAGAAAAATGCTTTACCCATATTTTTACCACAAATTCTTTTAAAGACCTAAATCACAGTTGTTTAACGCAGATAAAATTGAACGTATTGTTATGAAATATACCATTGAAAATATTGACCCAGCGAATAAATTTTTATTCTTTTGGGGGCATCAACCATCAAAAGATGGCACAATTACTAAAACCTGTTTTAGTCAATGGTGGGTTAGTCCATTTGTTGTGGATAATATCACTTACAAAACTGCCGAACATTGGATGATGGCAGAAAAGGCAAGATTGTTTGGAGATGAGGAACAACTTGGAAATATCTTAGCTACTGATAGCCCTGCAATGGCAAAAAAATATGGTAGAGGAGTGAAAGGTTTTGATGATACTGTTTGGGAAAAATATCGCTATAAGTATGTGCTTGAAGGAAACCGTCATAAATTTTCACAAAATGCTAATTTGGAAATTTTTTTATTAAGTACAGAGGAAAATATTATAGTAGAAGCCAGCCCTTTTGATAAAGTTTGGGGAATAGGTACTCGCTCACATATTGAAAACCCATTACTTTGGAAAGGCTTAAATCTATTGGGTTTTGCTTTGATGGAAGTGAGAGATGAATTGAAGAAATAAGAAACTATGAATACCATGTTATACAGACCGATAGGTTTAAAAGAACTACAATTAATCATAGATTTGGAGTTCAAGAAATTTCCTCCAAGATTGACTTGGCAGCCCATATTTTATCCTGTTATGAATCAAAAATATGCTGAACAAATAGCTTTTGAGTGGAATACAAACGATAAGTTTTCAGGATATTGCGGGATAGTTACACAATTTAATTTGCCAACGAAGTATTTGAAAAAATATGGAATCCAAAATGTGGGGGACAAATTTCACAATGAATTATGGGTTCCTTCGGAAGAATTAGAAGAATTTAATAATCAAATTATTGGGGAAATTGAAATAGTCAAAGTGTTTTTAGGGAAACAATTTGATTTCTTGAAAACTGATGAGGCAACTCAAATATCAATTAGCCATGCAAATCAATTACAAAAATGAAAACAGAAAAATACATAGCACAAAAAGAAAGAATACCCAAGTCGGGTAAACAGATTATCGGGCAAAGTGAAAACGATAATATCATTGTTTATCAAGCCTTTAATCCAAAAATATCAAATTATGCCGTTGAACATCAACGTTTTGGTGGGGCAGATTATAGTTTTAACAGAATGTCATGGATAAAACCAAATTTTCTTTGGATGATGTATCGGGCAGGTTGGGCAACCAAAGAACAGCAAGAGCGTATTTTGGCAATCACAATTTCCTTAGAAAATTTTAAAAATATCCTATCGCAAGCCACAATTTCGTCTTTTGACGATACTTTGTTTGATACACATGAATCTTGGAAAATCGCATTGGCTGAAACAGAAGTACGATTACAGTGGGACCCCGACCATGACCCACACGGAAATAAGCAAGAGCGAAAAGCAATTCAGTTGGGTATGAAAGGTGATATTTTGAAATTTTTTTGTACAGAATGGATTATCAAAATAGAAGATATAACGCCCTTTGTGAGAGAGCAATTTGAATTTGTGAAATCACATCAAATAAATAAACTACTTGTGCCAATTGAAAATGTAGTAGAGATTGGGGATGATAAAATTTGTAAAAGAATTGGAATTATAAGAGAATAGAAATGACAGAACAACATAAAAAACAAATCCATAGTGCCTTGTTTGGTGTAGCCGTTGGCGATGCTTTGGGCGTACCTGTTGAGTTTAAATCAAGAGAATATTTGACCCAAAACCCTGTTACAGAAATGATTGGATTTGGTACACATAACCAACTCGCAGGCACTTGGTCGGACGATAGTTCGCTTACGTTTTGCTTGGTAGAAATGCTTTGTGGCAAATATGACCTTCAAAATTTGGCTAATCACTTTGTTAATTGGTATAACCATGCTTATTGGACGTCACACGGCAAAGTTTTTGATGTTGGCATAGCAACTTCCCAAGCAATTTATTCATTAAGTAAGGGTGTTTTGCCTGTTTTGGCGGGTGGTAAAGATGAAGAAAGTAATGGCAATGGTTCATTGATGCGTATTTTACCCATTGTCTTTTATGTAAAAGATTTGAGTATTGAAAAGCGATTTAAAATTGTCAAAGATGTTTCTTCGCTTACTCATGCTCATATTCGTTCTATTCTCGCTTGTTTTATCTATGTAGAAATGGCATTGCAGCTTTTACAAAATCAAGATAAATGGAAGGCGTATAATGAAACAGTTAAAATAGTGAATGATTTTTTAGACAATAACCCAATTTGTTCACAAAGAGAGATAGACTTATTTCATCGAATATTGGGCAATCCTATTGGCAATTATAAGATTATGCCTTTGTATGAGTGTTCTGAAGCTGAAATATTTGGTTCAGGCTACGTGTTACACAGTTTAGAGGCATCATTTTGGTGTTTATTGAAATGTAATTCTTACCAAGAAACCGTTTTAAAAGCAGTTAATTTAGGTAAAGATACCGACACAACCGCTGCTATTGCAGGAGGATTAGCGGGTATTTTATATGGTTTTGAGAACATTCCTAAAAAGTGGATTGATGTATTGGCTAGAAAAGAGGATATTGAAGATTTGTGTAATCGTTTAGAACAAAAAACCAAATAGATGAACATTGAAATCTCAAATTCAGAACAGGTATTGTTAAAAAGCATTAAAACTTTGATTGAAAAAAGCAAAAGTCAAGTTTTGAAACAGGCAAATAGTGCATTGACCATGCTGTTTTGGCAAATTGGGCATCATTGCAACCATTTTATACTGGAACAACAAAGAGCAACTTATGGCAAACAAATCATCGCAACTCTGTCAAGACAGTTGGAGGAACAATACGGCAGGAATTTTGAAGAAAAAAATATGCGTAGAATGCTTCAATTTGCTGATACGTTTACCGATTTTGAAATTGTCGTTACACTGTCACGACAATTAAGTTGATCGCATTTTTTGGTCATCATTCCGCTTTCAAGTACAGAATCCCAAATTTTTTATGCTCAAAAATCTGTATCAGAAGCATGGGGAGTTCGTGAATTACGCAAACAAATTGCCAATAAAACATTTGAAAGAGTAGGCATCGCAGACAGCCAAATTATAGGAAGTGAAACCATAGAAACGGGTATTTTCAAAGACCCTTATTTGGCTGATTTTTTAAATTTAAGCACTGGCTATCTCGAAAAAGATTTAGAATCCGCCATTTTAGCAAATTTGGAAAAGTTTATCATGGAACTTGGGCGAGGTTTTGCTTTTGTAGAAAGACAAAAACGAATGATTATTGACGGGGAAGACTTTTATTTGGACTTGCTTTTTTATCATCGAAAAATAAAAAGATTAGTAGCAATAGAGCTTAAAATAGGCAAATTTCAAGCTAAACATAAGGGGCAAATGGAGTTATATTTGAAATGGTTGGATAAATACGAAAGACAAGAAGGCGAACTTGCACCAATCGGATTGATTCTTTGTCCAGAAAGTAGCAAGGAACAAATAGAACTCTTAGAAATGCACAAAGACGGTATCATGGTTGCAGAATATTGGACGGAACTACCACCGAAAGAAATATTTCAAAAGCAACTTCATAATGCTTGGTTGGAAGCAAATGAAAAAATTGAACGAAAAAAAATATCATCATAAAACCTAAAACAAAATGAATCCATTACTCTTGACAGACGGCTATAAAGTTGATCACCGCCGACAATACCCCAACGGTACAACCTTGGTTTACTCAAATTGGACACCCCGAAAAAGCCGTATCGAAGGCATTGACGAAGTTGTGTTTTTTGGCTTGCAATACTTTATCAAAAAATATATTTTGGAAGATTTTGAAACCTATTTTTTCAAACAACCCAAAGAAAAAGTGGTGGCCGAATACCGTCGAAGAATCAATAATTATCTCGGCGAAAACCAAGTTGGCACGAAACACATCGAAGACCTGCACGATTTGGGCTACATTCCTATGGTAATAAAAGCCTTGCCCGAAGGTGCAAGTGTTCCCGTGCGAGTACCGATGTTTACGATGTATAACACGTTGCCCGAATTTTTCTGGCTTACCAATTATTTTGAAACTTTGCTTTCGGCTGTAATTTGGATGCCTTGTACGTCGGCAACCATCGCCAAACAATACAGAAAAGTGTTGGACAAATACGCCGCTGAAACATCTTCTACGCCCGATTTTGTCGATTGGCAAGGGCACGATTTTTCTATGCGTGGCATGGCAGGAATTGAAGCGGCAATTTGTTCGGCAAGTGGGCATTTATTGAGTTTCACAGGCACCGATACAATTCCTGCCATTGATTTTTTGGAAAAATATTACAACGCCAACGCTGAAACGGAACTCATTGGCGGGTCAGTCAGTGCGACTGAACATTCAGTGATGTGTATGGGAACATTAGATGATGAATTAGGAACTTTCAAAAGGTTAATCACAGAAGTTTATCCAAAAGGCATTGTCTCGATCGTTTCTGATACTTGGGATTTATGGAAAGTGCTGACAGAATATTTGCCCAAGCTCAAAAACGAGATCATCAATCGAGAAGGAAAAGTAGTGATAAGACCAGATAGTGGCGACCCTGTGGATATAATTTGCGGTAATCCTAACGGCAAAAGCGATAATGAGAAAAAAGGCGTAATTGAATTGCTTTGGGATACATTTGGCGGAAGTACAAACGACAAAGGGTACAAAGAATTGATTCCTCAAATTGGGGCAATTTATGGCGATAGTATAACCATTGACAGAGCCACTCAAATCTGCGAACGCCTCAAAACCAAAGGGTTTGCCAGTACAAATATTGTTTTGGGCATTGGTTCTTATACCTACCAATACAACACCAGAGATACCTTTGGCTTTGCCATGAAAGCAACTTATGGTGAAGTTGATGGTGTTGGTAGAGAAATTTTTAAAGACCCCATCACGGACGATGGTACAAAAAAATCTGCCAAAGGTTTGATGAAAATTGTGTTAGAAGATGGTACTTATAAACTCATTGACCAAGTAAATTGGGTGCAAGAAAAGACAGGCGAACTAAAAGAAATATTCCGAGATGGAAAACTTTTGGTGGACTTGAAATTGGAAGAAATTAGGAGCGAAATAAGAAAAAACGACAGATAACCGCACGCGTGGCTCCGATGGTATTGGCAAAAAAGAGGCAGAGGAAATAAACATTTGGAGTTCTAATTCCTTTTCTCCGCCAATACCCCGACGAAGTGCGCGAATTAGAACGACTCACAAGTTTTTTGGTTCATTATTTAAAGTACCAATTAGCGAAAATCAAAGATAGTTAATCAGTTCTTATTTTGCCACTACCGAAGTGGTTTTAGGCAGGAATGATTGGGTAGTAACTTACGCAATATTCTGTTGGTTCGCATCCTTATTCATGGTAAGTTTGATTCTGTAACCCCCACCAATTGATAATCGTATTTTTATATTGTACTTTGCGTCCTTCATTTTCTTTATAATCTACATGAACCAGCAAGTAAAACTCGCCGCCCGCCCCGTTGGGATGGTGCAAAAAACTGATTTTTCTTTCGAAACTGCCGACCAACCTACCGCCCGAGACGGAGAGGTGTTGATCGAAACCATTTACGTGTCGCTCGACCCCGCCATGCGCGGCTGGATGAACGATAGCCGCTCGTACATCAAACCCGTGCAAATTGGCGAGGTTTTTCGGGCGGGTACGGCGGGTAGGGTTGTGGCCTCCCAACACCCTGGGTTTCAAGTCGGCGACCACGTGACGGGCAGCTGGGGAGTGCAACAGTTTGCGGTCTCCAACGGAAAAGACCTTATAAAAGTTGATACCCAGGTGGCTCCGCTGGCCACCTACCTGGCCACCCTCGGAATGCCCGGCATGACGGCCTACTTTGGGCTACTAAACACGGGGCAGCCGCAGCCTGGCGAGACCGTGGTGGTGTCGGGCGCGGCGGGCGCGGTGGGTAGCGTGGTGGGGCAAATTGCCAAGATAAAAGGCTGCCGCGTGGTGGGCATTGCGGGCGGCCAAGACAAATGCGAGTATTGCGTGTCTGAACTCGGCTTTGATGCCTGCGTAGATTACAAAAACGGCGACCTCCGCAAGCAACTCAAAGCCGCCTGCCCCGACGGCATAGACGTGTATTTTGACAACGTCGGGGGCGACATTTTGGATGTGGTACTGGGGCAAATAAAGTTTAAGTCCCGCATTGTAGTCTGCGGGGCAATATCGCAATACAACAACGACACGCCCGTGAAAGGCCCCTCAAACTACCTGTCGCTGCTCGTAAACCGCGCCCGCATGGAGGGCATTGTGGTGTTCGACAACGCGGCTCACTACTCGGAGGCCGCCGTTCAGATGGCGCAGTGGATCGACCAAGGCACGCTGGCCTCGAAGGTGCACGTGGTGGAGGGCATCGAAAACTTCTACGAAACGTTGATGATGCTCTTTACGGGAAAGAACTTCGGCAAACTGCTCCTAAAAGTAGATCACAGTTAATCAGTCGTCTGCCAGCTCGTCCTGAAAACCGCGCAAGGCGCGTTGTAGCTCCTGAAAAATTTTGCTGTTTTTCTGCGCTTCGGCCAGTTTCACTCCCTTTTCGTACACCAGTTCTGCGCGTTGGCTGTTGGTTTGTTCCAACAGTTGCGCGGCTTGGTAATAAGTTGGCAGGTAATCGGGGTGGGTTTCCAAGAGCTTTTCTAAGTAGCCGAGTGCCGTCTGGGGCGCGGTTTTGAGGTATTCCATCGCCAGGGCATAACAATTGAAGGGGTCTTGGGGTTCTTGTTGGTAGAAGTCCAATAAAATTTTTAAACGCTCTGCTTGCATACTATTTTTTAGATCACGAATTTCGTGCAAATTTAAGGATCAACAACCAAATATCGAACAATGAAAATTCTCGTTTGCGTTACGTCGGTACCCGACACGACGACCAAGATTAGTTTTACCGACAACAACACGAAGTTCAACAAGGCGGGTGTGACCTACATTGCGGGCCCTTACGACGACTACGCGCTGTCGCGGGCGGTTGAGCTGAAAGAACAATTTGGGGGCACCGTTACGGTCATAAACGTGGGCGAGGCCGACACCGAAACGATGATTCGGAAGTGTCTGGCCATCGGTGCCGACGACGCTGTGCGCGTAAACGCCGTGCCGACCGATGCCTATTTTGTGGCCGAACAAATTGCCGCAGTGGCCAAAGAGGGCAACTACGACCTAATATTAATGGGGCGCGAGTCGATTGACTACAACGGTGGGCAAGTGCACGGCATTGTGGGCGAGATGTTGGGTATTCCGAGCATTACGCCCGTTATGAAGCTGGACATTGAGAACGGCGTGGCCAAAATGTATAAAGAGATCGAAGGCGGTAAGCAAACCGTGGAAGCACCCTTGCCGCTGGTTTTGGGTTGCCAAGAACCCATTGCCGACTGGAAAATCCCGAATATGCGCGGCATTATGACCGCCCGCACCAAGCCTCTGCGCGTGGTAGAGCCCGCCGCCAACGACGTGCTGACGAGCGTGGACAGTTACGAACTACCCGCCGCGCGGTCGAGCTGTCGGATGATTCCTGCCGAGGAGGCCGAAACACTCATTATGCTCTTGAAAACAGAAGCTAAAGTATTGTAAATTAAGTTTTTAACTAAAAAATACAAAGACAATGTCAGTTCTCATATTTGCCGAAGTAGCCGACGGCGCAATCCGAAAATCATCCCAGGAGGCACTTTATTACGGCGCAAAAGTAGCCGAAATGATGGGCACTACCGCCACCGCACTCGCCATTGGTAGTGCAAATACCGACGCGCTGGCTGCGGCGGGTCGTTTTGGGGTAACTAAAGTGCTGCACGCTGCCGACGGCGCACTAAACGAAGCCAACAGCATGGCATACGCCAGCGTAATTGCCGCCGCCGCCGCCCACGAAGGCGCCAAGGTTATCGTTACGGCAAAATCTACGCTGTCGGACGGCGTCATGGCGCGCCTGTCGGGTAAAATGAAAGCAGCTTTGGGCGCAAACGTGACCGACCTGCCCGATTTGTCGAACGGTTTTAGGGTGATGAGCAGCATTTTTACGGGCAAAGCCTTTGCCGTAACCGAACTCAAAGCCGACGTGAAAATAATTGCGATCAAGAAAAACGCCATCGTACCCGTAGAAACTGCCGCTTTGGCTACCGTAGAGGCTTTTGCTCCAGCCCTCAACGATGCCGATTTTAGCGTTAAGATTACTGGGCAAACCAAAGCCTCGGGTGCCATCTCGCTGCCCGAAGCCGACCTGGTTGTGTCGGCGGGACGTGGATTTAAAGGACCCGAAAACTGGGGGATCGTCGAAGACCTTGCCAATGCACTGGGTGCGGCTACGGCCTGCTCAAAGCCCGTTTCGGACTTAGACTGGCGGCCTCACCACGAACACGTGGGGCAGACGGGCGTAAAGGTGTCGCCAAATTTGTACATTGCCTGCGGTATTTCGGGGGCCATCCAGCACTTGGCGGGCGTAAACTCGTCGAAAGTAATCGTTGTTATCAACAAAGACCCCGAGGCACCGTTCTTCAAAGCGGCCGATTATGGCATTGTGGGCGATGTTTTTGAGATTTTGCCCAAGCTCACTGCGGCAGTAAAAGCACTGTAAAAAAAAGCACATTGCCTCCCAAACGTATCCAGTTCAATGGTGCGTTTGGGAGGCAATGTGGCTAAAATGGGTGCAGCAATGGTATATTTTAGAACCATTTTTGGCTGGGTGCTGTCTTATCATTAAATTCGCACACTTTTTGAAGAAAATACCGTCACGTGGAGAAGATAAAATTAGAAATTTTAGGATTACAACCCAGTCAAACCCAAAACGGCTCCTTTGCCTTGGTGCTGGGGGAGGAGTTCGGTACCCGCCGATTGCCCATCATTATTGGGATGTTTGAGGCCCAGGCCATCGCCATCGAGATCGAAAAGATAACCCCGAATCGGCCCATGACCCACGACCTTTTCAAATCTTTTGCCAAGGCTTTCAACTACGGTGTGCGCGAAATTATGATCTCCGACCTCCGCGAGGGTATATTTTACGCCCGGGTAGTTTGCTCAGATGGCATCCGCGATGCGGTAGTTGATGCGCGCCCGTCCGATGCCATTGCCATTGCGCTCCGCTTCGGCGTTCCTATATTTACCACCGACGCAGTGCTGCAAGAGGCGGGGGTCGAAACGGGCGCAGCCACCGATGCCGACGAGTCGGAGCTAACCGAAATTATCAACAAACCAGGCAAGGAGGTGAAACCCTTCGGCGAACAAATTAAGGACATGAGCGTCGATGAGCTCAACAAAATACTGGCCGAAGCCCTCAGAAACGAAGAATATGAACGTGCCGCTAAAATCAGAGATCAGATTAGCCACCGCAACTAAGTTTCTTAAAACTTGTTAAATCACTCCCAAAGCCCTTGCAAGAATGAGAATATCATTACTTTTGCAGGGGATTTTTATTCTTAATCTTCTGGCATGAAAAAAAAGAAAATTGGCACTTCGCCCAAAACAATGATTGTGGTGAGCCTCACCGCTGCGCTGTTTTTGATCGGCTTCTGCGGTTTGATGGTTGTGCAGTCTAAAAAATTGATCTCGCTGGTTAAACAAAACCTCGAGGTGCGCGTGTTCCTGGAAAAAAGCCTGACCAAAACCCAGGCCGATTCGGTGGCCGTGCAAATCAAAGCTAAAAAATACGTGCTCGACAACCTGGTTACGTTCGTATCCAAAGAGCAAGCCGCCGACGAGTTCATAGCCGACACCAAAGAAGATTTTAAAGACTTTCTGGGCGAAAACCCCCTCCGAGATGCCTACCGCGTGAAGATAGTGGAAGATTATTTTGAGGAGGCTAAACTCAAAAATATTAAAGCGGATTTGGGGAAAATAAATGGCGTTTTTGAAGTAGTTTACCAAGAAAACTTAGCCGATCAGATCAATAAAAATCTTACAAAAGTATACATTATCTTGGCAGGTTTTGCGGCGGTTCTGCTTTGCATCATTATTTTGTTGATGAACAACACAATCAGGCTGGCGTTGTACTCGCAACGCTTTCTGATTAGGAGTATGCAGCTGGTGGGGGCAACCAATGGCTTTATTCAACGCCCATTTTTGGTGAATGGTGCCGTACAAGGACTCATTAGTGGCCTCATAGCCAGCGGTTTAATTGTGGGGGCATTGCAGTTGGCCATCAACCAGATCGAAGGATTATACCTCCTTCAAGACAACCTCAAGCTTGTCGTGTTGCTAATGGCGGTGGTTGTGTTGGGCGTGCTGATCGGGGTCATAAGTACCTACCAGTCGCTCTATCGCTACCTACGCCTCACCTTAGACGATCTGTATTAGTAGTGCCCACTTCTCAAATGGACTATCGGCCAGCAGCATATCCCACCCGCAATTCAACGATTCACTCACTCATCCAAACATTCAATCATTAATCCCCCCAACAAATGTCTAACCTCGATCAAAAAAACAAAGCCGCACTTCCTTTCGGAAAACAAAATTATACCCTTATGCTGGTCGGAATTGGCCTCATTCTAACGGGCTTCTTCACGATGACCTTAGACAAAGAAGCCTTCGGGTTTGGTTTTCTGGGTCTCACCCTTGGCCCAATTTTGGTCATGAGTGGCTTTGTGGTTGAGTTTTTTGCCATCCTTAAAAAATAAGTATGACAATCTTACAGGCCATAATCCTCGCCATCATCGAGGGAATCACCGAATACCTACCCATTTCGTCTACTGGCCACATGATTATCGGCGCGTCGCTGATGGGCATAAGCAACCAAGACTTTACCAAAATTTTTGAAGTAAACATTCAATTTGGGGCCATTTTGGCCGTTTTGGTGTTGTACTGGCGGCGTTTTTTGCAGTCTTTCGACTTCTACCTGAAACTCCTGGCGGCGTTTGTGCCAGCGGCTATCATCGGTTTTTTGCTCAACGATTTCATCGACAGCCTCTTAGAAAGCGTGGCCACGGTGGCGGTTATGCTCGTTTTGGGGGGCATTATCTTGCTATTTGTGGACAGCTACTTTGAAAAACGCCCCGTAAAAGCCAACTTAGACTATTTTGGGGCCGTAAAAATTGGGCTTTTTCAGTGCCTTGCCATGGTTCCTGGCGTGTCGCGGTCGGCGGCCTCGATCATCGGCGGAATGTCGCAGGGGCTCACCCGAAAAGACGCGGCAGAATTCTCCTTTTTTTTGGCAGTGCCCACCATGTTTGCGGCCTCGGCCTACAAACTGCTCAAAGGCTACAAAGCTGGCACATTGTCGTTCGACTCGGCCCAACTCAATTTGCTGCTCGTTGGCAATGCGGTGGCTTTCGTGGTGGCAATCATCGCCATCAAATTCTTTATTAATTTTTTGACCAAATACGGTTTTAGGGTTTTTGGTTATTACCGCATCGTGGCTGGTTTGCTAATCTTGGGCCTACTGGCCGCTGGCGTAAAATTAGAAATTGTCTAACCATCTATGAACCCGCCCACCCAAACAAGTGCACCAGAACCCGACGAAGCGGAGGTGATTTTGCTCAATAAGCCGCTAACTTGGACATCGTTCGATGCTGTTAATAAACTAAAACACGGGGCGAAGATCAAAAAAATTGGCCACGCTGGCACGCTCGACCCACTGGCCACGGGCCTGCTCATTGTTTGCACGGGCAAAATGACCAAGCAGATCGACGGTATTCAGGCCCAACAAAAAGAATACACGGGTACGCTCGTTTTGGGTAAAACAACCCCTTCGGTCGATTTAGAATCGGACTTCGACGGCGAGTACCCCACCCAACACATCACCCAAGCGCTTATGAATGAGGCCGTTGATAAACTAACTGGCCATGTTGTGCAGCTCCCGCCGATTTATTCGGCAGTAAAAATAAACGGCAAACGGGCCTACGACCTGGCGCGGCAGGGCAAAGACGTGGAGGTGAAACCACGCACCGTGCAGGTGTACGAATTTGAAATTGATACCGAGCAGTTTCCCGAAATCGGCTTCAGAATTGTTTGTTCCAAAGGGACTTACATTAGGAGTATGGTTCGGGATTTTGGCGAACTGCTGCAATCGGGCGCGTACATGGCCAGTCTTTGCCGCACCCGAATTGGCGACTATAAACTGGAAGATGCCTGGGAAATAACCGATTTTGTGGCCCACAAAAGAACCCAGAAAGGCTTAGATTGAGATGAAAGTTTACCACGGAATAACCGATTTTGAACCCATTGCAAACGCCATCGTTACGAGCGGGACTTTTGACGGCGTGCATTTGGGACACCAGAAAATACTGGCCAGGCTGCGCGAAATAACCACGGCCAACGCTGGCGAGAGTGTGGTTATTACTTTTTGGCCGCATCCGCGCACGGTGGTTTCGAGCGATAGTTCTAATTTGAAACTGCTATCGACGATTGACGAAAAAATTGAACTGTTGGCCAAAAATGGCGTGCAACATCTACTCATTATTCCGTTCACGCGCCAGTTTTCGGAGTTATCGTCCGAAGATTTTATTCAGCAAATTTTGATTGATGCCATTGGCACCAAAAAATTGGTGATCGGCTACGACCACCGCTTTGGCCGAGACCGCGAAGGCGGATTTGAGTACCTGCAAGCCAACAGCCTCCGCTACGGGTTTGGTATCGAAGAAATACCCCGCCAAGACGTGGATGCCATGGGCGTAAGTTCATCGAAAATTAGGTTAGCACTGCTCGAGGGCAACCTTCAAACTGCCACTTCGCTGCTCGGCAGGGCGTATAGTTTGTCGGGGACAGTCGTAAAAGGCAAACAATTGGGCCGCACCATCGGATACCCAACGGCCAATATTCTGCCCGAAGAATCTTATAAGCTCGTGCCAGCCAACGGCGTGTACGCGGTTAGGGTGGTGCACCGCCACGAGGTTTTCGGTGGTATGCTCAACATTGGCACGCGCCCCACCGTAGATGGCACACTGCGCACAATTGAAGCAAATATTTTTGATTTTGAGCGCGATATTTACGGCGAACACCTCACGGTTGAGTTTGTTTCGTACATCCGCAGCGAGCAAAAGTTTAGTGGCTTAGACTCCTTAAAGGCGCAGCTGGCTCTCGACCAGCAAACAGCCAAGGGCCTTTTGTAATTTGCTTAGACTACTTTCAAATAACTGCCCAGCCACCGCAGCGAGTCGGCGTGGAGCTCGAATATATTTTTGAGCAACGGGTCGTGGCGGTGGCCCTCTACTTCGAGCAAAAACCAAAATTTAAAGTCGGCTCCCAGTCGCAGGGGTCGGCTTTCGATTTTTATAATGTTGATGTTCCGATCTTTAAAATCCTTCAAAAAATCGGCCAGCACGCCCGCCCGATCGGTGTTGGGCAAAATGGCGGCAATTGTCGTTTTGTCGGCGCCGCTGGGTTGGTTTTCAAAATCTTTGGCAATAATCAAAAACCGGGTGCGGTTCTGGGCGCTGTCTTCCAAGTTTTCAAAAAGCACGGGCACACCAAACAATTTTGCCGCAATTGGCGAGCATATTGCCGCCGTGTTGGGGTTTTGAGCGGCCAGTTTTGCGGCTTTCGAGGTCGATTCTACGGGTACTTGAACCGTTTTCTCGGGGTCGAAGGTATCGCGCAAAAACTTACCACACTGCCTAAATGCAATGTCTTTTGAGTATATCTGGGTAATGTCTTGCAGCCGCTCGCAGGTAGTGGCAAAGGCAAAATGAATCGGCATGAGCACCTCGGCGGCAATCACCAGGTTGGTGTCGCAGAGCAGATCGATGGTTTCGGAAACCATGCCTTCTTGGTTGTTTTCGATCGGCACAACGCCAAATTTGGCGCGCCCAGTTTCTACACTCTCAAAGATGGAGCGGATGGTGGGCAGTACCAAATATTCGCTCATGGCCCCAAATCGGCTCTCGGCGGCTTGGTGCGTAAAACTGCCCTCTGGCCCCAAAAATGCAATGCGTTCGGGCAGTTCGATGTTGCGAGCTACGGCAAAAATCTCCAAAAATATGGCCTCAATCGCCGACTGATTCAGGATTTCTTTTTTTTGCTGGTTGGCCTGGGTAAGCCGATCAACGATGTATTTTTCGCGTTCGGGGCGGTAGATCAGCGCTTTGGTGCTTCGTTTGAGGTCGCCCACTTGTTGCACAAACGCCATTCGCTCGTTGAGCAGGGCCAGCAACTGATCGTCGATGCAGTCAATTGAGTTTCTTAGGTCTTGGAGTGTCATTTTACTGTATTATGCCAATTCAACTTCTTCAATATTTTCTTCAATCCGCAGGTTATCAATGATAAACCGTTGGCGGTCGGGCGTGTTTTTGCCCATGTAATAGGTCAGCAGTTTTACGATGCCCGTGTCTTTTTGCAAAATAACGGGTTCTAACCGAATATCCTCGCCGATAAACTTCCCAAATTCGTCGGGCGATATTTCTCCCAGCCCTTTGAAACGGGTTATTTCTACCTTTTTACCGCCCTTGGTCAGTTTGTTTATGGCCTTCGTTTTTTCTTTGTCAGAATAACAGTAGTAGGTTTCGTCCTTTTGGTTGCGCGGATTGCGAACCCTAAAAAGCGGAGTTTCTAAGATATACAAGTGCCCATTGCGAACCAAATCGGGGAAAAACTGCAAGAAAAACGTCATCAGCAGCAGTCTGATGTGCATTCCGTCCACGTCGGCATCGGTGGCCACCACTATTTTGTTGTAGCGCAAACTCTCAAGGCCGTCTTCAATGTCTAATGCGTGCTGGAGCAGGTTGAACTCTTCGTTTTCGTAAACAATTTTTTTGTTCAGCCCAAAGCAGTTGAGTGGTTTGCCGCGCAGACTAAATACGGCCTGGGTATCAACCAGCCGCGACTTGGTGATCGAGCCGCTGGCCGAGTCGCCCTCGGTAATAAACAGGGTGGTGTCGAAACGCTTTTCGTTTTTTAGGTCTGTCAGGTGGGCGCGGCAATCGCGGAGTTTTTTGTTGTGTAGGTTGGCTTTTTTGGCGCGCTCGTTGGCCAGTTTTTTGATGCCAGCCAGTTCTTTGCGCTCGCGCTCCGACTGCTCGATGCGGCGTTTGAGGGCTTGGGCCGTTTCGGGGTTTTTGTGGAGGTAATTGTCTAAGTGTTCCTTCAAAAAATCGTTTACAAAGGTCCGAATGGTAGTACTGCTCGAATCGGGCGAGATGTTGTTAGACCCCAGTTTTGTTTTGGTCTGAGACTCAAAAACGGGCTCTTGAACCCGCACACTTATTGCGCCCACCATCGATGCGCGCACGTCGGAGGCTTCGTAGTCTTTCTTAAAAAACTCCCGAACGGCCTTGACAATAGCCTCCCTAAATGCCAACAAGTGGGTGCCTCCTTGGGTGGTATATTGGCCGTTTACGAACGAGTAGTACTCCTCGCCGTATTGGTTGCCGTGGGTAAGCGAAATTTCGATGTCGTTGCCTTTCAGGTGGATGATCGGGTAGCGGAGCGTGTCGGCATCGGTTTTGCTTTTCAATAGATCTAAAAGGCCGTTTTGAGAAACGTACTTTTGTTTGTTGAAGTTAATGACCAACCCTGCGTTGAGGTAGCAGTAGTTCCAAAGTAAATTATCTAAATACTGTGGAATAAAATGGTAGTTCTTAAAGATCGTGTTGTCGGGCTCAAAGACCACGAACGTGCCGTTTTTGTCGGAGGTTGTTTCATCGAACTGTTTTTTGAGGACTCCGCCCTCGAACTCCGCCCACACCGACTTGCCGTCGCGGAAAGATTGCACTTTAAAATACGACGACAGCGCATTGACGGCCTTTGTACCCACCCCGTTGAGTCCCACCGATTTTTGAAACGCCCCCGAGTCGTACTTACCTCCCGTGTTTATCTTAGAGACCACGTCGATGACCTTACCGAGCGGAATACCCCGCCCAAAATCGCGTACCTCCACGCGGTGATCCATCACTTTTATTTCGATGGTTTTGCCGTGTCCCATCGTGTGCTCGTCGATACAGTTGTCAATCACTTCTTTTACCAGCACGTAAATGCCGTCGTCGGCGGCGGCTCCGTCGCCAAGTTTGCCAATGTACATTCCTGGCCGTAACCTGATGTGTTCTTTCCAGTCTAACGACTTGATACTGTCTTCGTTATAAACTACCTCTTTGTTGTTCATTCGTACTGTTTCTTTGTTTGTTGGGTTTGAGCAAAACACAGGTTTGTTCGTTAAAACAAGTTTGGTACTGCTGCTTTAATGGATGTGGTAGGGTGTAAATATTAGAATAGTACCATTATTGGGGGTGTTTTGAGGCTAAAAAACAGAAAAAAGTTTAATAAGCCAAAAAAGATGCTTTACTTTGCTGCCCTAAAACAAAGGCGGTTGATTTGGTTTCACCAAATTCTTAACGTAATTCTAAATTATGCAAAGCAACACAATTATTAGGTTTGTTACACAAAAAAATAGTGAGATTCGTGCGTGGAGTTCGTTTTTTTGTTCCACAATCCTTTTGGTAAGCGCACTAAATACGTTCGCCCAGCAACCAGCCCCTGCCGCGCTACCCGCCGCTCCGAGCGTGGCGACTCCCGCTGCGACTCAAAACCAGCCCGTCGAAAACGCGCCAAAAAACACCCCCAATCTAAGAACCGAAAACGGACGCGGGCAAAATTCGGCCAAATCGACGCCGCTAAATACCAAAAACTTGGCCAGTGGCAAGTCGGATTCAGCCCGAAACACCCAAACTGGCACTGGTGTGAGCGCGGAGGTATTGGCTCGCCGAAAGAAAATATTTGGTTATGATATTTTCAACAATCAGAATGTGAGTTTCCAGCCGTCACAATCTTTGGCCACCCCCCGCGACTATACCGTTGGCCCAGGCGACGAACTGCTGATTTATATATATGGATATTCTCAAAACCAGCTCAAAGCCACCGTCAATAACGATGGTTTCATTTTTTTAGAGCGCGCTGGTGCCATTTTTGTGAGCGGCAACACCATCGAGGAAATTAAAAAAATTCTCATAAACCGTTTATCTAAGTTTTATTTGGGCATGATGGGCCAAGGAGGTGCGCGTGCCGCCACCACCATGGAGGTGACTATTGGCAAGCTACGAACCATTAAGGTGACCGTTACGGGCGAGGTTATTACGCCAGGGAGCTACTCGTTGTCGTCGCTGTCGTCGGCTCTCAATGCGTTGTATCAGTCGGGCGGGCCAACCGAAAACGGTTCGTTCAGAGAAATAAAGGTAATCCGCAAAAATAAGGTCATCGAAACCATTGACTTGTACGAATACCTACTCCGAGGCACACTCGTGGCCGATATTAGGCTGCAAGACAACGATAATATTTTTATACCCGTTTACTCAAAACAGGTAGAGGTAATCGGCAACGTGAAGCGGCCTGGCATTTATGAACTCACGGCCAAAGAAAGTTTAGAAAAGGCGTTTTATTACGCGGGCAATTTTGGACAAAACGCCTACACCTCGCGGGTGAAAGTACGGGGTCTGTCGGACCGCGAGCGAACCATCAACGAAATTGAGAAGAAGGATTTTGCCGCCCATATACCTACCAACGGAGATGTTATTGAAGTGGGGCTGCTGCTCGACAGGTTCGCCAACTTGGTTTTGTTGAACGGAGCCGTGTACCGCGAGGGCGAGTATTCACTCACTCAAAACCCCACGCTGCTCACGCTCATTAAAAACGCCGAAGGACTAAAAGGAGACGCGTTTACGGGGCGAATCAGCGTGATTAGAACCCGCGAAGACTTGTCGATTGAGAGCATCTCGCTCGACTTGGGAGCCATCATAAATGGTACTCAGCCCGACTTTGAACTTAAAAGAGAAGACGTAGTGACCGTAACCTCAAAGTTTGACCTGGCCGAACGCGCCTACATCCGCATCAGCGGCGAGGTGAACAATCCAGACTTTTTTGAGTCACCTTACTATTATGGCATCACACTGGCCGATATTATACTCAAAGCGGGGGGCATGAAAGAATCGGCTCAGAACGCCCAAGTAGAGGTGGTGAGGCGTAAAAAGGACGTAAACTTGATGTCGGCCACGGCGCAGGTTTCGGAGGTTTTTAGGTTTAATGTAAACCGAAATTTGGGCTTAGATGCCGACGACAATAAGTTTGCGCTGCAACCCTTTGATGAAATTATCATCAGGAAAGCCCCCAACTACCAGCCCCAGACTTTCGTTGCGATCGAGGGGGAGGTACTGAGCCCTGGCGATTACGGGATCATAAACAAAGACGAAAAAATATCTGACCTCCTCGCCCGGGCGGGCGGTCTAACGCCGCAAGCCTACACGGCTGGTGCTACCCTGGTGCGAAAGGTGAATTTGAGTGCTGCCGAGATTGAGCGCCGCAACAAATCAATAAATATACTGGCCGACGATGCCAAAAAAGGAGCGTTTGTGGCTGAGACAATTAGTGAAAACACCGAAGAGTCGGTGGGCATAAATCTGGCCGAAATCATGAAAAAGCCCAACGGGTCGGAAGATTTGATTTTGCAGGACGGCGACCTGCTCAGAATCCCCAAGCGACTGGAAACAGTGCGCGTGCAGGGCCAGGTGTTGTATCCGACTACCATTAAATTTAGGGGCGGGACTTTCATGGACTACATCTCGCAGGCAGGCGGCTTCACATCGCGGTCGCTGAAAAGAAAATGCTACGTGGTCTATCCAAACGGTTCGATAGACCGCACCCGCAAGTTTTTATTTGTGAACATCTATCCGCGCATTGAGCCTGGCACCGACGTAATCGTACCCGTTAGAACCGCTGCCGACTTGGACGTAAACCAGTCCCTCAACCGCATAATTGGCATTAGTACGTCGTTGATGACGCTCATCACGTCGGTACTTTTATTCAGAACCATCAGATAATTTATATGGAATCCAACAAATCAAATAATGCCCTGCCAGCTGAACAGTTTGCGCTGCGCGACGTGCTGGTGGGAGTGCTTCAGATCAAAAATGCAATCAAAAAAAACTGGAAACTGCTGGTGGGCTTTATTGCCGCAGGTGTTCTTGGCGGGCTGATTTTCGACCTTGTCACCAAGGAACGCCCAGTCTATACGGCCTCAATTATTTTTAACATGGGCGGTGCTGCACCCCAGCAAGGTGGCTTCGGCGACATCAGCTCGCTGCTTGGCCGCGGTGGAGGCGGAGCAGCACCCGATGCTGGCCTGTTTGTGGGCGAGAATTTCTACAGCTACGCGCTCTCGCGGCCAGTGATTGAGAAAGCATTGATGAAAACCGTGAAGGTAAACGATCAAAAGCTCATTTTGGCCAATTTTTACAAAGATTCGAGCGAATTCAATGAGGAGTTTATTGGCTCTCCAGAACTGCTGACGGTTAAGTTTACAAACAAACCAGTTTCTAAACTCAATTATTTTGAAAGCATCGTTTTGGATCAAATGTATGGCCGAATAAAAGGGCAGACGCTGTTGGACATAGCGGGCAAGAAAGTTACGTTTTCGCAGCTCACGGTCGGGATCGAAAACGAAACACTGGCCAAGGTGTGGGCCGAGACCCTCATCAAGACCATCGAAGAAGTGCACGACTCGATCCAAACGCAAAAATCTCGAGAGACGCTCGTCATTCTTAAAAACCGTGCCGACTCGCTTTTTAGGATATTGAACCGCACCGAAACAAGGCTGGCGGCCAGCCAAACCGTGGATGCCTACGCAGTGATGGCCGAAAGTAAAATGGCCGAGACCCAGCTGGCGCGTAAGTCAGGCTTTGTTTCGACGATGTATTTTGAGGCCATCAGAAGCTACGAAAACCTGCGGGTGTCGCTCATTAAAGAAACCCCACTTTTTACGATCATCGAACCCGTACACCTTCCTTTGGTGTCTAAACAAGCCAAAGGCAATGGCCTGCCCATCGGGTCGTTTCTGGGAGTGCTTCTGGGCCTGATAGCCATCTACGTCAAAACGCTTTACCAACAAGTGAAGCAAATGGGAATTGATCTCTAATAAATAGTTTAAATAACGACATTGGGCGTGCAAGAAACGAAAATTGAAGCTGGCTATGCGGCCAAAAATTATTGGCGCGACTTACTCAATAACACTGAGCTACTTGTAATCTTGGCCAAAAGAGACATCTCGGTGCGCTATAAACAAACGTTCCTCGGCATGGGTTGGGTCGTTTTGCGGCCCTTCGCTACTACCATGGTGATGGTGTTTGTGTTTAGCTACATTGCCAAACTAAAAAGCGACCCTGGTGTGCCGTATCCACTCATGGTGCTGTCGGGAATAACGATCTGGACCTTTTTTTCCAACACCTTCGCTCAGGTGAGTGTGAGTATTCTCTATAATTCAAATTTAGTTACTAAGGTGTATTTTCCGCGTTTGCTCATGCCCCTTAGCTCAGTGGTGGTGGGTTTGGTCGATTTTCTGGTTACGTTTGGTCTGTATATCGCCATTGCCACCTGGTATCAGCACCCACCCACGGCAAATATTCTTTACTTGCCACTTTTTGTCATTTTGTCGCTCATGGCATCGCTGGCATTTGGGTTGTTTTTTGCCGTCATCAACGTTCGTTTTCGCGACGTGGCCCAGCTGATTCCCTTTTTGGTGCAAATCGGCTTCTACATTTGCCCCATTGCATACAGCAGTAGCTTAGGCCAGGGAGAGTGGTGGTACAAATACTACACCCTAAACCCGCTGGTGGGTATCATCGACGGTTTCAGGTGGTGTTTGTTGGGCGAGGGCGCGTATTTTAACCCCAATAGCTTGATCGCGTCGGTGGTAGTTGTATCTTTGTTTCTCGTTTTTTCAGTGTATTACTTCAAAAGAGAAGAGAGATCGTTCGTAGACCATATTTAAGAACAGAAAAAAAACCGCTATGCAGGTCATCACAGCCGAAAATGTCAGTAAAAAGTACATCATCGACCACAAGAGAAAGAGCGTCAAAAACTTAGATCTCAAGCAAACCATTACCCAAAAAATAAAAGGGTTTTGGGATAAATCTGACGGCGAAAATACCGAAAAAGAAGAATTTTGGGCCTTGAAAGGAGTCGATTTTAGCATTAACCAAGGTGACAGGATCGGGATTGTGGGTCATAATGGGGCTGGAAAATCTACGTTGCTCAAGATACTAAGCAAAATTACCGAGCCCACCACGGGCTCTATTACAGTTCGGGGGCGAGTGGCCAGTTTGCTCGAAGTAGGCACGGGGTTTCATCCTGAGCTCACTGGGCGCGAGAATATTTTTTTGAATGGCGCGATACTGGGTATGAGAAAAGAAGAAATCCGCAAGCACTTCGACACCATCGTCGATTTTGCGGGGGTCGAAAAATTCTTGGATACACCAGTCAAGCGCTACTCTTCGGGAATGTACGTGCGTTTGGGTTTTGCCATTGCGGCGCACCTAAACCCCGAAATTCTGATTATAGACGAGGTTTTGGCCGTGGGTGATGCCGAATTTCAGAAAAAATGCCTCGGGAACATGCGCGAACTTGCCGACAGTGGGCGCACTATTTTGTTTGTGAGCCACAACCTAACGGCCATCCAAGCCCTGTGCAACAAGGCGATGTATTTCGAAAAAGGCCAGTTGCTCATGCAAGGAGAAACCAACCACGTAGTTACATCATACTTGTCGCGGGTGTCGAAAACCGCCCTCAAACAAACCTGGGAAGCCCCCGCTACCGCACCTGGCGGCGACCAAGTGCGCGTAAAAAGAATTGAGTTAGAACCCCAATACAAAGACGCGCTCCAGCACATCGACATTAGGACATCCATGAAGCTCCATTTTGAGTTTTGGAACATGGAAGACGGCGCAAAGCTAAATCTCAGTCTACACCTGTTTGCTTTCACTGGCGAGTGCGTTTTTAACGTGGGAACAAGTTCGCGGGCTTTTGAGCAGGGTGTGGTGGCGGCAACGCTCGACATACCTGGCCATTTTCTCAACGATGGTTCGTACAGTATTTCGGTGATGATCGTCAAAGATACCTCAACGGTGCTTTATAATTTAGAGGAGGCCATTTCGTTCGACATTGAAGACCACCGCGTGGGTGTGACCTGGTACGACAAGTGGCCTGGCTACGTGCGCCCCAATTTAAACTTTGAAATTTACCAAGCCGAAATAGCAGTGAATGATTAACGTCACAAAAACATATCTCCCCGATATAGACACCTATAAAGCTCACTTGGAGGGCATCTGGCATCGGGCGTGGCTCACCAACAATGGCCCGCTCGTGCAAGAACTGGAACAAAAATTGCGCGCTCATTTGGGCGTGGAGCAACTTTATGCCTACTCCAACGGCACAATTGTGTTGCAGTTTGCCCTTAAAGTGCTCAACATTACTGACGAGGTGATTACCACGCCGTTTTCGTATGTGGCCACTACCAACGCCCTGATATGGCACAACTGCAAACCCGTGTTTGTGGACATTGACCCCGAAACGTATTGCATTGATCCTGAACTTATTGAGGCCGCAATTACCGAAAAGACAACGGCCATTATGGCTACCCACGTCTATGGCAACGCCTGCGACGTGGAGCGGATAGGGGCCATTGCCAAAAAACACAACCTAAAAGTTATTTACGATGCCGCCCATACCTTTGGCGTAAAGTACAAAGGGGAGTCGTTGCTCAACCACGGCGATGCGAGCACGTTGAGTTTCCACGCCACCAAGGTTTTTCATACCGTGGAGGGCGGGGCCATTGTGTCGCCGCACACCCACCTGAGCGAGGAGTTTGAGTTGCTGCGGGCCTTTGGCCATCGCGGCGACGAATACTACAAGATGGTGGGCATAAATGGTAAAATGTCGGAGTTTCACGCTGCAATGGGACTTTGTATGCTTCCCAAAGTAGATGAACTCATTGCCAAACGAAAGATACTGAGCGACCTTTACGATGCGCATTTGGATTACAGTAAACTAAGCAAACCCACGTTCGTGTCCGATTTGGAGCGCAACTACGCCTACTACCCAACCGTTTTTGAGTCGGAGGCGCAACTGCGAACCGTGTTTGCAAAACTACTCGAACACCAAATTCAGCCGCGCCGCTATTTTTATCCGTCGCTCAACACCCTGCCTTTTTTTGATACTAAACACGACTGCCCTATTTCGGAGCGTATCTCTGCCCGCGCCGCCGCGCTACCGCTCTACCCCGAACTCGAACCCGAATCAGTTCTTCAAATCTGTGAGCTGATAAACAATGCTTTATGAGCCACCTGTTCATCGTTCCATTCATAATTTTTGCTTACCTGTGCACCAAACTATCTTCCCAGTTCGCCAAAGAATCGCTGGTTGAGCGTTTGCTGCTCAGTTTTGTGCTCTTCACTGCTTGTATTATTTCAACTGGTTTCGTGCTGTCGGGGCTCGACCTCACGGCCGATGCTTTTGCTTGGTCGGTGGCGGTGCTGGTGCCTTTGCTGGCGTTTTATTTCTTGGCCAGTGTTTCGGGAATTATTACAACTACGGCGGCGGCCAGCACGCGCACGCTCGCGGCAAACCGCTTAAAAACCACCTTAGCGTGGTACGCGGGCCTGTCGGCGTATCTGCGCTGGGTGTTTGGCATATTGTTTATGACCGTTTTTGCGCTCGGAGTTACCAATTTAATACTCGTTGTTCTTACCGTTCCCAACGAATGGGACAGCATGACGGGCCACCTCAACCGCGTGGTGCAGTATATTCAGCGCGGAACAATGGCGCACTTTGGCGGCACCAACTGGAACATGGATACCTACCCGAAGAGCGTTTGCACAATCCAGATTTATAGTTATTTAATGACTGGGCGCGTCGAAAACGCCTTTAAGATCATTCATTTTTTGTCCTACTGGGTTTCGGTGGTCGCTATTTTTGGCATCAGCCAGCGAATATTCAAAAACCTGTCGGCTTCGTTTTTTTGTGCCCTGGCCTACGCTCTTTTTCTGGATTTACTCATGCAGGCCGTCACCACCGAAACCGATGTGGTGCTGACAGCGTATTTGAGTTGCCTTTTGTTTTTTTTGTTCAGTTACTACCAATCGCGCCGCGCTGCGTATTTGTACCTGTCGGGTATCGTTTTTGCGGTAGCGTTGGGGCATAAAATCACGTTTTTGTTGTTGCTTCCGTCCGTATTTGTGGTGATGCTATACACCGTTTTCTGGAATTTCGACCAGCGAAAAACCTGGCGCGTACACCGTTTCATTCACTGGGACGCAGTGGTGAAACTGGGCGTTAGCATCGTCGTTTCTGGGCTGATTTGGACGTTGCCCACGGGATACCTAAAAAATATTGAGGTTTTTGGCCATCCAATTGGCCCGTCCACGGCCCTCAAACACCAATCGGTCGAGCGGGCTGGAACACCCCGCAACCTGTTCAAACAGGGCAGTCGGAACGTGGTTAGGTACGGCTACGATTTTTTTAATTTGGATGGCATCAGAAACATCGCCGCTGGCGCAGCGCTAAACCGTTCGATGCGCGGATTGGCCGTTCGGTTAGAAGATAAATTAGGATTATACTTAGACGAAGTAACCGATTTTACCATTCTGCCCTTTAGCTTCGAGCGGCGTTTTGAGTACTACAACGCCAACCCGTACTGGGGTGTTTGGGGTTTTGGTTTGGTTTTTCCGCTCATTTTTATGGTCTTGTTGAGCATTGTGCCGTCGCGGGTACACTATTTTCTGGGAGTTGCCGTGTTGCTGCACTTTTTGGCGCTTTCGTTCTCGGCTCCCTACGATCCCTTCAAAGGCCGTTATTTTATTGAAACGGGCGTTTTTGCGGTACTGTTTTTGGGTTTGTTGTTCACGCATCCAACCGTAAAAATAAACGTTGCCAAACGAATAGTGGGCAAGAGCTACGTGGCCTTGGTGAGCGTTTTGGCCTGTTTATCGGGCTTTATGATCGTTTATTTCAACGTGCGTTGCCTGCCCTTTGATGTCCTCGGGTATCGGTCGGCGGTGGGAGCACCGCGCTTGCCTTACATGCTCTGGGCGCGTCCCGACGTGATCCCAGCCTACGAACTCTTCGATGAGATCGTTCCCGAAAATGCCACGGTGGCCCTCGGCACCATCAACGACGACTTTGAATACCCCCTCTACGGCAAAAACCTCAGTCGGCGGCTCATTGCCATCAATCCATTTGAGCAGGGCGTGCAACCCATTCCGAAAGTGGCCGATTTTTTGTTTTTTTCTAAGAACGTTATTGCGCCCCAAAAAGGAGACATTAGGTTGGGCACCGACACCACAGTGGCCAACCCGCTCACGCGCGGAGAGGACTACTATCTCCGAAAATTGAGATGAAAATAGCCATCATGCAACCTTATTTTTTACCCTACATCGGGTATTTTCAGCTCATCAAAGCGGTCGATAAGTTTGTGCTGTACGACGACGTGAACTACATCAATAAGGGGTGGATAAACCGAAACAATCTGCTCGTGAACGGCAAGGCGTTTTTGTTTACCGTTCCGCTCAAAGATGCCAGTCAGAATAAATTGATTAACCAAATAGAACTTTCTGACGACCCCAAGTGGCGGCCCAAACTACTCCAAACCGTTGGGCAGTCTTACAAAAAAGCCCCGTACTTTGCGCAAGTTTACCCAATCGTTGAGCGCATTCTACACAATACCTCACCGCGCGTGGCCGACCTTATTTTTGGTAGTATTCAAGAAATAATGCAGTATTTGGCCATAACCACCGACCTTGTGCGGAGTTCGGCGGTGTATGGCAATGAGCAACTCAAAGCGCAGGACAGAATTATTGATATTTGTCGCCAAGAAAACGCCAAATTGTACATAAACCCAATTGGCGGCCAGCAACTGTACAACCACCTTGCGTTCGATGCCGAGAAAATAACGTTGCGATTTATAAAAACTAATCCACTGGTTTACAGGCAGTTTCAGAACGAATACGTCCCGTTTTTGTCGGTATTAGATGTTTTGATGTTTAACAGCGTGGCCGAAGTGAATGCGCTGTTAGACCTGTACGAATTGGTTGCCTAACGGTTTTTAATCACCATAAAAGATACGAATATGTCGAAAGTAGTCATTTTTGGCGTTTTAGATACCGCCGAACTCGCCCATTATTACCTCACCCACGACTCCGAGCACGAAGTTGTGGCCTTTGCCGTGCACGCGGAGTACCTCAAAGAACCTTATTTTCATGGCCTGCCCGTGGTGGCCTTCGAGACCGTCGAGCAGGTTTATCCGCCCGACGGATTCGATTTTTTTGCCCCCATGACGGGCCGCAAGATGAACAAAAATAGGGAGCAGATTTACAACGATGCCAAAGCAAAAGGCTACCGACTGATTAGTTATGTGAGTTCCAAGGCAACGCTTTTTAATAATCCCATTGGCGACAACTGCTTTATTTTAGAGAACAATACCATTCAGCCCTACACCACCATTGGCAACAATGTGGTGCTTTGGAGCGGCAACCACATTGGGCACCACGGGCAGATAAACGACCACGTATTTTTTACTTCGCAGGTCGTTTTGTCGGGTCATTGCGTGGTAGATTCTTACTCGTTTTTTGGCGTAAACGCCACCATTCGAGACTACCTGCACATTGCCGAGGGAACGCTCGTGGGCATGGCCGCCGCCGTGACCCGCAACACCGAGGCGTGGGGCGTGTACGTGGGCAACCCCGCCGTAAAGAAAAGCGCGTTTAGTTACGACGTTTATTAAGGTAAAAAGCAAGCCCCCAATGACACCAGATTTTTCGGTTATTATCGTAAACTACAAAACCCCGCAAATGACCGCCGATTGCGTGCGGTCGGTTTTTAAGCAAACGAAGGGCGCTTCCGTGGAGGTTATTGTGGTCGATAACGACTCCCGAGACAACAGCCAAGCCGTCGTTACGGGCGAGTTTCCAGCCGTGAAATGGATAGACATGGGCAGCAATGCGGGCTTTGCCCGGGCCAACAATGCGGGCATGAGAGCGGCCAAGGGCGAAAATCTGGTGTTGCTCAATTCGGATACGTTGCTCATAGACGACCTGCTGGCCAAGGTAAAACAGCACCTCGGTGCCGACCCCGCCACGGTGGCTTGCGGCGGGGTGCAGTTGTATCCAGACCTGACGGAGCGGCCTTTTTTTAAGAGTTTGGCCGCGTTCAGGCGGTTTCAGTACATTTATCCACCCTCAAAAGGTATTGACCGACTGCTCGAAAAACTGTATCCCGAAACCCAATACACCGACCACGAACAGGTAGATTGGATTCCAGCCGCTTTTTTGGTGGCTCGAAAAAGTACGGTAGCAAAAGCGGGAATGCTCGACGAACGTTTTTTTATGTACGGCGAAGACACCGAATGGAACTGCCGCCTCGGTAGGGTAGGAAAGCTGAAAGTTTACGGCGACTGTCAGTACATTCACTACGAGTGGGGGAGCCATCCAGAGCGCAAAAATCAAGAGATTACGCCCATAAACCGTATTTTTCCGCAGATTACGCTTTCAAACCTGGTCTGGATTAGAAAAGAATACGGAATTGGGCAGTTTTTGGCGTTAATGGCTAATTACTGGTTGATGACACCCGTTTATTTTGGCTGGAAGATGGCCGTAAACCTAAAAAATGCCAGGAGTCCGTTCTTTCAATTGGAAAACCAGGTCGATTTTGCCCGCAAGGTGGCACTACTCACGGGCTACTTTGGCAAGATATTGTTCAACCAGAACCATTTTTACAGATTATAAACTGGTTCTATTCGTGACACCATGAAAATACTATTCCTCACACCAACGGGCGGGCGCACTGGTTCCGAAATGATGCTTTGGTACTTAATCAAAGCCCTGGCGGGGAGCGCGTTCGAGGCATTTGTTTTCAGCCGAAAGGCGGGAACTTTCTTTGCCCAAAATCCACCCACGGTGCATACCTACAGCTACGGCACGAAGCGTGGTTTTTTGTTTCAGATCTACGAGGGCGTGTACTACAAAATCTTCGGACGGTCGCCAGAGGAAGCCCATTTGGAGCGGTTGCACGGGCGCATAAAACCCGATATTTGGTACTTGAACACAATAACAATGCCCCAATTTGCGGTTTTGGCGCAAAAGTTGGGCGTTCCGTATTTCGTCCACGCCCACGAACTGGTTTCGCTTTACGACGAACTCAAATACCCAGAGATGAAAAATATGCTCGAAAACGCCAAGTATATTGTGTGTTGTTCGGCAATAGTCGAAAAACGTTTTCGGCAGATGGGCTTTATAAATACGATTCTCCAGTACGAGTTTATCGACACCAGGGCGATCGAAATAAAAACGGATCGGCATAAAATTAGGCAACAGTTGGGCATTGGCCAAGATGCCTTCGTGTGGCTCATGTCGGGAACGATGGCACTCCGTAAAGGATACGATTTTGTGCCAGACCTGCTCGAAAAACTCCCCAAAAATGTGTACGTAGTTTGGCTCGGAGATTCGCGCCAGACGGGACTAAACTATTATTTAGACCAACGCGTGCGCAACGAAAACCTGAATTTTGTTGAGCTGGGCGCAAAAGACCAGGCCGACTACTACGATTACCTTAATATTTGCGACGGGTTTTTGCTCCTTGCCCGCGAAGACCCCTACCCACTGGTTATGATAGAGGCGGCTTACCTGCAAAAACCCATCGTGGGTTTTAATTCGGGGGGCATCGAAGAATTTGTGCAAACGGGCATGGGGGCGGTCGTAGAGGGGTTTGGACTAAACGACTTGGCAGCGGCTATGATGGCAGTAAGCGACGGAAAGACCCCCGTCGATGTTAAAAAACTGCGCGAGCGAAGCCTCGAATTTGACGTTAGCAACCAAATAGACCACTGGAAGGATATTTTGAAACGCACCACGCAGCCATGAAAACCATCTTGTTTGTGAGCCACGATGCCAACCGTGCAGGTGCGCAGATCGTGCTGCTCGAAGTCATCAAACAATTGAAGCAACGCGGAGCGGCCATGCACCTACTGCTGGGCGGTGGCGGGCCGCTGGAGGGAGATTTTGAAAAACTTTTGCCCATTAGTAAGTTGCCCCAACCGCGCGACTTTTTTTTCGGTGTCAGGATCGATAAACTCTTGGCTACGTTGGGCATTCTGCCTTTTTTTCAACGAAGAGACGCTGAAAAGCAGCGGTCGATTTTTGAAAAAAACATGGCTGATGCCAAGATCGATCTGGTGTTTATGAACACGGTGGCGAGCAGTGCGCTCTCCAAGGAGATAGAACACCTCCAAAAACCAGTCGTTTTGTTTGCCCACGAACTGGCCATGGCCGTAGAAATATACACCGACCCCGCCCAACTTGCCCATACTTTTAGGCATACCAATCGGTTGCTGGTGGTGGCGCAGGCACTGGCCGATTATTACGTGCAAGTCCACGCTTTTTTGCCCAAAAATGTTTCTATTTTCACGCACATCGACACCCGTGAGATGTTGGTAAAAATAGAAAATGCCCGAAAAGGCAACGTCAGGATGCGCTACAACGTACCCGCTGGGGCAATTTTGGTGGGTGGATGCGGCAATGCCGAACTCCGCAAGGGCAACGATCTATTTTTGGGTTTGGCAAAAAGCGTCCTAAAAAAGTATCCCGAAAATGTTTATTTTATGTGGGTGGGCCTGCCCAAAAATACCGAGTTGCACACCGTTCAGGCATTTGATATTGCCAAAATGGGATTAACCGACAAAATAATTTTGATAGAACCCACCCCCGCTGTTTTTGATTATACCACCCAGTTCGATATTTTTGCGCTCACCTCACGCGAAGATCCCTACCCGTTGGTGGCCTTGGAGGCGGCCCTAAACCAAACCCCAATTGTGTGTTTCGAGCAGTCGGGCGGGTTGCCTGATTTAATTGCGGAAGACGCTGGGGCGGTAGTGCCCTATGCCGACGTGGAGGCCATGTCGGCGGTAGTTCAAGGTTGGATCGAGAACCCGAAGGTGCGAAAGGCGTTGGGAAAAAACGCCCAAAACAAAGTAATTGAGCGGCACGACCCCATAAAAAGCATCGATAACTTGTGCGCGATTTTGGCGGAGGTTTCTGGTACAAAGAATATTTTGTAAATTTGTGGAAACCATCACGAAGCAGCATGCGGATATTGTACGACCACCAAGCCTTCACGGGGAGCCAACACGGTGGGGTTTCGCGCTACTTTTTTGAGCTGATTCAGTACCTTTCGCTGCAAAGTACCGTCGAAGTTGAGGTAGCGGCGGCCTTTTCAAACAACGAATATTTAAAAAATCTGCGGTTTGCAAAACCGTTTAGTTACCAATCTTTGGCCAATAATGGCAGGGCAAACCAAACGTTTTCGATGTTTAATCGGTTGGTTAGTAAAAGCAAAATATCCGCTGGCAATTTCGACGTGTTCCACCCGACTTATTACCACGAATATTTTCTCAAACCACTGAAAAACAAGCCCTTCGTTATTACATTTCACGACGCGTCGAGCGAAAAAATGGGCAAAATTTACCCCGAAATCGGGGAGCATCTGCCCGCCCAAAAAGCAAAATTGCTGGCGCGGGCGGCGGCAATTATTGCCGTTTCCGAAAACTCTCGAAGGGATATAATAAAGTATTTTCCTGAGATAGATCCCGAAAAAATAAAGGTCGTCTATCTGGGAAGCACCATTGAGCGTGGCCAAGCGGTGCTTCCCAAAGGCAAGTTGCCCGAGCGTTATGTGTTGTTTGTGGGCAAGCGCGATTTTTACAAAAACTTTGCAGGAATGTGGCTTGGCATAGCAGAGGTTTTGAGGCAAGATGTTTCGCTGCACTTAATTTGCGCGGGAGGTGGGGCTTTTACTGACCAAGAACAAGCTACTTTCGTGGCGGCAGGTCTGTTGCAACGGGTACAACAACTGCGTTTTGAGACCGACTCCGAATTGGCCGAAATATACGCCAACGCCCAAGTTTTCGTCTATCCGTCGCTCAACGAGGGCTTCGGGTTCACGGCCCTCGAAGCGCTGCAATGCGGCTGTGCGTGTGCGTTGGCCAACAACAGTTCGCTGCCCGAGGTAGGAGGGGAGGCAGCGGTTTACTTTGACCCTAACTCTCCCGAAGAAATTAGAGACGCGGTAGCATCGGTGCTCTACGACGACACGCTGAGGACCCAGATGGTGCAGCGCGGCTACCAACAGGCCAGTCAGTTTTCGGTTCGTAGAAACGCACTCGAAACTTTAAGTATCTATAAATCAGTGATTTGAAAATATATTTTCTGCCAATTATGTTCCAACCCAATAGTCTAACGGATTTTGTACAGCACCCTACCTTCGAGCCGCAGGTGCTTGCGGTTAAAAATGCTGCATACCCAAAATTATCCGTCATAACGCCGTCTTTTAACCAAGCGGCTTTTTTGGAACGAACCATTTTGAGTGTTCTTAACCAAAATTATCCCAATTTAGAGTATATTATCATCGACGGTGGCTCGAGCGATGGAAGCGTTGAGATTATTAAAAAATACGAAAAGTACCTGCATTTTTGGGTCAGCGAAAAAGACAATGGCCAGGTAGATGCCATCAACAAGGGGCTGTTGCGAGCCACGGGCGAGTGGTTAAGTTTTCAAAATTCGGACGATGTTTATGCGCCGAATGCCCTGGTCAGGGTGGCCGCCGAGATTACCAAGTCGCGGTCGGTCGATATTTTATACGGTCATATTGTAATGATCGATGAACACGATATTGTCATCGAGCAGTTGAAAACAGTACCTTTTTGCCGCCAGTGTCAGGTGGCCGAAGGAATGCAGATTCACAACCAGAGTCTGTTTTTTAAGCGTTCGCTCATTGACCGATTTGGTCTTTTTGACACGGCCTACCAGTTTGCCTTCGATTATGAATTCATCACCCGTTTCACGATGAACACGTCGGTGGTTTGCCGTCAAATCAATTATTTTTTGGGCGGTTTTCGCAAACATATAAGTGCCAAAACCAGTACAATTTCTGACGTGGGCACCCGCGAACACGAAACCATTAAGCAACGCTACACTAGCCAGATTGACTCCGTGTTGGGGCTTAGGTTCTGGCTTTGGTACTGCCGCCTTCGTAAAATGGGTTGGTTTCTGCTCAACTTCGATTTCGCCTACATCAAACATCGACAAAAAATATAACGCTTATGTTCGGAAACATCAACACACTGCGGCAGTCGATTGGTATTTGCATGGTCTTTAATGCCTACCCAGTCGTCTTTTTCATCCGCGACTTTCTGGGTTTTGGCCCCAAAAATAGTACGTTCACCGCTGCATTTTGGGCGTTGGGTCTGCTCATTATGATTCCGATGGGCTTTGCGCGTCCTATGTACCGCATTAACACTGGTTTGTTTGCGTTTTTGTGGTCGTTCGGCGTTATCGTCCTCACGTACCTTACGCTCCAATACCTCTACTGGGGTTACGTAGCCGAAATAGAGCGCGATATTTTGACGTTCGCTTTGCCGATGGTCTTTATTATTTTTTTGATATACACCCCCAACATTGTTGCCGAAAAAATTCTGCCGGTTATTATTATTTATTGTTTAATCGGCAGTATTTCGCTCGTTATCGGCATCCTAAAAGATCCTTACTGGGTCGTTGGAAAGCGCGCGGCCATATCGTTTGGCAACGAAGACGCTCAGTCGGGTGGCAATCCGCACGTGTATGCCTACAACGCGCTTTATTGCATTATCGCTGCCATGGTTTATTCGGCGCGGGTGGGGGTAGTTTTGCGGGTGCTTTGCTACTTAATTGCTATTTTTAGCCTCGTTATTTTGTTCATGTGCCAAGTTCGTTCCACTCTTTTTGGGTTCATACTGGTAGTTGCAGCTTCCGTTTTCTTTAATTTTAGAAAAACTGGCTTCAAGGCCATTATTCGTGGGGTGTTCAACGTCAAGAACATCCTCACCGTGGTGGTGGTGATGGTTATTTTGTCGCAAATTGCCAACCAGTTCTACGATGTCTTTTCGATCGTGAGCCGATACACCTCTTCCTTTACCGACAACGCGCTCAACATCGTTTACTCCCTGGCGGGTACCAAAGTAAAGGGCTCGGCCGTTCAGTTAGATGCCTCGTCGATGGGCCGCGTGGCCAGTTTTGGTCGTTTTACCGATCTCATTCAGTCGGGCAATATTATTGGAATTGTGTTTGGGTTGGGCCACGAGGCTACGTGGCTGGACATACCCATTTTGGAGGCGTGGATGAACTACGGAATGTTAGGGGTGTTTTTTTTCGGTGGTTTTTTTGTATTGGTCTGGTATTATGCCTTCAAAGAAATTAAAAATCCAACGAACGATTACTCGCTATTTTTGGCTTATTTTTCGATGACTTACTTCGTCATGGTCGTTACCAACGGGCGACCGACCGACTGGAATTACTGGCTTTCTTTTATGCCCTACCTGCGTTTTTTGGGTGCTAAGTATTATTACAAACAACCCGAATTGGCATCAAAAATATAATACATTGGCTCGCAGACCTATTTTGAGCGTTGTTTTAAACTCTGCGGTATTGTTCAATTATTTTGTAGAGAGCTTTCTGTTTTTCAAGGTCAGGAAAAAAATTGAACAACTGTTGGTGCTTGTCGTAGTCGAGCGTCAGGGCAATTTCTAAATTCAGGAGTGCCTCGCGGTACTCGCCCGAGTGCAACAAATAAATAGTGGCACGGTAAAACAGGTCGGCGTTGTCGGGGTTCTCGTCTATTCCTTGCTTGAGTAGCTCGTAGGCTTTCGGGTAGTCGCCCTGGTCAAACATAACCAGCGACCAAGCCAACCATACCTCCACGTTTTCGGGCTCGAGGTCAGCGGCGCGCTCAAATGCTGTGTAGCTCGACAAAATATTGCCGATCTTGTACTCCATTTCGGCCTGGGCGACCCAGTAATCGGCCGCGCTATCGTTTATTTTGATAGCTCTCCGCAAACACGTCAATGCCTCGGGCCATTTGCCTTGCTCGCCCAGGCACATGGCAATGCCATACCAGCCCTCGTCCCAAAGATTATCCATCTTTATAGACTGCCGGTAGGCTTTTAGTGCGTTCTCAAAGTCTTTTTGTTTTTCGTAGCTCGCGCCCAGGTGGCAATAAACGTCGGCCGATGGTTCTTCGTATTTAATGGTAAGCAGGTAGTTTTCGGTGGCACTGGCGTATTGCTCAGTGTTCATGAAAGAATTGGCGAGGTTGAAATACGCCGAAGCAAAATCTTCTTTGATGAGCGTGGCATACTCATAGGCCTGGGCGGCTTCTTTAAAGCGCTCCAGCTTGCTGTACGTAATGCCGATGTTGTACCAGGCGTTGTGCGAGAAGGGGTCACGATCGATCAAATCTTGGTAATACGACAGGCTATCGTCGAGTTTGCCCAGAATATCTAAGCAAAATGCCAGCTCATACATGGCGTGTTCGTTGCCAATGTTGGCACTCAATGCTTGTTTGTAGTAGTCAATTGCTTCGTCGTACTTGTCGGAGTTTTGGTAAGTTTGCCCAATCTGAAAATATATCTCGTCCTTTTCGTCGGTATAAATCAACGCCTCGCGCAGAATGTCGAGTGCTTGCTCAAAATCGCCCATCTGGCCAAAAATAGACCCGCGCATGAACATAATATCGGCATCGTTGGGATGAAACATCGACGCATGGTCTAAGATATCCATGGCCTCTTCGCATTTGTCGGCGTTGGCCAGCAGTTGGGCTTTGTCCAAAAGTAGTTCTAAAGAGTGTGGATAGTGCGCCAAGCCTTGCTCGCAAGCCTGCAATGCGCGCACGGCATCGTTTTTCAAGATGTAGTGCTCCACCAACGACTCAAAAGTCTCTAAGTCAAAGTATAGTTTTTCATCGGTTCTCAACGTTTGTTCAAACCGTACTACCGAACTTTTTAAGTTTTCGGCACGCTCTTCGAAATCCTGTTCCATTCAGTTAGGCTGAAAGTATATTTATAAGCTTTAACGCTTAAATTTAGATTTAAAATTGTGTCGGTCAAATAGTTGTTTGAAAATATTTGCAAACGCGGGCAATGGTTGTCCCAATGTCGGTGTAATCAAAATCCAAAGACTGTTTTATTTTTTGGCCGTCCATTAAAAAATTTGTCCGCGACGACATGGCCGTCTCGCGGGTTATTAAAGGTGCTTTACCAGTTATCCACGACCGAACGGCCTCTACCCGCCACACAACCTGGGCTATAAAGTCAGTCACTTTTATGGTCGGGTGCTTTTTTTGAAAACCATCGGCCATTTTACCAAAAAGCGATTGGTAGCTCAACGCACCCGCGCTCAAAATAAAGCGCTCGCCCACAATGTCGGCAAACAACAGCAATCGTACAGCACGTGCCACGTCGGCGGCATCCACCACATTGACCGTGCCTTGGGTGTAAAAAGGCTTTTGGTCGTGGGCGTACTTAAACAATTGGGAACTGCTTCGCTCCCAGTTACCCTCACCCAAAACCACGCTTGGGTTCACCACCACCGCTCTCAGCCCCTCGGCCACACCCCGCCATACCTCCAGTTCGGCCAGTCGTTTGGTTTTTGAGTAAGCCGAATTTAGTAGAGATTCTTCCCATTTTTGGTTTTCGTCAATAACAATCTGCTCGCCAGTTTCTGGTTTTGGCCCTCGCGATGGATCTGGACGGCCCAAGGCCGCAACCGAACTTACAAAACACAGTTTTTGTACGTTGGCTTTCAAGCAAGCATTAACTACGTTGGCCGTTCCCTCCACGTTGGTGTTGTGCATGGTGGCGCGTTGGGAGGGGGCAAACGAGACCACCGCCGCTGCGTGTACTACGTGCGACACACCCGCCAGGGCCTCCTCGAGCGCACAAACGTCGAGAACGTCGCCTTCGACCCACATTATTTTTTCTTCGATGTCTTTCAACAAACTTCGGTCTGCGTTTGGCCTAACCAATGCTCGTATGGCGCACCCGTTTTGGAGTAGTTCGCGTGCTACTGCGCTGCCTACCAAGCCATTACAACCAGTAATTAAAACCATTTATTTTTGTCAAAAAGGATACTAAGTAGATGTAACCGAATAATCGGCATTTTGCAACTATCTTATTATCAGATATTTATTTATTCAATCATTCAACATTATTACTTAAAAGTGCATTCGCCGCACCTAAACCCGCGTTGGGTTGCGGCGTTGCTTTTGCGAGTAAGTCTATTTGGCGGCCAGCCTCGGATGCCACGCTACCTCTTCGCTGCCCAGTTCGTGGGTCATCAACCGAGACAGCATGAACAAATAATCAGACAGGCGGTTGAGGTATTTTACTACCAACTCGTCGGTGGGTTCGGTGCTGTTTAGGGCAATAACCAGGCGTTCGGCGCGTCGGCAAACTGTACGTGCCACGTGGCAAAACGACACCGACTGATGCCCGCCTGGCAGCACAAAAACCCGAAGTGGTGGCACAATTTCCGATATTGCGTCCATCTCGTCTTCGAGCAATTTGAGGTCGGCC
Organism: Cytophagales bacterium; assembly: GCA_013298215.1. Lineage (GTDB taxonomy): Bacteria > Bacteroidota > Bacteroidia > Cytophagales > Spirosomataceae > JAAFKE01. Next base: position 159,462 of record JAAFKE010000001.1, on the reverse strand, counting down.
TCGTGTAAGTCGGGCAGTTGTTTTTTGGTTTGGTCTGGCTCGGAGGCCAAAATAGCTCCAATCGTAAAAAGTCGATCTTGAATTTCTTTCAACAGACCGCGCCGGGCTTCGTTCACGGGTTGGTCGCGCACCAGGCCCACGTAGGCATTTAGCTCATCGACGGTTCCGTAGGTATCTATCCGCAGGTTGGCCTTGCTCACGCGCGTCCCACCCACGAGTGAGGTCATTCCTTGGTCGCCAGTTTTGGTATATATTTTCATGAAATAATTTTTTGTGGTCAAAGTGGAACTCTGAGTGGAACTCCGAAGCGTGCGCCCAGTTCTTCGAGTGTTTTCACGACGGTTGGGTGCAGGGGTATTCCTTGGTGGCGGCGCAGGGCCTCGGTCTCGCGTTCGGGGTCGCCTGGTATCAAAACCCGCTGCCCTTCAACGGCTTTGGCGTTTCTAAACCTTCTAATCCAAACGTCCATGTTGTTCTTAAAATCTTGGGCTGGCCTAAACGCATCGATGCGCATTGCACCCACAAAATGACCCGTTCCTACTCCAACGCCTTCGTCGGCGGTCATAAAACCAGCGGTGGCAAACGGAGGCACCCACGGCCCGTAGTTCGCCCCCGACAGCACACCCGACAGAATATCGACTACCGCACCCAGTGCGTAGCCTTTGTGGCTTCCGTGTTGGCGGTCGGAGCCGAGCGGCAGTAGTGCCCCACCGCTTTTGACGGCGTTGGGGTCGGTGGTAGCCTGCCCGTCGGCATCTTGCGCCCAACCTTCTGGGGTTGGTTCGTTTTTGCGTTGGAGTAACTCCATTTTGCCGTAGGCAACGGCGGTGCTGGCAAAATCTGCTAAGAAAGTAGGTTCTTCGTTGGCGGGTATGGCCACCGCCACGGGGTTTGTGCCGAGCATTTTTTCGAGCGAAAAAGTGGGCGCAACCAGCGGGGCGGCGTGGGTCATTGTCCAGCCGATCATGTTGTGTTCTGTTGCCAAAAGAGCGTGATACCCCGCTATGCCGAAGTGGTTCGAGTTCCGAACTGCCACCCAACCCGTGCCAACGTTTCGCGCTTTTTCGATGGCAATTTGCATAGCTCGGGGAGCTACCACGAGCCCGAGCCCAGCGTTGCCATCGACAACGGCGGTGCTGGGGGTCTCGTGAACGACCGTTATCTGTGGTCTTGGATTGAGCCTTTTGAGGTCGAGCAGGCGCACGTAGCCCGCCAGCCGCGCAACCCCGTGCGAATCTACGCCGCGCGAGTCGGCCGAAACCAGCACATCGGCGGCCAGCTCGGCATCGGCTTGGGGGCATCCCATGCCCACAAACACTTGTTCCGTAAAGGTGCGCAGTGCTTCAACTGTAATGTTCATTCGCCAGGTTGTATTACGACTGGGCGGTTGCTTCCTCCACTACTTCGGGGGGAGTTGTGCCTTTTTCAACTTTTGCGTCCATAAACTCCTGGTAAGCGGTTCTGCGCTCGAAGGGGCGTTTGCCAATGAGTGTTTCCAGATCGCTTTGGTAGAGCAATTCTCTTTTCAAAAGTTCCTTGGAAATAATTTCGAGTTCGGGGCGTTTTTCGGTCAATAACGCCTTTGTCCGCTCGTAGGCGTGGTCAATTATTTTGCGAACCTCCTCGTCGATGGCCTGCGCGGTGGACTCCGAATAAGGTTTGTTGAAACTGTACTCAGATTGCTTAGAATCGTAGAAAGAGACGTTCCCGATGCGGTCGTTCATTCCATAAACTGTTACCATGCTGTAGGCAAGTTTGGTGATGCGCTCCAAGTCGCTGAGTGCGCCGGTTGATACTTTACCGTAGATAATATCTTCGGCCGCGCGGCCGCCCAGGGTCATACACATCTCGTCGATCAGTTGCTCGGCGCGGTACAAATACTGCTCGCGGGGTAGGTATTGGGCGTATCCCAAGGCGGCAACACCACGGGGAACGATCGTTACTTTCACCAGCGGATCGGCGAACTCTAAGAACCAGCCCGCTACGGCGTGGCCTGCTTCGTGGTAGGCTACAATTTCCTTTTCGTCGGGCGAAATGATCTTATTTTTCTTTTCCATTCCACCGATAACTCTGTCCATGGCATCCTGAAAATCTTTCATGCACACCTCCTCACGGTCGCGGCGGGCGGCTATCAGGGCGGCTTCGTTGCAAACGTTGGCAATTTCGGCACCCGCAAAGCCAGGCGTTTGGGCGGCCAGTTCTTTGGGGTCTACGTCTAACGCAATTTTTACTGGCTTTAAGTGAACCTTAAATATGGCCTCGCGCCCAATAATGTCTGGTTTATCGATGGATACCTGGCGGTCGAAACGACCCGGGCGCATCAATGCAGGATCCAAAACATCGGGGCGGTTGGTGGCTGCCAAAATAATAATGCCCGAGTCGGTGGCGAAACCGTCCATTTCTACCAACAGGGAGTTGAGGGTATTTTCGCGCTCGTCGTTCGAGCCTGGCATGGCACCACGCCCGCGCGAGCGACCTACCGCGTCTATCTCGTCGATAAATATAATGCAGGGAGCTTTTTCTTTGGCTTGTTTGAAGAGGTCGCGAACCCGTGCCGCGCCCACACCCACAAACATTTCGACGAAGTCTGAACCCGACAACGAAAAGAAAGGAACGCCCGCTTCGCCCGCTACTGCCTTGGCAAGCAGGGTTTTACCCGTTCCAGGAGGGCCAACCAACAAAGCGCCCTTTGGTATTTTGGCACCTAACTTTGTGAATTTAGTAGGCGTTTTGAGGTAATCTACGATCTCTTTGATTTCCTCTTTGGCTTCGTCGAGGCCAGCGACATCGTTGAAGGTAATTTTGACTTTGTTTTCGGCATCGAAAAGAGCCGCTCGCGATTTGCCAATGTTGAAAATCTGGCCGCCTGGACCCGCTCCACCAGCCATGCGGCCCAGCAGGAAGTACATCAACACGACCATTACCACCAGAATACCCCACGAACCAAACCACTCCACGAAACTGGCGCGCGGCTCGATCCTGATATCTAACTTTTCCTCAATTTTGTTTTCGGTTCTCAGTTGTTCGACCTCCTTTTTGAAATCCGAACCCGAATTGACTTTGAACTGGTAGTGAGGCCCAGGGCTTTGGCTTTGGGCGCTGTTGGGATCTGTGAACAATTTGCTGTATTCAGACTTGCGCAGGGCGTCTGGGGTGAGGGTTACTTCCACAACTTTGTCATTGACCACGCTCACAAACGATACGTCGCGGTCTTTAAACATAGTCTCGAATCTTTTCTGGGTGGTTTCTCTAATAGAGGCACTGCGGTTGAAAATAGTGATGCCAAGTATGGCGGCTATCAAGCCAGCGATGATCCAGCCCTGGTAGCTGTTTGGCTTGGGCTTTTTGTTGGGAGAAAGCGAATTGTTTTCGTTGTTATCTGACATGGCATTGATTAAGTGATGCTGTTATAACGAATTTGTTGAAGTAAATGTTTGATTGGGGTCAGGCCAGTTGCTCGGCCACGCGGGTAATGTTGGCATCTCCCCAGAGGCCTTCGAGGTCGAAATACTCGCGGCGGTCTTTCTTGAAAACGTGAACGACAACATCAACGTAGTCTAAAAGTATCCATTCACGCTGCATTTTTCCTTCTTTTTGCCACGGGTTTTGTTGGATCGTCTTGTAAACTTCTTCTTCCACCGAATCGGCAATGGCATCGACTTGGGTGTCTGAGTTTCCCGAACTTATTACAAAGAAATCTGTGATAACATTATTAATTTTGCGCAGATCCATGACAACGATGTCCTGGGCTTTTTTCTCTTGCATTCCTTTTACGATCAGATCGGCTAAATCTTTGGAACTAAAGCTATTTGCTGTTTGGCGTTTTTTCATTCGACGAGGATAACTGGATTGATTATGTTATTTAAAAACGAACAAAAATTGTACAAAATTCATTCGGAGAACCTAATTATTGGCAATAATATACATTATCTGCCATCTTGTCAATCTACCAACGATATTGCTGCCGAATTTTTGCGGCAATCGGACACAATGGAGGGTACTGTTATCATCACCGATTTTCAAACGGCGGGGCGTGGCCAGCGCGGCAACCAGTGGCAGGCACAACCTGGCGACAATTTTACGCTCTCGGTTGTGCTCAGGCCCTCGTTTCTGCTGGCCACCGAACAATTCTGGCTCAATATGGCAATTAGTTTGGGCATACACGATTTTTTAAGCCATTATTTGCCGAGTAATTTGAGCGTAAAGTGGCCGAACGATATTTATTACCAAAACCAAAAGATGGGCGGCGTGCTGATCGAAAATACGTTGAAAGGCTACGCCTTGGATTCGTCGGTGGTTGGCATTGGTCTAAACATCAACCAGTTGGATTTTGAAGCGCTGCCCGCCACGTCGCTCGGGCTGCTCACTGGGCGGCAGTATGACCTGGTAGTTTTGCTGCCCAGACTGCTCACCTGCATCGAAAAATACTACCTCGCCCTCCGAAACAACCAGCGAGATAACCTAAAAACGGCCTACCTCCAAGTGTTGTTTCGTTACCAAGAGCCTCACTTGTACCGCAAAAATAATACGGTCTTTACGGGTGTAATTATGGGCATAGACCCCAGCGGGCAGCTTATTGTATTGGTAGATGACACCCTAAAATACTTTGGTTTCAAAGAAATTGAGTTTATTCTGTAGCCTACAAGCATGAGTTTACTTTCCTAAAATTTAGGGATTTTTTCGGACAAAGTACCTCAAAATTCTAAAATGGGCTACCTTTGCACAATTTTGAGCTGTTATCTATTCAATTGCAAAAAAAACAATAATGCCTAAGAAACCTACCATCAATTCGGTGCTTATTATTGGCTCCGGACCCATCATTATTGGTCAAGCCTGCGAGTTCGACTACGCTGGTTCGCAGGCGGCGCGGTCGTTGCGGGAGGAGGGCGTGGAGGTGAGCCTCATCAACTCCAATCCAGCCACCATCATGACCGACCCCATGAACGCGGACTACGTTTATCTGAAACCGTTAGAAAAAAAATCTATCGTTGAGATTCTCGAAAAACACCGCGCCATGGGCAAGCCCATCGACGCTGTTTTGCCAACAATGGGCGGCCAAACGGCCCTTAATTTGGCCATTGATTGCGACAAAGTAGGCATCTGGAAAAAATACGGAGTCGAAATAATTGGGGTTGATATTAAGGCCATTGAAACGACCGAAGACCGCGAAAAATTCCGCCTGCTGATGATCCAACTCGGCATTGGCGTTTGCAAGGGCCGCACCGCGCGGTCGTTTTTGGAGGGCAAAGAAGTGGCGCAAGAAATTGGATTTCCGCTCGTTATTCGCCCTTCGTTTACGCTTGGTGGCACGGGCGGAGGCTTTGTGAACACCCCGCAGGAGTTCGATCGGGCACTCAACAACGGCCTGCACGCGTCGCCCATCCACGAGGTGCTCGTGGAGCAGAGTATTGTGGGCTGGAAAGAATACGAATTAGAGCTACTCCGCGACAATTTGGGTAACTTTATTATTATATGCTCCATCGAAAACTTCGATCCGATGGGTATTCATACCGGCGACAGCATTACGGTTGCGCCCGCCATGACGCTCTCTGACACCGTTTACCAGCAAATGCGCGACATGAGCATCAGGATGATGAACGGAATTGGGCAGTTTGCGGGTGGGTGCAACGTTCAGTTTTCGTTGAACCCCACCACCGACGAGATCATCGCCATTGAGATCAACCCGCGCGTGTCGCGGTCGTCGGCGTTGGCCTCCAAAGCCACTGGATACCCAATTGCGAAGATTTCGGCCAAAATGGCCATTGGTTTCAATCTGGACGAACTCATCAACCCGATTACGGGCAGTACGTCGGCGTTTTTTGAACCAAGCATCGACTACGTGATCGTGAAAGTACCGCGCTGGAACTTCGACAAATTTCCTGGTGCCGACCGCACCCTGGGTTTGCAGATGAAGTCGGTGGGCGAGGCCATGGGCATTGGACGCAATTTTCAGGAAGCCCTCCAAAAAGCGTGTCAATCGCTCGAGATTAGGCGCAACGGTCTGGGAGCCGACGGCAAAGAACTCACCGACCAAGCTGCGCTAAAACACAGTTTGGCAAACCCCAGTTGGAACCGAATGTTCCACATTTACGACTCTTTCAAGGCGGGAATGTCGTTTAAAACGATTCAGAATCTGACCAAGATCGACCCGTGGTTTTTGCACCAGGTGGAGGAACTGGTGACGGTGGAGCGCCAAATAGAAGCGTTTGATCTTGCTGACCTACCGCGCGATTTGATGCTGACGGCCAAGCAGAAGGGCTTCGCAGATCGGCAGATTGCCCACATTTTAAAAGTAAAAGAAAGCGCCGTTACCAAGAAAAGAAAGGCGTTCAACATAAATCGGGTTTACAAATGCGTTGATACCTGCGCGGCGGAGTTTGCCGCTCAAACACCGTATTATTATTCTACTTTCAACGTCGATCAGGACGCGCCCGAGAACGAGTCGGTGGTTTCGGATCGTAAAAAAGTGGTGGTGCTGGGCTCGGGGCCAAACAGAATTGGGCAGGGTATCGAGTTCGACTATTCGTGCGTTCACGGTGTGCTGGCGGCCAAAGAAGCTGGCTACGAGACCATTATGATAAATTGTAACCCAGAAACGGTCTCGACCGACCCCGATATTTCGGATAAGCTGTATTTTGAACCCGTTTTTTGGGAACACGTTCTGGACATTATCGAGCACGAAAAGCCCGTGGGCGTAATTGTGCAATTGGGCGGCCAAACGGCACTTAAAATGGCCGAAAAGTTCGACAAACTGGGCATAAAAATTATCGGAACAAGCTACGATGCCCTCGATTTGGCCGAAGATCGCGGACGTTTCTCGGAGTTGCTCCAAAAATTAGAGATTCCGTTTCCTAAATTTGGTACCGTGCGCGAGTCGGATGCCGCGCTCGAACTGTCGCGCACGTTGGGTTTTCCACTTTTGGTGCGCCCCAGCTACGTGTTGGGCGGCCAGAGCATGAAGATCGTCATCAACGAACAAGAGTTGGAGCAACACGTGATGAAAATTTTGAACGATATTCCCGAAAATAATATTTTGCTCGACCATTTTTTAGAAAATGCCATCGAAGCCGAAGCCGACGCGATTTGCGACGGAGAAAACGTGTATATTATTGGCATCATGGAACACATCGAACCCGCTGGCATCCACTCGGGCGACTCTTATGCGCTGCTGCCGACTTTCGACCTGAGCGACGACGAGATTAGGCAGATCGAAGAACACACCCGCAAAATAGCCGTGGCACTCCGAACCGTGGGGCTGATAAACATTCAGTTTGCCATCAAAAACGGGGTTGTTTACGTGATCGAGGCCAACCCGCGCGCCTCCCGTACTGTGCCGTTTATTTGCAAAGCCTACCAGGAGCCCTACGTAAACTACGCCACCAAGGTGATGTTGGGTGACAAAAAAGTGACCGATTTTGATTTTAAGCCCGTTAAAAAAGGATTTGCCATTAAAATCCCCGTGTTTTCGTTCAACAAGTTTCCCAATGTAAACAAAGAACTCGGCCCCGAGATGAAATCGACGGGAGAGGGGATTTATTTTATTGATGACCTAACGGATGATTTTTTCCAGCAAATTTACTCGGAACGAAACTTGTATTTGAGTCGTTAAAAAGACGTAGAATGTGCGCCGTGGACGAACCGACAAGGCACACATTCTGCATCTTCGACACGTGGAAATGAACCCAAAAAATGAGTTTTCGTTGGTGTTGTTCGACGGAGTTTGTAACTTTTGCAACGCCAGCATCAATTTTGTGATCGATCACGACCCCGGCCAGCGGTTTAGGTTTGCAGCCTTGCAGTCGGAGGTGGCGGAGGCGTATTTGGCCAAATTTGACCACAAAAACGGGAACCTTGACAGTGTACTATTGATTGAAGGCGGTCGAATATACGAAAAGTCGGATGCCGCCCTGCGAATTGCCCGCCACCTGCGCGGCTGGCAATGGGCGTGGGCGTTGCGGTTTGTGCCGCGTTTTTTTAGAGATGCCATTTATGGGTTAGTTGCCAGAAATAGGTACGCTATCTTTGGTAAAACCAACACATGCCGAATGCCAACACCCGCTGACAGTCACCGATTTATATTCACAACAACACCCAACCAATGAGACTCATTAAAGTATCTGCTGGCACCATAAACACCACCCCGATGGCGTGGGAGCACAACCGAAACAACATTGTGTTGGCCATTGAAGCCGCCCGAAAGGCCGAAGTGAGCGTGCTGTGCTTGCCCGAACTGTGCATATCGGGCTACGGTTGCGACGATGCCTTCTACAGCCCCGACACGGTGCGCCAAGCCACCGAAAGCCTCTTGGAGATCGTTCCCCATACGGCCAACATCATCGTCAGCGTGGGTTTGCCGCTGCGGCTCAACCACAAACTTTACAATTGCGTTTGCTTGCTGGCCAACAAACGTATTTTGGGTTTTGTGGCCAAGCAGCACCTGCCCAATTCGGGCATTTTCTACGAAGACCGGTGGTTTCACCGCTGGCCTGCGGGCGGGCGCGACGAGATTAAAATGGGGACTTCTACCCTTGGCGACTTGACGTATCCGATTGGTGATTTGGTTTTTGAGGTGTCGGGGGTCAGAATTGGGTTTGAAATTTGTGAAGATGCCTGGGTGGCCAACCGCCCAGGGCGCGTGCATTTCGACCGCGCCGTAGATATTGTCCTCAACCCCAGTGCCAGTCCTTTTGCGTTCAATAAGTTCATAACCCGCGAACGGCTGGTGATTGACGGGTCGCGGGCGTTTTCGTGCGCCTACGTGTACGCCAATCTGTTGGGCAACGAGTCTGGGCGGTTGATATTCGACGGCGATGCCATGATTGCCTCGAACGGCGAGCTGCTCGCGTCGAGTCCGCGTTTTAGCTACGAAGAATTTACGCTCACCACGGCGGTTATCGACACCGAAGTCACCCAGCTTTCGCACGCTCAGATCAAGTCGCCGATGCCAGCGGGCAACTGGAAAGTATCCGATCGTTTCGATTTTCCTGCCATTGCACCAGCTTACCAGGTGGCCCAATTAGAGCCATTCGAGCGCGGCGGCTACCTCAAAGAAGAAGAGTTTGCCCGGGCGGTTTGCTTGGGGCTTTTCGATTACCTCCGTAAATCGCGCTCGCAAGGGTTCACCATTTCGCTCTCGGGCGGGGCCGACTCTTGCGCCTGCACCGCCCTGTGTGGCCTCATGATCCGGCTGGCCGACGAGAGCATTGGGATCGATGCGTTCAAAAATAAATTGGCTTACATCAAAAAAATCCAGGATTGCCAAACGCTGGAAGATATTTCAAAGCAGCTCATCCACACTATTTATCAAAGCACCGAAAATAGCTCGACCGACACCTATCAGTCAGCCGAAAGTTTGGCTTTTTCGATGGGCGCAACTTTTTATAATGTGGGCATTAATGGGTTGGTGGAAACCTACAAAGGCTTGATCGAACAACAAATTGGGCGAAGCATAACGTGGCAAACCGACGACATTGCCCTGCAAAACATCCAGGCGCGGGTGCGTGCGCCAGGGGTTTGGTTGCTCACAAACCTAAACAACCACCTGCTGCTGGCCACCTCCAACCGCTCGGAGGTAGCGGTGGGCTATTGCACCATGGACGGCGACACGGCAGGGAGCATCAGCCCCATTTCGGGCATCGACAAGCACTGGCTCAGAACGTGGTTGGTGTGGTTAGAAACCATTGGTTGCCACGTGAAAGGCCGAAATATCTGCATCAAAGGACTCCAAAAAGTAAATAGTCTGCAACCAACCGCCGAACTGCGGCCCAAAGAACAAATGCAAACCGACGAGGCCGATCTGATGCCCTACCAATTGCTGGATGCCATCGAAGAGGTTGCGATCAGAGACAAAAAACCACCCGTGGAGTGCTTGAAGTTCATGGAGGTGCGTTTTGCGGGCGTTTTCGAGCGCGAGTTGTTGTACAATTCGGTGGCGCGCTTTTTTACACTCTGGGCCCGCAACCAGTGGAAACGCGAACGCTACGCGCCGGGTTTTCACCTCGACGACCTTAATCTCGACCCCCGCTCGTGGTGCCGATTCCCGATCCTAAACGGGGGCTACCAGAAAGAACTATCCGAAATGGAGGCGTATTTTATGGACAAAAAAACCGAAAATCGCCGGGGGAAAATAGGCTTCTAACCACCCCGAGTTTACTCAATCACTTTGGGTACTTTGAAAAAAGACCTGTCGCTGCGAGGGGCGTTTGCCAGTGCCCGTTGCAGGGGCAGGTTGTTCTGGGCGGTGTCCTCCCGAAACGCGTTGGTGCGCTCCGAAATGTGCGTGAGCGGCTCCACGCCCGTGGTGTCAATTTCGTCGAGCTGCTGCATCCAACTCAGCACACTTTCTAAGTTTTGTTGCATCGAGAGTTCTTCGTCGGGGCGGAGTTCGAGGCGTGCCAAATGCGCCACTTTGCGCAGGGTTTCTTGGTCAATATTCATGTTAGGAATGAGTTTTGAATGAGTGAATTATAGAATAAATAGCTGATAATCATGCCATCACGTATTAAACAAATGTAGATTATTGGGCTATTGCTACCTGTTTTTTTTTCTGGTCAATAATTTGGCATTAAGCGAATTAATCAAAACAAAATGATGGATTTTGAGTTTCAATCTTCTAATAATCAGCAAGTTGAAAATTTATAATTCATCATTCATAATTTTCTAAACCGCCACCGAAGCCTTTATTGCAGGGAGGGGGTGGTAGTTTTTGAGGGTAAAATCGTCGTACTTAAAATCAAAAATGGACTTTATGCCGGTATTTAAGTGCATCTGCGGCAGCGGCAGCGGCGTGCGGGTTAGTTGAAGTTCAACCTGCGGCAGGTGGTTGGTATAAATGTGGGTGTCGCCGCCAGTCCATATAAACTCGTGGGCTTGGTAGCCGCATTCTTGCGCCACCATCATTGTGAGCAGGGCGTAAGACGCAATGTTGAAGGGAACACCCAGAAAAACGTCGGCACTGCGTTGGTATAGTTGGCACGACAATTTGGGTTTATCCTCACCTTTTTTAATGTCGGGCGGAGCCACATAAAACTGGAAAAGCGCGTGGCACGGTGGCAGTGCCATGTTGGGTACATCGGCTGGGTTCCAGGCACTTACCATCAGTCGGCGCGAGTCGGGGGTGCTTTTTAGTTGTGCCAAAACGTTCTTCAATTGGTCGATGCTCTGGCCGTTTGGCGTTTGCCAACTGCGCCATTGTTTGCCATAAACGGGCCCAAGATCACCGTTTTGGTCGGCCCACTCGTCCCAAATTCGCACGGCGTTGTTTTGCAAATAGCCAACGTTTGTGTCGCCAGCAATAAACCAAAGGAGTTCGTGGATGATTGATTTGAGGTGAATTTTTTTGGTTGTCACAATCGGGAAACCCTCGCGCAGATCGAAGCGCATCTGGTATCCAAAAACGCTGACCGTTCCCGTGCCGGTGCGGTCGGTTTTTTGGGTGCCGTTTGCTAAGATGTGCCGTAAAAGATCGTGGTATATTTTCATGAGGTTGGGTGTTATAGCCAGAAAGCACGCAAATTGCAAATTTTTAGGTTTCAATCAAAAACCAGATTTGGTTCGGTTGCTTTAGTTTTGCCAACGATCCGAACACAGAAAGAACTTTTATTGACCAATCGGACTTATATTTGAGCCTTGAAACAATGAATGAACAACCCTATTCTAATGACGATTAAAGAAATACAGGCCCCCATAGACCCCGAAATGCAGGCATTTGAAGTGCGTTTTCGTCAGTTTATGAAGTCCGACGTTATGCTGCTCGACCAGATTATGAACTACATTGTGCGGCGCAAAGGAAAACAGCTTAGGCCCATGTTTGTGTTTCTGACGGCGGGCGTTTGCGGAGCCATCTCAGATGCTACTTACCGGGGCGCGGCGCTCATCGAACTCCTGCACACGGCCACGCTCGTGCACGACGATGTGGTGGACGACTCAGATTATCGGCGGGGTTTTTTCTCGATTAATGCCCTCTGGAAAAACAAAATAGCGGTTCTGGTGGGCGACTACCTGCTGTCGCGCGGGCTGTTGCTATCGATCGACAACGGTGACTTTCAGATACTTAAAATTGTTTCGGAGGCCGTCCGCGAGATCAGCGAAGGAGAACTGCTGCAAATAGAAAAGGCGCGTCGCTTAGATATTACCGAGGCGGTTTACTACGACATTATCCGCCAAAAAACTGCCTCCCTTTTTGCCGCTTGCTGCGGCGCGGGCGCGTCGTCGGTGGGGTCTGACGACGAAACGGTGCTGCGCATGAAAAAATTTGGCGAAACGATCGGCATTGCTTTCCAGATAAAAGACGATCTCTTCGACTACGGAGAAGCCGAAGTAGGCAAGCCGCTGGGGATTGACATTAAAGAAAAAAAAATGACCTTGCCACTCATTTATGCCCTCAACCAGGCCAGTTGGTTAGAGAAGCGTCGCATCATCAACATCGTTAAAAACGAATCTCAAAAGCCCAACAAAGTAGCCGAGGTCATACGGTTTGTCAAAGAATCGGGTGGCATCGAATACGCAACCCAAGCCATGCAGCGTTTCGTGCACGACGCCCTCCAGATACTAAACACTTTTGCCGACACGCCCTACCGCGCCTCGTTAAAGGGTTTGGTGGCCTATACCATCGAACGCACAAAATAGCAACTTTTGTTCATAGTTCACTCCCCCCAAATTATGCTCATCACTACCACCAACACCCTCGAAGGCCACACAATTACCAAATACATTGGCCTTGTAACTGGCGAAGCCATCATTGGGGCAAACATCGTCAAAGACTTCTTTGCGGGCATTAGCGACGTGGTGGGCGGCCGCTCGGGTGCTTACGAACAAGGCCTGCGCGAGGCCAAGAGCATTGCCATCAAAGAAATGATTGAACAAGCCCAGCACCTGGGCGCAAACGCGGTCATTGCCACCGACTTAGACTACGAAACCATCAACGGTTCTATGCTCATGGTAAGTGCCAGCGGCACGGCGGTGGTGGTAAAACTGCCCTGAATACGTCTAAGGTAGTTCGTCGGTGGGATCCCAATTGACGCGCTCGAAGTCTATAATTCTATCGTTTTCTATTATTACACCCTCGGCTTCCAACAGGCTCTGCATAACCAACGGGCCACCAAAGCAATGCTTGCCCGTGAGTACGCCCGCCCGATTGACAACCCTGTGGGCGGGAACGTCGGGCATTGCGTGGGCGTTGTTCATGGCCCATCCTACCATGCGGGCGGCCGTGCGGCTGCCCAAATAACGGCCAATTGCACCGTAAGACGACACCCGACCCGGAGGAATCAAGCGCACGACGGCGTAAACGTCCGAAAAAAAATCTTTGTTTGAATCTCTGTTAGCCACTGTAAGTAATGATGTTGAATGACGGATAAAGGCGACAATACCATCTACAAAGTTACCTCAACGCCGCGAGTTCCTGTTTCTGACCATGGTTTAGGGGTGAAAACAGAAATTTTAGCCCAAAAAAACCCAAACGTTCAGTTTGGGTTTTTTTGGGCTAAAAATCAATCTAACCGTCCTTTGTAGAGCTCGTCTTGCCATTTTTTGAGCTCGTCCCATTTGCCATCGCGAGCCATCGCCGACTGTTGTGGCCAAGTAGTTGGGTCGTGCATTTGAAAACGCGGCCCTGCTACGTCTAAAACCTTTTTTATGTGTACGGCAGTGGTATCGGCCAATTGCTTAAAAGTACTAATGCCGTCTTTTTTTAATAGTTCTTCTATCTTAGGACCAATACCTTCTATCATTTTTAGGTCGTCAAATTTTGCCCGTGCCGTGGCTGCTTTAGAAGGGGTAGGCTTACGGCGGCAATCGTCCAATTCAGATTTTTTTGTGCGAATATCAGCTTGCAATCCTTCAATTTGAGTGGCCAACGTTCGGCGGGCAATCCACCAACCGATATAGGCGGCAAGAGCCAACAACAATAGGGCCTCTAAGATGGCTACCCAAAAGTTTTGGCTTAGGGGAGTAGCTTGTAATATAATCATGGTGATTTTTCGGTTTGAAGGTTAAGATTTATTCTGGACGACCTTTGTAAAGCTCATCTTGCCATTTTTTGAGTTCGTCCCATTTGCCATCGCGGGCCATCGCTGCTTGCTGTGGCCAGGTGGTTGGGTCGTGAATCTGAAAATTTGTTCCCGCTGTGACCAAGATTTCGCGTAGGTGTTCGGCGCTGGATGCAGCCAATTTGGCAAAAGTTGTAATGCCCTGGCTCTTGAACAACTCCTCTATTTTTGGGCCAATTCCTTCTACTATTTTCAGGTCGTCGGGTCGTACAACAACGTCAATCTTTTTGCTACTCAAACAGTCATCGAGCGAAGCGTCGATTCCTGCCAATTCAATTTCGAGGCCTTCGATCTCGCTCCTGCGCGAATAATAGCCGATGATGTAACCTAAGACAGCTGCTACCACTATCATCAAAATGTGCTGCCACCAAGCATCGGACAAGCCAAGGGGATTAAAGTGTTCGTACATAATAAGTGTTTATTAGTTTTGAGTATGATTAAAATAAATTGCAAGGGTGTTTTACCCTTGCAACTGCTTCTTATTGAACTACAACGCTTACGCGGCGGTTGGCGCGGCGGCCTTCGGGCGTGTCATTTGTAGTCTTGGGTTCAGATTCGCCTTTGGCATCGGTGGTCAATCGGCTGGCTGGAATACCTTCTTTCTTGAACGTTCGGAGCGCGTTGGCTGCACGTTGCTGAGAAAGAATTAGATTGCTGTTTTCTGGGCCTACATTGTCTGCGTAACCAGTCAGCAGCAGTTTCTCATTTTTATTTTCGGCCAAAAACTTTTTGGCTTCGACCAAAAATTTGCCGTTTTCGGTAGTTTTGATATAGTCTGCACTGCCCGATGGGAAATACAAGTCCATTGGCTCAAATACAGTAGTGTGGATCTCAGCGTCGGCCAGTGCCTGATTGGTTTGGGGTACTTGGAGTCCTACAAATCCAAATTCCATACCGTGGGTCGAATCGTCGGGGCTAAATGCCAGATCTACCATTCGGCTGGCGGTGCCTAATTGTGCTGCGGGAACGCCTGCCTTTACCAAGTATTGCTTGATGGCATCGGCGCGAGCCAATCCTAAATCAGCAAAAGAAGTTGCGTTTTTCTCGACGGACGAGTACAAGCCCGTGATAGTGGTTTTGCGTGCGGGATTGACCTTTAGATAAGAAGCCAACGAATCCAATTCCTTTTTGACGTTGTAATAATTTGGTTCGGCCATCGATTTTTTGAAACCAAAATTCAACGGTGAAGACAGGTTGAGCGCGACTGAGTCTACAATACTCAATGGTGGTACCAAATAGTTTGATGCTGCTTCAGGGGCTGGACCATCGCATAACTGTTTGATTTTACAGGTGTGCCAGTAGGTCGAACCGCCCATCCACAGCATAAGGGCAATCCAAGCGAGTGTTTTAATCGGCATAGAAGTAGGGTTTTGTGATAAAAAGATTGAAACTTTAGGTTTACAGCAGCCAAAGTAGCAATTTGTGTCGTAAAAAAAAATATTTTACGACACCTTGATTTTTAGATTTTTTAAATGAGATATTTAATCAGTTGATGGTTAGGTTTTTAACATAAAAGTAGGCGAGTTATTTTCAGTATAAAAATTGGCAGACCGCGAACAACGCGAAAATATAATTCACGCGACGTGTTAGATGCCCTGTTTTATATTTTGCGAACAGGTATATCTAAATCGGTCAGAAAATTAGCCATTTGGGGAAGTGGGAAAAGGATTTAATAACCGAATGCGTTAAAGAATTGATTGAAGAAATTACAATGTAAAAGACATGAAAAAACGAAACACTATGATTATTTATGTCTTGATGGCCAATTAGTTAAAGTAGTAGAGTGTTTTGAAAAAAAAGCTCAGTTTTGCAACTAAAACCGACAAATCGACCTTGCGAATATTGTTAATTTTTCATTGGGACTTTATTTTTTGTTTAGTTAATTTCTTAAACTTACACCAAACAAGCTCCCCAGAAAAATTATTTTGCTGCAAAACGACACGAACCGTGGCATTGTTTTGGCAATGCTGATTTCGTACACGTGTAATTTCGTAAAACCATAAAACTTTAAACCGTAAAACTTTATATGTCATCAACAGAAACCAATCCCCGATTAGAGTTTTTCAAGAGCCAAATTGGACAAACGCTCGGGCAGAGTATATCTAAAATGGGCAGTTGGCTCAATGGTACCCTGCGTGAAGCCAACTACGAAAGTATGGTCGTGGAGTTTACCGTGCGCGAAGACATGACCAACCCCATGGGCACGCTCCACGGGGGGGCGGTGTCGGCCATGATGGACGACACCGTGGGCATGATGGTTTTTGGGTTGGGGCGCGAGTTTGGCTATACGTCGGTGAACCTAAACTGCGATTTTTTGAGTGCCGCTCGCGTTGGCGAAGTGCTCACTTGCCACGCCAAGGTGATTCGGGCGGGGCGCAACGTGATCCATTGCGAGGCCCAGGTGACTACCACCGAGGGTAAAATTATTGCAAAGTGTGCCACCAACATGATTCAGACGGGCATTAAGCTCCCTTTCTGAGCGAGTGTTGGTTAAATTTCGAGAAAGTTTTTGAGAATCTGGTGGCCTACGTCGCCGCTGATTTCGGTATGAAACTGGGCGGCGTAGAAATTGTTGCGTTGCAGAACAGCACTGAAAGGTACAATATAGTCAGCTTTGGCGGCGGTATCAGGGCCAATGGGCGCGTAGTAGCTGTGGTTAAAATACACGAATGCTCCATCTTTTATGCCCTCGGTAAGCGGCGAAGTAGCCTCAAATAGGTTGTTCCAGCCAGTGTGGGGCACTTTGAAGAGCGGCGTTTCGGGAAATCGTAGTACGTCGGTATCAAAAATGCCCATGCAGGTGGTGTCGTTTTCGTGCGAATACCGGCACATGAGCTGCATGCCCACACAGGTGCCCAGCACGGGTTGGGTTAGCGTCGGAATAATGCGGTCGAGACCGCAAGTACGCAGGTAAGCCATGGTAGTGCTGGCCTCGCCAACGCCAGGAAATATCACCTTGTCGGCGGCCCGAATGGTGGCCTCATCGTCGGTAAGTTCGTAGTTTGCACCCAGCCGGTCGAGGGCATACATGACCGACTGCACATTGCCAGCGTTGTATTTGATGATAACAATATTCATGCGAGATTTTAGTTTTTGAAGGCAAAGGTGGGTTTATAGGATTAAGTTTCCAATATTTTTCACCAAATTTGAACCAATAATAAAAAACGGTTTTAATAAATGTCAAAGTTACATCCAGCCGCAGTAGATGCCTACGCGCAAGATTTTGCGCGGCTTGTGTGCGATTCGTTTTTCGACCAGAAAACAGTGGCATCTGGCAGAGAAATTCTGAATTTTACGCCCGTGGGGCAGGTCAATTCGTTTGTGGTTAGCGCTTTATTTGAAAAATGGAAGACTGATGCCCAAGGATTCAAGAGCCCTTATTTTGATTTTGAGCAGCTCGAAGTAAAAAATGCTTTGCAGGTTTTTATGAACACCGTCTCGCAGCATATTGCCGTAAAACGCCGAGACCTCGAGCCACTTTTGAGCGATGCCACCCGCCAAACGCTCCACCTGACGTTCGATCCGCGCCATTTTTTTGACGATTTTTTCAGGAATCAACCCAACTTTACGCTCTCCAAAGAGGCCGCCAACGCACTGCTTAAATATACGCGGATCAATAAATACGTACCAAATGGTATTTTGAGCCGGATGGAGGCCAAAGAATTTGTGTATGCCAACCAAGCCGTGACGTGGCTAAACGAAATATTAGACCAAAAAGCACCCGAAAACACGGACGTGGTGGTAAGTAAGTTTTCGGAGATAGTGGCCTTAAACCCCGCCTCACTTACGCGGCGGGTTGCTGCCGTTGTGCCAGTGTTGGTGGAAGAACCCGAGCCAGTGGTTTCTTTTTTTGACTTGCCCCACGATTCGCCAAACGGTTTTATGGCCGAAGAAGCCCCCGCCCCGCAGATGGCACCGCCCGACAGGCAAATAATAGGCGAGGTGCCTGCCATCACCGCGCCCGAGTCGTTGAACGATGTGTTGAGGAACTCTCACAAGGTGGCCGAGGTGGAAACAGTGAACCGCCAACCGCTGGAAAACATCGTTCGGGGGATTCCGATGTACCAAAAAATTATGTTTATCCACCAGCTTTTTAGTGGCAATACCGCCGCCTACGAAGCCGCCATTACCGAACTCGATCGGGTAGAAAGCTACGGCCAAGCCCGCGATCTGATTCAATATAAATATGCTTCGCAGTACCTCTGGGACATGACTGGCGACACAGTTTCGGAGTTGATGGAACTCGTGAAACGACGGTTTGCATAGCCCAAAACGCCCCAAATACACCAATGAACAAACAGCCCTTGTTAGTGTGGATTGGCCTGGCCGCGCAGCTACTGTCGTGCCAAAACACGCCGACGTTGTTTACCCAACTGCCCGCCGATGATACTGGAATAACGTTCGAGAACACGATTCGGGAAGACGAAAACATGAACGTTTTGGCCTACGAATACATCTACAACGGCGGCGGCGTGGCACTCGGCGATCTGAACAACGATGGCCTGACAGACGTGTATCTGACGGCCAACAATACCCCCAACCAGCTGTATATCAACGAGACAACCGAAATTGGTACGCTCAAATTTAAAAACGCCACCGCCTCGGCGCGCGCCAACGGTGAGGGGCGGTGGTGCGCGGGCGTGGCACTGGTGGACATTAACAACGACCAAAAATTAGATATTTATGTGTGTGCCACGGCCAAAAAGAAGGGCAAAGATCGGGCAAATTTGTTGTACGTAAACCAGGGAAACGATGCCAACAATAGGCCCATTTTTAAGGAAATGGCGCAACAATACGGCATCGCCGACACAACACACACCACCAGCGCTGCTTTTTTTGACTACGACAACGACGGAGATTTGGACTTGTATTTGGTCGTAAATCAAATGGACGAAAGCGGGTTTCCGAACCAGTACCACGCCAAAACCACCGACGGCTCTTCGCCCAGCACCGACCGCCTGTACCGCAACGAGGGCGTTCGTGGCCAGCCCGCCACTGTCCGTTTTGTGGATGTGTCGGCGCAGGCTGGTATTGGGGAGGAGGGCTTTGGCTTGGGCGTAAATATTACGGACATTAATCGGGACGGGTGGAAGGATGTGTACGTGACCAACGATTTTTTGACCAACGATTTGTTGTACATAAACAACCAAAACGGCACTTTTTCGGAACAATCGAGCCTGTATTTTAAGCACACTTCGTACTCGGCGATGGGCAACGAGGTGGCAGACATCAACAACGACGGCCTGGTGGACGTGGTGGCGGTGGATATGATGCCCAACGGCAACTACCGCAAAAAAATGATGACCCCCGCCAATAGTTACGTCACCTACCAAAACAACGCCAAATACAATTATAGCTACCAGTATGCCCGCAATACGTTGCAACTCAACCAGGGAAAAGACCCCAAAACGGGACGGCCCGTTTTTAGCGAGATTGGTTTGCTGGCAGGGGTAGCCGAAACCGACTGGAGTTGGACTCCGATGGTGGTCGATTTTGACAACGATGGGTTTAGGGACATGCTTATTACCAACGGTTTTCCGAGGGATATTACCGACCAGGACTTTATGGCTTACCGCGTAGAAACGGCAAATCTATTGAGCAAGAAAGCACTTTTGGACTACACCCCGTCGGTAAAAATCGGCAACTTTGCGTACCGAAACCAAGGAATGGGAGCATCAAAAGCCATTCAGTTTGCTGACGCAACCAACGAATGGGGGGTGGGCCAACCCAGCTTCTCGAACGGAGCGGCCTACGCCGATTTTGACAACGATGGAGACCTCGACTACATTGTGAACAACATCAATTCGGTGGCATCGGTGTACAGAAACAACGCGGTGCAGCAAAAGCCAACGGAGACCAACTACCTGAAAATTAAGTTTATAGGAAACGAAAGCAACCTGAATGGAATAGGTGCGTGGGCAGAAATACTGCACCCAGACGGGCAGAAACAAGTCCACGAAAACTCACCGTATCGCGGCTATTTATCGACCATCGAGCCAGTGGCCTACTTTGGTTTGGGTAAAAACACGGCAGTGGTCCAGCTCAAAATAACGTGGCCAGACGGTAAAACGCAATTACTCAAAAACGTGAAAGCAAACCAGTGCTTGACTGTGAAGCAGAGCAATGCCCAAAGCGAGGTAAGTGCCCCAACTAAGCCAACAAAGTTGATCTTTGAGGACGTAACCGATGCCCTCAAAATAGACTACACACACCAAGAGCTCGATCAGATTGACTTTAATGTGCAGAAACTATTGCCCCACAAACTGTCGCAATTTGGCCCAGCTTTGGCCGTTGGAGACGTGAACAACGACGGCCTCGACGACGTGTTTGTGGCGGGTGCGCGGACATTTAAGGGCGTTTTTTTGCTCCAAAACAAGGCAGGGAAATTCATAAAATCTGATTTGTTGCCAGGTGAAAATGGCTTAGAAAAAAATACCGAAGACATGGGCGCACTGCTCTTCGACGCGGACTCCGACGGCGATTTAGACCTGTACGTCGTGAGCGGGAGCTACGAAATAGCGGCAGGGTCGGCGGGGTTGCAAGACCGTTTGTACACCAACGACGGGCGCGGCCATTTTAAACACGAGGCGGCGGCACTGCCCGCGTTTTTGTCGAGCGGCTCCTGCGTGAAAGCCGCCGACTACGACCACGACGGCGACCTCGATCTTTTTGTGGGTGGGCGCGTGGAGCCTTACGCGTATCCGAAGCGGGTTTCGAGCTTTATTTTGCGCAACGATAGCCAAGTTGGCGAAAAAAATGGCAAGCGGGTGCGGTTCACCGACGTAACGGCGCAGCTCGCGCCAGCACTCGTAGATATTGGCATGGTTTGCGACGCAATTTGGACCGATTTTGACAACGATAACTGGCCTGATCTGATGCTCGCGGGCGAGTTTATGCCGCTGACAGTTCTTAGAAACAACCAAGGAAAGTTCGCCCAGCTTCACTCGGCACTCGACCAAAAAGTAGGCTTTTGGAACAGCCTAACGGCGGGCGATTTTGACAACGACGGCGACATGGATTACGTGGCGGGTAACTTGGGCGACAACTCATTTATGCGTGCCACCGAGGCGCGTCCGGTTCGGATGTACGCCAAAGATTTCAACAACGATGGGCTCTACGATGCCATTCCGACGGTTTATTTTAAAGATTCGGCGGGTGTTTTCAAAGAGTTTCCCTACAACACCCGCGACGACCTGGCCAAGCAGTTTGTCCAAACCAGACAGCGTTTTCAGAACTACGCCAAATATGCCCGCGCCACCATCGAAGACGTGCTAAAACCCAATGAACTGAGCGGGGCAACCACGCTAACGGCCAACTGGTCGCGGTCGAGCTACGTAGAAAACAAGGGAAAAGGCCAGTTTGAAGTACGAGCGTTGCCAATTGAAGCCCAATTTGCCCCCGTTTTTGGGATGATTGTCCAAGATTTTGACTTTGACGGCCAGTTGGATGTGCTCCTTGCTGGAAACGATTTTGGTACGGAGGTGTCCACGGGGAGGTACGATGCCTTTAACGGCGTGCTAATGCGGGGCAACGGCAACGGCGGTTTCGAGGCCGTTGGCATGGCCCAGAGCGGGTATTGCGTGCCAGGAGATGCCAAAAGTTTGGTGCGCCTTGCGGCCGCAAACGGAGATATGCTGGTGTTTTCGGCGCAAAATCAGGGGAATATGAAGGCGTTCAAGGCCAACAACCAGCCCCGACGCGTGGCCTTGGCAGCCAACGAAACAACCGTTATCTTGACGTTAAACTCGGGCAAGAGTCGCCGCGAGGAACTGGGCTACGGCTCGTCGTTTTTGTCGCAGTCGCCCCACGTTTTGTGGCTTCCCAACAATGTGCGCCACGCAGATGTAGTTACCAACGACGGCCAGCGAAGGCGCGTGCAGCCTTAGAAATCGTGAAAACCAATCGAATCGTTTCTTGGATTTGCTTGTACTCGTTGGCTGGGCTGGCAGCGTGCCAACCTCACGCTGATGCGGGCCAAAAACTGGCGCAGGTTCATTGCGCTGGCTGCCACCAGTTGCCCGCCCCCAGTTTGCTCGACAAAAAAACCTGGCAAAACGGTGTGCTGCCCCAAATGGCCTACTGGGTTGGCGCCAAGCCCATCGAAAACTCACCAGATTTATCGTTTCAGCAAATCGAAGCCGTTCAGAAGTCGGGCGTTTTTCCGAGTTCACCGCTCGTTAGCGAGGCAGAGTGGTTGCTCATACAAGACTATTACCTCAAAAATGCCCCCGATTCCCTGCCCATCCCCGCCCCAGTGGCTTGTCGCCCGTTAGAGTCGGCGTTCACAATCAGGGCTTTCGCGGGCGTGGAGGAGCCGATTGTTTTTTTGGATCGGGACAAGAAAAATGGGGATGTTTTGGCGGGTACGCGTTTCGGAAAGCTACTGCGGCTCGACCCACTGACGGCCAAAATAACCAATGCTGTTCAAATGGTGGGTACGTTCACCGACTTGGAGCAAAGTTCGGACGGCTCGCTTGGCTTTACGTTTGTGGGCAACATGAACCCCAATGTTTTCAAAGAAGGTAGTTTTGTGGTGGCCAAGCCCCAAGGCACCGATTCGTTCAAAATGAATCAGCGGATCGACAACCTGGCGCGGCCCGTGCACGCCGCCATGGCCGATCTGAACTCCGACGGCCAGCAGGATGCGGTGGTTTGTTCGTATGGCTACTACGCTGGCGACTTGGCTTGGTATGAGTTCAACCACGGAAAACCCGTGAAGCACCTGCTTTTGGCCGATCCGGGTGCGCAATACGTGGTTGTGCGCGACCTGAACAACGACCAGCACCCCGACATTGCCGTTTTGATGGGGCAGGCACGGGAGGGTGTTTACTTTTTTTTGAACGACGGCCACGGGCAGTTTACCCAAAAACAGGTATTGGCTTTTCCGCCAGTGTACGGCTCGTCGTCGTTCGAGTTGGTTGATTTTAACTCCGATGGTTTGCTCGATATTCTCTACACCAACGGCGACAATGCCGATTATTCGATTATTCTGAAGCCCTACCACGGTGTTCGTTTGTACCTAAACCAGGGCGAAAACAACTTTAAACCCGCGTATTTTTTTCCGATGCCTGGCGCGTCCAAAGCGCTTGCCCGAGATTTTGACGGCGATGGCGACCTGGATATTGCCGCCATTTCGTTTTTTTATGACGAAACTGCCAAGCCCAATCGTGGGTTTGTTTACCTGCAAAACGATAAAAACTTCAAATTCTCGCCCCACGCAACCACCAAAACTGATGCTGGCCGTTGGCTCGTGATGGACTCCCAAGACTATAACCAAGACGGCAGATTAGACATCATGTTGGGTTCGGGGGTTCAGACTGAGCAGGGAGGCAGCTCGTTGCTTTTGATCGAGAAAAAAACTCACCAGCACCCATTGCCCGAGCGGCGCGTTGCCGCAAAACACGCCAACGGGAGCGCTAACGCTGAATAACTATTTTTTGAATCTTACTTCGCTGGCCGTCCCACAGCCGCAGCAAATACAGCCCCGCTGGTAGTTTGCCCAGTTCAAGTTCGTTTTGGAGTGCTTCTATGCGGTGGGTTTGGAGCAGCTGGCCGCTCAGGTTGAGGAGCTCTATTTGTTGAATGTTGTCGCTGTTCCAACGAACAACGCCCGATGTTGGGTTTGGAAAGACCACCAGCTGCGGCGACGCAATGGTAGGCTCGTTGGCGAGGATTTTTGGGGCGGGTGCGCTTCCCAAAACGGGCCTAATGAGCAAACTGCCCGAAACCGACAGGTAGTTGGGGTCGCTTCGGCGGGCGGCTTGGCTCACCCATTCTTGGCCTTCGTTCGTAAATATTTTGTCTTCCGAGCGCGTATTTTTGTCCAAGCCAACGGGTAGCGGGTCGTTGCCGATCTGCAACCAGCCCACGTAAAAGGTGTCTTTGACGGCTACGCCAAAATCGAACTTAAAGTCTACGAAACCCTGGCGCGGGTCGGCAGGGTAGGAGACCCTAAACGACTTTTGGTAGAGCAAACTCTTAGGCTTGCCGCGTTCGCTGTTCCAGACTTGCAGCGTCATGGGCTGGTTCACCAAGTTTTTGCGAATGGGAACAATATTGAGCCGAACGCCCGAAACCGTATCGGGCTTATTGAGAATAAACTGCACGGCGGTTTTGGAGAGTGGTTTCACGTTGAAAGCCGCCAGCTCGGCCGACCCGTCGTCGTAGGCGTAGTAATCGTCAAAAACAGTGCGCCCCGAAATCGTGTCGTTGCGGGTCAGATCAACCCCACGGATGGGCGGGTCTTGTTCGTCGGTGGTATTGAAAGCAAAAGTTGATACGAGCGTTAGTTTTTTAAGGTTTTTTACTTCGTCGGGCAGCGGCTGGATTCGTATCTTGGTCAGAAAAGAGCTGAAAGAAAACACCTGAATGAAACCAGATTCTAACGATGCCTGAAAATTTTTGTTTGTTTGTGCATCTTTAACGGTAAAGAAAAAAGTGGGCCGCCGAGTTTGATTAAACAAACTATTGAGCTCGGTGGTGAGGGTATCGGCGGTTTCGGTGCGTGGGCTGACGAGGTATTGCGCCAGCGGCATGGCCGAGTAGCGTTTCAAAAATGAACTCACGGGCTGGCGCACGGCCAGGTCTTTGGTGGCGCGGTCGCGGGCGGTTCGGTTGGCGTTCAGGTACACGTAGTCGATGTGCCAGGTGTCGAACATTCCCGACTCGCGCCCAAACTGCTGAAACCTAAACTGAAAACTACCCCCAAAAAAGGCTTCATCGCGGAGGGCAATGAGCTCTTGTTTAAAGTTATTGTCGGCCAGGCCACCGCGTTTCACCCACACGGTGCGCCACTGGTTTGCCCTATTTTTGAATTGGAGTTGGAGCGAGTCGTTGGCATCGGGCAGTTCGCCGAGGCCACGGGCTTGCCAATAAAAACTCAGGTAGAGCGAGTCTTTGGGAGTCAAACCAACCAAATTTATGGGTTGCGACGTGAGCGTGTCGCCGGGGCCTTCGCGGTTTTCGTCGGCAAAGCTATACGGCACACCGTTGGCATTTAGGCCGTCAAACGTCACCACGTTTAAGGTGGGGTGGTTTAGTGGCAGGGTGTTGTTCACAAAGGTACCACCCGTGGTGAGCCACAACTCGGGCGACGCTCTGCCGTTTTTAGACAGCGAAAAATCGTCGAAAAAAGGAAGTCCTACTGCCCCAATACGCGTTCTTTTGGTGCTGGCTTCGGTGCTTGCTCCCCGCTCGACGTGCTGGATGGGGGCACTTCGTAGTTGCCCCAAAGTGGGTATTACGCACACTATTAAGCAGAAACAAACACTAATTATTCGTACCATCTGGTTTTTGTTCTTCGGGCAGTGGCGTGGTGCCACCTACCACCCATATATCAATTTTTTCACCCACCCTAATTTTGTTTCCAACGCCAGCCTCGGGGTTTTGGCGTACTATTGTGCCAGGCACTTTATCGGGATATTCGACTGCATCCACGGGCAGGGTCATATCTACTTCAATCTTACTTCCCTTCAAAAACAGCATGGCCTCGTCGAGTGGCATTCCTACAACGTTCGGAACGTCCATTTCAGTATTGCCCATGCCGTTGCTAATGACGAGGTCTATCTTAGAACCCTTCGGAATCAGGTCGCCAGGTATCATTTCTTTGCCGTTATAAAATTGTTTCAACACGGCGTTATTTTCGAGGGCGTTCACGTAGGTGAGCTTCCCGAACTCCAAACCCAGCGATTTTAATTGTAGCTGCGCACTTTTAAAGGTCAGAGACGTAAGTTTTGGCATCCTGACGAGCGGAGCCATGACCGTGGTGATGGTGAGGTATATTTTGCGGTCTTCTTTTACTTTTGTGCCAGCTTTGGGGTATTGCTTAAAAACAGTGAGCGGTTTTATGCCCATCACAAAGGTGCAATCGCTCACTTCGTAGCGCAAATCGTGGTCGTTCAAAAACTCCTCGGCCTCCGTTAGGTTCATGTTGGCCAAGTCTGGTACGGTAATGGTCTGGCCGTGGTTTGTTGTGAACGGCAAATAGACAAAAAAGAAGCCCAAAAACAGCGACAGTGCCAACAACGCAATAATGCCAATATGAACGAAAAAATCGGAACGGGAGTAGGTACTTATTTTCATGGGTAATTGGTTTGATGCGTATTTTTTTGAACAGCTGCAAAACTAAAAAAAACGGGTGTCAGTACGAAATAAGTACCCACAATTTTCGGGCGGGGGCGTTTTTGGCAACCCTACCGATTGCCCAGTATTTTCTGAATATACTTCCCCAAAATATCAAATTCCAGATTGACGACATCGCCCGGGCGGAGTTGCTTAAAATTGGTGTGTTCGTAGGTATACGGAATAATGGCAACGCGAAAGGCGTTGTTTTGCGAGTTGAATACCGTCAAACTCACCCCATTGATGCAGACTGAACCCTTCTCGACGGTTATGTTGCCCGCCGAAGCGTCGTACTCAAAATCGTAGAGCCAACTGCCGTCCAGGTCTTGCACGCTCTTCACCACGGCCGTCTGATCGACGTGTCCCTGCACAATGTGGCCATCGAAACGCCCGTGGGCGGGCATGCAGCGTTCTATATTGACGGTTGTGCCCACCTGCCACTGCCCCAAATTGGTTTTTTGGAGGGTTTCCGACACAGCCGTCACCGAGTAGGACTGTTCGCCGACGCTCGTTACGGTGAGGCAAACGCCGTTGTGGGCCACACTTTGGTCTATTTTGAGCTCGTGTGCCAGTGCCGATGCCAGCTCGAAGGTCAGGTTGGTGCCTTGGGCGGTAATTTGGGAAACGATCCCTGTGTTTTCGATAATTCCAGTGAACATAATTGGGTGTATTTTTAATGATTGGGTGAAGTCTCGCTAAAAAAAAAGAAACTTCAATCTGATAGACGGGGGGTGTTTTTGGTGGCTAACGCGGTGCCATCAAGTCCGACATTTTAGACATTTCGTTGTAGAACGCCACCGCCGACTGCACAATTGGGTATGCAACGGCGCAGCCAGTGCCTTCGCCGAGGCGCATTCCGAGGTCGAGCAGCGGCCGCGCGTGCATGTGTTCGAGCATACGAGCGTGGCCTTTCTCGCCCGAGGTGTGGCAAAAAACGGCGTAGTCGAGCACTGCCGAGTCAATCTCGCTGGCCACCAACATAGCCGAGGACGCAATGAAGCCGTCCACCAAAACGAGCATTTTATTTTGGGCGGCCTGTAGCATAGCGCCCACCATGGCGGCTATTTCCAGCCCGCCAAAGTAACTCAAAAAGTCCAGTGGTTCGGTGTTTTTTAGGGTGCAATTGGCCACGGCTTGGCTCAAAATGGCCGTTTTTTTTAGCACGCCTGCGTCGTCTAAACCCGTACCGCGTCCAACGCACAACTCAATCGGTAGTTTGGTGATGAGGTGCATTAAAACCGCCGCCGACGAGGTGTTGCCGATGCCCATCTCCCCAAATCCGATCACGTTGCAGCCTTTGGCGGCGGCACCATTTGCCACAGTTATGCCTGCGTCCATGGCGGCGTGCATTTCGGGGGTACTCATGGCGGCTTGGTGCAGGAAGTTTTCGGTTCCTTTTCTAATTTTTAGTTTCAGAAAGTGGGGAGTGTTTTCTGCAAAATCGCCCTTCACGCCCACGTCTACTACCAGTAATTGCATGTTGTTTTGGCGGGTGAACACATTTATGGCCGCGCCGCCGCCAATAAAATTTTGAACCATCAGGTACGTCACCTCGGCGGGGTAGGGACTAACCCCCTCGGCAGTAATACCGTGGTCGGCGGCAAAAACAACCAGGTGCGGATTTATTAATTCGAGAACCTGCTCGGGGCTCTCTACGCCCTGAATCTGGGCAATTTGCAGGGCCAGTTCCTCCAAGCGGCCCAAGGCTCCGACGGGTTTTGTTTTATTTTCAATGACACCACCAATGGCTTCTTTGTAGCCGGTACTGATGGGCTGAATTTTGAATTTGTGCATTGTTTTTTTAGCAAAACTGGTCAATAAATCGGGGTAAATAAATAAAAAATAAAAAATAGTTAAATAAGTTAACTACCTTCAAAAATAATGCCTATTATTATTCGGCAATTTAGCCCTATTTCAGTACAGTATTTATACAATTAACCTTTATACCTCATGAAAAAAATACTTACTTCAATTATTACAAGGCAAAATATGCTTTTGCTGGCCACCCTTTTGAGCGTCGGGGTGCATGCCCAAGATGTGTCGGTGGGGGGTAAAGTAACGGCCTCAGACGGCGAAATACTTCCAGGCGTTAGTGTGTACCAGAAAGGCAATTTGGCCAACGGAACACTCACCGATGCCAGCGGTGCCTACCGCCTGAAAATTTCTAAGGGCGGTATGGTGGTTTTTAGTTTTATGGGATACCGCACCCAAGAAAAAACCGCACTACCCACCTTAAATATAGTTCTGAAAGAAGATGTCAGTAACTTGTCGGAAGTTTTTGTGACGGCCACCAGCCAACCCGTTCGCAAGATCGAAACGGTGACTGCCGTTGAGTCGATCAGTGCCAAAGAACTCGCTCGGTTGAGCCCCATAAACCTCCCCGATGCAATACGCTATACGCCAGGGGTTTATGTGCAAACGCAGGCTGGACGAATGCGCAACAGTATTTTTGTGCGTGGTTTTCCTGATGTGGTGGGCAATGGCCTCGGCTACACGTCGCTGCTGCAAGACGGGCTGCGCACCTTTGCCAGCCCCGAAATGGTGCCCGATGCCGCCATGCGCTACGACCTCAATATTGGAAAAATAGAGGTTGTGCGCGGCTCGGCGGCTACCTTGTTTGGCCGAGGGGCCGTGGCGGGTGCAGTAAACGTGATCTCGCGCGTGGGCGGCGAAGAAATGTCGGGTACGCTCCGCATGACGCTCTCCAATAATGATATGCGCCAGTTTGATCTCAACATAAATGGCCCTTTGAACGCCGCCAAAACGTTGCGTTATAATTTAGGGGGCTTTTTGCTGCGCGATAAAGGCTACCGCGACAATTTATTTCCCGACGAAGGCGGGCAATTTAGGGGCAATATCGATTACTTGATTCCTGGCAACAAAGGCAGCATAAAACTCACGGCTGGTTACGTGGATTTGAACGTGCAAAACCAGTTGGATATACCCTACTCGCCAACCGATTTGAGTAAGCCCGCCCTGGGCTGGACCACCCGCAACACCGTGATGCCCCGCGCCGTTTACGAAGGCCGAATTGTGCCGCTAACTTATCCCAACGGAACGGTCGAAAACGTGGATTTGGCCGACTTTACCAAACGCGGCAATTTTTCTAAGGGCGGCAACGTAGGCCTGCAATTTGACCTGAACCTGGGCAACGGCTGGTCGCTGATAAACAAAGGACGATGGCAGCAGATCACGGTGGGAATTGGCTTTGACTTTGCGCTCTCTACCACCTACGGCGCGGGAGCCGATGGCGCCATTTATGCCAGCCGAGCTGCCTTTGGCGGCGGCATAACGGGCGGTGGTTCTGATGCTACCGACTTTATTGACGAGGTTCGCCTCAACAAAACGGCGCAGATCGGTAAGAGTAAACACAGTTTCACGGCGGGCTATTATTACAGTACCATCAACGTAAAAGTGGCCTCGCGCGGGTTGCTCTACGGCAACATCATTAAGCCAAACGGCGTTTCTGAACTTGCCCCGTATCGTTTGCTGGGCGCGTCGCCGCTGGGGGTTCCGCCCGCTGCGCCATCGCTGCCTACTATTCCGTCTTTGTTCAGAAACGGAGATTATACCGAAACCGTCAATTCGTTTTTTGCGGGCGATGAAATGAAAATTGGGGATAAGCTGACAATCAATGCGGGTATTAGGCACGACATTATAAAAATGGATTTGATCGAAGACCGCTACGCCTACCAGCGTTTGGCGCGTCGCACACCCGAACACAGCGGCACGAGTGGCTCGGTTGGTTTTAATTATTTGTTCAACGACAATACGGCCTTGTACGGCAACTTTGTGAGTGCATACCGCGCTCCCGACTACGGTGCCTACACAACGGTGCAGTATGCGTTTAGAACGCCCACCAACCCAACGCCAACCCTCTACAACCCAGCCACCGCGCCAACCAATGCCATATTGACCGACGAAAAAGGCCGCACCCTTTACTTGGCACCCTACATAGACGACAACGAGGTGATAAACAGCGTGGAGGTTGGACTCAGAAAAAGTTTCGGCGATTTTAATTTCGACGGGGGCGTGTTCTACAACACCATCAAAAACCGTTTGGTGAGTACGTTCATTGGTGCGCTGGCGGTTTCGGTGCCAGGCGGCGACAACCGAACTGTGGGCACAGAATTGAGCGTTTCGTGGTTTCCGAGTGCCATCAAAGGGCTGTCGGCCCGCACCAGCCTAACCATTCAAGATGCCATTTATACCAAACTTGTTCAGAGTTTTACCTTCGCTGGCGACCTGTCGCTGCCCTACAACTCGCGCCAAGAAGTGAGCCGAAACGCAACAACGGGCCTATCGACTTATATCTACAACGTGGACGTGGCGGGTAAACGCTCGGCCAATATGCCACGCTCAATCTGGAACACAAACGTGGCCTACGACGGCAAGCGAGTAGGAGCAAACTTCGGCATCAACTACCTCGGTAGCCGCCCAACCGACCCCTTCAACACGGTAGATTACGCCGCCTACGCGCTGGTAGATGCCAACCTGTACCTGAACATCCCAGTTGCCAAGGGGTCAAACGCCCGTTTCAAATTGAGTGGGTATAACCTCGGAAACAACCAGTCGGTGGCCAACATTATTAGTGCCGTCACCGACAATTATCTGTACCTGGGCAAATCGGCCAATTTCCAGGGCAACTCGTCCTTCGTGCGCGGCGTGCCGATTATTCCCCGGCGTATCATGTTCTCGGTAGAACTAACTTTTTAAAAAAAATGTGTCCCTTTCAATCAAGTTGGTTTGATTGAAAGGGACGCTACCAGTGCTTCCAACCGTAAAATACTTAGATGACGACCCCAAGCAAACCCAAGTTCTACGGTTGGACTATCGTTACGATGCTCTTCGTCAGTTACTCGGCCACCACGATTAGCACCAACTCGTTGCCGTTTTTTTTTCCAGAGCTCATGAAAGAGTTCGGCTGGGCGCACGCCAAAGTGGTGCAGCCAGCGTCGTTTTATTTTCTGTACATCGCCGTTTTTTCGCCCTTCGTGGGTTTTTGGCTCACCCGCCAGTCGCCCAAAATGGTGATGGCAGTGGGCATGGCGCTCAGTTTGTGCTGCACATTGTCGTTTGCGGCCATGCAAACGTACTTGCACTTCCACCTCATTTATTTTGTGTTCTCAATGGGCATTACCATGTGCGGTTTGCTGTCGAGCATGGTGATTATCAGTAATTGGTTTCAAAAAAAACGGGGGCTGGCCACGGGCGTTTTTCTGGTAGGGTCGAGCGCGGGCAACATTATTTTTCCGCAGGTGGCAGCCCACCTAACGCCGCTTTACGGCTGGCGCATGGCCGCGTTGGGTATTGCCGTTTTGGGGGCGTTCATGTCGTTCATTCCGCTCTTTTTTATTAAAAATACCCCCGAAGAAATGGGGCAAACCCCCGATGGCATTGCGGCGTTGGCCAGTGAGCAGCCAAACAAAAACCAGCTGGTGGGTCAGTCTGAGACGTTTTCGGCGATGACTTTGTTCCGAACCCCCGTTTTTTACCTACTTTTGGTTATCACGGCTGCATTTTGGTTTTGCGGTTTTGGCGTATTGCAAAACCTCCGCCTCTACCTGACCGATTACGGGTTCACGATCAAACAAGCGGCCAATATTGCGGGGTTGTTTTCGCTTTGCAGCATTATTGGTAAAATATCGTTTGGGTATTTGAGCGATAAGTTCAATAAAATGAATATCCTAATTCTGGCCACGGTAGGGCTGATCTGCGGCGTGGTGAGCCTAAAATCGGTCAGTATAAACACTAATTTTGCGTATTTGTACGCCCTTTTCTACGGCATCGGCTACAGCGGGGCATTTGCCATGATCCAGCTGACAGTGGCCGAAATGTATCGGGGCCAAGATTTTAAAAAAGTACTCGGAATCGTCAATTCGTTCGACAGCATTGGCGGTTTTGCGGGCGTGGCACTCATGGGCTACCTGCGCACCCAAAACGGAAACTACAACAGCGCCATGTCGGTGCTGCTGGCCGTTTGCGTTGGTGCGCTGGTGTTGGCACTGGTACTGAGGCAAGTACGGTTAAAAACAGTTCAATCTCAGACAATATGAAAGCACTCGAAATTTTAGAAAAAGCCCTCGAAGCATCGGGCGGGGAGGTTTGGCAAAACCCCGAAACGCTACAACTAATTGGCACTGCCGATTTTTCGCCGCACGGCTTGGTCGATGATGCGCATTTTTTGCACTTCGATTATTACGCGTTGTTTCGGGTTTTTCCGCCAGAAAACGTGGAGGCACACCGCGCCAACGGCAAAGTTAGGGTTGATGCCACGCACGGCGAAGAAGTTTTTTTTCAACTGAAATTCGATGGAAAGAAGTCGGACATGGTAATGTCGGACGTGGCCAAACGCTACGGCAAATATTTCGAGTGGTCGAACAACTTTGGTTTTAGTATTATACGCCACGCTGGCAAAACCGATTTTGAAACAACCCGCCTGGCCGACGACCAAGTGGAGGGCTATCCTTGCCATTTTGTGCAAGTGACCGACCCAAAACAGAACGTGACTGTTTTTGGGATAGACAGCCAAACCTACAATATCCGTTTGGTACAATTTGTGACCGAACTGGGTTTTCACCACCGCATTTATTCCAATTTTTATGCTGCCAACAACGAACCCCGTTTTGTGCAAGCCCACCAGATGAGGGTTTATTTTGACGGAATTAAGTGGATTGATATTCGTTGGAAAGATTGTTTTGTGAACCTACAACTGCCCGATGCGCTTTTTAAACCCTAAAAACTGACTGATGTGAATGCTGAAAAAATAATTGTTGTGGGCGCAGGAACGGCGGGAATGGTCTGCGCAATTAGGGCGGCTGAGTGCGGTGCGCAGGTGGTGGTGGTTGAAAAAGACAGCGTGGTGGGGGGCACTTTGCACCTGTCGGCGGGACATTTGAGCGCGGGGGGCACAAAACGCCAAGCCGAAAAAGCAATCGAAGACTCGCCCGCGCAACACTACGACGACGTGATGAGGATCAGTAAAAATACTGCCGACCCCGCCATTGTTCGTTTGGCAACCAACTTAGCCCCCAAAACCATCGACTGGTTGCAGGCACTCGGGTTTGCTTTCGAGCCCCAAACGCCCGCCTTTATCTACGGCCACACGCCCTACCAAAAGCCCCGAACCTACTGGGGAGTAAGCAATTACGAAGGAACGGAAATTAAATGGGCGGGCAGTGCTATTCTCGAAACCATCATGCCCCTTTGGAATAAACTGGTGCGGGAGGGTAAAATAGCACTGCACCTGAACACCAAAATGAGGCAGATTGTCAGAAATGAGGCGGGCCAGGTTACGGCAATTATCGCCAGCGACCCCAATCGCCCCGACGAGCCAGGGCTGACTTCTTCCGTTGTTTTTACGGGCTCGGCGGTTGTTTTGACCACGGGCGGCTACGGGGCCAACCCCGATTTTTTTCATCAAATGCACCCCGACTGGCGGTTGGTTAGCACCGCGCGGGGTACATCAACTGGGGACGGTGCGCTGGCAGCCATGCAAATTGGGGCGCAGTTTAGGAATGCCCACACCCACACTGCAACCCTCGGTGGCCTCGAAACCGAACCCAACAGTGGCCGAACCAACTTTTGGCAAAACTGGGCGCGGGTTTCCAATGCGAAAGACCGCAAGCCACGCGAAATTTACGTGAACGCCCACGCCCAGCGCTTCATGGACGAGAACATGGACGACCCCGATCCGCGCGAAAAAGCGGCCGAAGCCCAGCCTGGACGCAAGTTTTGGGTGGTGTTCGATGCCCACGCGCTGCACCAAACGGGCGGGAACATAGTGCCCCAGTGGTCGGCCGACCGCCTGGACGAGGAGGCTGAGAAAGGTATTGTTGTTTGGAAAGCCGACACAATTGCGCAACTGGCGCAACGCGCGGGGCTGAGTGCGCCGCAGTTGGAGGCCACCGTTGGGCGGTTCAATGAATTTGTAGAGAACCAAAACGACCAAGACTTTGGCCGCACGTACCTACAAAACGCCATTTTGAAACCACCTTTCTATGCCCTACTCACGCATTGTTTTTCGCTCGTTACTTTTGGCGGTTTGGCCGTGAATCATGATCTTTGTGTAACCGACCACCACAACCAACCGATTGAGGGACTGTATGCCGCTGGCGAAATACTCGGCGGTGGTGCCACCTGCGGCCACGCTTTTGTGGGAGGAATGTTCCTGACCCCCGCACTAAGTTTTGGGATGTACTTGGGAGAAAAATTAGCCAGCACGCGTTAGCGTTTAATTAGGAAGCGCAATGTTCAATCAAAAAATGAAGCTCAATTTCATCATCACGTTTGCGCTGCTCATCGGGGCGGTCTCGTGCATCGACCCTTTCATAAAAAACTACGAATTTAACGCCACCTTGGTGAGCATTGAGGGAACGCTCACCGACCAAGACCCTTTTGTGGTCTACGTGCTCACGTCGAGGTCGGTGCAGCGCACCATGTTTGAGCAACCTCAGCGCGGAGCGGTGGTAGAACTGATTGCGGGCGATGGCTCAAAAATAACCCTCAAAGAAAGAAACCCAGGCGAGTACCTTGCCCCCGAAAATTTTAGGGGCAAAGTGGGGGTGAGCTACCGCCTGCGCGTGCGGCTTGCCGATGCCCGCATCTACGAATCGACCAACGAAAGGCTGGCCGCCGCGCCACCGATTCAACGGATTTACAGCGAGTTTAACCGGCGCGGCATCGTGACCACCGACGGCTTTGTGAGGGCATCATCGACCGATGTGTACTTAGACACGCAAGACAACCCCGCCGAACCCAATTTTTAT
Source organism: Cytophagales bacterium (assembly GCA_013298215.1). GTDB lineage: Bacteria > Bacteroidota > Bacteroidia > Cytophagales > Spirosomataceae > JAAFKE01. The sequence continues at coordinate 124,526 of JAAFKE010000001.1, read as the reverse complement.
CTGTGGCGTACCACTTTGTACGAGCCACAGTCGATCTGCGCCACCTGTTTTAACGGCGAATGGAACCCCCAACAAAACGACTGCGTGCCGTACCGCCTGCAAATAGTGCCAAACCCACCCATTGTTACGGACTATGCCTGCGCAACCCGCTGCTGGCAGATTATTGGCGACGAAAAATTGACTATTTTTTCGGACGTGCTCACCAACGGGCGGCCCATTACCAAACTCTTGCTTCGTAAAGTGCCTTTCTACGAAAACCAGGGGGCACTGCTTTTTATAGACCAGCTCGCGCTATCTCCCACGCTCTACAAATATTTTAACTTAATACGGCAACAATCCGAAACCACGGGAACCCTCACCGACGTGGCCCCGTCGCCGCCAGTGGGCAATTTTAGCAACGTAAACCGTCCCGACGAACCCGTGGTGGGCTATTTTGCGGCCGCTGGTGTTGCCAGAGCCAGTTTATGGATCGAACGGGCGGTGGGAGGATCTACCAGAGTAAACCTACTTGGCCGGGAGCCCAGTTTTGAACCCTTCGATCCGAACCGAACATTACCTTTGTTTTTTAAAGTACCCTGCATTCAGTCGCGCAGCCGCACGCCCATCGCACCGTTGGGCTGGCGTTTTTGATGTGTGTTTACCTTAATTTGTTGGCCATTTCTACTCAAACACGTATGCGGATATTTTTTACCTTGTTCTGTTTCGTTTCAATCTTTTCTTTGGCTGATCTGAACGCCCAAAAAAAGCGGTTGCCGCTCTGCGAAATAAGCGGCCAGGTGCGCGACTCGACCACGCAGAAACCCGTTTCAAACGCCAATTTGCTCATCAACTTCGGCAAAGTGGGAATCATTACGGATACGATGGGGTATTTTTCGTACAAACTGCCCGCTGGAAAGCACTCCGTTATTATTAATCGGATGGGCTACCGCCCGTTTCGGACCGAATTTAGGGTGGTTGGCGACACTATTTTTGACGTAAAATTAATGCAGGTAGCCAACGAACTCGAAGTGGTGGTTATCACAACGCAGGCGGTCGATCAGAACATTACAAAGCCCATTTTGGGGGTGGCGCAGTTGAGTATTAAAACCATCAAAAATCTGCCAGCCATCATGGGCGAGGTAGATGTAATGCGTAGCCTCCAATTGTTGCCAGGCGTAACGTCGGTCGGCGAAGCCTCCAACGGCGTAAACGTGCGCGGTGGAACGGTGGACCAGAACTTGATCCTGCTCGACGACGCCCCCATCCTGAACCCGACGCACTTATTCGGACTTTTTTCGGTCTTTCCGCCCGATGCCGTCTCTGGTATTGACCTCTACAAAGGCACCACGCCCTCCCGCTACGGTGGCCGCGCGGCGGCAGTTTTAGACATTTCGATGGCCAACCCCAACCTCGAAAGTTTTAAACTACAAGGCGGGGTCGGTATTGTGTCCAACCGCCTGACCGCCGAGATTCCAGTCGTAAAAAACAAAGTGGGGTTGTTGTTGTCGGGGCGCGCGTCGTACAACGATTTTTTGTTTAAAATTGGTCCGCCGCGCATCCGCAACCTACGCGCCAACTTTGCCGATGTGGTGGCTAAGGTGTTTTATCGGATCAACACCAAAAATACTTTAACGCTGTCGAGCTACGACAACAATGATTTTTTTCAGACTGATCTGCTCGGTGGCATCAACGACATCGTGTCGTCGTCCACGCAGTTTCAGTACAAAACCCTCAACCTCACGGCCAAGTGGTACCATTCTTTTGGCCCCAAATTAGATATGCAAATGGTTGGGGTGTATAGCAACTACCGCCCCAAAACGATCTTGCCCGAGCGCGACAACGACAACCAGGTCACTATTTCGTCGGGGGTGTTGCAGCGGCAGTTTAAGGCCAACTTGAATTATTTGCCCACCAAAAACCACAAGATAGAAACGGGTCTGAGCGTGGTTCATTACCGAATTGACCCTGGAACGCTCGACCCGGGAGTGAACCAAAACGTTATTTCGCTGGCATTGCCCACCGAAAACGCCGTGGAGGCGGCGTTGCACGCCGAAGACGAAATTACGATTGGCTCCAAAACGACCGTTTCGTTGGGCGCGCGCTACTCGTATTTTATGAACCTTGGCCCTTCCGATGTGCGCTTCTACCGCGCGGGCTCACCGCCCGACGAATCTACGCTCGAAACCCAAAGGCCGTTCGGCAACAACGAGGTGGTGGGTACTTACGGCGGCTTTGAGCCGCGCGTTGGCCTGCGCTATACGATCAATGAGCAGTCGTCGGTGAAGTTTGGGTATAATTTAATGCGCCAGTATTTGCAGGTTATCACCAACACGACCACGCCGCTGCCCACGTCGCGCTGGAAAACGAGTGACCCGAACGTGCGCCCGCAGGTGAGCCAACTTTGGACGGCGGGGTACTTCAAAAACTTTTACAGCAACATCTACGAGTTTTCGGTGGAGGGGTATTTTCGCAAAACCCAAGATATTGTGGAGTACCGGCCAGGAGCCAACTTTTTGTTGAACCAAACCGTCGAAACCCAACTTTTGCAGGGCGATAGCCAGGCTTTCGGCTTGGAGTTGATGGCAACCAAAAAGAAGGGGGAGTTTACGGGCTGGGTGAGTTATACCTACGCCCGGGTGCTGAACAGGGTAGACCAAGGCCCAGCTTTTAGCGATCGGATAAACGGCGGGCGGTGGTTTCCAGCCAATTTCGACCGCCCGCACAGCCTTAACTTTTCGATGACGGTGAGCCCCAACAAATGGCACACGTTTTCGTTTACGTTTACCTACGCCACGGGGCGGCCATTTACGGCACCTTCGGGCGTGCTGAGAAGCCTAAATCGCCTGATTCCGTACTTCGATTCGCGCAACAACGACCGAATTAGAGACTACCACCGACTCGATTTTTCGTGGCAAATCCACAACCCCAAAGACACCGATACCCGCTGGAAGGGCTCGTGGGTGTTTACAATTTATAACCTGTACGGCAGCCGCAACCAGTATTCGCTGTTCATTCAGCCAGTGGAGGCTTATTTTAAAACCTTTGAACTGACCATTCTGAACGCGCCAATCGTTTCTTTAGCTTATAATTTTGGCAATACGAAGTAGCCCCATGAAACCACAAACCATTACCGAAAAAATTCTGTCTAACCATTCGGGGCGCTCTGTTTATGCCGACGAGCTGACGATTGTGAACGTGGACGGCATCATGGCCACCGACACCACCGCTCCGATGGCAATAAAGGCGTTCCAAGAAATGGGTAGCCGCGTTTGGGACAACCAAAAAATGTGGCTCGTTCTCGACCACGCCGCCCCCGCACCCAACGAGCGCATTGCCAACTTGCATAAACTCATGCGCGATTTTGCCCGCCAGCAATCCATCAAATTGTATGACATCGGCGAGGGTATTTGCCACCAAATTATGGTGGACCAAGACCACGTGCGGCCAGGGCAGATTTTTATGGGTGCCGACTCGCACACCTGTACCTACGGCGCACTCAACGCGTTTTCGACGGGCGTGGGCTCTACCGACTTGGCGGGCATTATGCTCACTGGCAAAACGTGGCTCAAAGTGCCGCGCAGCATGAAGGTCGTTTTGAGCGGATCGCTGCGCCCAAACGTGTCGGCCAAAGACGTTATTTTGTTTCTTGCTGGGCAACTAACCATCGAGGGAGCCACCTACCAGAGTATCGAGTTTGAGGGCGAAGTCGTAGAAAATATGACCCTGGCCAGCCGAATGACGCTCTGCAATATGGTGATAGAGATGGGGGCAAAAGCGGGTATTTGCCACCCAAAAGGTTTGACATTGCCCTACGACTGGACTCCGATTGTGGCCGACCCCAACGCCGTGTACGATTCTGTTTTGAGGTATGACCTGTCGGAACTGCTCCCCCAAATTGCGTTCCCGCACTCGCCCGACAACGTGCGCAACGTGCAAGCGGCCCTCGGCACGCCCATTCAATACGCCTTCATTGGCAGTTGCACCAACGCCCGGCTCGAAGACCTGCAAGTGGCCGCCCAGCTGCTCAAAGGCCAAAAAATAGCCGATACCGTTCGGTTGCTCATTGCGCCCGCCTCGAACCAAGTTTTTATGGATGCCCTCGCCGACGGCACCGCCCAAACGCTCATGGAAGCGGGCGCGAGGTTCATAACGTCGGGGTGTGGCCCCTGCGTGGGCTCGCATTTGGGCGTTCCTGCCGACGGCGAAACGGTGATAAGCTCAACGAACCGAAATTTTAAGGGCCGAATGGGAAACCCCAACGCCAATGTCTATTTGAGCTCGCCAGCAATAGTAGCAGCATCGGCCCTGAAAGGAAAAATTTCCCTTCCAGACTGACACCCATCACTTTATCAAAACGAATGAAAAAAATCCTATTTATTTGCCTGTTTCTCAGCGGTGCGCAAGCTGTTTTGGCCCAAGCCAGCCGCGACTCCCAAGCCCCGCGTTCGGCCGAAGCCGACGCGCTGACGGGACAGCTTTATGGCGCAACGATCTGTACGGCATCGCTGGAGGAAACCCGACTTTTTTACGAAAAAGGCTTCGGGATGGTGGTTCGCGGGCCGATTTTTACCAGCCAAAAAACCAAAGCCATTGAGCGCAAACTCTACGACATACCCGCCAGTATCGACTGGGAACTGTACGTGCTGGAACGCCCCAACGTGCCGTCGCTCAAAGTGCGGGTGTTGGTGCTCAACAAACCCACGCCTTCGATTCACCAGAGTTGGAACACCCTCGAACTTGGTGTGCTGGCGCTGGGGTTTCCCAATGCGGTGCAGCCAAAATTAGACAGCACCATGCGACGGATCGGTTTTGGGTCGTGGGCGGCCATGAACACCTACGCCGTCGAGGCGTTGGATAAATCTAAATATACGGTGTACGAAACCATTTTTAACGGGCCAGATTTCGTGAAAGGTGTGGGCATAACGCGCGGAGACGGCATGGATCAGCTCGGCCCACTCGAAGCCAATGGCTACGGTGGCCCCGCCTACAGCTCGGTAGTTGTGGACAACTCGGAGCAGATCATTGATTTTTACGTGAACGTGATGGGCTACGAAATACGCGCCGACCGCATTTGGGAAACATCGGGTGCGCTCGGCGTGCCAGCGGGAACAAAATACCGTTTTTTGACCGCGTATGCCAAAGGGGCGCGGTGGGGGCATTTGCTCTTTATAGAATTTAAAAACCAGACGGCCTACGAAACGGGCGTACCCAAAAAAGTGCCCAACCGTGGGGTAGGAATGTGGACGTTTCCGTGCAAAAACATTGATGAGGTACTCAAACGCGCCAAGGCCAAAAATTATAAAATAGTGCACGAGCCGCTCCAATACCTGTCGCCGTACTACGGCAAACGCCGCGCGTTCACGATGCTGGCACCGAACGGTTTTTTGGTGGAGGTTTTCCAACAGTAAAAGTAAGAAGCCCCCGAATACTTGCATTTTTAACCCCCAATTGTGCTCAGGCACCCACAAACATGGTTTTTAGCTACGGAGATAACATTGATACCGACCGGATTATTCCAGGAAAATACACCAAAACGTTGGACATGAGCCAGTTGGCTGCCCACGTTTTAGAAGATTTAGACCCCGCTTTCAAGGACACCGTTCGGCAGGGCGACGTTGTGGCGGCGGGGTTCAACTTTGGGTGCGGGTCGTCGCGCGAGCAGGCGCCCATTGCCCTCAAAATGGCGGGCGTTGCTGTGGTCATTGCCCGAACGTTTGCGCGGATTTTTTACCGAAATGCCATCAACGTTGGTTTGCCGCTGCTCGAAATCCGCGAGCATGATATTGCGCCCGCCGACTCGCTGACCTACGACCTAAAAACGGGCCAAGTAACCAACCATACCAAGCAAAAAACCTACCAAGCCGCGCCCATGCCGCAGGTGATGATCGATATTTTGAACGAGGGGGGATTGGTAGCATACCTCAAAAAAAACGGAGATTACAAAATTTGAAACCAAAACGTAGCGATTACTAACCCGCCTGCTTATTTTTGCGGTTATTAGGTACGTGAAAACAACTTTATTTTTTGACCGATTAACTAACTCGCTCATAATCAGTACGAAAAAACAATTAGGATAATGGATAAAAGAGAAGAAATTCTGAGAATTATTGACCAGCTAAACCTAACCTACGAGGGCGAGGAGGCTTGGCACGGGCCGTCGGTGGTAGAAACGCTGGCCGAGGTGACCTGGGAAATGGCCAACCAGAAGGTTATGCCAGGCACCCATACCATTGCGGAGTTGGTTTTTCACGCTACTTCGTGGCGCATTTTTTGCGTCCGAAAATTACAGGGCGATGCCGATTTTGACATCAATGAAAAAACGGATTGGAAGGTCTTCAAGCGTTTTGATGACATTGAGTGGGAGGGCTTGCAGATGGAACTAAGTCTGAGCCAGCACGAGCTGATCTCGGAGTTGGAAAATTTGCAGGACGACGAACTCCTCGACGAAACCGTTCCTGGCCGCCAGTACGATTACTACACCATGCTGCACGGTATTATTCAACACGATCTTTACCACACGGGCCAGATTTCGATCCTCAAAAAGGCGTTGATTTACAAGGGGTTCGGCAATAAAAAAGCGGCGACGGACGAGTTCGGCGACGATTTTGATGGCCTTGATGACTACTAACCCCACGGCAAATCTGCCGCTCGCGGGCCTGCGCGTTTTGGAGTTTACGCACGCAGTAATGGGGCCAACCACTGGCCTGTTGCTGGCCGACATGGGCGCGGAGGTTATTCATATCGAACCCCCAAGCGGCGATACAACCCGCTCGCTGAAAGGCTTCGGAACGGGGTACTTTCCGTTTTATAGCCGAAATAAAAAAAGTTTGGCCGTCGATTTTAAGGCCCCCGAAGGACGCGAAATAATTTTCAAATTGGCGCAAACCGCCGATATACTCGTCGAAAACTTTGGCCCCAATACCATGGAACGCCTCGGGTACGGCTACGATGCCCTCAAAGAAAACAACGAGCGGCTCATTTACTGCTCGTTGAAAGGTTTTTTGTCGGGGCCCTACGAAAAGCGCCACGCCATGGACGAGGTGGTGCAAATGATGGGCGGCCTGGCCTACATGACTGGCCGGCCAGGAGACCCGCTGCGTGCGGGCACGTCGGTGGTGGACATTGCGGGCGGAATGTTTGGTTTTATTGGCATATTGCTGGCACTCTACGAACGCACCCAAACCCAGAAAGGCAAGTTTGTGAAAGCCGCCCTTTTTGAAACCACTGCTTTTTTGATGGGCCAGCACATGGCATACAGCGCCCTAACCCAGACCCCCGTGCCGCCCATGCCCGCCCGCGTGAGCGCGTGGAGTATTTACAGAATCTTTGAAACCGCCGATGCCAACCAGGTTTTTGTGGGAATTATCTCAGAAAAACACTGGCAACGGTTTTGCACCGCTTTTGAGCGAGCCGACTGGCTGGCCGATGCGCGGTTGCAGACCAACAACCTGCGCATCGAAAACCGAGAATGGTTCTTACCCGAAGTGGAAAGTACCCTAAAAAAATATACCAAGCAGCAAATAATCGACCGTTGCGAGGTGGCCGACATTCCGTTTGCGCCCATCGCCTGGGTCGAAGATCTGTTTGTGGACGACCAACTAAACGATGGCGGTAGCTTGCTGCCCACTGTGTTGCCCGACGGCACCGCAACTAAGCTGCCCAAGTTCCCGCTCGAGTACGGCGATGCCACCATGGTGGTGCGCCAAAACCCACCCCAAATAGGCGAACACACCCAAGAAATACTGGCCAGTATCGGCTACGAACCGTCAGTTTTGAGAGATTTAGCCCAGCGCGGAATTATTTTGGCGCAACAAACCCCCACTTTATGATCCAGGTACGCACGTTTCTGATGCCCTATTTTGTTTGTTTCATCGCGGTATTGTCCTTCACAAACACCCATGGGCAGGTGGTAGTTGGGGCCGCCCGAACGCAAGAATACGTCCATCTGCTCAAAGGCAAATCAGTGGCCATGGTTGTCAATCATACGTCGGTTGTGGGCAAAACGCACTTGGTAGATAGCCTGCTAACGCTGGGCGTGCGGATAAAAACGATCTTTGCCCCCGAACACGGTTTTAGGGGCGATGCCAGCGCGGGCGAAAAAATAACCAACAGTTTGGACCCCAAAACGGGCGTAAAAATTGTGTCTCTGTACGGCAAAAATCTCAAGCCAACCGCCGCCCAATTGGCCGACATAGACGTGGTTGTGTTTGATATTCAAGACGTTGGCGCGCGTTTTTATACTTACATTAGCACCATGACTTACGTAATGGACGCTTGCGCCGATAACAACAAACAACTACTGATCTTAGACCGACCCAACCCAAATGGCCATTACGTAGACGGCCCCGTGCTGGACTTGAAACTAAAATCGTTCGTTGGTATGCTGCCCATTCCAGTGGTGCATGGCCTCACAGTGGGCGAGCTGGCCAAGATGATAAAAGGGGAAAAATGGGGCGGGAGTACCAAGAAATTGAAAAAACTGACGGTGATAAGGTGCCAAAACTATACCCACCAGACCGTGTACGCACCGCCCATTGCGCCGTCGCCCAACTTGCCCAACTTGCAGGCCATCCAACTGTATCCGTCGCTTTGTTTTTTTGAAGCCACCAATATTAGCGTTGGGCGCGGCACCCAGAAACAGTTTCAGGTGATTGGTGGCGCGGATGCCGCTTTGGGAACCTACCAGTTTACGCCCGTAGATAGGCCAGGGGCAGCCAACCCACCCAATAAAGACAAACCTTGCTACGGCCAAGATTTGAGCACAATAAACAGCCGTGAGCTGGGTTTTACGCTCAAATACTTGATCGAAATGTACCAAAAAAGTAGTGATAAGCCCAATTTCTTTAACCCAAATAACTTTTTCGAGAAACTTTCGGGTACTTCAACCCTCCGCGATCAGGTAAAAAACGGCGCGTTGGAAATCGAAATCCGAAAAACTTGGCAGCCCGATTTGGATAGTTTCATCACAAAACGAAAAGAATATTTGCTTTATAAAAATTAAGAGTCGTAAATTACATCTGGATTTGCAATCAAAAGTCCTAAAACAACCTATTTTTTAAATCGAATCAAAAAAAACAATGTTAGAGACATTATTCAATCTGGTAAAGCAAAACGCTGGTGACGCAATTATCAATAACCCAGCCATTCCGAACGAACACAACGATAGCGCTATGCAAACCGTGATGAGTTCTGTGATGGGCGGGCTCCAGCAACAGGCTACCGAAGGCAACTTGGGCGGACTGATGAGCCTACTCGGTGGAGGACAAGGCGCTGGCAATTTGGCAGGTAACCCGATTGTAGGCGGCATGGTACAGAGCGCAGTAGGTGGTCTGATGCAAAAATTTGGAATATCAAACAGCGCGGCAGCCGGCATAGCCAGCTCGTTGATTCCGATGGTGATGAGCCAGCTGATAAACAAAGCCAACGACCCCAACGACAGCAGTGTAGATGTGGGTAGCATCGTAGGCCAGGCCACTAACCCCCAAGCGGGCGGTTTTGATTTTGGCTCGCTTATGAGTTCGGGTTCGGCCGCAATGAGCGACGGAAAACTCGACATGGGCGACATAATGAACATAGCGGGCGGCCTTTTTGGTGGACGTAAATAAATACACTTTCAGTAAAAAGGCGGCTGGAAGGCCGCCTTTTTTTATGTTTATGAAAAAAATATTTGTCTGTTTATTTATTTTTCTGGCCGCACTTCGTGCCGATTGCCAGGTTATGGACGGCCAAAACGGCATACTCGATGTAGTGTACGGCTCAAACGCCCGAAACAGCCTCGTTTTTACGGCGCAGTTGCAGGTCAATACACCCTACGAAGGTAATACGTTGAACCAGTACAAGCACGAAAGGTTGATCGTGAACGTGCGTTCTTACGACTGCGCCACTTTTGTAGAAACGATGGTTGCCGTTGCGATGGCCGCAAACACTCCTGGCTCGCGGGGGGACAGATACGTACTGAACGAAAGATTTAGGGAGACACTCACCAAACTGCGTTACCACGGAGGCACGGTGAGGGGCTACGCCTCGCGGATTCATTATTTTGCCGATTGGCTGAAAGAGGCGGAAAAAAACAAAATTTTTGCCGACGTAACCAGCGATCTGGGCGGTGTTGTGTTCGACAAACCGATTAATTACATGACCCAAAACTCCGAAAAATACCCTAAAATAAATACCCAGCCTGTTCTGGATTCTCTGAAAAGGTACGAAGCTGCGCTAAACGCCGCCCGTAGGTACTACATTCCCAAAAAAGACGTGGCCAAAATTGAACGAAAACTCCAAGACGGAGACCTGATCGGGATCACGTCGGGTGTGCCTGGGTTGGACTGCAACCACCAAGGGTTCGTGGTGATGCGCGGCAAAAGGGCGCATTTGTTGCACGCCTCGTCCGAAAAGAAAAAGGTGGTTTTGAGCAGCGAGCCATTGGCCGATTACCTCAACCGCATCGACAAACACACGGGCATCATCGTGGGTCGGTTGCTGAATTAAGCAAAATGCCAAGGATCTGGGGCGGTGTTGTTTTTAATCAAAAAGACTTTTTGGCGCATAAACCGCTTAATGGCCGACGGCCCCATTCTCGTACCGCCAATCCCCGACATTTTGAAGGAGTTTTTTTCGCCCTCGTGCATGATGGCCGTCAGGGCGGCATCGTTTATACTCACCGCTCCGCAGTGCATTTGCTGACCAACTTCGATGGCTTGCGCGGTAGTTTGGGCAAAAACTGCCCCGCTGAGGCCGTAAACAGTCGAGTTGGCCAGGGCGATGCCGTCGCTGATGGTATCGAAGGCAACCACGGGCATCAGCGGGCCGAAGGTTTCTTCGGTCATTATTTTCATAGAATCGTTCACGTTGGTCAGCACGGTGGGGCGGCAGTAGTACCCACCGCCGAGGTTCTGGCATTGGGTGCTGCCCGTAGTTATTTTGGCTCCTTTTTCGAGGGCATCGCGCAGGTGGTCGTCTATAATCGTCACTTGTTTGTCAGAAATAATGGGGCCTATTTTGCCGTCGTTCATGGCAGGAAACGCCAACGAAACGGCACTGGCTTTTTGGGTCAGTAGTTCCACAAATTCCTCGTAGATGGTGCTTTGTACGTATATCCGCTCCACCGACAGGCACGACTGCCCAGCGTTGGCGGTGCTGCCCCAGAGCAGCGCCGAGGTGGCCAATTGTAGGTCGGCACCCGCCAAAACGATGGCCGCATCTTTGCCGCCGAGTTCTAAAAAAACGGGAATAAATCGGTCGCAGGCGGCCTGATATACCTTGCGGCCCGTGGCGGTGCTGCCAGTAAAACAGACCAAATCGACGTTGTTTACGATCTCCGCGCCCGTGTGCCCCGCGCCTTGCACGTAGGCCAAAACGGAGCCCAAGAAGGGAACGGCGGCGATGGTTTTATTGATAACTTCTACAAAACGGGGGGTAACTTCGCTCGGTTTCACGACCACCGCGCAGCCCGCCAGCAGGGCTGGAATGGTGTCGATGAGCGACAAAAGCAGCGGGAAGTTCCACGGGCTGATGACCCCCACCAGCGGGTAGGGTACTAAATCTTGTTGGATTTCAAGAAAAGGAATGGAACTTGCTTTGCGAATGGGCGTTGCGAAGAAAGCCTTTGAGATACTGCACCAACGGTCGATGGACGAGGCCACAATGTCGGCTTCGAGGAGGGTTTCCCACTGGCGGCCAGTGTCGGCGCAGAGCGCCTCCACGAGTTCTGTTTTGTGGTTTTCGACCTCGGTTTTCCACTGCTGCATCACCGCAATTCGGTCATCTATTGAGCATTTTGCCCAGCCAACTTGGCCTGCGCGTAGTTGGGTGCAGGTGTGGTTTAATGCCGTTGCCGATGGCACAAAAAAGGTATAGTCGGTTTGCCCAGTACGCGGGTTGCGAACCGAAATTGTGTTTTGTTCAGATGTAGCCATTAACGTTTCTATTTCTGCATTTCTGCAATTTCGGCCAGGTCTTTTGGCGGGTTGAGCCACATGGGGGCTTTTTCTTTCAGGTAACGCTTAAAAACGTCGGATGGCAAGTCTTCGATGCGATCTACGCGGTAGCAAACCAAGTGGATAATGCCTTTCCCGCCACCAATGGCCGCTGGAATATCGCCGTACCGCTCCCAGGTGAGCTGGTATTTTTCTTTGGTGGTTTTGAGCGATGGCGTGTAGAAAAAATCGTAGTTTTCGTATGCCTCGTACTTGCCGCGCGGCGTTGTAAAATCAAGAAAAACGGGTGCAGTCCAGATAAAAGTTTCGCCCGTTTTGCGAACGGTTATGCTCTCGCCTGGCCCCATTTTGGTGAGGCGCGCGCCGCCGCCCTGTTCTACCCACGTTTTAAGTTTGCCGTCGCGGAGCGCGTAGGTTATTTTTTGGTAGTCGTAGGCAATGGGAGCCAATTTTTGCCCCATGCCCTCGGTAATAATCTCGTTGGTTTTTAGGTCGTGGTAGGTGAAAGTCTTGCGGTTGAGCTGCAATACGCTGTCTTTGGCCACTTTCAGTACTGTTCCGTGGTCGATGCCCTCCATACGCGCCACCAGTTTGCCAGCCGGGTAAGAGTACACCTCTCCTTGGCACCACCAAATGGCGTTGCTCTTGCCGTCGCCGACGCGCATGTTCACCCAAGCATCGAAAATTTCTTGGTTCCAGGCCATGCTTTGGCCGTGGGAGGTTGCCGCGCAAATAACGGTCGAGAGTACGAACGTGAGTAGTAGCTTTTTCATGTTTTTCAAGGAGTTAATATTAGGTCTGTAAATCTACGAAACTACGCCCAATTCCGACAGTTTTTTTATTGTTTCGACCTGAGTTTGAACAAAGTGCGTGCGGTCAGGTTTTTTGTCAGCCAGGCTATTGACTGGATAAAAATGGTGTTTGGCGTAGCTATCGGCGTAGAGCTCGAACCGCTGGCGGGCCAAGAAGTTAGACATGGCTGGTCGCTGGCGGTGCGCCCGCAGAGCTGGCAGGTCGATGGTGGCATTGGCCACCATGCTCTCGCCGTAGCCAGCTTCGCCAAGCACCAAACCGTCGTAGTTTATAATCTTAGATGCGCCGTCGGTGCTGGCAAACGGAATCGGGGTGCCCGCCATCCCCGCCGAATTGGCCGACACCACGTAGGCCATGTTTTCGATGGCGCGCGCCAGCTTGGCCACGTTTTTTTGGGTCAGCAGGTTGGAGGCCACCTCCGACGACGAATGGCAGATGATCTCCGCCCCGCGCATGGCCAAACACCGCGCGATCTCTGGGTACAGGATCTCTTCGGACGCTACGCAGGCCAAGTTTCCGATCTCAGTTTTTGCCACTGGAAACACCGCTTCGTAGCCGTAAACGTCCAAATATTTGTCCCAAACGTCGTGTGGGGTGGGGGCAAACATCGAATTGAGCCGACGGTAGCGCAGGACGACATCGCCGTTTGGCCCAATAATAAAACTGGTTTGAAAGTACAGTGCTGGAAAGTGAGGGTCGTTTTCATACACATTTCCCGACAAATAAATGCCCAACTTTTGTGCCATTGTGCCCATGCGGTCGTACTGCGCACCGCCAATGTCTAAACTCGCCTTCGCTTTCCAGGCTTCGATGGTTTCGCCCATCGGAAAACCCGTTAAAAAATATTCGGGAAGCACCACCAGTTTCACGTCTTTGCCCACAAAGGCTATCGAAGCCGCCGTTTGTTTTTCGATTCGGTCGAGGGTTTCCGACATAACCGCATCTGCCTCGCCGCGATTCTGGCAGGCATTGACCGTCTGGCAGGTTAATTGCAAGGCAAGTGCTTTGTATCGCATAAAAATCAATGTTTTAGGGCGGAGGTATCTAAGAAAAGTGTTTTGTTGTTTTGTCCGAACTGCTTGATGAGCTCAAAAGTATTCGGAATTTGCTTGCGGAGGCGGTCGGCCACGTCTTCCGATATATTTTGTTTGGAGAAAGGTACAAACTTTACATACTCTTGTAGTTCATTTGCGCTGCGTCCGTACTTGTAGTCATACGTAAAACGTCCGTCGGCCTCGGTTTTGATGTTGCCGTTTAGTGCGTTTGGTACGCTAATGTAAAACTCACTTTGGGTGGCCATGTCGGCACCATTGTTAAACGATTTTGAGGTGTATAAATAGTCGTACAGCTCGCGGGCGGTGTTCACGGCGGGATCAACCAGGGTTATTTTCGGAGCCAGTAAATGTCGGTAGCGCGGCTGGTTGTTTTCTTCGTAATTGCGCAGTTCGGCCAATACTTTTTCGATGGGTTCGGCCATGTACGGGTAGTGCGTACAACCCAAAATGAGTGTTTTTAGCGGCAACACCGAGGGCGTTTGGCGCATTTTTTCGAGCAGCGTCACCAAGTGATAACGCACGTAGTTTTCGGCAGAGTTGATCTGTAGTTGGCTGCAATCATCGACTTTGGCGGCATCGCAGAGCATCTTTTGTTGGTTGTAATCAAAATTATATATTTTTAGCAACTGTTTGTCTATTAACAGGTTAGGGTTCGACACATTCGGCCCACGGTAAGACTCTCGGGGTGCTTGCGCGGTTCGGTTTATAAAGTTGGGGTCTTCGTCTATGGCCTCGGCCAGGCCCACACCTCCTTGCCCAAACAACTGAATTTGACCCGTGAAACCCAGCTCGGCCTGAAACCGCCGAATGGCACGGTCGTAGCCCTGCGACGAAACCGCGCCAGCGGTGGCAAAAATACCAATGCTACCGCTTTCGTCTTTGGCAAAAGTCTGCAAAGCCCCCCGCGAACCCGCATCTATAACCCCAATGACTTTGATGGGTAAACCCACTTTTTGTAAGTATTCTTCGATCTTACTTTGTCCGTAGGCCGTGGCCGTGTTGCAGGCTATCACCAGTACTTTTAAGCGCTCCTTGTTGGTTTCGTACCCAGCAGACTTGCCCGTTTGGTAGTATTTGTTGCCGAGCAAAAACTGTACATCTTTCAGTATGTGTTCTTGCAGCAGATCGGTTTTGCCAGCGGCGGCGTAGTTGCCGTAGGGCATATTGGCTTGGTCGGCCAGGTATATAAATTTTTCCTTTGCAAAGTCAGGCTTGCCATCGGGCGTACTTTTGCCAGTCTGGTTTACGAATTTATCGAAGTTCACAATCGCGTTCAAAACAGTCAGGCCGCCCGTACCCGAATCGAACACGCCAACGGGGAGGGTTTTGTCTTCGATGGGGTATTTTTTAAAATCGACGTAGTAAAAGTTTTTTGGGTTTTGCATGGCATCGTCGATACTTTGGCCGCATACGCGCGCCGATACCAACATACCCAAAGCGAATAGTGTCGTATATTTCATGGTGGTTAGGTCTGGGTTATGGCTTTATTTTGTTCTCAAATATTGGATCGGCGTTTCGTAGGGGGTGAGCCGTTTGCCGTTTTTCTCGGCCAGTTCCATCACCTCCAAAAAACCGTCGCCGATTGTTTCTTCGAGGGTAAACTTTATGCCGTTAGGCAAATCGTTGGGAGCCTTAATATAAAAACCGCGCGGCGTTTTGGTGTATGCTACCGCTTTGAAAGAAGCCGATTCGGTGAGCTCAGAAAAATCGAGCGACCAGCTTGGGTTGTTATTGGTAAACGTTTTTTTGTCTATTCGGGCGGGAATCCCAATCGAGTGAAGTACGACCCTGCCCGCCTCGTCCAGCAAAAATTTAAAGATGTAGGGTTTCACCTGTACCTCTTGGTTGGGGGATGTGTAGTAGCTTTCTTCCAGCACAAAAACGCCCTTGTAGCCAGCGGGGACGTTGGCCACGCGGTCGGTTATAACCCGCGTGATGTGTTTTGCCAACGGGTGTAGCTGCTTGCCAGTTTTTAGTTGTTGGTCAATTTGAGCCTGGTTGTCGAAGTCGCCAGTGAGGTAGCTCAAATAAAGTTGGAGGTCGTTGGTTTTGGTGGTTTTTGAGCTTGCGCAAGCTGCCAATATAAGTACGACCAGCGCAACGAGTGCCACATTTTTTTGAAACAATGGTGCGGATTGCGTACTCGAAACAAGTTGTTTGTATGCCATATACTGCGTGTTTGACCGTAAAGATACAGAATTTTTGAGAAAGAAAACTCGCCCCCAACCCTTTGTGTTTTTGCCGTAATACCTGGCCGTGAGATAAATTTATCGCCCTAAAACCACAACTCATTGCGCTAAAATCTGCATTCGTCAGAAAGTAGTTTTGGGTATGGCTCGGCCGATGTTGTTTTGTGGCATAATCAAAATCCTTAAACCACCTATACTCAGCCATGAAGACACTTTTGTTTTTACTACTGCCATTCATTGGTTTGTCGCAAGCCACCATTAAGGGCAAAATTACCGACAAAAAAGGGGCGGTTTTGCCAGGGGCAAATATTCAGATTGAAGGCTCGTATGACGGGGCTTCGGCCAGCGAAAAGGGTGAGTACAGTTTCAAAACCGATGAGCTTGGCGATAAAATTCTCTCGGTTTCGATGTTGGGTTATAAGCCTACCAACAAAAAAATCAAGATTGAAAAAGGCGAGATTCAGCAAGATTTTATTTTAGAAGAATCCATCAACACGCTCAATGCGGTGGTCATTACGGCGGGGACTTTTGAGGCATCGGACGAGAAGAAAATGGTGATGCTCAAACCCTTAGACATTGTAACAACGGCGGGCGGCGGGGCAGATATTACGGCCGTGATGCAGCTTTTGCCAGGGGCCAATCGGGTGGGCGAGCAAGAAGGGCTGTACGTGCGGGGCGGCTCGGCCAACGAGACCAAGACGGTGATTGACGGCATGATTGTCCAGAATCCGTTTTTTAGCAGCACGCCTGACGTGCCGCAGCGTGGTCGATTCAGCCCGTTTATGTTCAAAGGCACGGCTTTCAGTACGGGCGGCTACTCGGCTCAGTACGGACAGGCGTTGTCGTCGGTGCTTTTGCTGCAAACCCAAGACAAAGTGAGCGACGCCAGCAGCCTGAACCTCAACGCCAATCTGGCTGGGCTATCGGCTTCTTACACCCACAAAGGCTCGGTAAATGGCACGCTTTTCTACTCAAATCTCGCCCCGTTTTTAGGTTTGGTCAAAACCAATATTGACTTTGAAAAAATTCCCGAAGCCATTGGCGCATCGCTGACCATCAACGAAAACTTGACCAAAAATAGCACGCTTAAAATCTACGGAACGTACTCAGACAATGTTTCTGGTCTTAGAATTAGGTCGTTTGATAAGCCAGCGGAAAGTTCTGTTTTTTCGTTGCGAAACAAAAATTTCTTTTCAAATGCCTCATACCGAAGTACTTCCGAAGATGGCAACTGGGTTTTCCTTTCTGGTTTTTCGTATAGCTATAATAAAGATTTGATTAAAACGGGCAACGACAAAGGCGATCGATTTGATGAACGCACCCAGGGGCGAGTGGTTTTGAATCGGCTTTTTGGAAGCGAAAAAAGTAATACCATCAGCGTTGGAGCAGAATACCACGCCATTCGATCGGGTAATATTTTCAACCAATTTGACCTCAATCTGAAAGATAATTACTCGGCAGTTTTTACGGAATCTGAGTTTTATTTTACCCCAAAATTGGCCGCAAAAATTGGGCTACGGGGCGAATACACGTCGGTCATTGACCGCTTTAACGTGGCCCCACGGATTTCTTTGGCACAAAAAACGGGGCAGTACTCACAGGTATCGCTGGCGGCTGGACGGTTTTATCAAACACCCGAAAAAAACTATTTGTACCTCAATCGAACGCTGAATTACGAACTGGCCGACCACTTGATTTTGAATTACCAACGCATCAAAGACAACCGCACGTTCAGAATCGAAGCCTTTACGAAGCAGTACGGCCAATTGGTTTTTGAGAAAACGGCTTTCTTCGACCCCAATCCCTATCGTTTTCCAACGGGAACGTCGGACAATTCGGGCAAGGGCTTTGCCAATGGTTTTGACGTGTTTTTTAGGGATCAAAAAACCATCAAAAACGCTGACATTTGGGTAACGTATTCGTATTTGGACACCGAGCGAAAATTTAGAAACTATGCCGCCCAAGTGATGCCTACTTTTGCCTCAAAACACAATTTTAGTCTGGTTTATAAGCACTTTATCCCCACCATCGGCCTAAATGTGGGCGCAACTTTTACGGCCACATCGGGGCGACCCGTCTATGAATACGGCAGCGATTTGAAAAACCCAATCTGGACACCTTCTTTCCAGAATTTGAGTTTGGCCACGAGCTACATCAAACAAGTGAAAAAGCATTTTATCGTACTTTATGCCACACTCGACAACGTTTTGGGACGTAAAAATGTCTTCGGCTACCGCTATTCGTCAGACGGCAAACAACGTTTTGAAGTCCAACCTTTGGTCTATCGTACTTTCTTTTGCGGCGTATCTTGGAGCATCGGAAAATTGGATAGAAAGCCGAGAGAGGCCACGCTCGATATGGATTAAACAAATAAGCAATAACAATTTAAACAAAAACAAAATGAAACGTATCTTATTAATTGTCAGCATTTTAATTCTAAAAGTGTCGGTTTTGTTGGCACAAAACCCGAACTACGCCAAGGCCATGGAAGGCTTGGTAACAGAAATTCAAAGCACCCGATTTGGCACAACTTTACAGCCCCAAGCCAATAAAATGGAACGAATTGCGGCGGCTGAAAAAGTCGAATGGCTACCAAATTATTGGGTGGCGTATTGCTACATGATGGAATCTTACGTCGAAAAAGATGATGACAAACGAGATTTATTGCTCGACAAAGCTGATGTTTTTGTGGCCAATATCGAAAAAATGAAGGTAACTAACGACGAAACGGAGGTGCTGAAAGCCAATATTGCCAATGCCCGCATGGCGGTTAGTCCGTCTATTCGTTGGATGAAATACGGCAGCGTGGTGGAAAAAGCCCTCGAAAACGCCAAGAAAATCAATCCCAAAAACCCAAGAATCACGCTTTTAGAAGCACAGGGAGTTTTTTACACGCCCGAAATGTTTGGTGGTGGCAAAGCAAAAGCAAAACCCGTTTTTGAGAAAGCCATGCAACAATTCGCTACTTTTAAACCAGTATCGGGTATGCACCCAACCTGGGGCGAAGCAACGGCCAAATGGACACTATCAAAAATCGCACCGTAATCGGCATGAACCACCTACCCGCAATTACTAAAACCTTTGAAAATGAGGGCTTTAACAACCTTCAACTTCATACTTCATCGGGCAATATCGAGCTGGTGGGGCATGACGAAACGTCCGTAAAAGTCGAAGTATATTTTTCGGTGCGTAGTTGGTTGTCGCTTTTTTTGGTTCGTGAACCTGTTGATTTGCTCGATTCGGACACCTACCAACTCACGATGGGCGTGTCGGGCAATCAGCTTACTATTTGGTCAAAACCCAATTATTTTCACCCATTTTTTTGGTTTTATTTCCCCCAAATATCTTTCAAAATATTCTTGCCGAAAAATCTAAAAACCGTCTCTAAAACTTGGAATGGGCATATTGCGCTTAAAAACCTCATCGGAAATCATACATTCACCACTTGGGGCGGGCGGTTGTTGATGGAAAATTCGCAGGGAAATTTACAGGCCAAAACCATGGGCGGAAACATCAGAATTTTAGATTGCGAAGCCCAGATCAACGCCGAAACCATGGGCGGAAACATCGTTTTGACCCAAAACAACGGCTATATAAAAGTGGATACCAAGGGCGGCAATATTTTGATTTTGAAACACAAAGGGCAGATACATTTTAGCACTTGGGGCGGCAATATCGAAGCTGCCGACGTGGTGGGCGAACTGGAATGTAGCACCAAGGGCGGCAATATTAAACTCAGAAACATGAGCGGCAACGTCGGGGCAAGCACGCTGGGCGGCAATATCACCGCCGAAATGCCCTACATCAAAGAATATGCTTGGTTTGACACCTCGGGCGGCAACATTACCACGTATTTGCCGATGGACACGCCCATGGACTTTGAAGTAAAAGGCACTCGGGTCTATCACGCTGGTTTTCAGAACTTTGAGGGGATCATTACCAAAAATCGAATCAACGGAAAGCTCAACGGCGGGGGCAAACATATCAATATCAAAACGGGTGGCGGCAAGGTTCGGATTGAGGAAGTTTTGCGTAAAATACCCGAACCAGTTTTTGAAGCAAGCCAAAATGTCGTTGCTGAAAAAGAAGTTGCGAAGCCAATAAATGAACGCCCAAAACAGCCGCAAAATTTTCAAAAATCGCCCGTTTTGCCCGACAAACAGCCATTTTTGTTTGATATTAACAGCGTACTCTTTACGCTCGTTTTCTGTTTGTTGTTGGGCTATGGCCTGAGCGGTATCGTGTATTTTAGTTTAGAGTTTTTCAACTCAGAAAGTACGTTGGCTCCTGTCAATAGAGGCGTTTTCTACTCAAATATTGCCAGTAGTTTGGGGGCGTTTTGTGCCATTTATATTTTCTTGCATTTTTTGGAGGGCATAATCAAAACCAACTGGGCAAAATACGTGGCGTTGATTGTGCTTACGTCTGGTTGGGTGGTTATTTTTCAAATATTGGTTGGTATTTTTTATTGGAGCAAAATAGACAGAAGTACGCTTCAAAGTGCAGGTAATAATTTTAGCATATTCTATAACTTTCTGCCGCCAATTGTAAGTTGTATTTACCTTTTTTATTGGCAAAGTACCCGAAAACTTACCCGCAAAATATCGGAACAAGAATACCAGTTATTGAACCTCGAAAAGCTCAAATCTAAGGCACAATTAGACGCTTTGGAAGCCAGAATCAACCCGCATTTTTTGTATAATTCGCTCAACAGCATCGCGGGACTTATTCACGAAAACCCCGAAAAAGCCGAGGATATGACGATTCAGCTTTCAAAATTATTTAGATATACCACGGGCCGAACCGATGAAAACTTTCATAACATTGCCGATGAATTAGAAATCATAAAATCGTATTTGGCCATCGAACAGGTGCGTTTTGGCAGCCGACTTCACTACAAAATTTTGTGCGAAGACGAAGCCCTAACGCAAAAAATACCAAGATTTTTGTTGCAACCGCTGGTCGAAAATGCCATCAAACACGGTATTTCAAAAATTACACACGATGGTAAAATTGAGATAAAAATTACTAAAATTTCTGACCATTTGAGCATCAAAATACACGACAACGGCCCCGCTTTTGACGAGTTGCTCGGCGGTGGTTTTGGGTTAAGAAGCATCAAAGAAAAACTTAAAATTGTCTATGGCGAAAAAGCCACCTTTGACATTGAAAACCAACCCGAAAAAGCAGTGATGATTACGTTACCAATTAACCAAAATGAAATTTAGAACCATACTCATCGACGATGAACCGATTGCGATTAGTCGCCTAAAACGGCTTTTGGGGCAATATGACGACACTTTTGAGGTAATTGGCGAAGCCCAAAACGGCCAAGAAGGACTCGAAAAAATTGAAGCCTTGAAACCCGATTTGATTTTTCTGGACATTGAAATGCCGATTTTGTCAGGTTTTGAAATGCTCGCAAAACTCGACTTTATGCCGATGGTGGTTTTTGTTACGGCCTTCGACCAGTTTGCCATCAAGGCTTTTGAAGAAAATTCGGTGGACTATTTGCTGAAACCGATTGAGAAAGAGCGGTTAGAAAAAACGGTTCAGAAATTGCAAAAACTGACCGAAAACAAAGTTCAAAAACTGTCTTCTGAATCATTGATGGAGCTTTTTGAGCAACTCAAACCCAAAAAAGAGATTCACTCGATAACGGTAAAAAGCGGCGATAAAATTCTGTTTATTGCCTTCAACGAAATCTCGTTTTTTCATGCCGAAGAGAAATACGTTTTTCTGAATACGCTCGACGGCAAACAACACATTACCAATTATACCATCAGCAATTTGGAGGAAAAACTGCCCGAAAGTTTTATCAGAATCAGCCGCTCACACATTGTTAATTCATTGAAAATAAAAGAATTAGAGCGACATTTTAACGGTAAATATTTGGTAGCCATGCAAGACACCAAACAATCAAAACTCGAAACGGGATTGAGTTTTCACGATAATTTAAAGCGGCTTTTGGAGATATGAGCGGGTCGTGGGGCCATTGCCCAAAACAAGCCCACCGCGCGTACCAGAAAAATTATGGCCGCCGCGTTTTAGCCTCCATCCAGTCTTTTTTTAGTAGTTGATACTCGTAATCGGCGGCTATTTTTGTGGTCGGATCAAGGTTCATCTCCCTGATTTTTTGCACGCCAAATTTGGCAGTTGCCCGCTGCGAACGCAAATTGCCCGCGCCGATGTGAAAAAGCACGGTATCTACAAAACCAAAGGCGTGGTCGAGCAACAGGGTTTTAATGGCGCGGTTGTAGTGCCCGCCCCAGTACTTTCTCGACAAAAAACTGAACCCAATCGCAACCTCCGACCGCTCGGCATCGTAGGCGTAGTAACGGGTGCTGCCAATGAGTTGGTTTGTGGCGTTGTCAAAGATCAAAAAGGCGGTTTTTGACGCAACCGCCCCGTCGAAAAATGTTTGAAATACCTCCCTTTTATAACGGTCGTGGTTGGGGTGCAGCTCCCATATAAGCGGGTCGGCGGCCACCGCAAACAGGCGTTCAAAGTCGGTTTCGGTTAGCGGCTTTATACTGACGATGCCGTCTGCGAGCAAGTCGGGCTGGAGGTTTATGTTTGTTGCCACGGTTGGGGGTGGGAAGGTTATTTCTTGAAATTTAATGCTTCAATGGGTTGTATTTTGCTGATTATGTAGGTCGGAACCAACAAAACAGCCGTAATAAGTGCCACTGCCACCAGGTTAATGAGCAGTATGAAGAGCCAATTGAACTCAATCGGAACGGTATTGATGTAGTAGGCAGATGGGTCTAAGGGAATAAGCTGCGCGTATTTTTGAACCGCGCACAGGCCCAAGCCCAGCAAGTTGCCCAACAGCAGTCCTTTGGAGATGATATCTAACCCCAAAAAGACAAAAATTCGCCTAATCTGCTGGTTGTTATTTCCCAATGTTTTGAGCAGCCCGATCATGGGCGTTCGTTCCATGATGAGCACCAACAGCACCGAAACAATATTGAAACTGGCCACAAACAGAATGAGCGACAGGAGTACGGCGGTGTTTTTGTCCAAAATTTTAAGCCAATCCAACAGTTGATTGAACGGATACTTCTCGGTTATTTTTCGGGCAGTGAGTTCGGGCGGCAGGGCGGCGTTAATCTCCTCGGCGGTTTGATTGAGCTCCAAGTAATTGTTTAAATAGACCTCAACTGCCCCAACGGTGTCGGCTTGCCAACCATTTAGGCGTTGAATCAGGCGGATGTCGCCCAGCACCAAACCGTCGTCAATTTCGGCAAAACCAGTTTCGTAAATACCCGCAATGCGTAGTTTTCGGGGGCGGGGTGGGTTCTGAATAAAATACATAATAACCGAGTCGCCCAGTTTCAGCCGCAGTTGGCTGGCCATTTTTTTACTAATTATCAAGTCCTTGCTGTAGAGCGAGTCCGCGAAATCAATGCGATTGCCACCGATTATGTTTTCTTTGATGACTTCCCAGTCGAAATCCTGGCCGATCCCTTTCAGAACGGCTCCTTTTTGTTCGTCGGCTGTTTTGAGTATACCTGCTTTGTGGGCCACGCATTGCACGTGCTTGATGCGCGGGTTGCTGGGCCACTTTTGTTGAAATGCGCCCTGTTTCGAGATCGGCATTTCTTCGACCGACTGGCTCAGGGTTAGTTTTTCGACCTGGATGTGAGCTCCAAACTGAAAGACTTTTTTTTGGATGTTTTGTTTGAAACCCAACAGCACCGACACCGACACAATGCCCACTGCTATTCCGAGTGCGATGCTCCAAACGCCAATTTGGCTCACCGCTGCCGAGAAACTACCGATGGCATTTTTACGAATACGCCTGGCAATGAAAAACGAAAAATTCAAGTGTTGGTCATTTTTGTTGTTGGCCAAAAATACAAAAAGCTGGCCATTTGGCCAGCTTTTTGATCGTCATTCGTGCAAAACGAAACTATTTCATTTCCTCAAACGGCACATCCGTCACGTTTTCGTCGGCGGTGTTCGACGCTTGCGAACCGTTTGGTGCGGCGTTGTCGTAGCCATTCGGCTCTGCACCAGGCGTGGCACCCGCGCTGTACATTTCTTGCGAAGCTGCCTGCCACGCAGCGTTAATTTTTTCAAGGGCGGCATCAATCGCCACGATGTTGCGCGATGCGTGGGCGGTTCTGAGTTCTACCAGTGCCGCTTCGATGGCCGTTTTGTTGCCCTCCGAGAGTTTCTCGCCGTATTCTTTGAGTTGTTTCTCGGTGCTAAAAATCATCGAGTCGGCGGCATTCACCTTTTCGACTTCCTCCTTAGCGGCTTTGTCGGCCCCTTCGTTGGCCTTGGCCTCGTCGCGCATCCGTTGAATCTCCGCGTCGGTTAGGCCACTCGAAGCCTCCACGCGTATTTTTTGTTCTTTGCCCGTGCCTTTGTCTTTGGCCGTTACGTTCAGAATACCGTTTGCATCGATGTCGAAAGTAACTTCAATCTGCGGAACGCCGCGCGGCGACGGCGGGATGCTGTCCAGTATAAACCGTCCGATGGTGCGGTTTTGGGTGGCCATTGGGCGCTCGCCCTGCAAAATATGAATCTCCACGCTCGGCTGGTTGTCGGCAGCGGTCGAAAACGTCTCGTTTTTCTTGGTTGGTATAGTGGTGTTCGACTCGATCATTTTGGTCATCACGCCACCCATTGTTTCGATACCCAACGACAGCGGAATCACGTCCAACAGCAGAACGTCCTTCACCTCGCCCGTCAAAACACCGCCCTGTACGGCTGCGCCAATGGCCACGGCTTCGTCGGGATTCACGCTTTTCGATGGTTTTTTGCCGAAGAACTTCTCTACTTCTTCCTGCACCCTCGGGATGCGCGTTGAGCCGCCCACGAGGATAATCTCGTCGATGTCGCTCATTTTTAGTCCCGAGTTGTTCATGGCCCGCTTGCACGGTTCGAGCATTTGAAGGATCAAACGGTCGGCCAGTTGCTCAAATTTTGCCCGCGTCAAAGACCGCACCAAGTGCTTAGGAATGCCATCGACTGGGAAGATATAGGGCAAATTAATTTCGGTTTGGGTCGAGCTCGACAGCTCTACCTTGGCTTTTTCGGCGGCATCTTTCAAGCGTTGCAACGCCATGGCATCCTTGCGGAGGTCGATCCCTTCGTCTTTTTTGAACTCATCGGCCAGCCACTCAATAATCACTTGGTCAAAGTCGTCTCCGCCCAAGTGCGTGTCTCCGTCCGTCGATTTTACCTCAAAAACACCGTCTCCGAGTTCCAAAATAGACACGTCGAAAGTACCGCCTCCCAAGTCGAAAACGGCAATCTTCATGTCTTTACCTTGCTTATCGAGGCCGTAGGCCAGCGCGGCGGCGGTTGGCTCGTTTATAATCCGCTTCACGTCCAAGCCCGCAATGAGGCCAGCCTCTTTGGTGGCTTGGCGCTCGGCATCGTTAAAGTAGGCCGGAACAGTAATAACGGCCTCGGTGATGGTCTGACCTAGGTAGTCTTCGGCGGTTTGTTTCATTTTTTGCAAAATAGAAGCCGAAATCTCTTGTGGTGTGTAGAGGCGGTCGCCGATGCGCACGCGGGGCGTGTTGTTTGGTCCTTGCTCAATGTTGTAGGCAATGGTTTTCAACTCGCTGCCCACATCCGTAAAACGCTTGCCCATAAAACGTTTGATGGACGAGATGGTGTTGGTAGGGTTGGTGATGGCCTGGCGTTTGGCGGGCGCACCCACTTTTTTGTCGCTGTTTTCGATAAATGCAACCACCGACGGTGTTGTGCGCGCACCCTCCGAGTTGGCGATCACGACGGGCTCGTTGCCCTCCATCACGGCCACGCAAGAGTTGGTAGTCCCTAAGTCAATACCTATTATTTTTCCCATTTTTGTTGTGTATTTTGTATTGTTAAAATCCGTTTGTCTGTCTTTTCAAGTTGCACTAAGTCATTTATCAATCATTATGCCAACCAAAATTTGGCAGTTTTTTTGTGACAAATTGGCAGAACGAAACGGTGCGTTCGTCTATTTTTCACCATTTTTGTGGGATAACCCAGAAACCCTTCACAACTTTGGGTTGTTCAAAATCAACCGATCAACCGTTTATTTGCCGATGAAACTTTTTTCGATTCCGTTTGCACTCGCTTTTTTTTGTGCCTTTCAAGGTGCTGGCCAGGCTTTTTTGCCCTTAGATCGCGCCATTTCGGTGGCTCTCGAAAATAATTACCAGATTAAAATTGCCAAAAACCAAGAGCAAATCGCCCAAAACAACAACACCAAAGGCAACGCTGGCTTTTTGCCGACCGTCACCGCAACGGCCAACCAAAACTTCAACAGCAATAATATTAACCAAGAGTTTTTTGCCATTGGCACCACCCGACGCGACCCGCTGGTGCAAAGCGGCGTAAAAAGCCGCAACAGCAACGTGGGTATTAACATGGTCTGGACGCTCTACGACGGCATGGGGATGTTTGTGGCCGAGACCCGCCAGCAGCAGGTCGTAAAACTGAACGGTGTAAATATAGAGGCAACCATCGAAAACACCGTGGCGCAGGTGGGTTTGGCCTACTACGAAATTATTCGACAAAAACAGCGGCTCAAAGCGTTCAAAAATGCGCTGGATATTTCGACGAGCCGCCTAACGTTGGCCAAAGACAACTTTGAAGCGGGGGCAACCTCAAAGGCCGATTACTTGGCAGCGCAGGTAGATTTTAACGCCGACAAAGCCGTGTTGTTGGGGCAAGAACAGGTGCTTCAAAACACAAAAATAAGTCTTAATGCGCTGTTAGTTAGAGATTTAGACGAAGATTTTTCGGTGCCAGATACCATCATTATTCGGAAAGATTTATTGATTGATGGCCTAAAAAGGAGCGTGGAGACGCAAAATCCAGCCCTGGTTTTGGCCAACCTAAACCGCGAACTGAGCCAATTGGACTACAAATTGGTGAACGCCCAAAAATACCCAACTGTGGACTTGGTGAGCGGCTTCAACTATTCTACGATCAACAACCAGGCGGGTTTTGGCGTGCAAGCGGGCAAGCAGGGCGCACTGAGTTTGGGGGCGCGGCTGAGTTTCAATGTTTTTGACGGCTACAACCAGAAACGCCGCGAGCAAAATGCCAAAATAAACGTGGTCGCCGCCGACAATCAAGTTGCCGACTTGAAAATTCAGCTGCTGGCCGCGCTCCAACGCAATTTCAACAACTACCAAAACAGTGTACAGTTGGTGCAATTGGAGGCGCAAAACCTTAAAATTGCCCAACAAAATGCCCAAATTGCTTTTGAGCGCTATCGGGTAGGAAACTCCACGTCGATTGAATTTAGAGAAGCCCAACGCAACGCCGTGGCCACCGAAACCCGACTGATAGAAGCCGCCTTCAACACCAAAAGCAATGAAATTGAGCTACTTAGGTTGAGTAGTTCGATTTTGGAAGAGGTCAAATAAAGACTATATTTGCCCACTACCAATATTTACTTTATGAACATAGAAGCCTACCAGCTTGCCGAGGTTATCAACTTAAAGAAATTTCGCGCCGATTACGCCAGCCAGCCCCTTTTTGCCAACACCTCCGAGCTTTTCTACAAGCAATCAGACGGGAAGTACTTCTACCTGCTCAATTACGGCATCGCCATCTTTGCGGGGCTGAGGGACTTAGAAAAAAGCGAGCTCCTCAAATTTATTAAGCAATACATTGAAGACGAAGTAACCGACGATTTTAAGGAGGATTTTACGGTAATTATTAAAGAAAACGCCCCGCTCGCCGTCAGCTACAACGACATTACGATTCCTGAGCTGACCGATAATGTACTGAGAATTATCATGCTCAACATCGGTCAGTCGGTGTCTTTGGATTATTTTGAGACCCTGAGTTTTGACATTCTGAAAAATACTGAAAAACTCACCACCGAACTCGAAAAAACGGGAACCTTCAAAAGCCCCAAAAAAGACCTCCTGCGTTTTATCGGACGGACGCTCAACATCAAAAATAGTATTATTGATAATTTGTACATTTTCGACGCGCCCGATATTGTGTGGGAGGACGAACTTTTGGGAAAAATCGACGAGGGTTTGAAGCGCACCTTCGACCTCAAAATGCGCTACCGCGACGTGGACTACCGCCTGAAAATTGTGCAAGAAAACTTGACAATGTTCACCGATTTGCTCCAAAATCGCGAAAGTACCCGCTTGGAGTGGGTCATCATTGCCCTCATTCTGATCGAAGTTGTACACGTTTTGAAGGAGTGGTTTTTTAAATAGCGGGTTAGCTTTTAAAATCTGCCAAAGTGGCACTCCCGCCACGATTGGAACAATGATTGTTTGTGGGTTGGGAGTGAAGTTCGTTTCAAAACTCAAACCAAAACTAAAACCATCATGGAAAAAGGTAATCTTTCGATTCATACCGAAAATATTTTCCCGATTATCAAGAAATTTCTGTATTCCGACCACGAGATATTTCTGCGCGAGCTGGTATCTAATGCCGTGGACGCGAGCCAGAAAATGAAAAAACTCGCCGATTTTGGCGAGTTTGGCGGAGACCTCGGCGACTTGAAGGTGAGCGTGCGCATCAACAAAGAGGCCAAAACAATTACCGTCACCGACCGGGGGATTGGAATGACCGCCGACGAAATTAAGAAATACATCAACCAGATTGCTTTTTCGGGGGCAACCGAGTTCATTGAAAAATACAAAGATAAGGGCGACGAAAAAAATATAATTGGTCATTTTGGCCTCGGCTTCTACTCGTCTTTTATGGTCTCTAAACTGGTGCAGATCAACACGCTTTCGTTTAAAGAAGGCAGTGAGGCCGCCCTTTGGACTTGCGACGGATCGACGGAGTTTGAGATCCAGCCGTCCGACAAAACAGACCGGGGCACTGAGATTGTTTTGCACATTGCCGAAGACTCCGAAGAGTTCTTGGAGGCGTTCAAAATCAAGGAGGTACTCGAAAAATACGCAAAGTTTTTGCCCATCGAAATCGAGTTCGAAGACAAGATAATCAACAACCCGTCGCCGATTTGGACGAAGACTCCCGCCGATCTGACGGACGAGGACTACATTGCGTTCTACAAAGAACTGTACCCTTTTTCGGAAGACCCACTCTTTTGGATTCACCTAAACGTGGACTATCCTTTCAACCTGACGGGGGTACTGTACTTCCCGAAGGTGAAAAACGATTTTCAGCTCCAACGCGAAAAAATACAATTATACAGCCGCCAGGTTTTTATTACCAATGAGGTAAAAGACATCGTTCCTGATTTCTTGATGCTGCTCCACGGGGTGATCGATTCGCCCGATATTCCGCTCAATGTGTCGCGGAGTTTTTTACAGGCCGATGGCAACGTTAAGAAAATAAATAGCTACATAACCCGCAAGGTGGCTGACAAACTGGCCGAAATTTTTAAGAACGACCGCGCGGGTTTCGAGGCCAAGTTCGACAACATTGGTTTATTTGTGAAGTACGGGATTATTTCGGACGATAAATTCTACGAAAAAGCCAAGGATTATTGCCTCGTAAAAAACACCGAAGGCAAGCACTTTACCTTTGGCGAGTACGGTGAGTTTGTGCAGGCCAACCAAAAAGACAAAGACGGCACAACGGTTTGGCTCTACACCAACGACCCCCAAAAGCAGGATTCTTTCGTGCAAACAATTAAAAAACGTGGCTACGATGTACTGGTTTTGGATAGCCCCATCGACAGCCACTTTTTGAACAACATTGAGTACAAGATCGACAAAACGGCCATTAAGCGCGTGGACGGCGACACGGTCGATAAATTGATTGAGAAAGACCTGAAATTGGAAAGCGTACTGTCGGCCGACGATCAGGAAAAACTCAAAAAATTGTTTGAAGAAACCCTCAACGACAGCAAGTTACAGATACAAATTGAGGCAATGCCCGCCGACGATATGCCCGTTTTGGTGACGATTCCCGAGTTTATTAGGCGCATGAACGACATGGCGGCCGTGTCGGGTCAGCGGTCTATGTTTGGCGATATGCCCACCACCTACACCGTTTCGGTGAACGCCAACCACGCGGTTTCTCAGCGAATTTTGAACACCACCGATGCCGACGCGCAGCGGAGCCTCACCAAACAGGTGTATGACCTGGCGTTGCTGTCGCAGGGAATTTTGCTCGGAGCCGACCTGACCGCCTTCATTGAGCGCAGCGTAAAGAGCTTGAATTGATTTCTGGGGTCGGCGGATGGGAATTTCGCCGACCCTTTTTTGGTTTATTTAACCGCCCAAAACAGCAACAACCACCCCGCAATGAGCGCCAGGCCTCCAATGGGAGCAATGGCCCCAAACTTGGTGATGCCCGTGAAGCAAATGGCGTAGAGCGAACCGCTAAAAATGAAAGTGCCCACCAAAAATGAGTAGCCCGAATAACCCAATATTTTGCTGGAACCCGCGACGTTTTGGGCTAAAATGCCCACCAAAACCAACGCGAGTGCGTGGTAGAATTGGTATTTTACGGCCGTTTCAAAAGTATCGAACCTGCCCGATGCCTCCAATGATTTTTTGAGCGCGTGCGCACCAAAGGCTCCCAGCGACACCGCCACCGCGCCCAAAATAGCTCCCGATTGAATAAATAATTTGGTCATTTTGTTGGTTATCAAAGGTTTATCTACTTCCAAAAATAGCACTCCCAACCCGAACCAGGGTGCTACCTTCTTCGATGGCAATTGGGTAGTCGCCGCTCATGCCCATCGAAATTTCTTGCATTTGAAGTACATGGCTAACTTTTCTTGTAGTCGAAATGTGGTCAAAAAAACTTTTTAGGCTCCTAAACTCGGCGCGTATCTGGGCTTCGTCGGTGGTGTTGGAGGCCATGCCCATGAGGCCCTTTATGCACACGTGGTTGAGCTCCAAAAGTGCGGGGTCGTCCATTAATTCTTGGGCTTCTTGCTGGCTCATACCAAACTTGGTTTGTTCATCGGAGATCGCAATTTGTAGCAAGCAGTCGATGACGCGGTGGTGTTTTGCGGCGTATTTATCGATTTCTCGCAGCAATTTGAGGCTATCGACGGAGTGGATCATCGACACAAACTCCGCTATGTACTTTATTTTGTTGCTTTGCAAGTGGCCAATCAAGTGCCACTCAATATCTTTGGGCAATGCTTGGTGCTTTTCGGCCATCTCCTGCACTTTGTTTTCGCCGAAACGCTTAAAATTTGCGTGGTAGGCTTCCAAAAGTATGTCAATTGGCTTGGTTTTGGTGACTGCAATAAGGCGCGTTTTGGCTCCCATTCGGGTGTCTATGTCGCCAATGTTTTGAGCTATCGACATGGTTAGCAATGAAATAAAAGAAAAACTTAACAATTAATAACTCCTTGTGTACGTTCTTAACCACAATAGTGATTTATTTGCACAAAGTTAATCCTAATAATTTAACCAAACCCAAAACCAGAAATGGAAGGACAAAAAAACGACCGTAAAAGTTTCTTATTAGCAGCGTTGGCTATTCTGACGCTCCTCAATGTGGCTTTTATTTACCTTTTCTACCAAGAAAGACAGAAAAACAAGGAGCAAGAAACACTCGTGAGTGCCAAAACGGAGGAGGTGATTTCGACAAAGTCTCAGTTGGACTCAATCTCTGTGCAGTTGGACGCTAAGATTGCCGAAATTCAGGAATTGGGTGGAAACGTGGACTCGTTGATCTCGCTGAAAGATCAACTGACCAAAGACAAAGCAAATCTAACTGCGCAGATTAAAAACGGGCAGTTTGTGAAACGCGACTACCAAGCCAAAATTG
The DNA here is from genome assembly GCA_013298215.1 of Cytophagales bacterium. Lineage (GTDB taxonomy): Bacteria > Bacteroidota > Bacteroidia > Cytophagales > Spirosomataceae > JAAFKE01. The sequence continues at coordinate 92,861 of JAAFKE010000001.1, read as the reverse complement.
ACCAGTACGTGGCAATGCTCACGCAAAAAGATGTAGACATTGCCAAACTAAAAGAGGAGCTGGGTATTGTGACGACCCAAAACCAGGAGCTCACCCAAAAAGTGACGGGGCTGGAAACTGACAAACAAAGTTTGCAGAAAAACTTTGAGGATTCGGTCGGTAGCTTGTCGGCGCGCAACCGCGAGCTGGCCGACAAAGTTACGTTGGCGTCGGCATTGAAAGCCGAAAATATACGGGTTGATGCCATCTCGTCGCGTGGCAAAGAGCGCGACGGCGGGGAGTACCGCGCCAAGAAGATCGATAAAATTAAAATCGAATTCAATCTAGCGGAGAACCCTATTGCCAAGAAAAACGAGAAAGAAGTTTACCTGCGCATGCTTGATCCGACGGGTGCTATTCTGTCGGACATGGCTACTGGCTCGGGTTCGTTTATCTTCAATGGTAACGAAACAATTTATACCGCAAAGCAGCGCATCGACTACGACAACACTGGCCAGGCAGTTGCGTTTATTTACAGCCGTGGGCAGCAGTACAAAAAGGGCAAGCACGCCATCGAACTGTATGCCGAAGGTTTCAGGATTGGCACGGGCGAGTTCGTTGTAAAGTAATCGAACTTTGGTGTTTATCAACAAAAAAGGGGGCTTCGATCGAAGCCCCCTTTTTTGTTTTAGGGTCAGCAATTTGCGGGACTATTTGCCCGATTTCTTCTTTTCCATCAGTTTTTTGTAGTACGTCCACGAAGTTTCGTTGGGGCGCGTGTCGTCGGTGGGTGGCGCGGTGGCGTAAATGGGGTAGTTGGCCTTGATTTCGTTTCTCAATTCCTCGGGGAAATCATCGAAAGATTTTACTTTCTTACCAATCCCCGTGAAAATCATCTGACCCGTGCGGTCGCCCATGTCGAGCCACGGCAACCATTTCGACACCCGCGACCAGGCGATGAGGCTATTTTCGGTTTTGTCTTTGGAGGCATCCAGGAGCTCGCTCATGGGGGTCATGGTCTGAAAAATCTCCATGGCCTGGTAAGTGCCACCAATTTGTTCTTGGTAGTCGCCACCGAGCGGATTGCTATAAAACAGCGGCACCTCGTTGAGCTGAAACCAGTAGCCATCTTTCTCAAAACCCGCCAGTTTGAAGGGCGTTTTGCCGTCTTGTCCCATCGAAAACGACGTGCCGCGTCCGTTCACGGGGTCGTTTGCGATGTGTATCACGTCAATTTCTTTGTTTGTCCAGGGGTTCATCCATTTTTTTAGGATTTCCTTCGTTTTTGGATCTTGGTAAAACAGCACCTCGCGCGACACGTGCCGCCAGCCGTAGCCTTTTTGTTCGTCGAGCACGGTGGCACTGGCGCGGGCGTTCATGGCCACGTATGTAAACAGCAGCCGGTCTTTCTCGCCAGGCACGCGGCTGAAAACGTTTCCTGTCCAATAATAAAAACAACTTTCGCCGTCTTTGAGCGACGACGTAATCTTGCGGCTGGCTTTCATGGCATCGGTCGGATTGCTCAGGTCGAGCGTCGGCGGCGGAGTGGGGGCGGCCGCTGCCTTGCTTTTTTTCTGAGCTTGGGCTCCCCCGAAGGTGAGCAAGAGTAGGAGGGTGGCGCTGGTTATGATGCGTTTCATTGTGCTTTTTGGTTTAGTTTTTGTTGAACTTGGTTTCTAATTTGAGCAAAGGTTGGTGCCTCGTTTGTTTTTTCTCGATAATCTGCCACGTTGCGCCGTCTGGCCCCACGAATACAAACGCGTTTTCGTTGAACTCATTTTTTAAAATTTTGGTCGATTTTATTCCCATTTTTTGAACGTTTGCGTACACCATCTCCAACTTTGCGGTATAAAAAGAGTGCGCCGTAATGCCAAGTTCGCCCACCCGTTGGTGGTCGGAGCGGTCGGGTTTGGTGGCGCGCGGCACAAAAAATTTGAGTTTTCCGCAAATATTATTCGGCGACACAAACCCCCGGTAGTCGTGCGAATAGCCGTCGGGCATCTGAAAAACCTGTTTTGGGCCTTTCAGCCAGTCGCCGTCTATGCTGTGTTCTTTTTGCTCGGGTTTCATGCCCAGCGCCTCCGAGTAGTAGCGCGTCACTTGGTCAATATCGCCCTTGATAATAAAATCGTGGTGCGTAAACTCGGAACTTTTCAGCGGCGAACTCGCCGCCACCGTGCCGTAGCCTGGGATGTCGTAGCCGTAGCGCTGAAAAAAAACGTGCGTAAACCAGTCGCCGTAAACAGCCGTTTCGCGCACACCCACGGGGCGGTTGAAAAAGTCAATTTTTTTGCCAACGTTTACCTTCAGCGGATCGTCAAAAATAGGATCGATCGGCAACCACCGTTGGCCATTTGCGCGCTCCGATTTATAAACGTCCACCAGTCTAATAATGTCGTGGGTCATCGTCACGGCCATTCGTTGCCCAATGGTTTCGGGCATTGCGTAGCCCACGCCCTCGCCAGTGGGGGTTTCCCAGACCCAAATCCGAAGCAGCCCGTGCGAATCGATCTCCCCGTTTTGTAGCCGGTACGAAGTCAGTTTCGACTCAACCCCGTAGAGTTCTTTGGCCTGAGCCGCCGAAAAAACGGCAGAGTCGCGAACGGTAAAGCCAAATTCATTGAAGTACCTGACCGCAAACGAGCCGTCTTTCACGGCGGTCATCACTTCATAAACGCCACTAATGCCCGTTTCGGGCAGGTTTTGGGCCGAAATTTTTGTCCAAACCAACAGCAGGATCAATAGCCGCTTTTTCATATTTGCTTACTTTGCGTGGGTGATTCGGGTTAGGCAACCTTGCAGAAAATTCAGAAATTCTTTTTTTTGAGGGCCGTCAAAGTCCTCGAACAACCATTCGTTGGTGCGTATTCTGATCGGCTGGATCTGCCTCACAACTTCCCACCCTTTTTCGGTGAGCATGAGCCGCTTTCGGCGGGCATCTGTCTGGTCGGCCATTTGTTCGATGAGCTCTTTCTGCGACAACGTCTGGAGCAAGTTCGTCACGTTGGGGCGGGTTACACTGAGCGATTCGGCCAGTTCGGAGGCCAAAATCGGTAGCGAGTGCTCCTGCCGTTCAAAATAAGGAATATTCGGGTCGTGCGCCAGGTGCAGCAAAATGAGCCATTGTTGGGTCGTTACGCCGTACTGCTGGCAAATTTTATCGCCGTTTGCTTTGAGCTGGTTGGCTAAATCTAAAATATTGAAGATCAAGCTCAAATCTATCGTTTTCTCCAAAAAAACGGGGCTATTTCTGCTTTTGTTCGACATCTACTGATCTTAACTTATCGCATTTTGCCCGTAAATATAGAGAAATAGTTAATGAATTTAACCATTTTTTTATATTTGAATCAAGCGATTTCTACCTTACTTTTTGTAGTTCGAGGGCGTACTTGTTGGCATCTCCAAACAAAATAGCACCCGACTGATCTTTGGCCCACTCGCTGGTTTTGAGGGCTTTTGAGCTCAGGTACTGCTTGTCAGAAATTAAAATATTGCCCTTGCGGCGTTCCGAATACATGGGGCAGTCGCGGATGGTTCCTTCAAAATGGTCGCCAGTCTTTTGCCACACGGAGGCGCACTCCAAACTGGGTTTTAGGTTTTTTGCGACCGCACTGATATTTTCTGGGTGCTGGTGGAGGTTGTCGTACAGCGAATCTGGTACGACACTAAATGACTGCTGGGTTATTGTTCCGTCCTTAAAATTCCACGATTGCAGGCGTTGGCGGTAGCGTTTGGCCTTTACTTTGTCGAAATACCGGGTATAAAACACATTTTCGCCCAGGGTAGGCACGTTTACTTTGGCAATTAAAATGTGCATTTGCGGCGCGTCGTACTCGCCAGGAAGTGTTTTGAGTAATTTCTTGAAATCTCTTTTTGTCGCGCTTTGAGCCACGGCGAGCTGGCCCATTACGACCAGCATCAGTGCAAGTATTTTTTTCATTGGAAGGGTGTTTAACCCCCAAAAGCACCGCCTGGCCTGCATTTACTTTCGTTCTTCGATCATGCAAGCCCCAACGGTTATGTTGGAGGTTTCGTCAATCAGAATCATTGTTCCGTTGGCGCGGTTTTGGGTGTACGAATCGTAGGGTAGGGCGGTGGCCGATCGGAGCGTAATTCGGGCCACATCGTTGAGGAGCAATTCGTTGGGAGCCGAGTTTTTTTCGTAGGTGTTCACGTCTATTTTATAGTCAATGGCTTTTACGACGCACCGCACCCTGGCCACCCCGTGTTGAAGGACATATTTATTGCCCACTCTGAGGGCTTTGCGGTCGTCCATCCAACACACAATGGTGTCAATGTCTTGGCTCAGAATTGGTTGGTTATTGGTCGGCACAACCATGTCGCCCCGGCTTATGTCGAGGTTGTCTTTGAGGTGCAGCACCACCGACTGCGGCGCAATGGCCACCCCTATTTCTTTTTCGCCAAACTCAATGCTTTCAATTTGCGTGTTTCGCCCCGACGGTAGTACCGTCACTTCGTCGCCTTTTTTTAGTACGCCGCTCAGTAGTTTTCCCGCGTACCCACGGTAGTCGGGCAGTGCCGCTGTTTGCGGGCGAATAACGTACTGCACCGGAAAACGGGCATCGGCCACGTTCACTCCCTGCCTAATCTGTACGTTCTCGAGGTGTTCCAACACCGACTCGCCCGCGTACCAAGTCATCTGGGTGGTTTTGGTGGCCACGTTGTCGCCGTTCAGCGCGCTCACGGGAATGATTGTTAGGTTATTGATTTTTAAACTTTCGGCCAACAATTTGTAGGTCGATGCAATGTCCAGAAACACACTTTCTGAGTAGTTCACCAAGTCCATTTTATTGACTGCCACCAGCACGTGTTCGATGCCCAGCATACTTGCAATGAGCGAGTGCCGCTTGGTTTGTTCGATCACCCCGTGGCGGGCATCAATCAAAACAACGGCCAGGTCGGCGTTCGATGCCCCCGTGACCATGTTTCGGGTGTATTGTATGTGGCCGGGCGCGTCGATGCTGATATACTTTCGCGTTGGCGTTTGGAAGTATTTGTAGGCCACATCGATCGTTATTCCCTGCTCGCGTTCGGAGCGCAGGCCGTCGGTGAGCAGCGCCAGGTCGATCGGGGCGTTTGTTTGCTGGGCTTGGTTGCGGGTTTTGCTGGCGCGTTCTATGGCATCCATCTGGTCGGTTAGCACCGATTTTGTGTCGTAGAGCAGCCGCCCGATGAGCGTACTTTTGCCGTCATCGACGCTGCCAGCGGTAATAAATCTGAGTAAATCCATGTGTTTTATTTTTTAAAAATAGCCTCCTTTTTTACGATCCTCCATGGCGGCCTCCGTTTGCTGGTCGTCAATTCGGGTTTCGCCGCGCTCGCTCACGCGGGTGGCCATAATTTCGGCAATTACGTCGTCTATCAGCACCGCCTCTGATTCTACGGCGGCGGTGCAGGTCATGTCGCCCACCGTTCGGAAGCGCACCTGCCGCGTCACGATCTGGTCGTCGGGGTCTTTCTGAATAAACGCCGAGTTGGCCAACAGGTGGCCGTCGCGCAGGATCATTTCGCGTTGGTGCGAAAAATAAATGGGTGGCAGGCCAATTTTCTCGCGCCGAATGTAGTTCCAAACGTCCATTTCTGTCCAGTTAGAGATCGGAAACACCCGCACGTTTTCGCCTTTTTGAATTTTACCGTTGAACAAATCCCACAGCTCGGGCCTTTGCCGCTTAGGATCCCACTGCCCAAACTCATCGCGAAACGAAAATATGCGTTCTTTGGCGCGGGCTTTTTCTTCGTCGCGGCGTGCGCCGCCAATGCAACAATCAAACTCAAACTCCTCGATGGTATCTAAAAGCGTGAAGGTTTGCAACCAATTTCGGGTGGCATTTTTACCCGTTTGTTCCTGCAAATTTTTGGTACGAATGGTGTCTTCCACGTACCGAACAATCAGTTTTTCGTCCAAACTTTGCGCCAGCGTGTCCCTAAAATCGGTGGCCTCCTTAAAATTATGTCCCGTGTCTATGTGCACCAACGGGAACGGAAACTTGCCAGGCCTGAATGCTTTCAAGGCCAAATGCACGAGCGTGATGGAGTCTTTACCACCCGAAAACAGCAGGGCGGGTCGTTCAAATTGGCCAGCTACTTCGCGTAAAATATGGATCGCCTCCGCTTCCAAGTAGTCAAGCGCGTCCATGCTTGCCGGTTGTTGGTCTTCGTTTACACCTCGATTTTTCATTGCCACTGTTTAATTCTCACTATTTTAATGAATCTTTTATCCTCTTTCGTGCAGCCCGCACTCTTTTTTGCTTTCGTCTTCCCACCACCAACGTCCCGCGCGGAAGTCCTCGCCAGCTTTTACGGCGCGGGTGCAGGGTGCGCAACCAACCGACACAAAGCCGCTGTTATGCAATGAGTTGAAGGGAACATTGTTGGCATCGATGTAGGCGCGCACCTGCTCAATACTCCAATCGATCAGCGGGTGAAATTTGAACAGCTGCTTTGCCTCGTCCCACTCTAACTGTGGCACAGCCTGCCTGCTCTGCGACTGTTGGGCGCGGATGCCCGTTACCCACACTTTGGCGCCGGCGAGGGCGCGGTTGAGTGGCTCAACTTTGCGGATGAAGCAACATTCTTTGCGGTTTTCTACGGACTCGTAAAAACTGTACGGCCCCTTGCTGCTGACCAGTTGCTCGACCGACGACGTGGCGGGAAAAAACGTTTCGATCTGCGCGTCGTACCGTCGGTTTGTGCGTTGCAGCACGTTGTGGGTTTCTTCAAAAAGCCGTCCCGTATCGAGCGTAAAAATCGAGATGCCCACGCCGTGTCGGCAGATCAGGTCGGTAATTACCTGGTCTTCGTAGCCCAAACTGCTCGAAAACACCACTCGTTCTGGAAACATAGCCGCGAGCGTTTGCAACGAACTGACTATGTTATCTCTATCAAGTAAGTTATTTAATTCTTCAACACCCATTAAACCTATTTTTCAAGTATAATTTGTCCTAATTTTCCTCAAAAACGCCCGCGCTTGCCTCCACTGCGTTGGTGAAGTCTTCGATAAGGTCTTGGATGGCCTCCAAGCCCACCGAAATTCTGACCAACCCCTCGGTGATGCCGAGGGCGGCTTTTTCGTCGGCTTTGAGTTTGGCGTGGGTGGTCGTAAACGGATTGGTCACGATGGTGCGCGAGTCGCCGAGGTTCGATGACAGCGACGCAATTTTGAGGGCAGCCATAAACGCGCTGATTCTCTCAAAACCGCCTTCGAGTTCGATCGTTACGATGGCACCGCCAGCGCTCATTTGGGCTTTGGCCAGCTCATACTGCGGGTGCGACTCCAAAAAAGGGTAGTTTACTTTGAGCACATCCGCGTGGTTGGCCAATGCCGTTGCCAACTGCATGGCGTTGGCGCAGTGGCGCTCCATGCGGAGGTGGAGGGTTTCTAAACTCTTGGAGAGCGTCCAGGCGTTGAACGACGACAATGACGGCCCCGTGTGCCGGCAAAAAAACCGAATGGGTGCAATGTATTCCGCCTTTCCTACCACAATACCTCCCAAAACGCGGCCCTGCCCGTCCATGTATTTGGTGGCGGAGTGAATAATGAGGTCGGCACCAAAATCGGTTGGAGTTTGTACGACGGGCGTAGCAAAGCAGTTATCGACGTTGAAAATAAGGTTGTGTTTTTTGCAAAGTCGCCCAATCATGGCCAGATCTACCAATTCTAAGCCTGGGTTTGAGGGCGTTTCGAGGTAAATCATCTTTGAGTTCGGCAAAATGGCCGCTTCCCAGTCTGCTTCGCTCGCCGACGCGTCTAAGTAGGTGTAGGTTATGCCCCACTTGCTCAGTATTTGGGTAATAATTTGGTGCGCCGACCCAAACAGGGCGCGGCTGGCCAGCAGGTGGTCGCCAGTTTTGAGCAAAGCGGCCATGCTTGCAAACACCGCCGCCATACCCGTGGCGGTGGCAATGCCTTCCTGGGCGTTTTCGAGCATACAAACCTTGTCCACAAACTCGGTTACGTTCGGGTTCGAGAAGCGGCTATAAATATTACCGTCGATTGTTTCCTCAAAGAGACCTTGGCCCTGCTCGGCACTCTCAAAAGTAAAACTGCTCGTCAGAAACAGCGGCGTAGAGTGCTCGCGGTACTGCGTTCTGGGCGTTTGTATGCGTATGGCTTTGGTCTGTTTTTCCATTTTTGGGTTGGTTTTTTTACAAAATTACCTTTAAAATATTTCGCAAACTTACAATTATTACCACCATTCCGACCAAAATCATCATGGTTTTTACGGGCAACTTGCGCGACAAATGCGCCGCAATGGGAGCCGCCACCATTCCGCCCAGTACCAGCCCCACCACCACCTGCCAATGGGTGAGGCCAATGAGGGTAACGAAGGTGAGTGAGCTGGCCAGCGACACAAAAAATTCGGTCAGATTGACCGATCCGATGGTGTAAACGGGGTGCCGACCGCTGGCAATGAGCGTACTCGACACAATGGGCCCCCATCCGCCCCCGCCGATGGCATCCATCGTGCCACCGAACAACGCCAAAAGCCCCACCCGCTTGGTTGGTTTTTTCTGGATTCTTTTAATGAGTGCCTTTCTGATAATCATAACCCCCAGAAAGGCGGTGTAGCAAGCCACCACTGGGCGGATGATTTGGGCGTATTGTTCCAAACTTACCAAAACGTAGGCCCCCAAACAGGCCCCAATGATGCCAGGTACGAGCAAAGTTTTGAATAATTTACTGTTTACGTTGCCAAATTTGAGGTGCATGTAGCCCGAAACGCCGCTCGTAAAGATCTCGGAGGTGTGTACGCTGGCACTGGCCGCCGACACGGGTACGCCCATTGTGAGCAAAAAGGTGGTGGCCGTTACGCCGTAGGCCATGCCGAGTGCACCATCTATCAACTGGGCGGTGAAACCCGCTAATATAAAGTACAAAAAAGCCTGGTTGAGTTCGATGGCCTGCACCAACTGCGTCAGGCGCGCTACGTTGAAATAACTAAACAGCAAATGCCCCACCACCATCAACGCCAGTGCCGCGCACAGGTTTATGACCACTTCGGCGCGGCTGCGCTGCCTAAACACCACCGCTTTGAGGGTCGAGGTCAAGGTATCGAAGTAGGGCGTTTCGGTTGGTGCTTCGTTCATTGCATTGAAAAAGAGGAAATTTATAAGTACTTAAAGTCTATCTATTTTAAATAGTAATAATGACAAATAAAACCGTTTTGCGAAACGGTGGCACAAATGTGGGCGTATAGGTTTAGAAAAACAAGTTTTACGTATTTTTTTTGTGCGCACGAACTCTTTGTGCGTCAATTATGAACAAATGCTCGCAGGTTATTTTTACCTCATTCTGACGCAAACGCCCGCCATTTTTGCAGACATTCCACAAAATCGGTGGGTAGTTCAGACTCGAACTGAACCCAAAGGCGGGTTTTGGGATGCACAAACCCCAGCGATTTGGCGTGGAGTGCCTGGCGGGGGAGGAGGTCGAGGGCATTTTGGGCAAACGATTTATACGTGCCGCTGGTGTTGCCTTTCAGAATTTTGTCGCCGCCGTAGTCGGCATCACCGAAGAGTGGGTGTTTTTGGTGTTTAAAATGCACCCTAATTTGGTGCGTTCGGCCCGTTTCTAAATTACATTTTATGAGGTTTACGTACCTAAAACGCTCCAAAACGGTGTAGTGCGTCACGGCGTGTTTGCCTTTTTCGGGGTCATCAAAAACGTCCATCAGTTTTCGGTCTCTCACGTTTCGGCCCACGTAGCCCGTTATTGTTCCCGCGTTTTCTTTCAGATCGCCCCAAACCAGGGCGTAGTAAGTACGTTCTATGGTGTGGTCGTAGAACTGTTTGGCCAAAAATGTCATGGCAAAATCAGTTTTGGCAACCACCAAAAGTCCCGACGTATCCTTGTCGATTCGGTGTACCAGTCCTGGCCTGATGTCGCCGTTGCGGTGAGTGGGCAGGTTTTGGAGGTGATAAACGAGGGCGTTCACCAAAGTACCAGACCAATGCCCAACTGCGGGGTGCACCACCATACCCGCTGGTTTATTGACGATCAGCAGTTCGTCGTCTTCGTAGATAATATCGAGTGCAATGTTTTCGGCAATAATATCGGGGTTTCGGGGCGGGTTGGGCAGCGCGAGCGTAATCACATCGGCGGGTTTGATGCGGTAGCTGGCCTTGACGGCGCGGTCGTTTACGCGAATGGCCTCGGCGTCGATCCCGTTTTGAATGCGGTTGCGCGACACGTTGGAGACGTGGTGTTTGAGGTAATGATCCAAGCGCATGGGCGACTGCCCCCGATCGACCACAAATCGGTAGTGTTCAAAAAGCTCGTCCTCGGGGTCGGAGCTGTCGGAGAGGTCGTAGGTCATCGGTTTTTTGGTTATCTTGCGCCACAAAGGTAATCATTACCAATGCCAACGACACAGATTATGGTTGATGTGACCAGTTTTTTTGGCGTGCTTCGCTCACCCATCCAGTTGCTGCCCGATCCTTTTCCCGAAAAGGTAAACATTAACTTGTACGTGAAGCGCGACGATCTGCTGCACGATACGGTGTCGGGCAATAAGTTCAGAAAACTAAAATACAACCTACTGACCGCCCGCGCCCAGGGCAACGAGCGCCTCGTGACCTTCGGCGGGGCGTATTCTAACCATTTGCACGCCACTGCGGCGGCGGGGAAAATATTTGGCTTCGAGACCCTGGGCTTGGTGCGCGGCCAAGACTACGCCCACCGTCCCACGCCCACGCTGGCCTTTGCCCGTGCCAACGGAATGCAACTGCACTACCTGACCCGCGCCGACTACCGCCGCCGCGCCGACCCCGTTTTTTTGGCTCAGGTGTTAGACCAGCACCCTGGCTATTTTGTGCCCGAGGGCGGTACAAATCCGTTGGCAGTGCGGGGTGTGGCCGAAATTGCGCAGGAGATAGCCGACCAACTTGGTTTTTGGCCCCACAACGTGGTAACGGCCCTCGGAACGGGCGGCACGCTGGCGGGGCTGGTGGCGGGTTTCGCCCACCGATCGTCGGTTTTGGGAATTTGTGTGCTGAAAAATGCCCACTACCTGCGCCAGGAGGTGGCCACGCTACTCGAACGAAGCAAGACGACCGCTGACTTGCACGCAGACTTTGATATTTTGTGGGATTACCACCACGGTGGATACGCCAAATGCACGCCCGAACTGCGGCAATTTATGCACCATTTTGAGCAAAGAAACGGGTTTTTGATTGAGCAAGTTTATACGGCCAAAATGCTCTGGGGCGTGTACGAATTGGCCAAAAAAAATTATTTTGCCCCCAATGCCACCGTGGTTGTGCTGCACACTGGCGGTTTGCAAGGCCGAGTGTCTTAAACACAAGCGCCGCCGTGGCCAGGATTTATAATTGCGCGGATACTTTCAGAACGATTGCTAACTTTGTTGGTGCCGAACGGGATGTGTCATTTGTTAAAAGCCCTTGTCAGTGTCGGCCCTTGTCAGTGTCCGCCCTTGTCAGTGTCCTCACTGACAAGTAAAAAACGTACACCCTCGCGGGTAAAAAAATAACGGGTGCGCGTTTAGAACGGCGCTGCAAGGCGGGCGAAGTGCTGGAGCTCAAAGCTTTTTAAATCGCAATGTGTGAATATTGTGGGTAACTTGCATCTTGTTAAATAGTCCATTTACTTACCAAAAATACACAGTTATATTTATGCGCCAAGATTATTTAAAGGCCGACACCGAGCCGCTCACCAATACCGAAAAAGAAATTGAACGTGCCCTGCGCCCACTCAGTTTCGACGATTTTACGGGGCAAGAAAAGGTACTCGAAAACCTAAAAATTTTTGTGAAAGCAGCCAAACAACGCGGCGAAGCCCTCGACCACGTGCTGCTCCACGGCCCGCCCGGGCTGGGCAAAACCACGCTGTCGCACATTGTGGCCAACGAACTCGGGGCGGGCATCAAGATTACGTCGGGGCCAGTTATGGACAAACCGAGCGACCTGGCGGGGTTGCTCACCAATTTGCAGCCCAACGACGTGCTCTTCATCGACGAAATACACCGCCTCAACCCCATCGTTGAGGAGTACTTGTACTCGGCCATGGAAGATTACAAAATTGATATTATGCTCGACTCGGGCCCCAACGCCCGCAGCATTCAGATTAGCCTCAACCCGTTCACGCTGGTGGGGGCAACCACCCGGGCGGGCTTGCTGACGGCCCCGCTGCGTGCAAGGTTTGGTATTAATGCCCGCTTGGAGTACTACGACGCGCAATTGCTGTCGGGTATTGTGAAGCGATCGGCGCATTTGTTGCAAACGCCCATCAACGACGAGGGCGCGTATGAAATAGCCCGGCGAAGCCGAGGAACGCCCCGAATTGCCAATAATTTGCTGCGCCGCACCCGCGACTTTGCCCAAGTGAAAGGTACGGGTACGATCACGATCGCGATTGCCGAAATGGCACTTACCGCCCTCAACGTAGATCAAAACGGATTAGATGAGATGGACAACCGCATCCTAAGCACGATTATCGAAAAGTTTAAGGGCGGCCCCGTGGGTCTTACCACCATTTCGACGGCGTGCAGCGAGGAGGCCGAAACCATTGAGGAGGTCTATGAGCCGTTTTTAATTCAGGAGGGTTTTTTGAAGCGCACTTCGCGCGGCCGCGAGGCCACCGAAAAAGCCTACCGCCATTTGGGAATCGTACCCAGGTTTAAGGCGGGAGAGTTGTTTTAATGAACGGGGCTTGGCAATAGGGGGGAGGGTATAAATTCAAGCCGTGTATTGCCGAGCCCCATGTTGGCTGCTTTCTACTTTCTCGGATTGTATCAATGATTTCTTCTTCTTTTACTTGCCTTAAAATACGCTATTGAAGCTGTTTAAAACTTTTATAAAATAAGTAGTTCAACACAAATAGTTTACATTTAGAAATTAATTTAAAGTACTGATTAACAGAAGGTTACAGCAGATATTTAATGCAAACTAAATAGGTTCAAGTACTTAGGGCTTTTTAGGAATACAGTAAAATTGTCTGAGAACCGAATATCTTTAGCATACTATGCAAAACATTGAGCCTTTTTACAATTGGGAAAAACACTACGTAGCCGCCGACGACAAACGCTCGCCCTTTTATAGGCGCACCTACAACCTGCATACCTACGAAAATGACATCTATGGGTATTATATTCACCCGCTTTGGGACACCATTGAGTCGGAAACGCTGTACTGCAAGGTTATTTTTGCCGACTACCAGCAGCGCTACGCCGTCGTAGAACTATTCGGAGAATGGAACGACACGCTACACAACGACGTGATGTTTCTGAAAAGAAACTTGGTCGATTACATGACCAAGGAGGGCATTGATAAGTTTATTTTGATTGCCGAGAACATCCTAAATTTTCACGGATCGGACGATGAGTACTACGCCGAGTGGTTCGATGACGTGGCCGAAGGCTGGATCGCAATCGTGAACTCACGCGAGTTTGTGGAGCGCGAGTGGCGGCGGTATCGCTTAGACTCCTACCTAAATTTTGGCGGCACACTTCTCATAGAAAACTGGCGTACACTGCAGCCCGTTGTGTTTTACGAGTTAGTTAAAAGCATGATTATGAGACGATTGTCTTAGAATTTACGGCTCAATGGATACAGAAATGGTGTCTGACTCTTTTCGGGCGTGATATAGTATAATTGGGTCAGCAAATTTGGCAGAAACTAAATCTATTTTTGCTTTTAAGACCTTTGAAAGGCGACTTTTAAGGCGTTTTCGGGTTTCGTAGTCTAAATCTTGTTCCAACAAAAAATCTATATCTCGGTGCGTTTCACCTCGGGAAGATGAACCAAAAACGCCCAATTGGGTTATGCCAAAAGCGTCAAAAATGCCGTTTTTCCGTAAGGCTATTTCAACTTCCAATATTGCATTCATTGTCTGTATGTTTTATTTATCCACGAAATACGCCGTTGTTGAGAGGGCCTTTAATTACAGTCTTTTAACTTTTTGATGCAATTAAAAATATCCGTTATTTTCTTGGTTGCTCCAAAAGTTATAGAGTGCCCTCATAGCGGCGACATTTGGTAGTTGTCCCAAGTATTGCTGGGTATTTGCAAAGCCAATTTACGAAACTTATCTGTCTTTGGCGAATTTTTGAGGCCGCAGAGGTATTGCTGCCCCAAGGTACAACCCACGCCTTATTTGCCCTCGTTGCTTTTTAGTTGCGCGTCCAACGAGTTTTCGGGAAGCCTGCCCTGTACCGACCACCCGCCGTCGGCGTAGAAAAGCTGGCCAGTTACAAAAGATGAATCGTTGGAGGCTAAAAAAATGGCGGGTCCCACCATCTCTTCGGGTTGGCCGGTGCGCCCCATCGGAATGACCGCGCCCCAGTGAGTGGCGTAGTCGGGGTCGTCGTGGAGGTTTCGTTCTACGTTTATTGCGCCTGGCCCAAAGGTGTTTACCCGAATATTGTGGGGAGCGAGCTCCACGGCAAATTGTTTGGTGAGGGCGTGGATTCCGCCCTTGCTGGCGGCGTAGGCCGACAGGTTTTTGATGCCCAAAGAAGCCGCCTTGGTCGAAATATTAATGATACTGCCACCGTTGTTTGGGTGGCGCATGAGCCGAGCCGCTGCCACGCTGCAAAAAAAAGTACCCTTCAAGTTGGTGTTCATCACGGCATCAAACATTTCTTCCGACGTGTCCCAGACCGTTCCCCAGCCCGTAATGCCAGCGTTGTTTACCAACACGTCTAAGCGCCCAAAAGTGTTTTTTATCCGCTCGAACAACGCATCAATTTCGGCTGTTTTTGATACATCGCCCCCAAAAAAAACTGCTTGGCCGCCCTTGGCGCTGATGGCGGCCACCGTGTCGGGGGCATCGGGGCTGTTGGGTAGGTCGTTTACCACCACAATTGCGCCTTGGCTGGCAAAACCCTCGGCTATGGCGCGGCCAATGCCCTTGCCCGCTCCCGTTACGAGCGCAATTTTATCGGTCAGTTTCATGCTAAGTACCCGTTAATATTTAGTTTATGTTTGAAGATATTTTCAACTTTCTGATTACCAGTATTTTATAACACTAAATTTATAATAAGTAAATTTTAACCCATACTTAATGAAAGAAAAAATAGCCCAGTAATATTCCCGCAACGACTCCAACAAAATCGGCCACCAGGCCAGCCACAATGGCGTATCGGGTGTTGCGAATGCCCACCGAGCCAAAATACAGCGCAATGATGTAGAAGGTAGTGTCGGCAGATCCCTGAAAAATACATACTAATCGCCCCACAAACGAATCGACCCCAAACTCCTTCATCGAGTCGATCATCAGGGCGCGCGCACCCGAACCGCTGAGGGGTTTCATCAGTGCCACGGGCAGGGCATCGGCAAAGTCGGTGTTCATGCCCGTTTGAAAGATAGCCCACTTGAAGCCATCTACCACGTAGCCCATTGCCCCCGAATTTCTGAACGCGCTGATGGCCACCAACATACCTACCAGATAGGGCATAATTTTGACCGATGTCTCAAAACCCGTCTTGGCACCCTCGATGAAGGTCTCGAATACGTTTACTTTCTTGCGGAGTGCACCCAACAAAAAAGACACGATGATTACCATCAGGATCAAGTTGCCCGTTACTTTCGAGAACGTTTCGAGGCCCTCTTTGCTGAGGCCCGACAAATACCAGAGCAACAACGACAGCCCCGTGGTGACTCCCCCCAACCAGCCCACCACGGTGCGGTTTAGGAGGTTGGTTTTTTGCCAGGTGGCCACCAAAAAAATACTCACCACCGTTGTCACGTATGTGCCTACCAGGCAGGGGATAAAAATATCGGAGGGGTCTTTTGCGCCCAAAATGGCTCGCTGCGCCATAATACTGAGTGGTATAATGGTTAGCCCCGATGTATGGAGCACCAAAAACATAATTTGGGCGTTGGAGGCGGTGTCTTTTTGCGGATTAAGCTCTTGCAAACTCTGCATGGCCCTGAGGCCAAACGGCGTGGCGGCGTTGTCTAAGCCGAGCATATTGGCCGAAAAATTCATAATCATTTGCCCGTTGGCAGGGTGGTTGGCGGGTACTTCGGGAAACAATTTGTTGAAGAACGGGCCGATGATGCGCGCCAAAAAGTTGATAGCCCCCGCTTTTTCGCCGATGTTGAGGATGCCCAAAAAAAAGGTCATTACGCCCGCCAGCGGAATGGCCACGTCCACGATGGCTACCTTGGCCGAGTCGAACATGGCTTCGACGATGAGCTTGAACGCCTCGGTGTCGCCAAAAAAAATGAGTTTGACCAGCGCAACCAAGAACGCGATCACAAAAAAGGCTACCCAAATGTAGTTTAGCGCCATCGGTGGAGAATGTTAGGGGTCAGAAAAGTTTTCAAGTTACAATTTTGAACCTTCCGGCACAACTCCTTATGAAAGCATCATTGTATATTTGTGTTTTACTTAACCACCAGCACAAATGCGTATGTCTAACAACGACATTCTGAAAAAATTGCGCGTGGCGCTTCAACTGCGCGACGACCAGATCGTGGATATTCTCCAATTGGTCGATTTTAAGGTCTCGAAAGCGGAGATTGGGGCGTTGTTTCGCAACGAGGATCATCCCAATTTCAAGCCCTGCGGAGACCAAATTTTGCGAAATTTCTTGAACGGCCTGGTCATACACCTGCGCGGCCCGCGCGACGATAAAAAACCGTCGGTGGTTGGCCCGCCCAAAACTGTCTAATACTTCGCTTTGCCCACCACGTCGAACTTACTCAAATTTGCTTTGTGTTTGCGGGGCCGGGTAAGTTCGTGCTGGTAAATGAGCCGCCCAATGTCGCCAAAAAATGGGTGGCCAATCGTGTCATACTCGTATTTATCGTCGTTAAAAATCTGGTCTTCGTTGCAATAAATCACCGCCGACAGCATAAACTCCACCCCCGTTTTAAAGTCTGCGATGTAGGCGTTGTCCAACAAAAACCCGTAGGCATCGCCCACCTTGTTAAAAACCCTGATGTGTTTGGGCATCAGTTCTTTGCGGTCGCCGAACATCGTAAACTTGCAATAACTGTCGTAAAACTCCTTTGGGTCGTAGTACGGATGGCGCGTTTCGGATGGCAACTGCGACATATACTGGTACAAAAATTGGTAGTCGTCTGCCGTTAATCTAAACCGCTTTTGTTTGGCCACCGCCTCTGGAAACAGCACCGCTTTCAGCATTTCTTGTTGGTTGGCGATGCCAAAAAAGTTTTTAGTCGTAAAATCGAACGGCTCGCGCACCAGCGAATCGTTTTTGTAATAGCCCAGGCCCTTGAGAATGCACGTGTTGGGTACCAAGTTTTTTGGGTTAAACCGCCCAGCCTGGGCGTAGATATTCGTTGATCCGTTCATAAATCGGATTGGATTTGTGTAGCGGTTTTCGATGACAGAAAGTGGCGTTGATAAGCGGTGCAAAATACGCACGCCGGGGTAGTTTTTGGCACGCAGCTTGTCGTTAAACTCGCTCTGCCCCACAAACTCGTACAGCCGATTGAAGGCCTCATTGTCGCTCACCAACAGTATTTTTTTGGCGTAGTGCGCCACCGACGGAAGTTGGTTTTGTGCCGTCGTGTCGGTCAGTACAGATATTTGCCCATGACCCGCCGAATCGGTCAGCATTGTCGAATGAATGGTTAATCCCTTTATTTTCAAGTCGTTAATTTTTTCCATGGCCAGCAAAACGGCGGGAAACTTGACCGTGCTGGCGGGGTAAAAATACTTGTTTGCATCCAACTGATACGAATACGACTTGAACGAAGGACGATTTTGAGCGTCGCGGTCTATCTGGGTGTACAGAATCTGAATTTCGTATTTTTGGGGGTTGTCAGTTATTTTTTTGAACTGTTTGGGGTTATCGTACAGAATTTTTTCGAGCACGTTTTCGGGCTTTTGGGCGTAGCAAAACTGGCAGAAAAAAAACAAAAGTAACGCGGTGAAGGGTTTCATATTTGTAAGAAATGATTGATTGCTGGCGCAAGTTCTGCAATTATCTTGTACGTGGCAACGGTAAACCCTAAAATTAACGGCGCCGTGCGTTTCTAAATACCACTGGCGTTGGGCTTTGTTTTGCGCGGATTCAAAAACCGAAAAACCCGCTCCAACACTGGGAATTTATTGTACCTCAAAGCAACGTGCGCTTCGGGCGTTGCGCCAAAACTTCGGTAAAAATCGGCTACGCTGCTTTTTTCGGGGCTTTCAAAATCAAATAACAAGTTTTGCCCCGCCTTTTGTTGCAGCACTTTATCAATAATCAGCGTCCTGGCGTTGGCCGCGCGTCCGTGTTTGGTGGCCGCGTTGAAAATATAAATAATGCGCTGGTCGCTCACCCAAAACAACGCGCCCGCTTCGGTTTTGCCGCCGCTTTTGGCGTAGCAAAGCAGTGCCAAGTTTTGGGCGTTGGCCTCGGCATACAAACGCCGCAGGATGCCATAGGCTTTTTCCGAAACCCCGTTTTGCATCAAATGAGCGTGGTTGGCTTTGAACATCCCGATGAGCGGTTCAAGGTCTTGGCTTTCATCAATTTGCCAGTTCGATTTCTGGGCTTTTGCCAAGTTCCGCTCGCGGTCGGCACTGTATTTGCCGCGAATTTGGGCGTAAGAACCCCCGAGTTGCAGCACCAAATTGCTGCGTATTGGCGCAAAATCTGTTTTCTCTGCCCCAGGCCAGTGTGGCACGTTCAGGATAGAGACGTACCAAAAACGGTTTTTTATGGCCTTCCAAAATGCGTCAAATGGCGGTGGAAGGTCTAAGTGGGGCAACGAAAAAACGGGCAGAAACTGGCAGAAAAGCGGCTGGTGCACCACCCAAAAGCCGTATTTTTGGCGGAGCGGTACGGCAAAAACCGCCTGCCAGCGGCCCGACTCATCGGTTTGGACAACAGCCTCCCAACGCGGGCAAACAATGTCCAAGTACCACGCGTAACCGTACATAATGTTTTGCGGAGAACTGGCCACAAACGCGTTCCAGCGGGCGGTGTCGAGCGATTTTCGGGGTACAAAAAACAGCATAGCCCCAGCGTTTACTTAAAATACCCTTTGAGCTTGTCCACCGTTTCGCGGGCGGCATCGTTGTCTTCTTTGAGGAGATCGTTCACGTTGTGAATGGCGTGGATGACCGTACTGTGGTCGCGCCCGCCGAAGTGATAACCGATTGATTTCAAGGGCAAATCGGTGAGTTCTTTGGCCATATACATCGCAATTTGGCGCGGGTACACGTGTTCGCGGCGGCGGCTTTTTCCTTTCAGGTCGGCCACGTTCATGTCAAAATAGTCGGCCACTGTTTCCTGAATGGTGTCGATATTGACCGCTTTTTCTTCGCGGGTGACGATGTTTTTGAGGATACTTTTGGCCAAATCGAGGGTTACTTCTTGGCGCAAAAAAGTGGCTTGCCCGATCAACGACACCACCACGCCCTCCAACTCGCGCACGTTGGTGTTCACGCTGTGGGCCAAGTATTCGATCACCCCGTTGTCGATATAAATACCCTCGGATTGCAATTTTTTCTGGATAATCGCAATGCGCGTCTCAAAGTCGGGCTGTTGCAGGTCGGCGGTTAGTCCCCATTTGAAGCGCGACAGCAGCCGATCTTGCATACCCTCCAAGTCGCGCGGGGCGCGGTCGGAGGTCATAATGATCTGTTTGCCAGACTGGTGCAGGTGGTTGAAGATGTGAAAAAACGTATCCTGCGTTTTTTCTTTGCCCGACAAAAACTGCACGTCGTCCAGCACCAGCACATCTACCTGCATGTAGAAGTCGGTGAAGTTTTGCAGTTTGTTGTTTCTAATGGAGTTAATAAACTGGTTCGTAAATTTCTCGGACGACACGTACAGCACCGTTTTTTGGGGCGAGTTGTTGCGAATATAATTGCCGATGGCCTGAATGAGGTGCGTTTTGCCCAGCCCCACGCCGCCGTAGAGCATCAGCGGGTTGAACGACGTAACACCCGACCGCTGCGCCACGGCAAAGCCCGCCGACCGCGCCAGGCGGTTGCAGTCGCCCTCCACAAAATTGTCGAACGAATAATTGGGGTTAATGTAGGTATTGAGTTCGTTGGAGTCAAAATCGCGGCGGGCATCAATTTGGGGCTTGCGCGGGTCGGCGTTGGGCCGGTCGGGGCTCGATGTCTGCGGCGATTTTTGGTTTGGCACGTTCACTGCCACGGGTTTGTGCTTGTCGTTGCCAGTATCAACAATGATCGAGTACTCCAGCATTCCGTCGCGGCCAATGGTGGCATCCAGGGCTTTCCGAAACACGTGAACGTAATTTTCTTCGAGCCATTCGTAAAAAAACTGACTCGGCACCTGAATAATGAGCGTATTGCCAGTGAGCCGCAGCGGTATGATGGGCGCAAACCACGTACCAAAACTCTGCTCCGAGATATTCTCCCGAATAATTTGCAGGCAGTGATTCCAGACAGTATTTACGTCGCGTTGGGTGGTCATTTTATAATAAAATGGGGCAAAAGGGTTGCAAAAATAGCAAAATCTTTTGATAATTTGTTAAGATGCGGATGCTAAAAACGGGGCAAAAAATTAATTTTTATCCAAAATTACGTTATAACTTAGCGGGCCACAAATGTTTCATTTCAACCAAGCCAGTACATGAATAGTTCTTTTTTTGCCGACTTTGCCCCAACCGACTACGCCCAATGGAAGGCGCAAGCCATCAAAGACCTCAAAGGCAAAGATTTTGACCAAACGTTGGTCTGGAACTCCATCGAGGGTTTTGACATTCAGCCTTATTATACCGAAAAAGACACCCAACTATTTAACAACGAAGAGATTAGGCAGCACCAAGAACGAAAAGGTGCGGGCTGGCTCAATTTACAAACCGTTGTTTTTGAGACTGAGTCTGCCACAAACGCCCAACTGCTGGGGCTTATGGCCAAAGGAGTCGATGGTTTTACGTTAGATTTGACCCAGGTAGATGTTCATTCGGTGGTCTTTCCTAAACTCCTCCACGGCATAAAACTCAGCGAAGTTTCGATACATTTTAGGGTAAAAAACCAAGCCGCCGGACTCGTTTCGCGCCTTCTTGGCTTTATTAATTACCAAATGCGGGGCGGAATAGCGGACGATGCCCACGCCCATTGGGCAAAAACGGGCTCGATGCGCCCAACGAATTACGAATCTTTGCGGGATACAATTATAAAAACGCGTTCGTCGCCCAATTTTAGACCCATTACCGTCGAGTCGCACGTTTTTCACCACGCGGGCGCAACCGCCACCCAAGAGTTGGCCTGTGCGTTGGCAAGTGCCGTGGCCTACATCGATAAACTCACCGATTTGGGGCTACCCCTGTCGGACATCATTCCAAAAATTCAGTTTTCGGTTTCGGTCGGTACGAGCTATTTCGTGGAGATAGCCAAACTTCGCGCCCTTCGTTACCTTTGGAGCGTGGTTTTAGAGCAATTTGGGCTGTCTAACAATGAGGCACACCGACTTTTTATTGCGGCCGAGACCTCCCATTTTTTTGATGCCACGTCCTCGCCCCATACCAACCTGCTGCGTGCCACCACCCAGTCTATGGCGGCAGTAGTTGGCAACGCCGACGCGCTGACCACGCACGCCTACGACGCTGATCTCGATCCAAACAATGCTTTTTCGGAACGAATTGCGCGCAATATTTCTATTCTAATGAAAGAGGAAGGCCACTTTGATAAAATAAATGATCCCGCAGCGGGGAGTTTCTACGTGGAGAACCTAACCCATCAGTTGGCACAAAATGCATGGGAGTTATTTTTAAAGATCGAAGAGAAAGGGGGCTTTGTGGCTGCTTTTGAGCAAAATTTTGTGCAAGACCTCATCGAATCGACCTACGAAGCCAGGTGCGAAGCCCTCCGTGGCGGCGCAACGGTGATGGTGGGAGTCAATAAATTTAGGGAGCCAGAAAACAACAATCCCGCCCAGGCAACTGCACCGAGCGGGATTGTTGAAAATGTGCCTTTCAGGCTACTTTCAGCGAAAAGAATCTGCGAAGCGGTTGATGAATAACTAACTTTTCTTGTTGATAATTGTTCATTTAGTCATTCATTCTATCACTCCATCATTCGAAATTATTACTTGGCTGCCTCGAAACGTGCCTCGGCGGTGTTCCAATCTACTACGTTCCAGAATGCGTCCACGTAGTCGGGGCGTTTGTTCTGAAACTTCAAGTAGTAGGCGTGCTCCCAAACGTCCAGCCCGATGATGGGTGCGCCAGGGCATTCGGCCAAGTCCATTGTTGGGTTGTCTTGGTTTGGGGTCGAACACACGCAGAGCTCGCCTTTTTTGTCTACGCACAGCCAAGCCCAGCCCGACCCAAAGCGGCCTACGCAGGCTTTCTTAAATTCGTCTTTGAGGGCCGAAAAAGACCCAAATTTTGCATCTATCGCCGCAGCCAGCGTACCCACGGGCTCGCCGCCGCCGTTGGCCGACAGCGTGTTCCAGAAAAACGAGTGGTTGTAGTGTCCGCCGCCGTTGTTGCGCACGGGCGCTGGCAACTTGCTCATACCAGCCATGAGTTCGTCGATGCTTTTGCCTTCCATGTCTGTGCCAGCAACCGCGTTGTTGAGGTTGGTCACGTAGGTTTGGTGGTGGCGATCATGGTGTATTTCCATGGTCAATTTGTCGAAATGCGGCTCTAAGGCATCGTTTGCGTAGGGAAGTGGATCTAAGACGAAAGTCATCAGGATATAAATTTAAGTGAAATAATAGTTACGTTGGTAACGCCAGCGGTGGTTTTTATGTTCGCATCTGTCGGAAAAATTTCTCTAAAATCTCCCGCGATTCTTTCTCTAATACACCGCCCGTAACTTTGGTTTTGGGGTGCAAAACTGTTTTTGAAACCTGGCCAAACCCTCTTTTCTCGTCTCGGGCGGCAAACACAATTTTATCGATCTGCGACCAAAAAAGTGCGCCCGCACACATCAAGCAAGGTTCGAGGGTTACGTACAAGGTGCAGTCTTTCAGGTACTTACTCCCCAAAAAACCTGCTGCCGCCGTAATGGCCAGCAGCTCGGCGTGGGCCGTCACGTCGGTGAGCTGTTCGGTTTGGTTGTGGGTTTTGGCAATAATGCGGTTGTTGCACACCACCACCGCCCCCACGGGTATCTCGCCGTTTTGGGCCGCAAGCTGCGCCTGCTGCAAGGCGATTTCCATGTAGTACTCGTCCGAAAAAAAAATCATCTTTCCACCGTTGGTTTAAAACTAATGCCCCTGCAACCCTTAGATTTGCAAATCTAAGCAATTAATATCGTGCAAATAAAACAAGAAATTCTGGCGGTTTTCAAACAACAATACGGAACGCCCGCGCTGGTGGTACGCGCCCCAGGCCGTATCAATCTCATCGGCGAACACACCGATTATAACCACGGCTTCGTAACGCCCGCCGCCATTGACAAAGCCATGTACTTTTGTTTTTCGGCCAACGAAGAACCGATTATAAACCTGCGTGCCGTCAATTTTGACCGACGGGCTTCTATTTTTCTCGACGATTCGCTCGCTCTCAGGCAGTCGTGGGAAGATTATTTTTTGGCTGTTTTAGATGCCTTGCGCGAGCGCGGCCTGAAGCCAACGGGTGGCCTAAACGTGGTATTTGGCGGCGACATTCCGAGCGGCGGCGGGCTGTCGTCGTCGGCGGCGTTGTGCAGTGGGTTTATCTTTGGCTTGAACACGCTCTTCGGTTGGTCGCTCACCAGGCTCGACATGGCGTTTGTTGCCCAGCGTGCCGAGCATATTATTGGAACCATGTGCGGCATTATGGATATGTTCGCCTCGCTGCACGGCAGGGCAAACCACGTGATCTGTCTCGACTGCCGCGACCTCAGTTACAGTTATTTTCCGCTCAATTTGGGCGACTACGAGTTGGTTCTCATCAACACAAAAGTGAAACACTCGCTGGCGGAGTCGGCCTACAACGACCGCCGCAACGACTGCGAGACGGCACTTGCAACGCTGCAAAAGTACCAACCAAATGTGCAAACACTGCGCGACATAAACGAAAAAATGCTTGAAACGTACCAAGAAAAGTTCACCCAAAATCAGTACAAAAGGGTGCGCTTTGTGGTGCAAGAAGAGCAGCGAGTCAGAAACGCCACCGCCGCCCTGCAAGCCCACGACTTGCCTACGGTGGGACGCTGTATGTTTGAGGCACACGC
This sequence comes from Cytophagales bacterium, assembly GCA_013298215.1. GTDB lineage: Bacteria > Bacteroidota > Bacteroidia > Cytophagales > Spirosomataceae > JAAFKE01. Next base: position 68,797 of record JAAFKE010000001.1, on the reverse strand, counting down.
GGGTTTGAGCCAAATGTACGAGGTGAGCTGCCCCGAACTTGACCTGCTGGTGGCACTTGCCAAGACAAAAAAGGGTGTTCTGGGCGCGCGCATGATGGGTGGCGGCTTTGGCGGTTGCACGCTCAATATTGTTCACAAACGTGCCACCGCCATTGTGTTGGAGGAGCTTTCGGCGGCTTACGAACGGGAAATAGGCTGGAGGCCCGAACCGATTTTTGTGCGTCTCGAAGAGGGCGTTGCCGTGGTAAATTGTTAGAATATTTAGCGGACGGGTACGAAGTGTTGTCCATCGAGCCGAACAATTGGCACAACTTGATTGTCGCTGCTTTTGGTATAGTCGAAGCCCGAAAGTAAGTAGTCGTCTTCGTACTTTCGGGCGGCCAAACCCGCTTTCAGGCGTTCTTTGTAGCGTTGCAGCATCCTGCCGTAGAACAGCATGAGGTCGTAGCCAGCCATGGCATACACCGACGGTATGATGTTGCGTTTGGCCATGTAGCTGGCCTGAAAATCGCGGACTGCCTGGCGGCTGGTATTGATGTAATCGGGGTCTAATAAATAGACTTCTCTCTCAGCAAAAACGCCACTCGAAATGCGTTGAAAATCGAACGCCGAAGCCGTGATGAGGGTGGGCACATCGACCCGTTTTCTTGCCATCATGGCCAACACTTTTTGTCCATCGGTATCGTTGCTGCTCGACACAAACACGTGGGCGGGCTTGTTGTAGGCACCGATTGCAGCGGCAGAATCTAATTTTTCGCGCGTTTTTCGGTAGTCAATCACCTGGTATCCAGCCTCTTTAACCACGTTTTGGTAGCTTGCCGCCAGCGTAGAGTCTTTTTTAGAGGCACCGTAATAAATAGCTACTTTTCGGTTGTTGGTTGTACTGAGGGTAGCGGCAAAAGCCAACGCCTTGGCTGCTTGCGTCTCAAAACTGGGTTTGAACAAAAAACTGTTCGGATGGCTCGCGACCAGATCAACGTTCATGCCCGTTGGATGAACCATAAATATTTTGTTTTCTTCGGCGTGCAAAGAGGCCAACTTAGAAGATTCGTTGTAGAGCGGCCCGATGACGAAGTCGGTTTGGTCAAAATTTGAATTATTTACCACATCAATTATATCGTCGGCGTTTGGCCCCACGTCGTAGGCAAACAGATTGACAATGATGTTTTCGGTTTGCAGTTTTGCTTTTGCCAACTTTATGCCCTCGTACAAATCCAATGCAAACTGGTTGTTGCGGTTGCGGGCGGCAGGGTCTATGTTTTTTAGCCTAAACGGAAGCATCACGGCTACGTTGAAATAGCCTTTTTGCCAGTTGCTGGCTGGGCGTTTGATGGGTGCGGAGGCAGTTGGCCCAGGTGCGGTAGCCACCCCAAAACGGTTGGTGATGGCATCAGAAAGTGCCAGATCTACCTTATCGTTCGACGATTTTTGAATCAGGTTTACCAACGCGAGTCCAATGGCACGGTCGCTGGGGTATTCTCGCTGGATGCTTTTTAGTCGCTCTAAATCGTTTAATTGATTAATATACAGTCTTTTAAGATTTTCGACATCTTTTTTTATCGACGAATCTCCGATGTTCAGTGTGTACTCAACGGCTTCTTCGTGACGGTTTCCTTTGAAACACGCATCGGCCAGCAAGTAGTAGGCTTCGTCGATGTTTTTCCAACTCGGGAACTGCTCAATGAGTTGTTTGAGCATGGTGCGGGCCTCGGTGGGGCGGCTCAGTTTGGTGGCACAAAGGGCGTAGAAATACTGCGCGAAAGGCACGTTACTGCTGCCACTTTTACCGTCGGTGAGGGGGGCAAAAGCCGCCATGGCCGCCTCAAATTGCCCTGTTTTGTAGCGTGCATGGGCGTTCCGGTAGTCTCTTTCGGCAGAATTTTCAAAAAGTTGAGCGGACAAAAAATAAGGCAAAAACACCAAAAACAGCCAGGCCGTTGTTTTCATAACTTCAGGGTAGGGATTACAATGTCCCGCAATTTACGGTTTTTTCGGATTTTTTATCAACACGTACAAAAATGAAAGTCCCCCCAAAACGAGCATCAGAATCATTTGCGTGCCGTGGATGTAGGTGGCCAGGGCCAAGCCGTTTTCTTTTGAGAGGCCGTATAAAACCAACGCGCTGCTCACAAACAAATGGTACGGGCCAATACCCCCCTGCACGGGAGCCGACATTCCGAGGCCGCCCATAATGAGCACGGTCAGGCCAGCCAGCAGCGACAGATGGGCCGTTTCGGTGAGTATAAAAAAACAGACGTAAGAACTCAGAAAGTACATGAGCCAGATCAGCACCGTATGAAACAAAAATGCCGCCGGGTTGCGCAACTTTCTCACGCTCAAAAGACCGTCGATAAGCCCCTTTACGAAAGATTCGGTTTTAACAAACAGCGCGTTTTGGCGCAGCTTGGCCGCGTTTTTTTTGTAAAACCACACCCCAAGCACCGCCAACGATAACCCCAAAAGTCCGATTATTGCCAAAACGCCGAGGCCACTGCTTCCCTGTTTGCCCATGCCAACTTTTGAGCCAAATAGATTGATAAAAAAAGCACTTAACCGCTTAAACTCCAGCACGAAAGCCAGCGCAATGAGCAACAGCAAACTTAGCAAGTCGAAAACCCGCTCGGCCACCACAGTGCCAAAACTGAGGTTTACGGGCACAGAATCGGTGCGGTTGAGGGTGGCGCACCGCGTGACCTCACCCGCCCGGGGAACGAGCTGGTTGGCAAAATAACCAGTAAAAACCGACACCGTTGTGTTGAGGCTACTGGGCTGGTAGCCAAGTGGTTCGAGCAGCATTTTCCAACGAACGGCGCGGCTCCACGCGGCCACCACCGTAAAGATTACCACCAAAATGAGCCACGCGTGGTTGGCGTTCTCGAATTTGGCCCACATGGCGGCCAAGTCCATGTCTTTAAACACAAACCACATCAAACCACCCGCCACGGCCAACGAAATGAGGTATTTTAGGGTATTTTTTACATTCATAAGTAGCGTTTTTTAGAGTTGAATGATAGCGTTTGTTTGAAACTTAAAACCACTTGAAAGGAGACCGGAGACCGCCATATTTTTTCATCTCCATGACCATCGAACCCACCCACAAGTCTACCTCTACCCGCACCGGAACGTGGTTGGTGTCGTCAGAAATAAATATTCGGATGGCGTTTTCGCCCTTGAAGAGCTTATTTTCTGGAATAACTGGGTTTAGTTTGATGACATTGATGCGCCCAAACTTGGTTTTTATCACCTCTCGGCCACGAAAGCGGATTTTTGTCTGAAAAACAGTGTCGTCAAAAAAAGTGGGTACCGATACCACGTCGCCAGCGTCTAACTTGTTGTAGTCCAACGTGCGCAGGTAGTAGTAGCCGCTTATTACGTCTTGCACGTTGTCGGGCGTATTGAAAGACATTTTTTCGTCGGCTTCTTCCGAGCGCACCTTGTTGTTAGGATGGTCAAAAACAACAGTTTCCTCTTTTCGGTACTTGTTTTCGACAATATTGACGTAAAATTTTTGGGACACAACGGCAGCCGTGTCCACGTATGACCGCCAGTTGTCGCGGATGGTCGTTATCCAGTCGAACGCACCGACGGTTCGCCCGAAAACATCAATTCTATAACAAGGCCGCCCGTTCACGGTCTGAACAATCGGCGACACGTTCACCTTGGCTTCGGCGGCACTCAGCAGGCCGTAGTGCACGCGGTATTCGAAGTACTCGCCCGCCACAAAACTGTCGTTCACCACCCGCCGGTAGTTGTGGCGCAAATGCAGTGCCGTGGTAGTTAGGGCCACCCCAAGTACGGCAACGGTAATTTTTATTCTTGCAAAAGGTTTACTCACAGCGACGGGTATTTTGCCTTCAAAAACGCTAAGTAGGTCGGAAAATTGCTTTTGAAGCGGGTTTCAAACTCCCGCTGAAACTCATTTTGTTGCGATCGGTAGGTCAAATATCCGATAAAAAAAGCATTGTTGGGCAATTTCTCTTTGTTCCAACGGCGGTTTTGTTGTGTTGCGCTGCCGCCCATCAGCGTATCGGTATTATTCATAATATGCTGAATTACAGCTATTTTAAGTGAATCTTTTGCCCCATAGCTCAATTTTTGTTTTTCAAAACGCGCGTACAAACTATCCAATTGTTTTGCTCCCCGTAGCACGTGGTTGGCGTAGGCATCGCCGTATTTTTTGTTGTATTCGTACCGTTTGAGTGGCGTAGAGGCGGCTCCAAAACGGTGTTTCAAGAAGCGGATCGCCCCGTAATCGCCCACAAAACTGGCCAAATTCTCGTTGTATTCGAGGTTATCCTTGATGAATAATGTGCCGTGGGTCATTTCATGGATAATCAGATTGGCCAAACTCCCCTCGCTTCGGTACAACATACTCGACAGAATCGGGTCTTTAAAAAATCCCAGCGTACTCCACGCCGACACCTCGCCGATGTCGGTATCGAAATCCTCGTCGTCGAGCATTTTTTGGGTAGTAGCGGCTTTGGTCGAATCAAAAAAACCTTTGTAGGCAAACGTGCCGATAACGGGAAACGACCATTCTTTGGCCACTAAACGGTATTTTTGGGCCGCCGTAATGACCCACAAAATAGGTTTATTGTGCTGGTCGTAGAAAGTAGTGTAGCTTTTTGAGGCCGTGAGACCGAGCGAATCGATAGCGTATTTTTTGATCTCTTCGATCAGTCTGATGCGTGCTTTGAGCGAGTCGGGGAGGGTGGGGTCGGCCAGCACATCGGTTGTTGGGCGGGCGTGGTACAAAATACCGAACTGCCCGCGCGCCTGGGCAAGTCCGTAGGCCAGCGGGTCGCGGTAGAAAACGGCCAACCCAACCAGCGCAAACAAAGCAAAAATACCTATTTTTTTCAACACCACAATGTACGAACGGGGCTTTGCGAAGTTGGGAGGTTTGAGAAACGTCAAGCCCAGAACCGCCGCCCGATTGAAAAATAAATTTAAGAGATTACGACTAAAAGCCCAACTTTGTTTGCTACGCCCCCCAACAACTGCTTCCGTGGCGGTTCTTTTTGCTTACAGGCCCGTCATTTTCATGGCAAATTCTGGATACCGTTCACCAACTATTTTTATTTCCGATGCTGAATTTTCTATTTCCTTCAATTCGTCCGTCGAAAGCACAATTGATGTTGCCCCAATGTTTTCTATCAAACGGTTTTGTTTGGTAGTTCCTGGAATTGGCACGATCCATGGTTTTTGAGCCATCAGCCATGCTAACGCAATTTGTGCAGGCGTTGCATTTTTTCGGCCTGCAATTCCTCCAAGCAAATCAACCAGAGCCTGGTTTGCCTTTCTTGCCTCCGTTGCAAACCGTGGAATACTATTGCGGAAATCAGCAGTATCGAGTATTGTATTTTCTGTTATCTTTCCTGCAAGAAAACCCTTGCCGAGCGGACTAAACGGCACAAATCCAATTCCAAGCTCTTCAAGTGTTGGTAAGATTTCGTTTTCAGGCTCTCTTGTCCAAAGAGAATATTCGCTTTGAAGGGCAGCTACTGGCTGAACGGCATGCGCCTTACGAATGGTATTTGCCCCTGCCTCTGAAAGTCCAAAATGTTTCACCTTTCCTTCCTGAATTAAATCTTTTACTGCTCCCGCAACATCTTCAATCGGCACGTTCGTATCAACCCGATGCTGATAAAACAAATCAATGGCATCGATCTTTAATCTTCTCAAACAGTCGTCGGCAACTTTTTTTATGTGGTTAGGATTACTGTCCAAAGCATTGAACTTGCCACTGCCATCAGGATTGAGCGTCCAACCAAATTTTGTTGCAATAACTACTTCTCCTTTAAAAGGTGCTAAGGCCTCTCCCAAAAGTTCTTCATTTGAAAACGGTCCGTATGCTTCGGCTGTATCAAAAAAAGTAATGCCTTCTTCAACGGCTTTACGAATTAATTTTATCATCTCTGCTTTGTCTGCCGCAGGGCCATACCCCCCTGTCATTCCCATGCAGCCAAGCCCCAGTGCCGAAACTTCCAAACCCCCATTTCCTAATTTACGCTTTTCCACTATCTGTCTATTTAGTTGTTGCCTTACTAATGAACGCTAACCATATAATTTTCAAGGGAGCAAATTTCGGAAATTCTGCGGCACAACACACTGTTAAAACAGAGATTCGTGTTAATTTTAGGCTTTTAAAGTTTCAAATTCCAACCCAACATGAAAAAAAGTGTATTCATTGCAATGCTCATGTGCGCCATAACGGCAGTGGCACAAGACGAAAAACAACTGGTGCTGAACCAGTTAGATAAAAAATACGAAAACTACTGCCAAATTGCGCGCACAATTTGGAGCCACCCCGAACTGGGCTACCTCGAAAGTAAAAGTACCAAGGTGCTGCAAGACGAACTCCGCAAAGAGGGCTTTAGTGTGCAGGCGGGCGTGGCCGAGATGCCCACGGCTTTTATTGCCTCGTATGGCAGCGGCCAGCCCATTATCGGTATTTTGGCCGAGTTCGATGCCCTCCCAGGGCTGTCGCAAGACTCGGTGCCGTACCCAAAACCAATTGTGGCGGGCGGAAACGGCCACGGCTGCGGCCACAATTTGTTCGGAACGGGGTCTATGGCCGCAGCCGTGGCGCTCAAAGACTGGTTTATAAAAACGGGTAAGAAAGGCACGGTAAGGCTCTACGGCACACCAGCCGAAGAAGGCGGCGGTGGCAAGGTATATTTTGTGCGGGCGGGGCTCTTCAACGACGTTGATGCGGTCATTCATTGGCATCCTGGCGACAGCAACAACGCCGATGCCAGCACCTGTTTGGCCGTTTCGCAGGCCAATTTTAGGTTCTACGGCCAAACCGCCCACGCCGCCGCCGCCCCCGAGCGCGGTCGGTCGGCGTTAGACGGTGTGGAGGCCATGAATTACATGGTGAACATGATGCGCGAACACGTGGACGAAAAAGCGCGGATTCACTATGTGATCTCAAAGGGAGGTCTGGCGGCCAACGTGGTGCCAGACTTTGCTGAGGTCGAGTATATGTTTCGGCATCCAGACGTGCGCGGTGTCCAAGAAATTTTCGACCGCATCGTGAAGGCCGCCGAAGGTGCAGCTCTGGGCACGGGAACTACCATGAAATACGAAATCATGAACGGGCTCTATAATATTTTGCCCAACGAAACACTGGCCAAAGTAATGCACGCCAACTTGATGCGCGTGGGCGGGGTCAAGTACAACGCCCAGGAGTTGGCCTTTGCCAACAAAATGAGGGAGTCTTTTACCACCAAAGTACCGCCCATTACCAACGCAAGCGACGTTCAACCGTACCGAAGGGGGTATTTCCCAGCATCGTCCGACGTGGGCGATGTAAGTTGGGTTGTGCCAACGGTGGGCATGAACCCAGCCACTTGGATACCCGGCACTGCCGCCCACACGTGGCAAGCCACCGCCGCCGACGGCATGAGTATTGGTTTTAAAGGAATGCTCGTGGCGGCCAAAAGCATGGCCATGACCGCCATCGACCTCGTCAACGACCCGTCGATTATTAGCAAGGCCAAATCAGAATTGGAGGCCGTTCGCGGAGCTGACTTCAAGTACAAGCCGCTCGTCGGCGACCGCAAGCCGCCATTAGACTACCGCAAGAATTTGTAAGAATAAAATTAATAAAATATTTTCTAACAAACATTTGATAATTGGCAGAAAGACCGTAATTTTGCAACTCGAAAATCAAAAAGCGTTCTTTTAAATTCGATCATCATTGTTTTGGGGGTGTACCAGAGTGGCCAAATGGGGCAGACTGTAAATCTGCTGACGTACGTCTTCGGTGGTTCGAATCCATCCGCCCCCACCATTCAAAAGCGGAAGTAGCTCAGTTGGTAGAGCGATAGCCTTCCAAGCTATAGGTCGCGAGTTCGAACCTCGTCTTCCGCTCAAACAGTCGCAGATGGTAAAGCAATATTATCATTTGCGATTTCATGGTTCAAAAGCCTTTGTAGCTCAGTGGTAGAGCACTTCCTTGGTAAGGAAGAGGTCGTCAGTTCAATCCTGATCAAAGGCTCATTAAGGTACTTGTAAGATTTTAGTAAGCATATAAAAGATAAATTCAAAAAAGTAAAAAGCGTTTCATACAATGGCAAAGGCATTATTTGACAGGTCAAAACCACACGTCAATATCGGTACAATCGGTCACGTTGACCACGGTAAAACAACTTTAACCGCCGCGATTACTTCGGTATTGGCAGGTTCAGGTTTGGCAGAGAAGCGTGACTTCTCGTCAATTGATAACGCTCCCGAAGAAAAAGAGCGCGGTATCACCATCAATACTTCACACGTGGAGTACCAAACTAAAAATCGTCACTACGCCCACGTGGACTGCCCAGGACACGCTGACTACGTGAAGAACATGGTTACTGGTGCTGCCCAGATGGACGGAGCTATCCTTGTGGTGGCTGCAACTGACGGTCCGATGCCACAAACACGTGAGCACATCCTGTTGGCGCGCCAGGTAGGTGTACCACAGTTGGTTGTTTTCATGAACAAGGTAGACATGGTGGACGATCCAGAATTGTTGGAACTCGTTGAAATGGAAATCCGCGACCTGTTGAGTTTCTACAACTTCGACGGCGAAAACATTCCTGTTATTCAAGGTTCTGCCTTGGGTGGTTTGAATGGAGATGCCAAGTGGGTAGCAACCATCGAGCAGTTGATGGAGTCTGTTGATAGCTTTATCCCATTGCCTCCACGTCAGACTGAGCTTCCATTCTTGATGCCAGTCGAAGACGTGTTCTCGATTACAGGCCGTGGTACAGTAGCCACTGGTCGTATCGAGCGCGGTATCGTAAACTCGGGCGAGGCAGTTGAAATCCTTGGTATGGGTGCAGAAAACATGAAGTCGGTAGTAACTGGCGTAGAAATGTTCCGCAAAATACTTGACCGTGGCGAAGCTGGAGATAACGTAGGTTTACTCCTCCGTGGTATCGAGAAAGAAGCTATCCGTCGTGGAATGGTTATTTGCAAGCCAGGTTCGGTTAAGCCACACCAGAAATTCAAAGCCGAGGTCTACGTACTTTCAAAAGAAGAAGGTGGCCGTCACACGCCGTTCTTCAACAAGTACCGCCCACAGTTCTACTTCCGTACAACCGACGTAACTGGCGAGATCATGTTGCCAGCCAACGTAGAGATGGTTATGCCAGGTGATAACATCACAGTGGAAGTAACACTCATCAACAAGATTGCCATGGAGCGCGGTTTGCGCTTTGCGATCCGTGAGGGTGGCCGTACAGTAGGTGCGGGTCAAGTTACCGAGATCTTAGACTAATTATAAGATTAAATCGTAAAAACAAGTGTGCGTCACTCTGGCGCACACTTGTTTTTTATCTTTTGGTTCCTTACCTTTGCACTCCAAATTTTAGGGTACACACATACACGGGTATAGTTTAAAGGTAGAACGAAGGTCTCCAAAACCTTTGGTCTGGGTTCGAGTCCTAGTACCCGTGCAAGTTGATACATACAACAATCGAGCAATGAACAATATTATTGATTTCCTGAAAGCATCTTGGGACGAAGTCCAGCACAGTGTTACGTGGCCAACCTTCGGTAGCCTTCAATCTAGTACCACGCTCGTGTTGGTGGGGTCACTAATATTTGCTCTTGTGGTAGGTATCATGGACTATGCCTTCGAGAACGCGCTAAATTTATTGTATTCATCATTTTGACGGACACTAAACCGACCGTCTGTAATTTATAAGTGGCTATGAGTAACATAAATTGGTACGTACTTAGGGCTGTATCTGGTCAGGAGAGAAAAATTAAATCCTACCTCGAAAACGAGATTACCCGCCAGAAGTTAGAGGATTTTATCCCCCAAATTTTGATTCCTTCGGAAAAAATCTACGAAATGCGCAATAATAAAAAGCGCGTTCGCGAAAAGTCCTTTTTCCCAGGCTACATTATTATTTCCGCCGATCTTACCCACGGTGAGGCAAATCACTTGATAACTACCATGCCAGGTGTGTTGGGTTTTCTGGGCAACATGACCGCTGGGTCGAAAGTGCCCGTACCTTTGCGCCAGGCCGAGATAGACCGAATACTTGGCAGGGCCGAGGAAAGTGTAGTGGAGGGCGCAGTTATAGCACCGACAATCTCGTACATTCGGGGCGAGAGCGTGAAAGTAACCGATGGGCCGTTCAGTGGTTTTATTGGTACAGTGGAAGAAATTTTTGACGACAAAAAGAAATTGAACGTCGTCGTGAAAATATTCGGGAGGGCAACCCCCGTGGAGTTGAGTTACGCACAAGTAGAGAAAGAAGTTTAATTTAAAAAAAGTTGCTGGGAGCACGCCGAAGAGGCTTCCACTTGTTAGGCATTAAGTGCGATAAGACCAGCGACGCCAAAAAACTAAAGCAATGGCGAAAGAAGTAGTAGGTTTCGTGAGACTACAATGCAAAGGTGGCCAGGCAAATCCATCACCCCCAATTGGTCCTGCGTTAGGTTCTAAGGGTTTGAACATTATGGAATTCTGTAAGCAGTTCAATGCCCGCACGCAAGACAAAATGGGAATGATATGCCCGGTGCTTATCACGTATTACAAAGACAAATCGTTCGATTTTGTCATCAAAACACCGCCAGCAGCGGTTATGTTGTTAGAAGCCGCCAAAACAAAGGCTGGCTCCGCCGAACCGAACCGTAAGAAGGTCGGAAAGGTGTCGTGGGACCAAGTGAGAACAATCGCCGAAACCAAGATGCCCGATTTGAACTGCTTCACGATAGAATCTGCCATGAAAATGGTAGCAGGTACAGCGCGTAGTATGGGTGTGACGGTTGAGGGAAATGCCCCTTGGGATAATTAATCAACCAGCAGTTTTACGACAAACGACATTTGAAAGATGGCAAAATTAACTAAAAAAAGAAAAGAAGCACTCTCCAAGTACGACCTCACCGAGGCGTATTCGATCGAGAAGGCGGCGTCAATCCTGAAAGACATTGCATACACGAAGTTCGACGCTTCGGTTGACATTGATGTCCGACTGGGAGTTGATCCGCGCAAAGCAGACCAGATGGTTCGCGGAGTGGTAGCACTTCCGCACGGTACTGGTAAAGTCGTTAGGGTGTTGGTGCTTTGCTCTCCCGACAAGGAGGCAGATGCAACCGAGGCTGGGGCAGATTTCGTTGGGTTGGATGAGTACATCCAAAAAATCGAAAAAGGCTGGACTGACGTAGACGTAATAATAACGATGCCCACAGTGATGGCAAAGTTAGGTAGATTGGGTAAGATTTTAGGACCAAGAGGCTTGATGCCTAACCCAAAATCTGGAACGGTGACACTCGACGTGGGCAAAGCCGTGAGAGAAGTGAAGGCTGGTAAAATCGATTTCAAGGTCGATAAAACGGGTATCATTCACACAAGTGTAGGTAAAGTTTCTTTTACGCCCGAGCAAATTGCTCAAAATGCGCAAGAGGTTCTTACTACGTTGTTGCGTCTGAAACCATCATCGTCTAAGGGTACTTATGTGAAGAGCATTCACCTGTCGAGTACGATGAGCCCAGGTGTAGTGATTGACAAAAGCACAGTAATTGGAATTTAATCATGACAAAAGAAGAAAAAGCGGTAATTATTGGCGAACTAAGTCAGAAATTCCAGACAATCCCCTACTTCTACATTACCGAATCTACTGGTCTGACAGTGGCCCAAGTGAATAACTTTCGCCGGATGTGTTTCCAGCGCGGCGTAGAGTATCGGGTAGTAAAGAACACATTGATTGCCAAGGCACTCGAAACTTTGGACACCGATTACACATCTTTCAACGATACAGTGTTGAAGGGATTTTCGGGCGTTTTGTTTCACCCAGAGTCGGGTAAAGTGCCTGCTAAATTGCTCAAAGATTTCAAAAAAGAGAGTGGCGGCGACAAGCTCAAACTTAAAGGAGCATCAGTTGATTACAGCCTTTTTATTGGTGCCGATCAGTTGGATATACTCCTAAACCTGAAATCAAAGCAAGAATTAATTGGAGACGTTATCGGACTGCTGCAATCACCAGCCAAAAATGTCGTTTCGGCATTGACCAGCGGTGGGGGCAAGTTAGCTGGTATCCTCAAAACCCTTTCGGAACGCGAAGGGTAAGTAAAAGATTTTAAAATAAATTAATCACGTAACAAATTTTAAATATAAATACAATGGCAGATTTGAAAGCCTTCGCAGAGCAGTTGGTAAACCTCACTGTAAAAGAAGTAAACGAACTCGCACAGATTCTTAAGGACGATTACGGCATCGAGCCAGCAGCTGCTGCTCCCGTAATGATGGCTGGTGCGGCCGCAGGTGGCGATGCCCCAGCCGCTGCTGAAGAGAAAACCGCATTCGATGTAATATTGAAGGCAGCAGGTGGCCAGAAATTGGCAGTTGTTAAATTGGTGAAAGACCTGACAGGTCTTGGCTTGAAAGAAGCCAAAGAACTCGTTGATAATGCACCAAAGCCCGTTAAAGAGGGTATCGGCAAAGACGAGGCTGCTGCTTTGAAGAAGCAACTCGAAGACGCTGGCGCAGAAGTTGAAGTAAAGTAAGTACGTTGGCGTACCGGGTGCTTGCATCCGTCATAGAATTAGACCTGGCATTTTGTCAGGTCTAATACTGTTTATATATATTTGGTAAAAGCAAACTATCTTTTGCTTCCTTGCGTTACATCAGAGTTGATGTGACGCTTTCATGTCTAAAAACTAAAACTTTCACTGACATTGGCTTCAAAAACAGCTCCCAGAAGAAGTTTTGCAATGATAAAACCTGTCATTGACTATCCAGGCCTCCTGGATATACAGGTTAAATCCTTCAGAGATTTTTTCAATCTCGATACACCAGCAGAAAATCGTTACCGCGAAGGTCTTTACCAAGTGTTCCGCGAAAATTTTCCGATTGCTGACTCCCGAGATAATTTCGTACTCGAATTTGTTGATTACACAATTGATCCACCTAAGTATTCGGTAGATGAATCAATCGATCGTGGCCTCACCTATTCGGTTCCCCTAAAAGCTAAGTTACGTTTAAAATGTAATGACGCTGACAATGACGAGTTCGAGACCATCGAACAGGAAGTGTTTTTGGGTAACATCCCAAACATGACCGAAAAGGGTTCGTTCGTTATCAATGGGGCAGAGCGCGTCATTGTGTCGCAGTTGCACCGGTCGCCAGGGGTGTTTTTCTCAATGAGCAAGCACACCAACGGCTCAAAGTTGTACTCGGCCAGAATTATTCCGTTCAAGGGTTCTTGGATTGAGTTTTCGACCGACGTGAACAACGTCATGTACGCCTACATTGACCGTAAAAAGAAATTTCCAGTAACAACGCTGCTTCGCGCCATCGGTTTTGGCTCGGACAAGCAGATATTAGACCTCTTTGAGTTGTCAGAAGAGGTGACCGCAACTCCCGCCAACCTCAAAAAAGCCGCTGGCCGCCGTCTGGCAGCTCGGGTGCTTAGAAGTTGGACCGAGGATTTTGTGGACGAGGACACTGGCGAGGTCGTTACGATCAGCCGAAACGAAGTGCTCTTGGAGCGCGACTCGGTTCTGATGGCCACCGATATTGACCTCATCATTGAGTCGGGCCAAAAGTCGGTCATTCTTCACCGCGAAGACATGAACGTGGCCGATTACAACATTATCTACAACACACTTCAAAAAGACAGCTCAAACTCGGAGAAAGAAGCAGTTGAGCAGATATACCGCCAGCTCAGAAACACCGAAGCACCCGACGAGCAAACTGCCCGTGAGGTGATTCAGAGCCTGTTTTTCTCTGACAAACGTTACGACCTCGGCGACGTAGGCCGTTACAGGATAAATAAGAAATTGAATCTCGCCGTTGGTTTTGAAACCAAAGTTCTGACTACTCAGGACATCGTCGAGATTGTCAAATACCTCATTGGACTCATAAACTCCAAAGCGGTTGTCGATGACATTGACCACCTCTCAAACCGCCGCGTGCGGACTGTGGGTGAGCAGTTGTACTCACAATTTGGTGTAGGTTTGGCGCGGATGGCGCGTACTATCAAGGAGCGCATGAACGTGCGCGACAACGAGGATTTTAAACCAGTGGACTTGATTAATGCCCGCACGCTCTCGTCGGTCATCAACTCGTTTTTTGGTACAAATCAGCTGTCGCAGTTCATGGACCAGACCAACCCGCTGGCCGAAATTACGCACAAGCGGCGGTTGTCGGCTCTCGGGCCAGGTGGTTTGAGCCGCGAACGCGCAGGTTTTGAGGTTCGTGACGTTCACTACACGCACTACGGTCGTTTGTGTACGATTGAAACGCCCGAGGGACCAAATATCGGACTGATCTCGTCGCTTTGTGTCTACGCCAAGATCAACGGAATGGGATTCATCGAGACTCCTTACCGCGTGATTGAAAGCGGTAAATTGACCAACAATTTGGTGTATTTGACTGCTGAGGAGGAAGATTCGCAGTACATTGCCCAGGCAAATGCGGCGGTAGACAGCGAGGGTAACTTCTTAGTAGAAAAAATCAAGACGCGTTACGAGGGCGATTTCCCGATGGAAGAGCCAAGTAAGGTGTCGTTCATGGACATTGCAGCAAATCAGATTGTTTCGGTGGCGGCCTCGTTGATTCCTTTCTTGGAGCACGACGATGCCAACCGCGCCCTGATGGGTTCTAACATGCAGCGGCAGGCAGTGCCACTTTTGCGGCCACAAGCACCAATTGTGGGTACAGGTTTGGAAGGCCGCGTGGCAACGGACTCGCGGGCGTTGGTAGTGGCCGAAGAAAACGGGGTGATCGATTACGTGGACGCAACCAAAATTACGGTTCGCTACGACCTGACCGCCGATCAACTTCTGGCCAGTTTCGACCAAGAGGTTAAGACGTATAGCCTCATTAAGTTTCGCCGTACCAACCAAGACACCTGCATAAACCTACAACCGATTGTGTTGAAAGGCCAAGCCGTGAAAAAAGGGGAGGTGCTGTGCCAAGGATACGCCACCGAGGGTGGCGAGTTGGCACTTGGCCGCAACTTGCTGGTGGCGTTTATGCCCTGGCAGGGATACAACTTTGAGGATGCGATTGTGATAAACGAAAAGGTAGTTCGCGAGGACATCTTTACGTCGATCCACATCGAAGAGTTCGAACTCGAAGTGCGCGATACCAAGCGCGGAGAGGAAGAATTGACGGCTGAGATTCCGAATGTGAGCGAAGAAACCGTCAAGAACTTAGACGAGAACGGCATTGTGCGCGAGGGTACTCGGGTGCGCGAAGGCGATATTTTGATCGGTAAGATTACCCCAAAAGGAGAGTCTGACCCAACGCCCGAGGAAAAACTGTTGCGGGCCATCTTTGGCGACAAGGCTGGCGACGTGAAGGATGCCTCGAAAAAATCGCCGCCTTCGATGGACGGCGTGGTGATTGACACCAAACTTTTTGCCCGCCCCAACAAGGAAGACCGCGTGAAGCATAAAGAGGAAGTGAAAGTATTGATGAAAAAATACGGACGCGAACTCGTTGCCTTCCGCAATCGGATGATTGACAAAATGACTGAGCTCCTCGATGGTAAAACCAGCCAAGGGGTGAAACACAAGTTTGGCGAAGAGGTGATGAGCAAAGGCGTTAAGTTTAGCCGCCGCAACATCGAAGTCAATATTTTTCCCGAGAAAAACTCGTACAAAGACGAAGGAAGCTACGCGGTACCCGAAGAGGTAAACTTGCTCGGCGACCTTATTATAGAAGGTTGGACAGAAAACGCCCACGCCAATGAGCTTTTGATGGAACTGGTGAAAAACTACCTGGTTCGTCGGAGCGAAATAACGGGCCGTTTCAAGCGCGACCGCTTTACACTCGAAGTGGGCGACGAGCTGCCAACGGGTATCGTTAAGTTGGCCAAGGTGTACATTGCCAAAAAACGTAAGCTCAAAGTGGGTGATAAAATGGCGGGACGGCACGGTAATAAAGGCGTTGTGGCACGAATTGTGCGCCAAGAAGATATGCCTTTCTTGCCCGACGGCACGCCAATGGACATCGTACTGAACCCACTCGGTGTACCATCGCGGATGAACATTGGCCAGATTTACGAAACGGTATTGGCGTGGGCGGGCCAGAAATTAGGCCGCCGGTACTCAACACCGATTTTCGACGGCGCAACCGAAGAACAAGTAGTGACGGAGCTGAACGAGGCAGGTTTGCCAGAATTTGGCCGCACCGAACTGTACAACGGATTGTCGGGCGAGAAGTTTGACCAGAAGGTGACGGTAGGAATTATTTATATGCTCAAACTTGGGCACTTGGTGGACGATAAAATGCACGCCCGTTCAATTGGGCCGTATTCGCTCATCACGCAGCAACCGTTGGGTGGAAAAGCCCAGTTTGGAGGCCAGCGTTTCGGAGAAATGGAGGTTTGGGCACTCGAAGCATTTGGTGCGTCGCACATATTGCAAGAGATTCTGACCGTCAAATCTGATGACGTGATTGGTCGTGCCAAAGCCTACGAAGCAATTGTAAAGGGCGAGAACCTGCCAAAACCCAACATTCCAGAATCTTTCAACGTGTTAGTACACGAACTGAGAGGCTTGGCGTTGGAGATTACATTAGAGTAATTTAGTCGTGAGTTGTGGGTGTGAAAACCCACAACTTCCTCCCTACAATATATTTATTGACTTTCGACTAATAGACTAACGACTTAATCAATATGTCATTCAAAAAGAACAAAAAAATTACCAGTGACTTCTCGAAAGTAACCATTAGCTTGGCTTCGCCAGAGTCTATTTTGGAAAGTTCTTACGGAGAAGTGACCCAGCCAGAGACCATCAACTACCGTACCTACAAACCTGAAATGGGTGGTTTGTTTTGCGAGAGAATTTTTGGGCCCGTGAAGGATTGGGAATGCCACTGCGGAAAATACAAGCGGATTCGCTACAAAGGTATTATTTGTGACCGTTGCGGCGTAGAAGTAACCGAGAAAAAGGTACGCCGTGAACGCATGGGACACATCGAATTGGTGGTTCCGGTGGCGCACATTTGGTACTTCCGTAGTTTGCCGAACAAAATTGGCTACCTGCTCGGACTTTCAACAAAAAAATTAGACCAGGTTATTTATTACGAGCGTTACGTGGTGTGCCAGCCTGGTTTGAAGGCCGAGGATGGCATCAATATACTCGATTTCTTGACGGAAGACGAGTACTTGGACATCATGGACAAGCTCCCCCGCGACAATCACGCGCTGCCAGACTCGGACCCAAATAAATTTATTGCCAAAATGGGGGCAGACGCACTCGAAATGCTCCTCTCGCGCACGCAATTGGACGAGCTTTCGTACAGCTTGCGCCACTCAGCCGCCACGGATACCTCACAGCAACGCAAGCAAGAAGCCTTGAAGCGCTTGAAAGTGGTTGAGGCACTTCGCGATGCAAACACGCGCATCGAAAACCGCCCCGAGTGGATGATTATCAAGATGGTACCCGTGATTCCACCAGAATTGCGCCCACTCGTCCCGCTTGATGGTGGCCGCTTTGCTACATCCGATTTGAACGACTTGTACCGCCGGGTTATCATCCGCAACAACCGTTTGAAACGCCTGATCGAAATTAAAGCCCCCGAAGTAATTCTTCGGAACGAAAAACGGATGCTCCAAGAAGCGGTAGATTCGTTGTTCGACAACTCACGGAAGGTGAACGCGGTGCGCTCAGACGGCAACCGCGCCTTGAAGTCGCTCTCGGATATGCTGAAAGGCAAGCAGGGGCGTTTCCGGCAAAACTTGCTCGGAAAACGGGTAGATTACTCGGGTCGCTCGGTGATTGTGGTAGGGCCAGAACTCAAATTGCACGAGTGCGGGCTTCCAAAAGACATGGCCGCTGAGTTGTTCAAGCCTTTCATTATCCGTAAACTCATTGAGCGCGGAATCGTGAAAACGGTTAAATCGGCCAAGAAGATCGTTGATCGAAAAGATGCCGTTGTTTGGGATATTCTCGAAAACGTCCTCAAAGGACACCCCGTACTGCTCAACCGCGCGCCAACTTTGCACCGTTTGGGTATCCAGGCTTTCCAACCCAAACTGGTTGAGGGCAAGGCTATTCAGTTGCACCCGCTGGTTTGTACGGCTTTCAACGCCGACTTCGACGGCGACCAGATGGCCGTCCACGTGCCGCTTGGCCAAGAGGCTGTTTTAGAGGCTTCATTGCTGATGCTGGCTTCGCACAACATTCTTAACCCTGCCAACGGTGCGCCTATTACGGTGCCATCTCAGGACATGGTTTTGGGATTGTATTACGTGACCAAAGGGCGCAAATCTACCCCCGAGATCCCGATCATTGGCGAAGGAATGAGTTTTTACGGTTCGCAAGAGGTTATTATTGCCCTCAACGAAGGCAAACTTTCTAAGCACGCAAACATTAAAGTGCGCACGCACGTTCGGAACGAAGACGGAACGCTGTCTGAAAAATTGATCGAGACCGTAGCGGGCCGCGTGTTGTTCAATTTATGCTTGCCGCCCGAGGTTGGCTACATTGACGAACTGCTGACAAAGAAAAAACTCCAGTTGATTATCGGACAGGTGTTCAAGATTTGTGGGCCTTCTAAAACTGCCAAGTTTTTGGACGAAATCAAAGAGTTGGGCTTCCAGACTGCTTTCAAGGGAGGTCTTTCGATTGGATTGGGCGACATTATGATCCCCGTCGAAAAAGCACAGCTCGTTGAAGATGCCAAAGCTGAGGTTAAAACAGTTTGGGATAACTACCTCATGGGGCTTATCACCGAAAACGAACGCTATAACCAAGTAATTGATATTTGGACGCGCGTGAACTCGAAAATTACTGAGACATTGCTCAAACAATTGGAGAGTGACCAGCAGGGATTCAACTCGATTTATATGATGATGCACTCAGGTGCGCGCGGCTCGCGGGAGCAAGTGCGGCAGTTGGGTGGAATGCGCGGGTTGATGGCCAAGCCACAAAAAAACCTGGGCGGCGTAGGAGAGATCATCGAAAACCCTATTCTTTCAAACTTCAAAGAAGGTTTGGACGTACTGGAGTATTTTATCTCTACCCACGGTGCACGGAAAGGTTTGGCCGACACGGCCCTCAAAACGGCTGATGCTGGATATTTGACCCGTCGTTTGCACGATGTGGCGCAAGACGTGGTTATTAATGAAGTAGATTGTGGTACGCTGCGCGGTATTCAGGTGTCGGCTTTGAAAGACAACGAAGACATCGTTGAACCGCTCTCGGAGCGAATCCTGGGGCGCGTCACAGTCCATGATGTTTTCGATCCGCTGTCGAACGAGCTAATCGTAGGCGCGGGCGACGAAGTTACCGAGGAAATTGCCAACCGAATTGATGCCAATACCAGCATCGAGACCGTAGAAATACGTTCAGTACTAACCTGCGAAACCCGAAATGGAGTCTGTGCAAAGTGCTACGGACGCAACTTAGCCACTGGACGCATGGTGGGGCAAGGCGAAGCCGTGGGTGTAATTGCCTCACAATCAATTGGTGAGCCAGGTACTCAGCTCACCCTCCGCACATTCCACGTGGGTGGTACTGCCCAAAACGTGGCCTTGGACGCAACCATCATTGCCAAATTTGAAGGTGTTATTGAGTTTGAAGAAATGAGAACCACGCCTACGACTGTGCAAATAGACGGCGAAGAAAGAAACGTAACCGTTGTAATGGGGCGTTCGGGCGAAGTCCGGGTGGTAAACCCAGCAAATGGGCAAGTTTTGATCTCGAATAACGTGCCTTACGGGGCTTTCTTGACCGTGAAGGCGGGTGATAAAGTCAAGAAGGGAGACGCTATTTGCGCGTGGGATCCTTACAACGCCGTAATTTTGTCAGAATTAACGGGTAAAGTCGAGTTCGATGCAATCGAGGACGGTATAACTTACCGAGAAGAATTTGACGAACAAACGGGTTTCCAGGAAAAAGTAATCATCGAAAGCCGCGACAAAACCAAAAACCCAGCCATTATCGTTCGCGGAAAAGGCACATTGATTGAAGCCGACGAGAAAGGCTACAACGTGCCAGTAGGTGCGCGATTGGTGGTAAAAGACGGAAGTACGATCAAAGCTGGCCAGCCACTGGCTAAAATTCCGCGCACGATCGGTAAAACCCGCGACATTACGGGGGGCTTGCCACGGGTAACGGAACTTTTCGAGGCACGTAACCCGTCGAACCCAGCCGTGGTTTCCGAAATCGATGGCGTGGTGATGTACGGTGTTATCAAGCGCGGTAATCGTGAGATTAACATCGAGTCGAAAGACGGAACGCGCAAAAAATACCTCGTACCGTTGTCGAAACACATTCTGGTGCAAGACGGCGACTACACCAAAGCGGGGGAGCCGCTGTCGGACGGCGCGGTTACACCAGCCGATATTCTCGACATCAAGGGGCCAACCGCAGTGCAAGAATACCTCGTAAATGAAATCCAAGAAGTGTACCGTTTGCAAGGGGTGAAAATAAACGACAAGCACATCGAGGCCATTGTTCGGCAGATGATGCAAAAAGTAGAGATCATCAACGCGGGCGATACCAATTTCTTGGAAATGCAAATGATAGACCGCTGGGTGTTCCGCGAGGAAAACGACCGCATTCTCAACATGAAAATTGTTGAAGACGCTGGCGATTCAGAAACCGTGCGCCCTGGTATGATCTTGACCGCTCGCCGCCTCCGCGACGAGAACTCGAGCCTCAAACGCCGCGACGCCAAATTAGTACAAGCGCGCGATGCCCGCGCGGCCGTGGGCCAGCCCAGGTTGCAGGGAATCACGCAGGCATCGTTGGGAACCGAGAGCTTTATCTCGGCCGCATCGTTCCAGGAAACAACCAAGGTGTTGAGCGAAGCAGCCGTGCGCGGCAAGTCCGACTACTTGGAAGGCTTGAAGGAAAACGTGATCGTGGGCCATTTGATTCCAGCTGGTACGGGTGTACGCAAGTTCCGCAGCCTGATTGTTGGCTCGAAAGAAGAACTCGAAACCGTTACAGATTCGGTCAAAGAGAAAGCGTCGCCAAAGAAAAGACGCGAACTGGCTTAAATGTAAAGATTAAAACGAAAAAAGGTCTGCTCTGTTGAACAACGGAGTAGGCCTTTTTTCGTTTTGGCCACCTGGCCAAGTGCATTTGATCCTTGGATTTGGCCAAACGCATCTAAAAAGCTACTTTTGCCAAACGTTTCAATAAAATGGTGTTCAACTTCAAAGAAATAGCGGCGGTGTCGCTCATTTTGTTTTCGGTCATTGATATTCTGGGGTCCATTCCCGTCGTGATCGACCTGCGCCGTAAGTCGGGTGGGTTGGAGGCGGGCAAGGCCACGCTGGTGGCGGGTGGCTTGATGATTGCGTTTTTGTACCTTGGCAAAAATATTCTCAAGTTATTTGGTGTCGATATAAGCTCGTTTGCCGTGGCGGGGGCTTTAATTTTATTTCTGATCGGCTTAGAAATGATTCTGGGGCGAAACATCTTTAAGCACGAAGAGACCCACACCAGTGCCACGTCGATCGTGCCAATTGCCTTTCCGATCATAGCAGGGGCGGGCACCATGACAACGATCATATCGCTCAAAGCCGCCTACGAAGAAATAAATATACTGGCTGGTATTTTCATTAACCTCGTTTTTGTGTACGCCGTGCTGCGTTCGTCGGTCTGGATTGAGCAAAAACTTGGCAAGGTTGGTACGGACGTGCTGCGCAAAATATTTGGCCTCATCTTGATAGCCATTGCCATTAAACTCTTCAAAACCAATCTGTTATAAATAAATCATACCCGTATTTTTAGTGCCAACTTAAACTCAATTCATGCAAACCCCCGACTCGCTCAACGCGGTGGCTGGCTTCCACCGCACTTTTAAGCACCCTATTTTAGCTCGGCCACAGATACCAGCCACAGATCGTTGCAACCTGCGCGTTTCGCTGCTGGCCGAAGAGCTCCGTGAATTGCAGGAGGCCATCGCGGCCAACGACATCGTAGAAATTGCCGATGCACTCTGCGACCTTCAATACGTGCTGGCGGGGGCGGTTTTAGAATTTGGCCTCGGCGATAGGTTTAAGGCGCTTTTCGACGAAGTGCAACGCTCAAATATGTCGAAAGCCTGCCGAACGTTGGCCGAAGCCGAGACCACCGTGGCCCATTACCGCACCCAAAAAGGCGTTGAGGCGTATTATAAAGAGGACAATGGCGCGTATTTGGTCTATCGAACCTCCGACGACAAAACGCTGAAATCGGTTTTTTATTCGCCTGCCAATCTCCAAACAGTTGTTTCTACTGACCAATAACCAAACCTAAAACCATGTCTATTTTTACCCAACTCGAAGATTTATACAAGCGAAAGGTACTCCGCCAGGGGCGCGACCGCTGGAATTACCAATATGCCGCTGGCCGCTGGGACAACCTGGCCGACCTCAACGAGCTGTCGCGTTTTAGCGTGATCGTAGGCTACGCCCAACACCTCAAACCCCAAGGTAGTATTTTAGAACTTGGGGCGGGGCCAGGGGTTTTGGTGCAGCGTTTCGACAAATCGAAGTACGGCCGCTACCTGGTTACCGACCTGTCGGATGTGGCCATTGAAGCCGCCAGGGCAGAACTGGCCGACGAAAAAACGTTTTTTGAGGTGGCCGATATGAACACCTACCAGCCCAAAGAAAAATTCGATGTCATTATCATAAACGAGGCCATTTACTACGCCCCGTCGGTGCAGGCAGCGTTAGACCGCTTTGCGCCTTACCTCAACGAGGGCGGTATTTTTATTGTCAGCATAAACGACGACGGTGGCCGAAACGCCAAGTGGCACGTCGAAATGGATGCGTGCAGCTACCAAAAAATAGACCAGACGACTGTATCTACCAACAAAAATACATTTGTAATCTCGGTACTGGGGGCTTAGTTTCTGCTGGCATAGCCAGCAGAAACTATTTTTTACTTGATTTTGGCGCGGGTGGCTCCGTAGCCAAATTTTTCTTTTTGGGCATCCTCAAAATACGCCACGTTGGGGTGCTTGCTGAGGCAGCGCTGAATCTCGGTGCGGAGTGTGCCGTTGCCCACGCCGTGGATAAAAGTCATAAAATCCATGCCGCTCGCTATGCCTTGCTCCAACTGTTTGTTGAAGGAAACCAACTGCATTTCGAGCATTTGGGCATTGTTTAGGGTCATAAAGTCTTTGGTGAGCTGTTCGATGTGCAGGTCGATAATAGCCGTTGGCCGCTGAAACTGTTGCGCCGAAACGGGTGCGGAGCGGGTGTTTCTTTCGAGCATATTTTCCCTTAATTTCTCTGGACTGATACCAATGACGGGTGGTTGGGGCGTGGGCGTGGCAGGCATTCCGGTAGCCGCAACAGCGGGTTCTACCGTGGCTACAACTATATTTTGGGGCAGCACGTCGGCATCCAACTGAAAGAGGTAAGCCTCTTTGTCTAAAATTGGTGCTTTTTTCTTATTCTTAAAAAAAGTGTCGGCGCGGCACTTGAAACGCTTCACGAAGGGCGCGCGCTCTGGGATATACCCAAAAGAATAGAAAAGTGCTTGGAAGGTAAATGTTCCCCAGGCATCGAAATTGGCGGTAGAAAGTTCGGTGATCTTTATGTGCGTTTTGGCCATAAGAAACCCGCCCGCCAACCCTCGGTAGTAGCGTTCGGACCCCGTAGAAAGCATGAAGGGCAGATCCCAGTCGGTGTTGTTAATCAGAAACATAACCACGTCGCGGTCGTTGCTGGGCTGGAACGCCACAAACAGGCCTTTTTCGGCTACCACACCCTTGGTTTTGGCTTCCTCGGCGCGCGCCACCACGGCGGGAGCGGCCTTAAAGGCTTTGTCTTCGTAGGCCGATATTACCGCCAACTCGCGTTTTAGGATGGGTAATTTGAAGCCGTCTTCGATCTCGACCTCAATTATATCTCCCGATTTGAAACCAACAATAATGCCCTGTTCTTTGGAGTGGAGTAGCCTCACACGGTCGCCGATGTTCATAATAAACGTATTTTAGAGTGTCATTAAATTACAACCCCGCACGTCGGAGTTATCAAAACGGCCAATGACCCGAAATTGTTGCGGGTCTTGGCCTTCAAAAACGTATTGCCCCAGGTCCTGGGTTTCTATAAACGAGCAGGAGTCGATGTTGGCCAGATCTACCACGTTGATGCCGCCAGTGCGCTCGTAATGAGGCGGATAGACGCAAAACGGGTCGTTGATGTCGCGCAGCAAAACGCGCATCGTAGGTGGGGTGTCAAAAACACCGCTGCCGCCCGAATACCCCTGCGAGAGCAGTTCGGTCATGCCGTATTCTGAGTGCACAACCGCCACCCCAAACGCCCGAGTTAGCACCTGGTGAACCTCCTGCCGGAGCATTTCGCGGCGGCGGCCCTTCATGCCGCCAGTTTCCATGACGATCAGGTTTGGGGCCTGGTGCAAAAAATCGAGGTCAAAACCAGCTTCGGCCAAGTTCAACAAACCGAACGTAACGCCCATGAGTAGTATCTTGCGCCCGTCGGGGTTTTGGCACAGACGGCGGAGCGTTTGCACGAGCTCTTGGGTGTTGGTCAGAAAAAAACCCGAGTGCGCCGACCCGCTTTTTTCGATAAAATCTTGAACCATATACACCAACGAGGAGTTATTTCGTTCGAGGTAAGACGGCAAGAGAGCCAGCACGTGGAAGTTTGACAGCGCACCGTACTTTTGCTCAAAAATAGTTTGGGCAACGGTTCTGTAAAAGGCCAAATCCGAAACCAGGTGGCGGCTCGTAGATTGTCCTGTGGTGCCACTGCTTTCAAAAACTGCCCGAATTGTTTGGTTTCCCGTCAAAATTTCATGATTTTTGAAGAACCCGATTGGCATAAACGGAATCTGGGCAATTTGGTGAATGTTGCGGAGATTTACGCCCAAGTTTTTGAGAAATAAACCGTAAACAGCGTTTTTTTTGGCCTGCAATTGGAATATTTCCAAGGCCAATTCGTCAAAATGCTCGGCCCCGATTGCCACTATTCTCGATTTCAAATCATCCATACTTTCATTCAATCTTTCAAAACACGTATGAATAAGACAATAATTAAGCTCACTTTGTTCATTGCGTTGCTGTCGTCGGGCATTTATAGTTGCATAAAAGCCCCCGACTATGCCAACGAACCCAAGCCGCAAATCGAATTTTTGGGCGTGACGGGTTTTACGGTACCCGATCCGTTTTCGGGGCCCCGCGCCCTGAAAGACTCGCTATCGCTCACGATTGGCTACCGCGACGGCGACGGTGATCTGGGTTTTGACCGAAAAACCGAAAGACCCGAAAATCCAATTTATAGCACCTGGGGCAATTACGAGCTGCGTACTTTCAAAAAAGTGGGTACTCGCTTCGAGGAAATACCGTCGCAGATAAACAGTAAGTTGTTTTTTCCTACGCTGCGGCCATCGGGCGAAAAAGCGGGGCCGATTGAAGGTAAATTAGATTTCTCGCAAATATTTTTTCGCTCAACTACTTCGCGAATCCAAATAGTTAAGTTCGTTGTGCGCATCCGAGACCGCGCAAACAACATAAGCAACATTGTTGAGTCAGACACCATTTCTGTATTCATTGAGCCGTAGATAGCTGCTCAATAGTAAATCATTTGCTGTTCGGTGTTTTGATACAAAAAACCTTAAACTCTACTATTTGTGATTGACCAAAAAGCGGGAATGTTGGCGCAGTACCAACAGCAAACGGAATGTTTAGTGGCACTCGACTCCATTATTTTTGGCTTCGATGGCTTAGAACTCAAATTATTGTTGGTAAACCGAGGTGTGGAGGTTGATAAACAAACGTGGTCGCTGATGGGCGGTTGGCTCACACCCACCGAGAGTTTGGCGCAGGCCGCCGATCGAATTTTGTACGAGCTCACTGGGCTGCGCGACATTTATTTGGAGCAACTCCACACCTTTGGCGAGCCCCTCCGCGACCCCGTGCAGCGGACGGTCTCGGTGGCGTATTTTGCACTGGTGAACGTGCAAGACTACGAACAGAAAATATCGGATACTTTTCACGCCAATTGGTTTTCGCTGAACGAGCTGCCAGAATTACTCTTCGATCACCGCGACATGGTGAAAATGGCCATAAAATCGCTCCGATACAAGGCTTCGCAGCACCCGATTGGGTTCGAGCTGCTCCCCCAAAAGTTTACGATACCGCAACTTCAAAAACTTTATGAGGCCATTTTTGGGACAACCATCGACAAACGAAATTTTAGCCGCAAGATACTTTCTACGAACCTATTGTTGAAATTGGACGAAAAACACCGTGGAAGTTCTAAAAAGGGAGCATTTTTGTACGAAGTAAACAAAGAAAAATACAGCCAGCAGTTCAACTCCTTTATGAACTTTATGGCTTCTTGATTTATCGGCTAAGTTGCCAATATTTTTTCTGCTAATTTAAGTAGATTATGGCTGTGGCGTTCTCTAATTGTCGGATTGACAACAGAAAACAACAAAACAGATGACTACAATTACGTTCGGAGACAAAACTTATTTTAAGTCGGTTGATAAAGTGCTTTACGAAGGCCGCGACTCGGACAATCCTTTGGCCTACAAATGGTACGACAAAAATAGGGTAGTGGCTGGCAAAACGATGGAAGAATACCTGCGCTTTGCGGTGTGCTACTGGCACACGTTTTGCGGCACTGGCGGCGACCCGTTTGGGCCTGGCACCAAACAATTTCCGTGGGATGTGGGCAATGGCACCATGGCGCGCGCCCAACAAAAAGCCGATGCCGCCTTTGAGTTTATTACAAAGCTGGGCGTTCCTTATTATTGTTTCCACGATATTGATCTGGTGGATGAGGGGGCAAACATAGGCGAGTATGAATCTAATCTGAGCCAAATTGTTGATTACCTAAAACAAAAACAGGCCGAAAGTGGGGTGAAACTACTCTGGGGCACGGCCAACGTTTTTTCTAATCCGCGCTACATGAACGGGGCCGCCACCAACCCAGACTTTGGCGTTTTGGCGCTTGCTGGTACGCAGGTAAAAAACGCCATCGATGCCACCATTGCACTCGGCGGAGAGAACTACGTCTTTTGGGGTGGGCGCGAGGGCTATATGTCGTTGCTGAACACCGACATGAAGCGCGAAAAGGAACATTTGGCGCGTTTTCTCACCATGGCGCGCGACTATGCCCGCAAAAATGGTTTTAAAGGAACGTTTTTTATTGAACCCAAGCCCTGCGAACCCACCAAGCACCAGTACGATTTCGACTCCGAAACGGTCATTGGCTTTCTGCGCCAGCACGGTTTAGACCAAGATTTCAAACTAAACGTGGAGGTAAACCACGCCACGCTGGCGGGGCATACTTTCCAGCACGAGCTGCAAGCCGCCGCCGACGCGGGAATGTTGGGCAGTATAGATGCCAACCGGGGTGATGCCCAGAACGGTTGGGATACCGACCAGTTTCCGATGAACTTGGGCGAACTTACCGAGTCATTGCTGATAATTATTGAAGCGGGTGGAATAACGGCCGGTGGGGTGAATTTTGACGCTAAAACACGCCGAAATTCGACTGACTTGGAGGATATTTTCTACGCCCACATTGGTGGAATGGACACGTTTGCCCGCGCCCTGCTGATTGCAAACGATGTGCTGGAAAAATCGCAGTACCGCCAGTTTAGGAAAGATCGGTACGCGTCGTTCGATGCTGGCAGCGGTAAAGCCTTTGCAGAGGGTAAGTTGTTGCTCGAAGACCTGCGCAGTTATGCCCTCCAAAACGGAGAGCCAGTTCTCAAATCTGGCCGCCAAGAGTGGTTAGAAAATATTGTAAACCAGTACATTTAGCTCAAAACCTCCCCTTGTTTGGCGCACAAACAAGGGGAGAAATGACTCACTTTTTCAACCAGTCCCCAATTCCGTAGGGATCCACCAGCGGAGCCGACACGTGTTCGTGTTTGATCTGCCAGTGGTTTTCCTGGTTTTTTCGCAACACAAACGTAGCCCTGAACTGCACCGAAAACTGGCGGGCGTTCACCTCCACGGTAAGCATTATTTGGCCGCCCACCCAGGCCATGTCCGTGCTGGTCTCTTCAAAGGGGCCTTCGAGCCAATCAATTTTTTTGAGCAGCAGTGCAGAACTGCAAAAGTCGGCCCAGCCCTTGGCAATTTTTGTGTAGCCCAACGTAGTGTAGCGGGGACCTTCGAGCACTACGTAAGTCTCCTCCGACTCAACGTAGGTGCGGCATATACCCGCCACGTCTTTGGCAATAATGGCCAGGTAAAAATTGTCGATTGTGTGTAGGGGGGTCATGGGCTACGAGTGTCTCAAACGCTCGGCCACTTCCTCCATGCTGAGGTTATGTTCGGGGTCTTGTTGGAGGCTTTCGAGTTCTTGCTGCACAATTCTGAGCACCCGGGCAATGTAGCGGGCGTGCCAAAGTTGCCTTTCTATGACCTCCTCGTTGTTGGGCTCGAAGGCATCGATCTCGGCCTTGGCCATAATACCCTTTTTTTCGAGCAACCGCTCAATTGTATCCAATCGTTCGTGCATCACGCCCAGTTCCATGGCCACAACCATGGTAATATTGAGTACGCGCTCCACTTCTGGATTTTCTAAAAAATAGGGGCGTTTGCCCTTGGCTTTATTCGAGGACAGTAAGATGTCGTTTATCATGCGAGGTGTGGTGGTGGTGGGTGGTTTGGCAAAAGCCGATACATTTTATTTCCAGGCTCCAAATACGTTCCAAATCGGACTGCGGCCGTGGTCTTCGACCTCTGCGGCGTTAGGATTTTTGGGATATTCCATGTCGTTTTCGGCCTTGGCGCCAAATTGCAGCAGGTTTTCTTCTTTGAAGCCCGCCGAGGTCATCCACGTCCGAACGTCCACGTCGTGCATGGCTCCCCAAAATGGTTCATTGTTGTAGAGCGCGTCCCAATCTCGAATAAACTTCTCGTAAACCGACATTTGGGGCGTGTACTGGGGTTGTTCAATGTGCAGGCTCAAACCACCCGGGCGGAGCATTCGGTATATCTCATTGATTAGTTTGTGCATGGCCTGCGTGGATGTTTCGTGCAAAAACATCGTGGTCTGAATCCAATCGAATGATTCGGCCTCAAAGCCCGTTTGGGTAGCATCTAAATTCATAAAACGAACGTTTTCGATCCCTAAGCCAACCGCTCGGGCGTGTCCGTAGCGCACCATCGGGATTCCCGTGTCGATTCCTACCACCTCGGCATCAGGAAATGCCAGCGCGAGTGGGAGGGTATTGTGCCCCAGTCCGCACCCAATATCCAATATTCTTTTGGGTTTAAAATTTGGATAAGTACTTTTAAGCCAAGTAGTTAGGGCTTTTCCGCCGCCGTCGGTATATTTGCCCAACATTCCAGCACTGGTCACAAACAGGCCAGCATCGTAACTGGCCGCGTTCGACACGTCGCCGGGGAATAGTTCTGTGTGGTAGCTCCCTGGCATAATGTGGCTGTCGAACATAGTCATGTAATGGGGAGCTTTCACGTCGGGATTAATCGTGAGGCTTTGCGGGCTTTTGGCGTTGAGATCAGCCACCTTTTGGGCCAATTCGTCGGCTTGGCGCAGCACCGTGGCGCGTCCTGCTTGCTGGCGCATTTCCATGGTAGAGCGGCGCAATGCCGACCACGTTTGGTAGTTTTGGTTTTGTAGCATGGCGGCTTTTACCTCGTCGGGAGTCTCAAAATCGCGGCCATTATTGGCAATAAATTGGGGGCGCACGCGCTTCTCGAAGGCTATTTTGTTGCCCGGCGACAC
Source organism: Cytophagales bacterium (assembly GCA_013298215.1). Lineage (GTDB taxonomy): Bacteria > Bacteroidota > Bacteroidia > Cytophagales > Spirosomataceae > JAAFKE01. Next base: position 39,158 of record JAAFKE010000001.1, on the reverse strand, counting down.
CACCGTGGAAAGGTGTTTGTTGAGGTTGGTCAAGAAATTATACCGCGCCGTTTCGTCGTGGTCGAACTCGGGGAACGCCGCGTGTTTGGCCAGTTTATTATGAACAGGAGGTAGGTTTATGGGAGTTGCCATCTTTGAGTAGTTTGTCTGATTTTAAATTTTCACGAAATATAGCCCAACGATTCCTCTTTTGCAATGGCACTGGCTTGGTACCGTCGAATATTTATTAGCATTGTACGCCTTCCTCGTCGAGGAGTTTTTGGAGATTAATGGTAATAGATTCGGTGAGCTGAATGTCTTTGTCCCAGTCAAAAATGAGAGCGGTTTCGTTTTTAGTGAAGACAAATATTTTTTTGTTTTTGGTAATAATCCAGCAAATTTTCTGCGTACCAAACTGCATCATTTCTTCCGATTTTGAGAAAATATAGTCCAGTTCTTTGTCGGTATCAATCTTTACGTCCACCTCAATGGCCATTTCGGGAGCAACCTCAAAATATTTGTCGTTCAGCACCACTTTTTCTTTCAAAAACACGCCAATATCGGTCGAAAGGTTGTTTTTATGTCCCAAATGCAGCCCTGCTTCGTTGGTGGCTGTCCAGTATAATTTGTTATCGACCCGCGATTTGATGAAAAACGCCACAATGGCAACAATAATTGACTGCAAAGAACTACTTCCCATGATTTCTTCGATTTGTTTTGAGCCATTCAGCACGTCTTTGTAGCCTCGGTAATACAGCGGTTGCCCGCGCAATTCTTCCCGAATGAGCGCGGCGGGTATTTTGCGACTTTTGCGTTTGGGCGGGGCGAGCAATTGCGTTTCCATGTTTTTGAAATCAAGGTTGAAAATTATCCAAAAATGCTTTTGCCAGCCACTTCAAATCCTTCCAGAATGGCCGAGTGGGCCACGCCGCTTTCAATCAAGTAGCTGTGGAGTTCGTATTCCTTGCCCGTTAACTTCCAAATTTCTACTACTTGGTTGGCTGGTTCTACAATCCAATATTCTTTTACGCCCGCTTCAGCATATATTTTTTTCTTTTTAGAGTTGTCGCGGGTATAGCTGGACGGAGAAATAACTTCGACCAATAAATCGGGCGCACCAAAATATCCTCTTTGTTGCAAGTTGAGAATATTGGCTGTGCCAACAAAAGTAATGTCTGGCTGCACAACCAGATTTTCATTGATTACCACGTCAAAAGGGGCAACGATCACTTTGCCGAGTTGTTTGTCTTTGGCATACTGGCGGATAGATACGGCCAGCTCCAAGACAATTTCTTGGTGTTCTAAATTAGGAGCAGACATCTCGTAAATTTCGTTGTCAATAAGTTCAACCCTGGCCTCATCGGGATACAATTTAAGGAGGTCGTTGTAGGTAAGTGTTTTTTCGGCAATTGCTTCCACGTCACCAATATTTTAATAGTCAAAACTTGAATTTTTACGAAATATAGCCCAATGCTTCGTCATTTGCAATAGCTGCCGCGTCGCGCTCGGCTTTGGGGCCGTAGCCTCCGCCGCCTGGCAGATTGAGTGTTACGAGTTCGCCTTCGTAGAGTTTGGTTAAGCCTTTGGGCGGCAAAAAACGTGGCGGCTGAATGTCAAAACTACCACCGCCGCCGTTCTCCCCGCCGCAGATTCCGTGCGGGAAGGTTTTGGTTTTTTCGGTCAAAATAGAAAAATTAATGGGTTCTTTGCCAACCATTTTGAAGGCAAACGTTTGCCCCAAACCGCCGCGATATTTGCCCGCGCCGCCCGTATTGGGGCGCAAACTTTTTTCGGTTACCAAAATCGGTGCGTCGCGCTCCAACACTTCGATTGGCACGTTGGCCACGTTGGTCGGAAAACTCAACACGTTCACGCCGTCTAAGTGCGGCCGTGCGGCGTAGCCACCGTTCAAGAAAAAATATTCAACAAACTCAGTCTGGGCTTTTTCCGTGCCGTTGGGTGTTTGGAGTACAATGTCTTTTTGACCGTTCAAAACCATGCACCAGCACGCGCTACCGCAGTCGGCTTGCACTTGCAGCGGCACGGCCTGCGCCAACGCCCCAAAAACGGGCGCGTGCAGAATATTACCCGTGATATTCCGCCCGCCGAGCGGCACGGGTTTTTGGGCGTTGAGCAACGAACCTTTGGGCGCTTTGACTTTTATGGGCCGAAACGCGCCTTCGTTGTTGGGTACGTCGGGACTAAAAGCGCACTTGATGGGGTAGGCGGTGTAGGCATACACGTAATTTTTGACGGCATTGATGGCCAGCGAGTGCGCGCCCGATGTGCCTTCGTAATCTACTTCGATTTCGTCGTCTTTGATCGTTATGGCGCACTTGATGTGCACAGGCTCGTTGAGGCCATCGCCGTCGGCATCGTATTCGTAGCAGTACGTGCCGTCAGGGGCTTTGCGGAGGGCCTCGCGCATGGCTTTCTCGGAGGCTTCGATGACTTGTTCAGAAAGGGCTTCCAAGTCGGCCATGTTGTTTTCGTCCATCATTTTGCTCAATGACCTGATTCCCTGCTCGTTAGAGGCCACCTGCGCCCTGATGTCGCCCAGCGTTTGGCGACTGGCGCGCACGTTGGCTTCGATGATGTTGAACAGCATTTGGTTGGGTTTGCCCGCTTCGTAGAGTTTGGTGGGAGGAATCATCAGTCCTTCTTCGTACAAATCGCGTGCGCCCGCACCCCAAAGTGCGCCGCCCATGTCGGGCGAGTGGGCAATGGTGCCGATGAAACCGACCAGCCCCCCTTCCCCCCCGATGGAGGAATTATTTTGTCTAAAAATGGGCGATACCAAGCCAATGTCGGGTTTGTGGCCCGCGCAGAGCCAAGGATCGTTGGTCATCACAACGTCACCGTCTTGCCAAGTTTCTAACGGAAAATAGTCGCGCAAGAGTGCCTGAGTGAGCATGGGTAACACGCCCAAAAACGACGGTACGCTAATGCTCGACTGGGCAATGCTGCGCCCCTGCGCGTCCATGAGCACCACCGCAAAATCGTTCGACTCACGCGTGACAGTGCTAAAACTGGTGCGTTGGAGGGTAGTGCCAGCCTCATCTACAATGGCCAGCAGCCGCGCCCACAAAATAGAGAGCGTAATGGGGTCGTATTTTTGAGAGGTCATATTTTTTTCCACATTTTAAACATTCGTCGGTATTGGGGCTTCATCAAATCAAAAGGTAAAATGGTTTCGCCGCAGGCTACGAAGCCGTTCTTTTCGTACAATTTTTTGGCGGGCGAGCTATCCATCACGTGCAACCACACGTAATCTTTGTGCAGCAATTGGGCTTCTTTTAGTACAAAATTAAGCGTTTCTTGGCCCATTCCTTTGCCCGTTGCGTTGCTTAAAAGGTAGATACGCTCCAATTCTAAGCCACTCAGTGAGGCCATTTCTTGGGCAGTTTCAGGGTCATACAATTTTGTTAAACTATCGCCATACGACTTGGTATTGCCTGCTATTGCGTTAGAGTCAAGATTTAGTTTTAGGTGTCCAACGAATTGATTATCAGTATTTTCAATAAAATAATAAGCCACGTTCGGGTGTTCAATTTCGGTTTTCAATTGAAGTGCATTGTAGCGCGTTTGCATATACCACTCGCCGCCATCGTGCCACAAATACGGATACACTTCTCGGTAAATCTGCTGACACAACTCGGACAACTCTTCGGCCTGCATAGGCTGTATGGCAACGGTATTTACTGGCATAAAATAAAGTTTCGTGCTGATGATTTTAGTGCATTTCTACTACAATATTACGAAATTCGTCAATTCGCACCGTGGCATTTGTCCCCACCACAAAAGTGCACTCGATCTCCTCAATAACGGCTGGGCCGTCGAAACTGTCGCCAACTTGCAGGTCGTAGCGTCCATACACGGGCACGTTCGAGGCGAGTGGTTCTCCTGCCAGCAATACTTTTCGGTAGCCTTTCAGGGCGTGTTCCGAATTTTGGGACGTAGCCACCACTTGCCGTGGGATAACTTCTGGCACTGGGCCGCTCACAACAACCCGCCACGTAACGGCTTCAATGCCAATGCCTTCAATGAGTTTTCCGTAGCGCAGGTGGTATTCTTTTTTGAAGTTTTCTTCTATTTTTAGTGCCGAGTTTTGCAGCAAAACACCGTCTGGAATCTCCACGCTGATCTCGTGGCCCTGCCCAGAGTAGCGCATATCAGCCACGCGAGCGATGGTAATGGGCAGATCGACGACCCCCGCTTGTTCCAAAAACGCCAGCCCTTCGGCTTCCATTTCGGCAAGGTAGCCGTTCAGTCGTTGCCAGTCGATCGTATTCATTGAGCAAACGTAGCTGCGGATGCTTTCGTTGGCCACGGGCGACACCAAAAAACCCAACGCCGACAGCACCCCCGAGCCAACGGGCACTACAACCTGCGGGCTGCCCAAGAGCCGCGCCACGCCAAAAGCGTGCACGGGCCCCGCCCCGCCAAATGCCGTCATGCTATACAGGCGCGGGTCGTGGCCTTTCTCTAAAATGTGTACCCGCGCGGCGTTGGCCATGTTTTCGTTCACGATGCGGTGCACGCCCATTGCGGCGGCTTCGATGCTGATATTCAGTGGTTTGGCAATGTGCTGGTCGATGGCCGTTCGGGCGGCTTCGAGGTCGAGCTGCATGGTGCCGCCCAAAAAATAATCGGGGTTCAAGTAGCCCAGCACCAAGTCGGTGTCGGTTACGGTGGGGCGCGTGCCGCCACGCCCGTAGCAGGCGGGGCCTGGCTCGGATGCCGCACTTTCGGGCCCAACTCTGAGTAGCCCCAGTTTATCTACGTAGGCAATGCTGCCGCCGCCCGCGCCGATCTCGATCATGTCGATGACGGGAATCCTGACGGGCAGCCCCGAGCCCTTTTTGAAGCGCATCACCCGCGCCGCCTCAAACTGATTGGTGATTTCGGGTTTTAGGTTAAAAATCATCGATGCCTTGGCCGTAGTACCACCCATATCGAAAGCCAACAGGTCTTTGATGCCCGTTAGTTTTCCGTAAAAAACCCCCGCCATTGTTCCGCCCGCTGGCCCCGACTCCAAAAGCTGAATGGGCGTTTTGCGCGCGCCGTCCAGGGTGGTCAAGCGCCCGCTCGAAATCATAATTTCTATTGTTCCCCCAAAACCCAACGCGTGCAGTCGGTCGCGGAGATTGCTCAAATACTGATCGGTAATGGGTTGCACGTAGGCGTTCATGGCCGTGGCCGAAGCGCGTTCGTACTCACGTATTTCGGGCATCACGTCCACCGACAAACTGACGTAAATATTCGGGTATTTTTGTTTAATAAAATCTCCCACGGCGCGCTCGTGGGTAGGATTGGTGAAAGACTGCAAAAAGCAAACGGCAATGGACTGGCAACCTTCGGCTACCAGTTTGTCTACCTGGGTTTCGACGGCTGGCAGGTCCAACGGGGTTATGATATTGCCTTGAAAATCAATGCGTTCGGCCACGCCCAGGCGCAAATTGCGCGGTACGAGCGGCTCGGGGACGGTCAAGAAAATGTCGTAAATGTCGTATCGGAGTTCGCGGCCAATTTCCAGTACATCCTCAAATCCTTTGGTCGTAATTAAGCCCGTTTTTGCGCCGCGTCGTTCAATCACGGCGTTGGTCACGAGCGTGGTGCCGTGCACAATATTGCGCACTTGGGACGCGGTGATACCCCGTTTTTCGAGGAGTTCGGTCGTTCCCTTCAAAATTCCGTTGGCGGGGTTGTCGTAGGTCGTAAGGGTTTTGCCAAAGAACAAGTTGCCCGTTTGTTCTTCCAATAATACAAGGTCGGTGAAAGTGCCACCAATATCAATGCCGAGGCGGTAGGTCATAAAGTGAGCGGTTTTACCAAAGCAAATCAACCCGATAAGCACTAAAAAGGGCATCTTTGGTAATAATTGTGAAATTTTCAGTAATGGCTTGTGCAATTATTAATCTATCGAATGGGTCGCGGTGATACGACTCCAAACGGGCATTTTTGAGTAAATGATTGGGGAAAATAGGGAGTAACTGAAAGCCGGATTGCTCTATTAATATGAACATACTTTTGTCAATCAATCCATTACACATAATCTTTAAAATCTTCCAAGGGTTCTTCAAAGTCTGGGGTCATTTCAACCAACCCTTTTGCCAAACCTGCTGTTCGTTTTTTAGGATTTTGATTTTGATTTTTGTACTTCAAAAACTCCACAAAATCTGCTATTTGGTGCTGCATTTCTTGTGGTAAAGTCATGATTTGATGATACAACTGTATATTTGACATGGCGATAAGTTGTTTTTTACAAAGTTAGTGGAATTTTCTATTGTGCCACCAATATCAATGCCGGGGCGGTAGGTCATAAAGTGGGCGGTTCGTACTCAAATTCGCCCACCTCGCTGCGAATCGTCACTTTCTTACGCGGGTGCGCTTCTACTCGGCCAATGATTTGGGCCTCAACCCCGAACGATTTTGCTATTTCGATAACGCGCTCGGCGTGTTGCTCCGCCAAGTACACCTCGAGCCGATGCCCCATGTTGAAGACCTCGTACATTTCGCGCCAGGCCGTGTTACTTTGCGACTGAATGAGCCTGAATAGCGTCGGAATGGGCAGCAAATTGTCTTTAATAACGTGGAGGTTTTCGATAAAGTGCAGTACCTTGGTTTGTGCGCCGCCGCTGCAATGGACCATGCCGTGAATGTGCGGGCGGAGCTCGTCGAGCAGCACTTTGGCCACTGGCGCGTAGGTGCGCGTGGGCGACAGGATAAGTTGTCCCACCGAAATGGCTGGTTGATCGTCCGTGGCTGGCATTTCTTCCGTCAGTTGCTTTTTTCCACTGTATATCAACGACTTGTCTATGTTTGGGTCGAAACTTTCGGGGTATTTGGCGGCCAACTCGTGCGCCAAAACGTCGTGCCGCGCCGATGTCAGTCCGTTTGAACCCATGCCACCGTTATACGTTTTTTCGTAGGCTGCCTGCCCGTAAGATGCCAAACCCACCACCACGTCGCCCGCCCGAATGTTGTCGTTCGAGATCACGTCGGCGCGTTTCATCCTCGCCACCACCGTGCTATCCACGATGATCGTTCGCACCAAATCGCCCACATCGGCGGTTTCGCCGCCAGTGCTATAAATCTCAATTCCGTGGTCGCGTAGCATGGCCAAAACCTCTTCCGTTCCGCTGATTATCTCGGCGATGACTTCGCCAGGAATCAAGTTTTTGTTGCGCCCAATGGTCGACGACAGCAGCATCGGCCCAGTTGCACCCGCACAAATCAGGTCGTCGGTGTTCATCACCACGGCATCTTGGGCAATACCCCGCCACACCGAAAGATCCCCCGTTTCGCGCCAGTACAAGTAGGCCAACGACGATTTTGTTCCCGCGCCGTCGGCGTGCATGATGGTGCAGAAGTCAGGGTCGGCCGACAGTACGTCGGGGACAATTTTGCAGAAAGCCTTCGGAAAAAGCCCCTTGTCTAACTGGGCAATGGCGCGGTGTACGTCTTCTTTTTGGGATGAAACCCCGCGCTGGGCGTATCGATTGGTCATGGAAGGTCTGTATTTTTGGACTGCAAAATAAGTTAAAATACCCACCTTAACGAAACTCTTGACCGATGCTTTTCAGAATTGTTTTGCAAACTGACTCCCGAAAGCCGTAGTTTTGTTTGAACTATTTTTTTTATGCCATGGAGGTTGTAGCGAGCCATTGTTTTGAGGGGCAGGTGTGGCGGGTTGTTTTCGACGAAATACCCACCGAACAGTCTGCCCAGTTGGTAATCGTCGAAACCCGAAACAAGGCCACTAAAAGTGTGCGTTGGACTGCCATCGACGGGGTTTCGGGTGCTGTTGTGTGGCAGCGGCGGGCAGCAGATTGGTGGGAAAGTTTGGCGGGCTTTCAGCGTGGTTTGGTTGTTATCAAACAGTTTTCTGATGCTACTCAACCCGCTCCGCGCGGTACTTTTATGCTCAATGCCGCCGACGGAACAACCGCCGAAGCAACTCAAATACCGATTGCAACTACCGCAGCCCAACATTTTTTCAAATTTCCAGCCGCATATACCGCCGAAAGTACCCACTTTGAGGAAATGGCGCGGTTTGTCTGCAACCAGACCAAAAATAAGCCCGTCGAAACCATCGAGTACGCCGAACTCAATGGCCACGTGGTGCTTACGTTTTACTACCGCACCGACAACGAATTAAATCAAGCCATTTTGGTAGTCGATAAAAACGGTAAAACGGTGCTTTCGGAGCCGTTGGCTAACAACTTGGTGGGCCTAACCCCGGTTTCTTTTCTGATTTCGGATAAAAACCTTTACTTTGTAAAAAATAAAAATGAATTTGTTGTCCTCGGATTCAATTAATCAAATAGCAGGTAATTAGACATGGCCACAAAAATTAAGGTAATTTTATTTTTGATCTTCACAACTGGTGCGTCAGTTTGGGCAAAAGCGTATCCCGTAGATTCGGTCGGCAGCGAAAAAAAAGATGGAAAAACGTTTGTGTTGCACCAAGTAGAGGGTGGCCAAACTTTATACGCCGTCATGCGAAAATACAAGACAACCATCCAAGCCCTAAAAGCCGCCAACCCTGGGCTTGGCGATAACTTGGCTACTGGCCAAAGGCTGCTCGTGCCCTACGCTGGCAAAAGTACGGCCGCCAAACCAAAAGAAACGGTTGCCAAGATTGAGCCCCCAAAAGTAGATGCGCCTAAGCCTGCACCCACCGCCGAGCCCGTGGTCAAACCCGCGCTTAGAGGTATTTATAAAGTGGAGGAGGGGCAAAATTTGTACCGAGTGGCCATTCAAAACGGTGTTAGTATGGCCGATATTAGGCGTTGGAACGGGCTTTTACAGGATGGTCTCACGGCGGGGCAAGAACTCATCGTGTCGGAGGTGGCCTTCAAAGAATCGGGCAGATCGAAGGCAGATTTGGCGGTTGCCCCAAAGACCGATAGCGCAAAAATAGCCCTTGCCGAGCCGATAAAAACGAAGGAGGTACCCAAAAAGGCGGCCGAAAAAAGCCAACCCAAACCAACCGAAGAGGAAACCGACGCGCCACCGCGCCCCGCCAAGGTGTCGGTAAGTGGCAAGCGGATGGTGGAGTCGGGCGTGGCGGAGGTGATAGATGCCAACGACAATTCTAACAAATACCTTGCCTTGCACCGCAGCGCGTCGGTTGGCACGCTGTTGCAGGTGCGAAACGTATCGACGGGGGTGGGAATATGGGTGAAAGTAATCGGAAAATTGGCCGAAATTGGTGCCAACGACCGCATCTTGATAAAACTATCGGCGCGCGCCCAAGAAAAACTGTCGCCAGGCAACCGCCGTTTTATGGTCGAGGTAAACTATTTAGCAGAATAATATGCCCAAGCCCGCGCCCGACAAATCATCGGCTGGTTACATTATTTGGCACTGCGCCTTCGTGGTCATGTACCCTTTTGTGTCGGTGTTCACGGCGGTAATGGCGGCCATTCTTTGGTTTTTCTCCTTGCTTTCTTCGTGCATCGTCTGGTTTTTGGAACGGATCTACCGCCCCAAAAACAGTTAGCCGTACAGCACCGACCGATCTACTACTGGCGGCAGCGGGCCTACCGTGCTTAGTTTCAGAACCGCCAAACTGGCTCCAGCTTTGGCGCATTGAAGGGGTGTTTTTCCGTCGAGGTGGGCAGTCAAAAACCCCGCCCAGTACGAATCGCCCGCGCCAGTGGCATCTTTCACCTCCACCGCTTGGCTGGGTACGAAGTCACGTTTGGCACCGTTTTCGGTCGAAACTATGCTCCCCTGCGCACCCAAGGTTAGGCAAACCAGCGCTGCTCCCCAGGCATGAAACTGCTCGATGATGGCGTCGTTGGTCAGTCGTTGGTCAAAAAGGCGCTCGGCATCGTCGTCGCTGATCTTCACAAACGCTTTGTGTTGGCAAAACGCTTCAATAACCAGCCGTGCTTGCTGGCGGTTGGGCCAGATTTGGGGTGCGTAGTTGGCATCTAAACTCAGTTGGCAACCCGCCGATGCAGCCCGTTGAGCGGCCTCGATGATGGTATTTTGGGCTGGGTTTTGGCTCAACGCAAAACAAGTAGTATGAAAAAAAAGTGCTTGCGCCAGTAGTTCATCCGCAATGTGGTGCGGGTGCAGGTCGCGGTCGGCGGTGCGGTAGGCTATAAAATCGGGCGTTCCTTTTGTTCTCGACACCAGCACCGTACTCGTTGGCATCTCGGAGTCGTTGGCCACAAAGCGCACATCTACGCCCGTTTTGGCCACTTCATTTTTTAAAAATACCCCCAAATTATCGTTTCCCACGCACGACACGATGGCCGTTTGGTTGCCCAAACGCGCCATGTTTGCCGCCAAGTTGGCGGGGCTGCCGCCCTGAAATTTGTCAAACCGTTTGGTATTGAGTAGGTTTTCACTAAAATCGCTCCCGATCAGATCGGCCAAAAGCTCGCCCATGGCCACGAGCGCGTACTTGCGTTGCTGCATTATTTATTGGTGGTTTGTTCGTCTCTCAGTGCGCGGCGCAGTATTTTTCCGACGTTTGTTTTGGGCAATTCGCTCCTAAACTCAATGTGTTTTGGGCATTTGTAGGCCGTTAGGTTTTCGCGGCAGTGGGCCATAATCTGCTCCTTGGTGAGGCTCTCGTCTTTTTTAACCACAAATATTTTTACGGCTTCCGTCGATTTATCGTCGGCAACCCCCACGCAAGCCACCTCTAAAACGCCGCTGCACTTGGCCACCACGTCTTCAATTTCGTTGGGATACACATTGAAGCCCGACACCAAGATCATGTCTTTCTTGCGATCCACAATTTTGAAATATCCGTTGGAGTCCATCACGCCCACGTCGCCAGTTTTGAACCAACTTCGTCCGTCGGCGGTGTCGATGTGGGTCACTTTTTCGGTTTCGTCGGGTCTTTTAAAATAACCGAGCATAACCTGCGGCCCCAGCGCACAGATTTCGCCCGCTTCCCCGCTGTTGGCCCACGTGTTGTCGTCGCGCAGAATCCGCATTTCAGTGCTCGGAAAAGGCACGCCAATCGTACCGATCTGGTTGTTGTCCGACAGCGGATTGGACGACAGCACGGGCGATGTTTCCGACAGTCCGTAGCCCTCCGTGGGCAAATTGCCCGTTAGGTCTTTCCAGCGGCTTGCCACCACGCCCTGCAAGGCCATTCCGCCCGCCGAAGTAAGTTTCAAGGCACTAAAATCTACGCTCCCGATTTTTGGGTGGTTCAGCAAGCCGTTGTAAAGCGTGTTTACGCCCGTGAAGGTGGTTACTTTGTATTTTTGAAGGTCTTTGATAAAACCGTCCAGGTCGCGCGGGTTAGTGATTAAAATATTCATCGAACCGTTTTTGAGCGACGATAACGCATTGACCGTCAGCGCATAAATGTGATAAAGCGGCAAGGCGGCCACCACCACCCCTGGGTCGGTCATGTTGTCTAAGACGGGTTTTAGCCAAAAAGTATTGGCCTCCACGTTGGCAATAATATTGCGGTGGGTCAGCATGGCGCCCTTAGAAACCCCCGTCGTACCGCCAGTATATTGGATAAAGGCGAGGTCGGTATTCTGCATTTTTGGTTTTTTGTAGGCCTGCGAAGCTCCCTTGCTGAGGGCGTCGTTGAAAGCCACCGCGCGGGGCAGGTTGTATGGCGGCACCATTTTTTTGATGCTCTTTACCACAAAATTCACCAGCAAACGTTTTGGAAACCCCATCATGTCACCAATTTCGGTCACGATCACGTGCTTAATGTCGGTGTCTTTAATTATTTTTTCTAAATTTTCTGCGAAGTTAGCCAAAATCACGACTGCCTTTGCCCCCGAATCCTTGAATTGGTGTTGCATTTCGCGCGGGGTGTAGAGCGGGTTGGTGTTCACAACCGTTAGCCCAGCCCGCAACGCGCCAAACATGGCCACGGGATATTGCAACAAATTTGGCATTTGAATGGCAATCCTGTCGCCTTTTTGCAAACCCAAACTTTGTAAGTAGGCCGCAAATTGTTCGGAAAGCTGGTTTATTTGGCCAAAAGTGAGTTCTTTGCCCATGTTAGAGTAGGCGGGCAGGGCCGAAAAGGCCGTAAAACCCTCGTCCATCATGTCTAACAATGAACCGTAAGCATCGGCATTTATTTCGAACGGAACGCCCGCTGGGTAGGCTTTGAGCCACGGAAAGGTATCGATTGTGGTGTTGGTCTGCATGGTTTTGGTTGTGATGAGTTTAGGACATATTTCGACAAAAATAAAACAAAACCAGTATAAAACAGCGTGCTGGTGGTTCTAAAACAATATTTAAAACGCGCGAACGCCACCCCAACAAAAATACACCATGATTATTAGTCTAATAGCCGCCATGAGTACCAACCGCGCCATTGGTTTGAACAACAAGTTGCCGTGGCCGCACATACCCGCCGACTGGGCTAACCTTGAGCGGGTTACGGCCAACAAAATGATGATAATGGGCCGAAAGAGCTACGACTCGCCCGACCGGGTGTGGTCTAAGGTGGGCAACGTGGTGGTGTCGCGGCAGCCGGCTTACCCGCTCGATGCGGGCTTTGAGTTGGCCAGTAGCTTGCCGCAGGCCATCGAAAAGGTGCGGGGGCAGGCGGAGGTTTTTATTTTGGGGGGCGAAGAAATTTTCCGCCAGTCGATGGCACTTGCCGACCGAATTTATCTGACATTGGTACACGGTACTTTTGAAGGCGATGCGTTTTTTCCTGACATCGACCACGCCGTTTTTGGCATTGCCACCCAAACCGACCATGGGGCAGATGCCCAAAATCCGCTCGATTACTCTTTTGTGGTTTATGAGCGGCGGCAGTAGAAGACAAAAAGAAAAAGCCCCGCTAACGTTGAGCGAGGCTTTTTGCCGACTATTCCTAAACCCTTAAACTTTTCTCATTACGAAAAAATTCTAACTTAAAATGTACTGTCGATTGGCGCAACGACCAGTGATTCAGTGTTTTCTACTGGGGTCATGTTGTCCCAGTTCAAGTTCCAAACAAAGTTTATTCTGTTTGCAGTGTGCAGCACGCTGGCTTTCCAGTTGCCTGCTTCCCTGCGGTTGCCCAATTTATTCGTCAGTCTGATTACCGCACTGTTGAACGCTAATTTTTGGTCTTCGTTCATGTTCAAAAACTTAGACGGCTCTTGGTTGTACGAAGTCACAACTCCGACAATAGTTTTCCAATCTTCTTTTTTGGTGAGGCGTGTTTTTTTATTTTCTACGTATTTGAAAAACGATTTCTCTGTGCCGTTGGTCAATAATGCTGCTTTTGGGTGGTTATCAACTTTCTGGTTGGCGGCAAACGATGCGTTGCTGAATAGGATTGCAACGATGATGCTTTTTACGATGGCTTTCATGATATAATTCAATTTTTTGTGTTTGTTTAACGACACAAAGGTAAATGCAAAATTTATATCTGCAAATATTAAAATTAGCAAAGCCAAATATTATTCGGTAAAATATTCTTAATTGACGCAAATAATAGTATTTATGTGCATATTATTTTGTATTTATCGAAATATAATTTTGTTGTGTGTTTAAAAACATATCAAAAATTTTTATTTTTTAAAATTAAAAATTCTTTATAAAGTGCAATTATTGATTAAAATTATTCATGGTTTGTTGTACGCCCAAAGTACAAAAACTCAGCACGATGTCTCCAGCCCGGTCGAGGTGAACGAATAATTCCTTCATTTGGTCATTGGCAAAGTTGCCCAGCACGTAGTCTATCTGCCGCCCACGGGCAAAATCGCTGCCCACCCCAAAGCGCAGGCGGTTGTATTCTTGGGTTTGGAGGAGCTCTTCGATGTTTCGCAGGCCGTTGTGGCCCCCGTGCGAGCCTCGGGGTTTGAGCCGCAGCACCCCAAAATCCAATTGAATTTCATCCACCACCACCAGTACGTTTTCGATTGGCACTTTGTAGGCATCCATATAATAGCGCAGGGCCTTGCCGCTGAGATTCATAAAAGTGGTGGGTTTGATAAAATAGATTTGTTTGCCTTTGTGCTTAAACTCGGCAGTAAAGGCCAGTTTCTGGAAGCTAAACTTAAAATTGTGGGTAGCGGCAAGGCGGTCTAACACCAAAAAGCCAGCGTTGTGGCGGGTCATCATGTATTCGGGGCCGATGTTGCCCAAACCTACGATCAGGTATTTCATGGAAATGTGCGCGTTGGCACGGTTAAAAATTGAAAATAACGAAGTTTTATTTCGGTCGGGCTACGCAGTTGTTTTTTTGCGTTGTGCCAAGTAGAGCCCGCCCATGACCGATGCCGTGCCAACGACGGTAAAGCCCGTAATTGGCTCGTTGAGGAGTATATTGGCAAATATAAACCCAAAAATAGGGCAAAGAAACAGCCAAAGCGAAGCACCGACTGCATCTTGGCGCAGTAAATAGAACCACAATTGCAAAGCTCCTACCGACACCGGAACGGCCAGCCACAGCACCGACCCCCAAAAACGAAGGTCGAAGTGCGCGTTTTTGAAATCGGCATAATATAAGGTAAACGGTAGCAATACCACACCGCCCAGCAGCACCTGCCAACCGTTTATGAGTGTGCTACTAAGAGCCCATTTTTGGGCGGCATAATACACACTGGCCACCGACACCGCCACGATGCCAACCATCAAAATGGCCAAACCCTGCGGGGTGGCGTTGGCGTTTTGGAGAAGCGGAAAGGTGGCCACGCCCACGCCCACGAGCCCCAAAAACAAGCCCGCGAGTTCGCGCCATTTTAAGGTGCGTTTGAGCCACACCGCCGACAACACCGCAATAATGAGCGGCCCCACGGCGGTTGATAAACTCCCGATGCCCGCTGCTACTTGGTGCATGGCAAGCACAAAGCAAGCCAAATAAATGGTGGTGTTTAGCAGACCAAAAATGAGTAGTTGCGCCCATTCGCGGCCGTGTGGTAGGCGGGCTGCGGGCTGCGTGAGGTGCGTGCCGCCAACGAGTAGCGTGCCCGCAACGAAAAAACGCAGGTTGGCCACCAGCAGGGGGTCGGCCGAGAGAATGCCAAGTTTGGTGGCCACCGAAGCCGACGACCAGAGCGCGGCAAAGCCCACACCAATGAGTATGTTACGAATCATGGGCGCAATTTACGGACATTTTTCAGAGACTTCGATTGGCCAAACCCCTATTTTTAGTACCTTCGTTGTCGCAAAAAAGCCAAAAATCCCTAACCCCACTCCCCAATTTTGTATGAATTACCTCAAAGCTGCGTTTCTGTTTCTTTTCATTTCGTCGAACGCGCTGGCGCAACGGGTTTGTGTGTATGACTTTAATAAAGGCTTGCAGGAACTCACGGGTGCGTGCCCGCCGTTGCGCGCGCTGGGCAGGGAGGGGTTTTTTACGGACGAGTTTTTGCCCGAAATCGACGTGAAACGTGCCGTATATATTTTTGAAAAAAACTCGGGGGTGCAGTTCGACAACAGCACTGGCCGAATGTTGGACAAGGGCAACTACACCATCGAAATGTATTTTAAGTTTGATTCGTTGCAAAACTGGAAACGCGTTATTGACTTTAAAAACGGCAACACCGACAACGGGTGCTACATTTTGAACGGTAAACTTAATTTTTATAACTACGCTGTGGGCGACAAAGCGCCCGTTCGGAAGGGTGAGTACGTTCACTATGTTTTTGCCCGAGATGCGCAGTCGAGCGGCATTAAAATGTACGTCGATGGCAAGTCGAAAATTGAATTTCCTGACAAGTACAACGAGGCACTGTTGAACGATGACAACGTGCTGAATTTTTTTCAGGACGACCAACGGGTGCCGCGCGAAGCCAGCCCTGGCGCGGTGGCACTCATTAAAATATACGACCGCGTGCTGGATCCAAAGCTAATCAAAGAAAATTTCGACCGACTTAAAACCGAGATTGAGACCATTGCGAAGACAACCACCCAAACACCACCGACCAATTTAGCCCTGCCCACCGTGGCGGTGGTGCCGCCCAAACCAGAGCCCAAGAAAGAGGTTGTTATCGCACCGGTGCCCGCCGTGGTTTTGCCCAAACCAGAGCCCAAGAAAGAGATTGTTGTCGCACCGGTGCCCGCCGTGGTTTTGCCCAAACCAGAGCCCAAGAAAGAGGTTGTTATCGCACCAGTGCCCGCCGTGGTGCCGTCCAAACCAGAGCCCAAGAAAGAGGTTGTTATCGCACCGGTGCCCGCCGTGGTTTTGCCCAAACCAGAGCCCAAGAAAGAGGCAATCAAAACACCCGCCCCCGCTGCGGTGGCCAAGGCCAAGCCACAATATTATTTGCAGGGGCAACTCGTAAACACGGCCACGAAGCAGTCTGTGATGAACGCCACGGTGCTGGTGATGGACAGTAACATGGTCGAAATACAGCAAGTTAAAGTGGCCGACGGGAGGTTCAGACTACCCGTTTTGCTCAATTGTGAGTATAATTTGGTGATTGATGCGATGGGTTTTTTCTCGATGGCCACGGCAATATCGCGTGCAAAAACGGTTGAGTACGCCAGCAGAGACAATATATTTAGGCTCCAACCCGTTGAAATAGGGCGCAGTATTGTGCTCAAAACGATACGGTTCAAGCAAAGTAAAAACGAGTTTTTGGCTGGCTCGAACGACGAGTTAGACAAACTGGTGGGCTATTTGAGGGAGTATGCGCGGGTAGAAATCGAGCTCCACGGACACACCGACAACCAAGACGATTTTCAGCTGAACCTCGATTTGTCGCGCCAGCGCGCCGAACTCATAAAGACGTATCTAACCGAAAACGGCATTGCGCCCTACCGAATTGTGTGCAAAGGTTTTGGTGGCACGCGCCCCGTGGCCAGCAACGCTCGCGAAGAGACGCGCCAGTTCAACCGCCGCGTGGAAATGATAATTAGGAAAAACTAACGACCATGAAAAACTACCTATTGCTGCTTGTGCTCATTGGCTGTGGAAGTCAATCTGCTGGTATTGAGGTGATTGATATTTTTGAAGCCGTGCCAACAAAAGCCCCGCTCAAACCAGGAATTATCGACGAGGCATCGGGCATGGTCAACTGCCGCACCGTGGCCAACAGCCTCTGGGTGGTGCAAGATTCGGGCAACCCGCCCGAACTTGCGTTGTTGAACTATAACGGAAGTGTGGCGGGAAAAATGAGCCTGCCAGAAATTCAAAATCGCGACTGGGAAGACCTTGCCAGCGGGCAGATCGACGGCCAAAACTACCTGTTCATTGCCGACATTGGCGACAACGATGCCCAGCACGAACTGTCGTACATTTATAAATTGCCAGAACCAAAATCGCTGGGCGAACGAATATCGAAAATTGACCGCATTACTTTCAAATATCCCGATGGCAAACGCGATGCCGAAACGCTGCTTTTCGATCCGATCACAAAAGACCTTTTGATTGTGAGCAAACGCGAGGCCAGCGTGCGGGTATATCGGCTGGCCTACCCCCAGGCAACCAACGCCACGCTCACCGCCGAGCTGGTGGCAACTTTGCCCTACACCTCCATTACGGCGGGGAGCGTAAGTTCTAATGGCAGTGAACTGATTCTCAAAAACTATTCAACCGTGTATTATTGGCCGCGCAATGCCTCCCAAACGGTGGGGGAGGCCCTCAAAAAAAAGGTCGCCCAGCTGCCCTATATCGTTGAGCCGCAGGGCGAATCGGTTTGTTTTGATAAAACCAACGCGGGGTATTTTACCCTCAGCGAGCGCGCCAACGCACCCGAGGTTAGCCTGAATTTTTACCAACGAAAATAACGGACCGACCAGCTGAAATGTTGGCAAAAATTACCCACTTTTTAGTAGGTAAATCACCCAAAAAGCTGTAACTTTACCCCGTAAAAATGCAACAAATGCGCACTTTTATGGAAATAAATAATTAAATAATGATAGTTTAATCTATGGCGAACGACGCAGAAGAACTAAACGTAAACGGCAATTACTCGGCCGATAACATTCAGGTTTTAGAAGGATTAGAGGCAGTGCGCAAACGCCCCGCCATGTACATCGGAGACATTGGCACCAAGGGCCTTCACCACCTCATTTGGGAAGTAGTAGATAACTCGATCGACGAAGCCCTGGCGGGACACTGCGACACGATTAACGTTTTTATAAACACCGACAACTCGGTGACTGTCAAAGACAACGGGCGGGGGATTCCGACGGGAATGCACACCAAAGAAAAACGCTCGGCCCTCGAAGTCGTGATGACGGTGCTGCACGCGGGAGGTAAGTTCGACAAAGATACCTACAAAGTTTCGGGCGGTTTGCACGGCGTCGGCGTGTCGTGCGTGAACGCCCTGTCGATCATGCTGCGCGTGGAAGTGCGCCGCGAAGGCAAAATTTTTGAACAAGAGTACAGCATTGGAAAGCCCCTGTACGCGGTTCGGGAGATAGGTAAGTCTGACGAGACGGGAACGACGGTGCATTTTAAACCCGATGACTCTATTTTTACCATGTCAGAATACAAATACGAAACCGTGGCCAACCGCCTGCGCGAACTCTCGTTTTTGAACAAAGGCATCAGCTTGACGCTCACCGATTTGCGGGTGACGAACGAAGAAGGAGAATCCGACACCGAGGTGTTTAAGTCGGAGGGGGGCTTGACCGAGTTCGTGACCTATCTCGACAGCACCCGCGTGCCGTTGTTGTCTACCCCGATCTACATGGACAGCATCAAGGGAGTCATTCCGGTGGAGGTAGCCATGATCTACAACACGGGCTACGCCGAGAACGTTTTCTCTTACGTAAACAACATCAATACCATCGAAGGCGGCACGCACGTGTCGGGTTTTAGAATGGCACTGACCCGGACGCTGAAAAGCTACGCTGACAAGTCGGGGATTTTGGCCAAAGAAAAAATAGAAATAGCTGGCGACGACTTCCGCGAGGGACTCACGGCGGTTATATCAGTGAAAGTGCAAGAACCGCAGTTTGAGGGACAGACCAAAACAAAATTGGGCAACTCGGATGTGGCGGGGGCGGTGAGCCAAGTGGTGAGCGAGATGATCGAAACCTACCTGCAAGAACACCCCAAGGAGGCCCGCATTATTGTGGACAAAGTAATACTGGCGGCCAAGGCCCGCATTGCCGCCCGCAAAGCCCGCGAAATGGTGCAACGCAAAAGTATTTTGTCGGGAACGGGGCTACCAGGCAAACTTGCCGACTGCGCCGAGTCTGATCCCGCACTTTGCGAACTCTACTTGGTGGAGGGCGACTCGGCGGGCGGAACCGCCAAGCAGGGCCGAAACCGCGCCACGCAGGCGATTCTGCCGCTGCGCGGAAAAATACTGAACGTAGAAAAAGCCCAAGAGTACCGAATCTACGAAAACGAGGAGATCAAAAACATGATTACCGCCCTGGGCGTGCAGTTTGGCCGAGACGGCGACGAGCGGTCGATAAATTTGGACAAGTTGCGCTACCACAAGACCATCATTATGACAGATGCCGACGTGGACGGTAGCCACATCAGAACGCTCATTCTTACTTTTTTCTTTCGGTACATGCGCGAGCTCGTCGAGCTTGGTTACTTGTACATTGCGTTGCCGCCGCTTTATTTGGTCAAAAAAGGAAAAGAAGAACGCTACTGCTGGACCGAAGCACAACGCGAGCAGGCTATTCGCGAAATAAGTGGGGGCAAAGAAGACTCGGCGGGCGTGCAACGCTACAAAGGTTTGGGAGAAATGAACGCCGAACAGCTTTGGAGCACAACAATGAACCCCGAGACCCGCAGCCTCAAATTGGTAACGATTGACTCTGCCGCCGAGGCCGACCACACGTTTTCGATGCTCATGGGCGACGAAGTGGCACCACGCCGCGAGTTTATTGAACGCAACGCAAAATATGCCCGCATCGACGTGTAGAAAAACAAGTACAATAGGTAGTTTGCCAACTTACTCATCCATAAAATAGATTCTGAGCCGTGCAAAAAGTAGAGAATCCAGAAAGTATAAGTACCGTGAAAAAAGGTTCGTTGTCGAATCTTTTTTCATTTTTCGGTCGCCAAGAACCCATCTCCGAGTACTCGGAGCAGTTTGCGCGTTCGCAAGAAAAACTGAGCCAAACCATCGAACGCTCCGATTATATTAGTCGAGATTTGAGTTGGCTGCAGTTTAATTTTAGGGTGCTCGACCAGGCCCGCAACCCCAGCCGTACACTCTTTGAAAGGTTGAAGTTTTTGGCCATCACAGCCTCCAACTTAGACGAGTTTTATTCGATTCGGGTGGGAAGTTTGTACAACTATTTAGATTTTGGCAAGGAGCGCATCGATTACTCTGGACTGCGCGAAGTGCCGTTTAGAAAGACCCTCCTCAGCGCCATTCAACAGTTTGATGACCTGCAACAGGATTGTTTTTCGTCGCAGCTGATCCCCATTTTTGAAGACAATGGTCTCAAATTAGCGAAGTTTGAAGACCTCAACGAAAAGGAGCAAAAGAAAGCGATCGAGTATTTCGACCGCACAATTTACCCCATGCTCACCCCCATGTTGTTCGACCACACGCATACTTTTCCCGTGCTGCTGGCCAAAGTGCTTATTTTTGGGGTTATTACCCAGCAAGACGGCGCATCAAAAGCGGGCGACGACGAGGACAACCAAAAGCTGTCTTTTGTGCAAATACCCCAAAACCTGCCGCGCTTCGTTGTTTTTGAGCGCAAAGACTTGGTCGTTTTTATATCAATCGAAGAAATTATTCGGTACGAGATCAGAAAATTGTACCGAAACGTAGACATCAAAGCAATCTCCCTTTTTAGGATCACCCGCAACGGCGATTTTACGGTAGAGGAGTCGGACGATATTGAGATTGATTTTATTGACGAGATTAGGCAGAAAATCAAAAATCGCCGATTGGGACGCGTGGTGCGGGTTGAGATAGAACCCAACGCTCCAGAATGGATGTTGCACCTGCTCAAAAAACGCTGGGAAATAGATGCCCACAACATTGTGGAGGCCGAGCGCATGATCGATTTTACGAGCCTGTGGCAAATTGTGCGGCATCCCGAGTTCAAGGCCAGCACGCCGCCTGTGCCAGCGTCGGTGCCTGCCTTCGGGGTGGAGGCGGGCAAGATTGCCGATATTTTTGAGACCATCAAAGAAGGCGACATTCTGCTGCACCATCCCTACAACAACTTCGAGCCGGTGATTCAGCTCCTGGAAGAGGCCGCCGACGACCCGCAAGTTTTGGCCATCAAGCTCACCATTTATCGCCTCGCCAAACGCTCGCGCATCACCGAGGCGCTCCTCAAAGCCGCCGAAAACGGCAAGCATGTTTCGGTTCTCTTTGAGGTGAAAGCACGTTTCGACGAAGAAAACAACATCCGAGAAGCCCAGCGTTTGCAAAAGGCTGGTTGTTTTGTGATTCACGGAATAAGCCGATTTAAAACCCACACAAAATTGCTGCAAGTGGTGCGGGCCGAAAACCAGGGTGTGGTGAGTTACTCGCATTTGGCCAGTGGAAACTACAACGAAGACACCGCGCGGCTCTACACCGACATTGGCCTTTTGACCGCCGACCCGATTTACAACCGCGACATCACCGAGTTTTTCAATGTTATTACGGGGCACTCGCTGCCCGAAAGTTACCAGTACCTCATAACCGCCCCGCGCGACATGCGGCGGCAACTTATTAAGCTCATTCAGGCCGAAACCAAAAATGCCAAACTGGGTTTGCCCAGCGGAATTTGCTGGAAAATAAACTCGCTCGAAGACAAAGCTGTGATCGACGAACTCTACCGAGCGTCGCAGGCGGGTGTGCCTATTAAGCTCATTGTGAGGGGAATATGCTGTATTAGGCCGCACCGAAAAAACCTAAGCGAGAACATATCGGTGCGCTCTATTGTGGGTGATTTTTTGGAACACACCCGCATTTTTTACTTTCACCACAACAACAATCCGAAGCTATACGGTGGCAGTGCCGACGTGATGGTGCGGAGTTTTGACCGCCGTATTGAGTCGCTTTTCACCCTGGCAAATCCCCGTGTGAGGCAGCAGGCGATCCATATTTTAGACTACAACCTGCGCGACAACGTGAACTCCTATGACATGCAAGAAGACGGAACCTATGCCCGCTGCGAACTCGGCGACGGCCGCGAACCCTTTAATATTCACCAGTTGTTCTACGAAGTGTCGGAAGAAGAAATGATGAAGGCAAGCCTCTTTACCGACGATTAGACCAAGTATTTTGACCACCATAAAAACCTTTCTCGTGAAAATTATTCCTTACCTGTCCATTTATAAAGACCAAGTTGCGCGTTTGATTACGGGTATCCAGCAGGGAGAGTTTGGCGTACCCATCACGATCGACGACCAGCCCGATTTACTAAACATCGAAACGTTTTACCAAATAAAAAAAGGCAATTTTTGGTGCGCCGTCGTTGGCGACGATGTGGTGGGTACAATTGCGCTCATAGACATGGGCGACGGAAGTGGTTGTATCCGAAAAATGTTTGTGCGCGCCGATTACCGTGGACACCAGCACCAAACTGCCCACAAACTGCACAACACCCTGTTGGATTGGTGCAAACAAGTGCAAATTGGCCAGCTTTATTTGGGTACGCTCGACTACCTGCACGCGGCCATTAAGTTTTATGGAAAACTGGGCTATGCCGCCATCGATCCCGTTGAGTTGCCCGCTACTTTTCCGAGGATGGCGCTGGATAATCGGTTTTTTACCACAAAAGTATAGTTGTATTTTTGTAGAATCCGTCGAGATCACCGTCTGTAATGCCATGGCGGCGGCAATAATTTGCCCAACGGAGTTTGGGTGGGTAGTGAAGTAAAAAAATAATGATTCTGTTAGTCAGAAATAACTTAATTGTATGAAACGTGTTTTAATTACGGGCTCTAACGGTTTGCTTGGGCAAAAATTAGTGGAGCTGCTGGTTCAAAAAGCTGATATTGAAGTTGTGGCCACGGCTCGGGGCCACAACCGCTTGCCGTTCACGGACGGGTATTTGTACTGTGCGATGGACATTACCAACCAAGATGAGGTCGATGCGGTGATTGCCCGCACCAAGCCCCACGCTATTATTCACACTGCGGCCATGACAAACGTGGACCAGTGCGAGGCCGAAAAAGACGCTTGCTGGTTGCAAAACGTGACGGCAGTAGAACACCTGGTGCGGGCCTGCGCCGCGCACGACGTTTTTTTGTTGCACTTATCTACCGACTTTATTTTTGACGGAACCGCTGGCCCCTACACCGAAACCGCCGCGCCCAACCCGATAAGTTTTTACGGCTGGAGCAAATACGCCGCCGAAAAAGTAGTAACAACCGCGCCCATTCGCTGGAGCATTGCGCGAACAGTATTGGTCTATGGCATTGCCCACGACATGAGCCGCACCAACATTATTTTGTGGGTAAAAAACTCGCTCGAAAACAACAAACCCATCAAGGTAGTGACGGATCAGTGGCGAACGCCCACGCTCGCCGAAGACCTGGCAGAGGGTTGCTTCCTGATCGTTGACCAGGCGGCGGAAGGAATATTCAATATTTCGGGGTCTGATTTTTTAACTCCCCATGAGATGGCCATAAAAACGGCCGATTATTTTAGGTTAAATAAAGTGCTTATATCCGAAGCCGACGGATCGTCGTTTAGCCAGCCCGCTCGCCGTCCGCCGCGCACGGGGTTTAGTTTAGATAAAGCTCGCCAACAGCTTGGCTACCAGCCCCGTACCTTCGAGGAGGGCATTGCCATCTTGGCGCACCAGATCGGCGTAGAAGCTCTGTAAAGGCGACAGTCTCAGCTATTATTAAAACTTCGCTCTTTCTCCTCGGTCATCTACAATGTGGGTGTGTGTAAAACCGCAGCTTGTTGCCTGTGCGTTGGCACAAGGCAGGCTCTTTTGTGCGTTGGCTTTGTGTGCCTTACAAATGTGCCTGACTTGGTGCGGTGGCTATTTAGCGTGATTTCCGCTGTTGAGTCCTTTGTTAAATATTTCTTTCACCATGCCAAATAACATAGCGTTAAAATCTTCTTTAGCCTCTTTGTTGTCGGTAATTACTTTGTAAAAATCAAAATTGGTGGTCACGTGTTTCAACAACTCTTGTTGAGCGATTTTATCGTTGGTTATTCGCGCGTTTTGATCGTCCGAATATTTAATTGAATTCAGTAGTTCTTCATTTTTTGCAACGTCTTGCGCTATGTTTTCAACCATTTGTCGCACTTTATCGGCATTTTCAAACTGAGTGCCAAAACGGTCATTGAATGTTTGCAATATACTGGAAAGTCTATCAATTTCGGCTTCACTGTTTCCGCCGCGCATTTCGGTTGGCATCGGCTTTAAATCCTGACCTTGCTCCATTGCAATATTAGTGGTGGCTTCCAGTTGCAAACGGTAACTGTCCATATTGATATTGTCTAAAATACCTTTGGCTAAATCCTCCGACGTTTCGCCGCCCAATTTGTTTTGCAAATGGTTCAAGAAAATGTAGAGCCTTTCTAAATACGGATTCTCGAAAGGCACAATCTGCGAAAGGAAAATGTATAACCGCACGTAGGTTTTAACCTTTGCGCGAAAATCTGTTTGTTGTTCTTCGGTTAAATCATTTCTAAAAATTGCTGATGACCTGTCTAATGATGCGTGCATCTCGGGTAAAGACATTGCGTGCAATGTCTCTAACTGTTCTCTGGTATATACCTGAAAATTATCCAACGCATCTTGCAAGTCAAACAATTTATTTGGGTCGGTGGCTTCGGCCAGAATCGTACTTTCAAAATAGGGGGCAAAAGCCATTGAAATTTCCTCGGCTGTGTTGGCAAAGTCCAAAACAAAGGTATCTTTCTTTAAGGGGTGGCTTCGGTTCAGTCGGGATAGCGTTTGAACGGCATTGACACCGCCCAGTTTTTTGTCCACGTACATCGTGTGCAAAAGCGGTTGGTCAAAACCCGTCTGAAATTTATTGGCCACCAATAAAAAACGATACTCGTTTTTCTCAAATTCCGAAGGGATTGAATTGCTCGAAAACCCATTTAAGTTGGCTTCGGTTTGTCCGTCTATTTCGCCCGAAAAAGCCACGATTGCTTTGTATGGACTGTTGATTTTATGCAAATAATCGTCAAAGGCTTTTTTGTATTGCACGGCGTTGGCTCGGCTACTTGTTACCAACATGGCCTTTGCCAAACCGCCCACGCGTTTTTTACGAATTACATTTTCCATAAAATGCTCAATCATTAACATGGCTTTCTTTTTTATGGCGTGGTCGTGGCTTTCGACGTATGCTTTTAATTTTTTTTGTGCTTTCTTTTTATCGTATTCTGGGTCGTCTTCAATGTTTTTGAGGAGCGCGTAGTAGCTTTGGTAGGTGGTGTAATTCTGCAAAACGTCCATGATAAAGCCCTCTTCAATGGCTTGTTTCATTGAATATAGATGAAAGGCACGAAAAGACGTTGCGCGTAGAGACGTTGCGTCGTGTAGAGACGTTGCATGCAACGTCTCTACCGTATGCGGAACGCCAAACAGTTCCAAGGTTTTGTTTTTTGGGGTTGCCGTAAATGCAAAGTAACTGGCATTTGGCAGCAATTTTCTTGATTTAATCAAGTTGGTTATCAAGTCTTCGCCCGTAATCGTGTCGTTGTCTTCGGTTTCTATTTCATCGTCTTCCAGAGACGGGGCGTGTAGAGACTGGGCACGCCCCGTCTCTACCACCACCGATAATGCCTCGTTTAATTTCCGCGCCATTTGTCCGCTTAGGCTGCTGTGGGCTTCGTCAATGATAATGGCAAAGTTTGCTGATGGCAATTCGCCAATTTCCTCAACGATGTGCGGGAACTTTTGAATGGTGGTGATGATGATTTTCTTGCCTTCTTCCAGTGCTTCTTTGAGTTGTTTACTTCCTTCGGTTATGGCTTCAACCACCCCATTTACTTGCTGAAACTGCTTGATGTTGTTTCTGATTTGAACATCTAAAACCCTGCGGTCGGTTACTACAATGATGGTGTCAAAAATATTGTCTTTGCCCGTTTTATCGTGCAAACCAACCAACTGATGCGCCAACCAAGCTATGGAATTTGATTTGCCCGAACCTGCCGAATGTTGAATCAAATATTTTTGCCCCGAACCTTTGGCTTGGGCATCGGCCAAAAGATTGCGGACTGCAAGCAACTGATGATAACGAGGAAAAATGAGTTTCTTTTCTGCTTTTAGATAGGTGCAAAAGTTTTGAACCAAATCGGTTAGGCTTGCTTTTGTCAAAATCTCCTTCCACAAATAATCGGTCTTGATGCCCTCATTCGCTGGATTTCCCGCCCCGTTGTGGTTGCCTTTGTTGAATGGCAAAAAATAGGAGTTATCTTTTTTGAGTTGTGTACACATCCAAACTTCTTCGGTGTCCACCGCAAAATTGACCATTAATCTGCCCAAACGAAACAGTTCCTCGTTGGGGTCTCTGTCTTCTTTGTATTGCTTGATGGCGTGGTGGACGTTTTGTTTGGTCAATTCATTTTTCAACTCAAATGACATCACGGGAATGCCATTGATGAAAATCATCATGTCCAAAGATTGCTTTGTTGAAGCCGAAAAATACACCTGACGCATCACCGAAAACAAATTGGCATCGTAATTTGCTTTGTTGGTTGTATTATATGCCGAAACGGGCTTATCATAAAATACTTCCAATTTGGTGTCGGTAAAGCCGTCTGTAATGCCTTTGCGCAACACTTCAATGATGCCTTTGGCCTGTATTTGGTCGTTGAGGCGTTTGATTATTTTTTGCTCGTAAAGGTCTTTGTGGTGTACTTTAAGTTTGGCGACGGCTTTGGGCTGGGTCGTTTCTAAAAACTCAAACAGCAAGGCGGTATCCAAACAGGCCACATTGTCATAAGCCTTGTTTTCGCGCAGCAAAAAATGGTTCTCCTCAACCAAATAGTGCGCAATGTGGGCTTCTAAGCCTTTTTCGGTGGTGTCGGTTTGCTGGTTCATTTGTCTATTTCTTGGTTGTTATAATCTGCTTCGTCCTCTGCCGCCAAACTCATTTCTTCTTCCAATTCATTTTCATATTCAGACATTGTGTGCAATGTTTCTGCGTCTATTTTATCAATTTCATATTCTCGCACATCTATTTTGCCCGTTACCGCCTCGGCAATCAATGCCGTTTTGTATTCTTGCACCAAAACAATTTCTTTTTCTATCGTCGCAATGGTTTTATTGATGATGGCCGTTTCGGCTTCGATGTGGGCCACGATGGCGGTTTGTTCGGAAAGGGGGGGAAGTATTATTGGTAAGTCACAGTACTTATCTGCTCCAATATTTTCAATAGTTGCTTTATTAAAAATAAAACCTTTCCACTTATCATATATACCAGAACAAGTATATTGAAAAATATAATCACTCAACACTATACTCTCATTTGGTTCAGCTTTTATCAAATATCCAGCATAACACGCATCTCCATTATAATTTTTAAATTGAAATGTCTTTCCAACGGTAGCACCGCTTCTTGCAAATAGAATATCACCATTTTTAAGTAAATATGGTTCTGCTAACGCGGCTTTTAAAGAACAAAAAGTATCATTTCTTAAAAAACCAGATTTATCAAAATCTGTTATTCTAATATATCTTGGGTCATTTGGTTGCAAGTCGCCTCCTGGCTCATTTGCACCATATTTTAATTTTCCATTTATAACATACTTTAATTTCCTCACCTCCCAATGTTCTGGAATATCGCCCAGCCATTCAATGCCAGATGGTTTTGTTGTTGTTGTAGAGACAGGGCATGCCCTGTCTCTACCGTATGACACGCCTTTGGTAACGGCATCATTAATTATCCCCGCTTTTTGCTCGTTTAAGAGTTTTATCAATTGCTTTTTCTTGGCAATAAAACGGTCAATTTTGGCGGTTTTGTAATCGAGGAAGGTGGCGATGGCGGTTTGTTCGGGGAGGGTGGGAATAATGGTCTTAATATCAAAAAAATTATCTGAATATAACCTTAACCTACTATCAATTATGCCTGTTGATTGTTTTTTAAATTCTTGTTGAGCATTTTTAGTTCTGAATAAATACCCAAAATATTTTTCGCCACCAATCAAAGATTTATAAACACAATAGGCGGGACTTGTTATGCCGTGATATTTTGATATTCCTAAACTCCCATTCCATGCAAGCATAATATTTATTATTAAATCTCCTTCTTCAACAATTTTGTACCCAACTAATGTAGTTGCGTTAGTCATTAGTTCTCCCTCTGTAATTCTATCAGATTTGAGAGTTACACCAGTGTAATGAGACACAGACAATAAGTTTTCTAAACCTGTTTCGCTTCTTTTATCTTGTTCTTGAAAGACATATTTAATTCGTTTCACTTCCCAATGCAGCGGAATATCGCCGAGCCACGCGATGCCCGACGGTTTGTATTTTGGGTAGGGTTGTAGGTTATTCATCATATAATATTTTTGTTTTATTGTTGTGGGTAGAGACAGGGCATGCCCTGTCTGTACGGGTTTATTAGACAGGGCATGCCCTGTCTGTACGGGTTTATTAGACAGGGCATGCCCTGTCTGTACGGGTTTATTAGACAGGGCATGCCCTGTCTGTACGGGTTTATTAGACAGGGCATGCCCTGTCTGTACGGGT
>JAAFKE010000001.1:0-10681 GCA_013298215.1 Cytophagales bacterium | reverse complement strand
AGACAGGGCATGCCCTGTCTGTACGGGTTTATTAGACAGGGCATGCCCTGTCTGTACGGGTTTATTAGACAGGGCATGCCCTGTCTGTACGGGTTTATTAGACAGGGCATGCCCTGTCTGTACGGGTTTCGTTGGTGTATGACGGTATTTTGCCACCGTTATTCATTTTTATAAAATTTATCATTCCCCCAATTGGTGGGGTTGTTTATGATATAATTTGAAATTGTTTCAAACGATTTTTCATCACGTATAATGTGGTCATGGAAACGGGTTTGCCAGCCAAATTCAAAACCCAAACGGTTGGCGTGTTTGGTTACGGCCGATTTGTACCCTCCAATAATTGATGAAATAGAATTTTTACCAATATTTTGAAATCGTTGTTGCCCAATGGTTTTATCGGATTGTGATTGTTCGGATTGTTCGGATCGTAGAGACAGGGCATGCCCTGTCTCTACGTTGTTATTGTTGTTATTGTTGTAATTATCGTCATTGTTCAAAATCAATATTCCATGTACATGGTTTGGCATCACAATAAATGCCCCCAATTCAATATTTTTGGCATGATTTTTTATTTCATTCCAGCATACATCTGCCAAAACGCCCGCATTAGATAATATCATTTTGCCATTTTGTATTTCGCCAAAATAGTGCTCTCTGTTTGTAGTACAAATGGTAATAAAATAGGCCGCACTCCAGCTATAATCCCAATTTTGTAGTCGAGCCGAGGGAATTCGGTATTTATTTTGAAATCTGTCATCCATCATTCAATAATTTCTTTTAAAAGCCCGTCAGTTTCTTGTTCGAGTTTTAAAATATCGGCGGCAATGTCCGTTAAAGGTCGCAAGCCTTCGTACTTATAAAAGTACTTATTGAAGGCAATTTCGTAGCCGACTTTCATTTTCGTTTTATCATACCACGCATCGGGCGCAAAGGGCAGGACTTCGCGTTTGAAATATTCATCGCAAACGGTAATCGTGTTCCACGTAGAGACAGGGCATGCCCTGTCTCTACCAATCATCGGCACATTTTCAATGTCTTTCAATGCCGAATCGGATTTCATTTTGCCTTTTGCGTCCAAAATAATCTTACCCTTTTCGTCTTTTTCTGGTTGGTGCACCTGTATTTGATAAAAGCCAAAATCGGTGTTGTCAAATATTTTGCTCACCTCATTTTCTTCAAAATCAAAATAAACTTTCTGAATGGTTTCGATGTGTTCCGTAATGAGTTCGTTTCGTTTGCTGCCGAGCGATTTACGCATTTTACGGTAAAAAGCCGCCGACGAAGCATTGATAAGTTGCACTTTCCCTTTCCGATTATCGGCCTTGGCGTTGCTCACAAACCAGACGTAAGTCGCAATGCCCGTGTTGTAAAAAATATCGTTGGGCAACTGCACAATACATTCCAAGAGGTCATTTTCGATAATGTATTGCCGAATCCCGCTTTCGCCGCTCCCCGCATCGCCCGTAAAAAGGGCCGAACCATTGTGAACCGAAGCAATCCGACTGCCGCCGTCTTGCGGGTCTTTCATTTTAGACAACATGTGGAGCATAAACATCAATTGCCCGTCGTTGCTGCGCGAAGTCAAACAAGTTTGTTCCAGTTCGCCTCTGAAGTTCTTGATTTTGAGGTTAAAGCGTTTGTCAACGATGCTAATTTTCTTTTCGGAACCGATATTCAAATTGTCCATGTCTTGCTTCCAACTTGTGCCATAAGGCGGATTGGTGAGCATAAAATTGAATTTCAAATCGGGCGCGAAACCGTATTCGCTCAACGTCGAGCCGAATTTAATTTTGTCGGGGTCTTCGCCTTTAAGCAACATATCCGATTTGCAAGTGGCGTACATTTCGCCCGTGTTTTCTTGCCCGTAGAGGTGAAAAGTAGCGGTCGATTTTATCTCGCCTTCGGGATCGGTGGCAAAAGATTTTGATTGGGTCAGCATCGCCCCCGAACCCACGCAAGGGTCATAGACTAAAAAAGTCCCGCGTTGAATTTTATCTTTGACGGGCAAATAGACCAAATGCGTCATCAACTCAATAATTTCTCTCGGCGTAAAGTGTCGCCCCGCTGCGGCATTCGTTTTTTCATTAAACCTGCGTATCAAATCCTCAAACATATAACCCATCGCCATCGGAGAGATTTTGTCGGGGCTTAACTCCACTTTTGGATTACAAAATTTCTCAATCAATGAAAAAGTAATGCCCGTGCTTTCAAAAGTCTCCAATTGATTTCTGAACTTGAACTTGCTGATAATGTCCTGCACATTTTCCGAAAAGCCGTTGAGATAATCCAAAAAATTGGTGTCAATATTTTTGGGGTCTGCCAAAAGTTTTTTCATGGTAAAAGGCGACGTATTGTAAAACGCCAAGCCCGTGCCGTGTTGTTCGCTGCTGAGCAGTCCAGATAAGTTATCGATTTTATTTTTAAACTCATCGTGCGTTTTCAGCACTTTGTCTTTGGTGGGTTCAAGCGACAAGTCCAAACGCCTCAAAACCGTCATCGGGAGAATCACGTCTTGGTACTGATTTTCAAGAAATTTATTAATCAACACATCGTCTGCGACCGTCCAGATGAAGTTGATAATGGGTTGTAGCGACGGAACGCCGCCCGACGGAGCGCCGCCCGACTGTGTATTTAAACTCATATTGCCTGTCTATAATAATACTGTTAGAAAGTCCCCAAGATAATCTATTTAGGTGGTTTCCTCACGCATAAAGCTGTCTAACTATGGGGTGTGTGGGCTGTGCGTTGGCATTTTTAGCTCTTTTGCAAAGTTGGCTTTTGTGTGTCGGCTTTGTGTGCCTTCAAATGTGCTAAAAATAGCGTGGGGTCGTGTCGGCAAAGTCGTGTATGCTTACATATATAGGACGTTCAATAGGTTTTTTGATGGCCAAAATTACGCTGCGCCCACCCGCAAATTTGCTCCGTAAAATAGTGCGGTTGCTCCTATAAAGATTGCCGTAGAGTCCAGTTTTTTCATAACTTTGAGACCAAAACCTTAACTTGGTCTGGTAGTTTATGAAAAAAATCGCGCTATTGTTGTTTATTTGCTTGCTCCAAACGGCAAGTTTTGCCCAGATCGATCCCGGGTTTCTTCGTTTAAATACAGCCCAAAAACGTTGGGTCGATTCGACTTTTCGCACCCTGTCGCAAAACGAAAAAATTGGTCAGTTGGTCATGGTAGCGGCTTTCTCAGACCCGCGCCGTGCCCTGATCGACACTACTTTCTCTAACCCACGCTACGTGGCCAAACTCATAGAAGACTATAAAATTGGCGGCGTTGTTTTTTTTCAGGGAGCTCCCGTGCAGCAGGCCAACCTTACCAATCGGTTTCAAAAACTCTCTAAAACGCCTTTGTTGATAGCCATGGACTCGGAGTGGGGCATTGCCATGCGCTTAGACAGCACCGTGCGGTTTCCCTACCAGATGACCCTCGGCGCCATGCAGGGCAACGATGAGCTTGTCTATAAAATGGGGCAAGCCTTGGCGCGGCACTCTAAACGCTTGGGAATGCACGTTAATTTTGCGCCCGTAGCCGACGTCAATAACAATCCAAACAACCCCGTCATTAATTTTAGGTCGTTTGGCGAAAACAAATACCGCGTTTTTGAAAAAGCCTACGCTTACATGAAAGGCATGGACGACGGCGGACTGCTGACATCGGCCAAGCATTTTCCTGGCCACGGCGACACGGGGGTGGATTCACACGCCGACACGCCCGTGATTCCGCACAACCGAACCCGCATCGATTCGCTGGAGCTGTATCCGTTCAGAGAGCTCATCAAGCGGGGACTTTCGGGGGTGATGACGGCCCATTTGAGCATCCCAGCCTTAGACACAACCAGAAATCTACCAGCCACTTTGTCGCGAAAGGTAGTAACAGATTTGTTGCAAAAAGAACTGAATTTCAAGGGGTTGGTCTATTCTGATGCCATGAATATGAAAGGACTCACCAAGTATTTTCCAGCGGGCAAGGCCGATGCCAAGGGCTTGGAGGCGGGTATGGACGTGTTGGAGTTTTCGGCGGACGTGCCAAAGGCGATCGAGGAAATAAAAAACTCGATAACAGCAGGGCGTATTTCGCAGAACGACCTCGACACCCGCGTGCGCAAGATACTGGCAGCCAAAGCCTGGGCGGGTCTCAACAACTACAAACCAATAGACACCCGCAACCTGGTCGAAGATTTGAACGACAAAAGTTCGGAACTGCTCAACCGACTGATGGCCGAAAAGGCCGTTACGGTGCTGGGCAATGCCAACAGTATTTTACCGTTGCGCGAGTTGGACACCCTCAAAATAGCGTCGGTGTCGCTGGTAGATGCGCCCAGAATAACCCAAAAAGTGGGAACAATAGATTTGGGTGCGCGTTTAGAAAACGCAAATATTGGTCGCCAAAACCAGACTGCCTTCCAGCGGATGCTGGGTAATTTCACCACCGTTGAGCACTTTGTAATAAACCCCGAAACGCCCGATACGACGGTGTTGAGGATAAAGAACGTGCTCAAAAACTATAATTTGGTGGTGGTTGGGGTACATTTGAACAACATTCGGCCTGGGGCGGGGTTTGGTATGAACCCAAAAACAACGGCCCTGGCCGAAGAACTGGCGCAGTCGGGCAAGGCGGTGGTGGCACTTTTTGGCAATGCCTACGCCCTCGGCAAATACCAACACCTCTCCAAAGCCAACGCGCTGGTGTTGGGCTACCAGCTGTCTGATTTTACCGAAGAGGCCGCCGCCCAACTCATATTTGGTGCCATTGCGGGGGTGGGCAAACTGCCCGTAACGGTAAACGAAACCTATAAATACGGCATGGGCATCAACACGCCCGCCATTGGGCGGCTCAAATACACCATTCCCGAGGAGGTGGGTATCAATTCTAAACTACTCACGGCACGCATAGATTCCATCGCCAACGTCATGATCGTTCAGCGCGCTGCCCCGGGGTGCGTCATTCAGTTGGCCAAAGATGGCAAGGTGTTTTTTAGGAAATCGTATGGAAAACACACCTACGAGGGCAGCGAACCCACGCAGCTCAACGACCTCTTCGACCTGGCGAGTATCACCAAAATAAGTACTTCAACGCCCGCCCTCATGAAACTTTTCGACGAGGGTAAGTTCGACCCCAACGCCACGTTGGGAGCTTACGTACCCGAGTATAAAAAAACCAACAAGGCCAACTTGGTGATGCGCGACGTGCTAACCCACCAAGCGCAGCTGAAAGCCTGGATTCCGTTCTGGAAAGACTGCCTCAATGCCGACGGCACCTGGAAACCCAAAACGTTTAGCGACAAAGAATCGAAAAACTTCCCCATTTTAGTGACCGAGAACTTGTATTTGCACAAAGACTACCGCGCTGTTGTATTCAAGGCCATTAAAGACTCACCGCTCAACGCCACCAAGGCCTACGAGTACAGCGATCTGTCGTTTTATTTGTACCCCCAAATTGTAAAACAGCTCACTGGGGAGGATTTTGAACCTTGGCTCAAAAAAACTATTTACCAAAAAGTAGGGGCAAATACATTGACATTCAATCCGTTGCGTTTTTATAATAAATCAAAAATAGTACCTTCGGAGTACGACTCGTTGTTTAGGAAAACGCTCATCCGTGGGCGCGTACACGACGAGGGCGCGGCAATGCTCGGCGGTATTTCGGGCCACGCGGGGTTGTTTGGCACGGCCAACGACCTGATGAAACTTACCCAAATGTACCTGCAAAAAGGCCAGTACGGCGGCCAGCAAATTTTGAGCCAAAGGGCCATCACGGAGTTTACGAGTTACCAGTTTCCTGATCTAAAAAACAACCGGGGGCTGGGTTTTGAAAAACCACCTTTTGTCTATAATAACTCGGGCTACGTGCCGCGCAGTGCTACCGCCATGAGCTACGGCCACACTGGTTTTACGGGTACGATGACCTGGGTTGATCCAGTTTATGGACTCAACTACGTGTTTTTGTCAAACCGCGTCTATCCAACCCGTAACAACCCACGGCTGCAATCGCTCAAAATCAGGGCGGCGGTTATGCAAACTGTTTACGATTTGTTGTTGGTAAAATAGTGCCATCGAAATGGTAGAATGGCTACCCGTTTTTCTTTTTAGGTCGAATTAAAATTCAAAAAAAAGGATGAACCTATTCAATATCAAAGAACAACCCCAGGTGTACGATGCCGTTATTGTTGGGTCGGGGGCGGGCGGTGGCATGGCTGCCTACGTGTTGGCCAAGGCGGGCGCAAAAGTTTGCTTGCTCGAAGCGGGTGGCTATTACGACCCCGCCGACCCAAAATACATTACCCAAATGAAATGGCCGTATGAATCGCCACGGCGAGGGGCCAGTACGCAGCTGCGGCCTTTCGGAGATTTTGATGCCGCCTGGGGTGGTTGGGACATCGACGGCGAGCCGTACTCGGCAGTCAAAGGAACTGATTTTAAGTGGTTTCGCTCCCGAATGTTGGGCGGGCGAACCAACCACTGGGGGCGTATCTCGCTGCGCTTCGGCCCCGATGATTTTAGGCGCGGAAGCCTGTCGGGCGTGGGCGACGATTGGCCCATTGGCTACGACGACATGAAGCCTTTTTACGACAAAGTAGATCGGTTGGTGGGTATTTTTGGGTCGGTCGAGAACTTCCCGAACGAACCCGATGGCTTGTTTTTGCCCGCACCCAAGCCCCGCCTTCACGAGCTGATGCTCAAAAAAGCGGCGGCCAACATTGGTGTTCCCATCATACCGTCGCGGATGGCCATGCTCACCCAAAAGATAAACGACGAGCGTGGCGAGTGCTTTTATTGCCACCAGTGCAACCGAGGCTGCTACGCCTATGCCGACTTTTCGGCCTCTTCGGTGCTGTGTAAACCCGCCGTTAAAACTGGAAACACCACCCTGATAAACGGGGCCATGGTGCGCGAAGTGCTAACGGACGACAAAACGGGGCTGGCCACGGGCGTGTCGTATGTGGACGTGGCAACGATGCAAGAAAAACAAATTCGAGCCAAGACCGTTATTTTGGGCGCGTCGGCCTGCGAATCGGCGCGGTTGCTGCTCAACTCAAAATCGCCGCGTTTTCCAAACGGTCTGGCCAACACCAGTGGCGTGGTGGGCAAGTACCTCAACGACTCCACGGGTGCGTCGCGCGGGGCGTTTGTGCCAGCACTCATGGACCGCAAACGCTACAATGAAGACGGTGTGGGCGGAATGCACGTGTACACACCTTGGTGGTTGGACAACAAAAAGCTGGATTTTCCGCGCGGATACCACATCGAATACGGCGGTGGAATGGGCATGCCATCCTACGGTTTTGGCTTTGGTATGGAGGGCATGAACGGAAAATACCCCACCCGAAACGGCACCATGAAACCCGCTGGCGGCTACGGTGCGGGGCTAAAAGACGACTACCGCCGCTTTTATGGGGCCTACGTTGGCATGGCAGGCCGTGGCGAACCCGTGCCGCTCGAAACAAACTACTGCGAAATTGACCCCGAAAAAGTAGATAAGTATGGCATACCCGTGTTGCGGTTTCATTATAAGTGGTCGGACTACGAAATTAAGCAGGCCAAGCACATGCAGGACACTTTTGAGCAGATTATCTCGTCGATGGGTGGCGTGGCTACGGGGCCAAAACCCGATGCCAGCACCAATTATGGTTTGGCGTTGCCTGGGCAGATTATCCACGAGGTTGGTACGGTGAGGATGGGCAACGACCCCAAAAAATCGGCCCTGAACAGCTACCAACAAGCCCACGACGTGAAGAACCTGTTTGTGGTAGATGCCGCCCCGTTTGTTTCGCAGGGCGACAAAAACGTGACGTGGACTATCCTGGCCTCGTCGATGCGCACGTCGGAATATATTGTGGATCAAGTAAAGAAAAAAAACCTGTGATATGAAACGCCGAGACACCTTAAAAGCACTGACCGCCACCGCTTTTGGCGCGGCAGTGCTACCCGCCGAAGCCGCCGCTGCCCCGCCGCCGCAGGCCGCGCCCGTAAAAGTACCTGGTGGGCGGCTCCGCGAGGAGGCCGTTAAAGATGCCAAATTGATGGCCGAGCGCTTTTTTACGGCCTCAGAACTACGCACCGTAACGATCTTGTCCGATTTTATAATTCCTGCCGATTCAAAATCGGGGAGTGCCTCGGCGGCGGGTGTGCCCGCTTTCATCGAATTTATGATGAAAGACCAACCCGCCCAACAAACACCCATGCGCGGAGGGTTGATGTGGTTAGACAGCCAGTGCACGAAGCGTTTTGGAAAAAAATTTGCCGATTGTGGGCGCAACAACCAAATTGCCATCATCGACCTCATTGCCTACCCCGAGCAGGCCCTCAAAGACATGAAACCTGGGGTGGCTTTTTTTAATATGATGCGAAACCTGACCGCCACGGGCTTTTTTACGAGCCAAATGGGCATTAAAGATTTGGGATACCTCGGCAACGTACCCAACAAATGGGAGGGCGTGCCAGCCGATGTTTTGGAACAATACGGACTGTAGTAAGATCAGAGCCGTGCCAGTTCTTGCAGTGTAATGCGCCCCTCGTAGATGGCTTTGCCCACAATGACACCGTAAACGCCCATGCGGTCGAGTTCTACAATGTCGGCCAGGTTGCTCACGCCGCCGCTCGCAATGACGTTGAGGGTGGGGCAGCGTTGGTTTAGTTTTTGGTAGAGCTCAAACGACGGCCCTTGGAGCAGCCCGTCCTTGGCCACGTCCGTGCTGATGGCGTATTTGATTCCCAAGGCCACGTGCTGGGCCACAAAATCGTACACGAGTACGTTGGTTTTTTCTTGCCAACCGCTCGTAGCAATGCGCTCATGGTGGGCATCGGCACCCAAAATAATGCGTTCCCCACCGTATTTTTCGAGCCACTCGCCAAACAGATCAGGATTTTTAATGGCTATGCTGCCGCCCGTAACTTGCTTTGCGCCGCAGTTAAAGGCCAATTCTATGTCGGCGTTAGACTGCACGCCACCACCAAAATCGATGTGTAAGTTTGTGTGGGTGGCAATGCTCGTTAGCACGTGGGCATTGACAATGTGCCGCTGCTTGGCACCGTCTAAGTCCACCAAATGGAGTCGGGTTAGGCCAGCGTCCTCAAATTGTTTGGCTACTTCGAGTGGGTTTTCGTTGTAGATGGTTTTTTGGTCGTAGTTGCCCTGGGTGAGCCGAACGCATTTGCCGTCGATAATGTCGATGGCGGGAATAATTTGAATCATCACTAAAAAAAATCAGGGGTAATTTACGCCAGCAAGCGTTGGCGCACAACTTCGTACAAAACAACCCCCGTGGCAACCGACACGTTGAGGGATTCGATTTTTCCGATCATCGGAATTTTTACCATCTCGTCGGCGTAGCGCATGAGTTCGGTCGAGATACCGTCTTCCTCCGACCCCATCACAATGGCCGTTGGGCCAGTGAGATCTACGTCGTAGATCTGTTTTTGGGCTTTTTCGGTACAAACCACCACTTTCACACCGCTGTCTTGCAAGTAGCGCAGGGTTTCGGTGAGGCTTCGCTCGCGGCAAACGGGCAGGTAATTGAGTGCGCCCGAGGAGGTTTTCATGGCATCGGCGTTTATTTGGGCGCCGCCGCGCATGGGCACCACAATGCCCTGAACGCCCGCGCACTCGGCGGTGCGGGCAATGCCCCCGAAGTTTCGCACATCGGTAATGCGGTCTAAAAGCAACAAAAGTGGGTTTTGTCCTTTTTCGTAGGCATCCGAAAGCACATTATGAACTGTGGCGTAGTTGATTGCCGACACGAAGGCAATGACTCCTTGGTGGTTTTTTCGCGTTACGCGGTTGAGTTTCTCAACGGGCACGCGCTGAACGGGAATCTCGAGTTCTTTGGCCAACCGCTGCACTTCGTCGAGGTTCAAGTCTCGTTGAACCAATAGTTTGTCGATTTCTTTGCCCGCCCGAAGCGTCTCGACCACCGACTGAATCCCAAAAACCATTTCTTTGTTATCGGTGCGCTCTTGGGGTAGGGGAGTGAACCGCTTGAAGGTACGGTTGTTGGCTGGTTTATCGGTCATTGAGTTCAGTTTTATAAATGGTGGCAACGCGGCTGGCGATTGAAACGCAAATGTACAAGTTTATTGCCAATATTCAGTGGTGGATGTTGTGTGTGAATTGAAGTCAAATTGTTGTACAAAGGCTTATTAGCATGCTTTTCCCCAAACATTGTCAATACAAATATTTAGGTGCTGTTTTACAATTCAAAAACATTTAAACCATTCAAAAGTGTCACATACAAATGTAACTGCATCAGATTCATTAATAAAATCGTAGCACATTCCGTTTTCAAATTCTGTATTAGAGCTTATTGTTGCGTGCACTCTAAACTTAGTTCTCGAAGGATTTGTGGAAATATGAACACTGTATTCTTCACCTGTTCTTCTTAAAGGGACGGTGTTGTAGCAGGAGTTATCTTGGCAAGTATGACAACCACTACCCTCTGAAAAATTTACACCCATTTCTTCAAACGTTTTATGGGATGTGTTTTTTACTTCTTTTTGCATATTTTAGGTTTAGATTTTTACATTTAGATAATGATTTATTATTTGTTATACAAGGTCAATATGAGTGCCACATTAGGATAAAAAAAGCGTGAGCATAGAAAAGAGTTAAATTTGTATTGCAAACTAATTTTCTTCGTAACTACTCAGGTTGTCTGAATTAGTAATATTGGATAAAAATTGT